>CAKRJT010000004.1 GCA_934351925.1 uncultured Lachnospiraceae bacterium
GAGTTTGAGAGAGTGCTTGAAATGGTGAAGCGCTCATCTTTGAGTACATTTTCTTTGCAACAAGGATGAGGACGATTCATAATAGCGCAGCGTCTCGGAGGAGATTCCAAGCAGCCTTGCGATGGTTACGATATTGTAATTCTTATACATCAAATTAAACACCTCCATACTCTAAAGGTACTTTAAAGTATGGAGGTGGTCAAGTTATTTTTCTATTATGCATGAGTGGGTCTTAGTTTTTTTGTCATAGCTGATACCGACTAAAAGGATATTATCGGTATAGCTTTTAATTGCAGAAGGATATTTTTTTTCTTTAATCTGATTAATTGCGGTATAGGCATTATGATTCCATTTAAGCTCTACGAGTAGTGCCGGGTACGTTGTAGAGTACATCGGCTTAGGAATAAATACGAAATCTGCAAAGCCGCGTCCCGAAGGAAGCTCACGTATCGGCTTAAAATAATATTCCATGGAGCTTAGGTATGCTATTGTAAGCACACTGCTGAGAGAATTTTCGTTGTTGTATTCAATGGTGGACACATATTCGGAATGTATTTTTTCAATATATTCGGCAACCATGCCGCCGTTCATATCCAGAGTTGCTTCAAGCAATTCCTTTGAGGCTTTCTGATATTCAATAAATTCACTCCATTTTGATTCCTCAAGAACAGAGGCAAATTCGCTCCTGATTTCTTCATTAGGAATAAATGCCATGCGTGTTCTGGAATGGTACGCAAGGTAGCCAAGATGGATAAGTGCGGTTATCACATCATCTTTATTTTTGAAGGTGGTCATATCATTCTGAAAGGATTTGGTGTTTATCACAATACCGTCACCGGACATCATGGCAATAATCGCGGTTCTAAGACCGTCAAAATCCATGTTAATGAGTGGCTTTATCGCTTCATAGGTTCCGGTATCAGACCAATAGCTTGTAAATTCCTTTCTTTTCATAACACTTACTACCGCCTTGGGATTATAGACCTGGTAATTGGAGAGCAGGTAGCCGTCATACCAGCGTTTTACGGAGGTATAGTCGATATTATAGCATTTGCACAAGCTCTGAACCTCATTGTCGGTGAAGCCGATATATGGTGCGAAGCTGCCGGCATCGAGCATGGTATATTCCTCAAAATTATTGAGTGCGGACTGGGTCTTTAACTTTTTGATAGGAAGGATACCTGTAAGGTAGGCAAGGTGGATGTATTTCGTAGGTTCTGTTCCCTTAAACATTCCTCTCAAAAAATTGATATATTCATTCTGAACTTTAAGATTAGAGGAAGCTTCTCTTATAAGCACATCCCATTCATCTATAATAACAATGAATTTATCGCCGCATGCAGCATTTATACATGACATCGCGCCATAGGCAGTCTCAGTATTATCGGGAATGATGGAAGGGTATTCAGCTCTGAGCTCATCAAGCAGGTGCCTGTTGATGTAGGAAACCGTCTGCTCCGCAGATTTGGCGTCCATCATACACCACTGTACATCAAAATGTATCACGTTATATTTATTCAAATGCTTTCTGAAGGAAGGCTTTTTTCCTATGTCCAGCTTTTCAAACATCGCTACAGAATCACAACCTTTGCTGTAATATGCCGACAGCATATTGGCTGTTATGGACTTACCGAAGCGGCGTGGTCTGCTGTTACAAATAAAGGCATCATCCGTATCTATGACATCGTTGGTAATGTCAAGAAGATTGGTTTTATCAACGTATATTTTTGAATTCAGTGCAACCAAAAAAGCACTATTTCCGGGATTTAAAAATCTGCCCATAACAATCCTCATTTCTGAGCGGTGTTCGTTTTGCCGCTACATGTGCCTACAGACCATGTAATCTTAGAAGAATATTATTCTGCTGTAGATTATACAGTTACATATATTGACAGTCTATCATTTAGAGAAAAAAATATCAAGAATTATACAAAAATTCATTGTCTACAGCAGTGCTTTAACATGATGAATTTGATAGCGCAATGCCGCGTTGATGTTATATTATTCATAGTTCCAAAATCATGGAAAATATAATATGCATGACTGCCGAAATTTATGACATCATCTACCTGAAAAAATGAGCGAAATGTCATGGAAATCGAAAGCATATTATGGTAATATAAAATTACGATTAAAGTAATGTATTGGGAATGAAGCACATAACAAAAATGCAATGAAAAGGAGGAATTTCAAATGGCAAAAACATTGAAAAGGGTTATGGCTGTGCTGCTTGCAGGTCTTGTAACTGCAACTGCCCCTGTGAGTGTGTCCGCGGCAGCAGCCTCAGAGGATGGACACATCATGTTTGGCGGGTACGGACAGCGTTCAAGCTGTGAGGTGCAGTTTGACAAGAGCATAACCTCAATAGTGGGCTACGGCAGGCAGGCTGATATTGATGTGAGCGGTACGATAAAGCTTAAGTATCAGTGGGATGAGGGCTACGATTCGGAGTTCACATCGGGAAGCGGCTACGCGGAGGTCGATTCTGCGGTGGATGGCTTGTCGGTGGAGGTGCGCCACATTAAGACAACAGGACGCACAATATTGTTCAAGATTATTCTGAGCAATGGAAAAAATGAAATTGGAAGCGCTGATATATCATACTATGTCGATGAGTATGGGCAGATATTTTAGAGCTTGAAATTAAGAGGAAGCCACGGTTTTACCTGATTATAGGGTGAAGCCGTGGCTGAAATATTATGTGGGAGAGAAAATAATACTGAAATGTTATGATGTTGGGGTCAAAACATGCCAACTTAATTTACGAGTGTATAACGTATTATATTTATGCATATCAGCTCCGTTGTACGAAGCAAGATGTTCTAAGAACATCTAAGCTTCTTCCAAAAGTCGTGATATGCATAAATATAATACGTTATACATGCTAAGTTTATAGCACCTGTTCTGACCCCAACATCATGTTATCAGAGAACCTGTAAATGGGATAATAAGTCATTGTGGATGTCACATTTAAAGTATATAATAAAGTGTAAAAAATATTGATATGATTATATGAAAAGTTAATGTTAAATTGTATTTAAAATAGATAATTGCGAAACTCTGTTTGTATCAGCCATACGTTGTTCAACTTTACTAGTACCCTTCCGGACACGTTTTCACTCCTTGAAACCAGTAGCGGTACATAAGCGGCTAAAATACAGCCGCTAAGGACCGACTGGTTTCAAAAGGTCCGGTAGTGTACTAGTAAAATTGCACAACTGTTTACCGTAAAATTTGAGTTTCGCAATTGCCTATTGTATTTAAAATATCGTGTAGGAAATAGGACATTGTCTGCGGTATTTTGGAGGGGGATTGATAGATGGGAATATATTTTACTGCCTGTAATATCGCAGGAGAACACCAAAATACGCAGAGGATAAATATGTACAGCGCGGTCACCGGATATACAGGTGACGGAGAGGGGAATGATTTTATTTGACATACAGTTATATAGGAAAAATGGCAGCATATGAGCGTGACAGGCAGGGAGTATCTGCGGAGACTGTCTGCAAGGGTCTGTGCGACTTAGATACATATAATAGTTTTGAAAAAGGGGAGGATATCGAGGATATCCATGTTGTGAGGCTGCTGCTTCAAAGACTTGGAATAAGCGCAAGCCTCGCCGGTAGGTATCTGTGCCGGGATGAGTACGATGAGATGCATGCCAGATTCAATATATTGGAGCTTCTGAGGGCAGACAAGCTAATACTGGCGAAGAAGGCAGCTCAGCAATATAAAAATTGTTACTGTGCAAAAAGCAGGCTTAATAAGCAGTTCATGGCGTACATGAGTGCAAGAATAGCGCAGCTTGACGGGGATACAGTTGGGGCACTGTGCCTGTACAAAAAGGCAATCGGTTATACCATAGAAGATTACGGCGTGGCTGAATTTACCTGCATATCGGTATATGAGTATTTTATGCTTGCCAATATTGCGCGTCTGAATGCAGTTCTTGGAAATTATATGGAGGCGGAAAAGCTGTATGAGAGACTTCTTGCGTATTGCCACAGAAGAAATTCGGACCGTTGGACTATGGCGTGTGTCTATCCGAAGACAGTCTGCGAAATGCTGGATATAAATTCACCGGACAGCATGGGTATATATGAAAGGCGGGTATGGCTTGAAGAGTGTAATGCCGCCATAAAGGCGCTCTGTGACACGGCAAGGCTTCACTATATTTGTCCGCTGTTAGGAAAAAGACATGCATTGCTGGAGCTTCTTGGAGAAGCGCCGGATAGACAGTGGGATGATTTCCTTGAACATTATGAGTGGCTGAGAAATAAGTATCATATAAAAGGAGAGCTGTTAGAGTGGTATCCGTATTATAACAGCGATTGGGAGTTCTATCCTGTCGAGAAGCTTATCAACGAGCGGAGAAAGCTATATGGCATGACCATCGAAGTGCTTGCCGAAGGAGTATGTGCACCAGAGACAGTCAGCAGAATAATCAACAGGAGAGTTTCGCCTAAACGCAGTACTGTGGAGGCACTTCTTGATAAGCTGGGGCTTAGAGGGGTGTTGGCGGAGGACGTTGTGGTGTGTGATGACTGGGAGACGCATAGAATATGGGATGATATGGTACATGCTCAGGCAATAGATGATTATGTTACAGGCAGAAGGTTGAATGAAAAAATATCGAAAAAACTTGATGTAAATATCCCTATAAATCGTATGTTTTTAGAGTATGTGAATGTTGGCGCAGATATGGGAATAGAGAAAAATAATTATGAAAAATATGCATTACTGCATGAGAAAATGTTAGGTTTTAATATTGAGAATATAGAAAAGTTGACAATTTTTACACGAATAGAAACAATGGTTATAAATAGATATTTTTATTGTATGGATAAGGTCAAAAATTACACAAAGCTTGGGGTATATGAAAGCATGTGTAATACTTATCTAAGTACTTTGGGCAATGAAAGAGCATTTGCAAGTAATTGTGAGGGCATATTTATGCGCTGTGCAAGCTATACAGGTAATGCAGCACGTTTTACAGATTCAAATAATTATTCCGAATCGGGAATAAAATTGGAGTTGAATTGTGAAAGGATACATTGCTTATCCAGTATTATATACTGCATTCCGTGGAATAATGCGGAATGCGGAAACAGTGTTTCCGATGATGACATAAAGATGTGTGAGTGTGCTTATTGGATAGCATGGATGCTCAAGGAAAAAGGAAGAATGAAATTGTATAATAGTTGGATTGAAAAGCATAATGTAAAATAATTGTACGATATTTATTTATTCTTATCGTAGGTGTTATTATCTTCATCCGAATAAACAGATACATTACCGTTATTAAAATTATTGATAAAGCTGTTATCAAATATTATTGAGATATTAAAGATAATAAGTAAAAGTGCAATAATTGAACGTAAATTTTTCTTCATAATACAGTACCCATTTCGTGCTTATGTGAGATGTAAAAATGTTTTCATATATTTGACTATACTATACAGTGCAAGTAATGTCCATGACATTGGAGGCAAAAAAAACAGGGTGCAATGTCATGGACAATCAAGCAAAAATAGTATAACATTGACGTATGGTTTAAATCATACGTCGGGTGGGAAGTGTGATGCTATTATGGGAAGAATGGCTGCAGCGTATTTTCATAGATTAGTTAGGGGGAAAGTTTGAAAAATACATTATAATGAGGAGGATTTCAAGATGGTAAAAACATTCAAAAAAGTTATGGCTATGTTACTTGTGGGTATTGTAACATTTATTACACCTGTAAATGTATTTGCGATGCCGAATGCAGATGATGGAATTATGACTTTGGGGTATGGGCAGCACGACAATACTACTGTTGGGTTTACCAAATCAATATCTGTAACAATCTTGCCTAATGTGACTTTTAATGTTGGTGTTAATGGTGAAATATTTCTTAATTATGAGTGGGATGAAGGTTATGACTCACGAATATAGTAAGACCGCATTTAAAAATATTATACGAGGAGGCAGATGATTATGAAGGGTTACAGGAAAACTTCCAGAATTTTAGCTTGCATAGCTGTATGGCTATGCCTTTTTGCGATTGTGGCAGCAGGCTGTAGTGCAAAAGGCGGGAATAGTGTTGGTACCGCGGCTGGACAGACTGAAACGGATAGTTCGTTATCAGAGGGGCAGATGGTGGACAGCACATACTGGGAGAATGCCGACTTATATACATGGCGACTTGAGGACGATGGAAAATTGGAACTGCCTGAGAATATAAGGTTGATAGATACTTTTTTTATCGGGGATAAGCTTTTTTGCAGTGATGGAGATTTAAACATGATTGAGGAAGGAGAAGAGGGAGGAATATCCGTCTATTCTCTTACCGACAAAAAGACAGTTGAGATTGAATTTTCAAAGATTGAAAAATTGATAAATGACGAGCTTGGAAGCTATTCATATATGTATATAGATAAGCTGTATGAAGGAGATAATGGCAGGCTGTATATGCTAGCAGAGGCAGCGGATGTTAACAATAATTATATATCCTTTATTTTGAAATATAATTATGAGGATGAGACAATTGAGGCTATGAGATTGAGTGCGGATATGCCCGAGAGGAACAATCCAAGGCAATTAAATCTCGCACAGGAATTTGTTGTTACGGCAGATGGCTATTATTACGTCAGGGACTATCAAGGGCTTAATATAGTTGACCATGATGGCAATGTTACACAATTAGCCGGAGTGAATGGATGTGTATTCAGTTATGACTCTTCAGCATGGTATAGTGCTTATTACGCGGATGATTATGGAATATTCAGAATAGATGAGAAGGGAAATGTGATAGAGCGAAAGTTCGGCTTCCCATTAGGAGATATATTAGGAAGTGTTGCCGGCAGAATATTTGTGAAAGGTGGAAATGGAATATTAGTGTATGATGTGGAAAAAGAAACCACGGATACATTATTTAGGTGGACGGATGTTGATACTGTAAGTAATGACGTAACTAATGTATATCTGATAGATGATTCGTGCATAGCAGTTATGTATAATGATAAAAGCGACAAGACAGGCAAGACTTTTGAATATGAATTTGTCGGACGAGTGAGCAGGGCGGATATTACGGACGAGGACAGGGAAGAGCTTGTAATAGGCTGTATGTATACACCTGTGCTGCTTGAGCGTAACATAGTAGAATTTAATAAAAGCCAGCAGAAGTATCATGCATCAATAAGGGAATATAATGACAGAAGCAATGAGGTAACTACGGATGAGGCGACAACGAGACTTCATCTTGACCTTGCCTCCGGAAATGCACCGGATATGCTTAATCTGCAATATTTAGATATTTACAACCTTGTCGATAAGGGTGTAATAGATGACCTCAGACCATATTTTGACAGAGATACAGAAATAGACATACAGGATTATGTAGAATCTGTTGTCGAGGCATGTACGATAGACGGTGTGCTTGTCTCTGTGCCGTTGGAGTATGTTATATATTCATATTTTGGAAAGGCAGACATGGTGGGTGAGAGTGCAGGCTGGACAATAGATGATGTGGCGGAGTGCCTTAACAATAATCCGGGCAGTGTATTTTCTACATGGACAAGGGAATTTATGCTGGCAAGAATTCTGCAATATTCGATTGATACATTTATAGACAGTGATAGTGGAACCTGTGATTTTACAACCAAAACCTTCGATGAGCTGCTTGATATAATAGAACCGCTTCCGAGTGAAGCAAATTATTCGCCGATAGAAGAAAAGACAAGTCTTATAAACAATATAAGTTTGTATAATTTTGAAGTTATACAGGAATATTATGCCCAATATGGTGACGATATTATAATTAAAGGATATATTACTGCTGATGGAAGAGCATGCCATAATCTCTCAGTAACAGATGCATATTCAATTGTTTCGACTTCCGGCTGTAAGGATGGAGCATGGGAATTTATCAAGTTCTGTCTTATAAATGATAATTCCAGTATGGACTGGTTTTCCTCTAATAAACAGAGGCTGCAGGAGATGATTGATGAAGAGCTTGCACATGCAGGAGAGGAGAAGCGCAGTACATTTTACACGGAGCAGGGAGCTGTAAATTACCATTATGCTACGCAGGAAGAGATAGATACTGTGATGGATTTAATAGAAAACGTAGAACTGTCTGAGTCGGCTAACAGCGAGATAATCAGTATCATTGAGGAGGAAATGGACAGTTACTTTGCAGGCGGCAAGTCAAAGGAAGCAACAGTGGCAGTAATACAGGACAGGGTGCAGCTTTATCTGGATGAGAGAAAATAATATATATAAATATTGCGGTCTTACTTGACTATATGGGTAAGACCGCATTTAAAAACATTATACGAGGAGAAAATAATTATGAAAGGTTACAGGAAAACTTCCGGCATTTTAGGGTACATAGCTATATGGCTATGTCTTTTTGCATTTGTGGCTACAGGCTGTAGTGCAAAAGAAGGCAACAATGAGAGCACCGCAGATGTAGGGTCGGAAATAGATGGCTCATTATCGGAGGAACAGACCTTGGACAACACATACTGGGAGAATGCCGATTCCTACACATGGAGACTTGAGGAGGAAGGAAAAAGAGAGCTGCCTGCGGATATAAGAGCGTCCGATGTGGAGTTTGTCGGGGACAAGCTCTGCTATACTTATGGTGGTATTTACAGAACACAGCCAGGTGATGCCGAGGTAATATCTATCTATTCACTTACTGATAACAAGACTGTTGAGATTAAGTTTTCCCAGCTTGAAAAGCTGATAAATGATGAGATTGGAAGTTATTCATACCTGTATATAGATAAGCTGGATGATGGACCGGATGGAAGGCTGTGTATGCTTGCAGAGGCAGCGGATGTTAACAATAATTATACATCATTTATTTTTAAATATAATTATGAGGATGAGACAATTGAGGCTATGAGGCTGAGTGCAGATATGCCGGAGAGGAATAATCCGATGCATTCAAACCTTGCGCGGGAATTTGTCGCTGCGGATGATGGATATTATTATGTGAGGGATTACGAGGGACTTAATATAGTTGCCCCCGATGGAAGTGTCACGCGGTTAGCACAGGTGAACGGAAGAGTATTCGGTTATGATTCATCAGCTTGGTACGGTGCTTATTACGCGGATGATTATGCAGCATTCAGAATAGATGAGAAGGGAAATGTTATAGAGAGGAAGTCAGGGTTTCCGTATGGAGATGTGCTTGGAAGTGTTGCCGGAAGAATATTTGTAAAGGGGACTGCCGGAATACTGGTGTATGATGTGGAAGAGGAGACTACAGACACACTCTTTATGTGGACGGATATAGATATCGTAAGTACTGATGTATGGGATGTATATCTGATAGGAGATTCATGTATAGCATTTATATATAATGATAACAGTGACAAGACCGGCAAAACATATAGAATGGGGTTTATAGACCGTGTGAATAGGTCAGAAATTTCCGCAGATGCCAAGGAAGAACTTGTAATAGGATGTTTGTACACACCGCCGCTGCTTGAGCGGAATGTAGTAGAATTTAATAAAAGCCAGCAGAAATATCATGTATCGATAAGAGCATATAATGACAGAAGCAATGAGGTAACTACGGAGGAAGCGACAACAAGACTTCACCTTGACCTTGCCTCCGGGAATGCACCGGATATGCTTAATCTGCAGTATCTGGATATAGCCAATCTTGTGGACAAGGGGGTAATAGAGGACCTCCGGTCATATTTTGAAACGGATGCCGGAATAGACTTACAGGATTACGTTGATTCCGTCGTGGAGGCATTTACGGTAGATGGAGTGCTAACCTCTGTGCCGCCGGAATATTGTATATATTCGTATTTTGTAAATGCAGGTATGGCAGATGAGGGAGCCGGCTGGACGATAGAGGATGTAGCTGAATGTCTTAATAAGAATCCGGACAGTGTATTGTCTTCATACTGGCCGAAGGAATATGGTTTGAATTACATCCTTGCACATTCTGTTGATGCCTTTATAGACGAGGATAATGGAACCTGTGATTTTACAACAGAAACATTTGATGCCCTGCTTGATATAATAGGACAGCTTCCCGATGAGGGAGATTATTATCTGACAGCAGACAAGACAAGTCTTATAACAGATATGGCTTTGGTTGGCTTTGAGCGTATGCAGGAAATTTATGCCCAATACGGCGATGATATTATAATAAAAGGATATGTTACTGCGGATGGAAGACCATGTAATAGCATTCAAACATCAGATGCATATTCCATTGTTTCCACTTCGGACTGTAAGGAGGGAGCATGGGAATTCATAAAGTTCAGTCTTACTAATAATTACAGCACTGATTTTTCTTCGAATAAACAGAAACTGAAGGAGATGATTGATGAAGAACTTGCACACGCAGGAGAGGAGAAGCGTTCTACATTTTACACCGAGCAGGGACCGGTAAACTATCATTATGCGACACAGGAGGAGATAGATGTGGTAATGAGCCTGATAGATAATGTGGAATTGTACATGCCGGCTAACAGTGAGATAATCAACATTATGGTGGAGGAAATGGACAGTTACTTCGCAGGCGGCAAGTCTAAGGAAGCAACAGTGGCAGTCATACAGGATAGGGTGCAGCTTTATCTGGATGAGAGGAAATAATGTTACAAGGGGATATCATTGCAGGTCACCGCACTATATTATAAGCACTTAGAACCGTCCGATAGTTTCTTAATATTTAGATGTCAGAATACAGTGTCAGACAAACGGTGCTGTGAAGGGCGGCATACGAAAATTGTAATTTAACACATATTACCTATGATGTCCATGACGTTGGAGTAATAAAAAAATGTATGCAATGTCATGGACAAGCGTGTACTCAGATTGTAAGATGAATCTAAAAAATAATATCAATAGTTTAATAGCCTGATAAAAAACTTGATTTATATTGTAAATTGGTATGGCAAATATATTACACTTAGGAGATTACACAATGAAAAAAATTTTAAAAATGTCTATTATAAACATACCTAAATGGATTTTGATTAAGAGAATCATTGCGAACATTATCAGTTTTTTATTGTTATTAATTCCCGCATATCTTACAAGGTATTTGACAGATGAGATGATTGAAAATGGAAGAAATATACCATATTATTGGCTGCTGTTAGTTGTTGTGGCAACATTTGTCATACATATTTTTATATTTTATTTTGTAAATTATAAAGGACAGATATTTGCAAATCAATTGGCACAGGATTTTGAAGTTAAGCTCATGCAAAAGGTAATTAGCTCAAGTAATCCTGAGTATGAGAAAGAGTCAAAAAGTAAGATATTCAATATGCATAATAATGATATTTATTCTATATATGCGCTCTCAAATTATCTTACAATGATTCCTGTGGATATACTTGAGGTAATAGTAATCGTAGGAATTCTATTTAATGTTAACTACATAATAGCATTTGTTGCCATATTGCTTGCACCATTATATGTGATGTCAAGCTTTGTAAATAAAAAAAAGTTAAATGAGCTTGTTGCAGATGAAAAAATGGCAGCGGATGAGTGGATTGGTGAGACAGAAACAATTATAAATGGAAAAGTGAGTATTGGACTTAATAAAGCACAGTCTTTTGCAATGTCACGTTATAATAAAAAGTGTGACAGATTTTATAAAGTGAGAAATCAGCAGCATTTTTATTTATTGATAACACAGGAATTACCTCAGATAATTACCATGCTGGCACCGCTTATTATTCTTGTCATAGGTGGAAATCTTGTCACAGAAAATGTTATTTCAATTGGAACACTTTTATATGCAATGCAGATAATCGGACTGGTTTTTTCACCGTTAGGAGAAGTTGCTTCATTGCAGGCTTCACTGCTTAGTCAGGAGCCGGTATTTAAAAGAGCACGCGATTTTATCGACATAGCGGATGCCTCGTTAAATCCCGATATATGTGATGATGGTGATAATGCAGCGGACAAAAATGGAAAAGATGGAATTTTATTAAGAAATGTACAGATGCTCACAGCAGATGGAAATTGTCTTTTCAATATTGACAACTTCAATGCGGATAAGAATGGATTGATCCTTGTCAGGGGTGAAAATGGATGCGGAAAAACAACATTGCTTAATGTGCTTTCGGGGATATTTGATAGTACACACATAAAAGTGGGAGAAAACGGCAGTATATTTGTTGCTAAAGAACTGTGCGAGGATATGACATATTTGTTTTATCCTGATTTCCTTGTGAAAGGAACAGTAAAGGAAAACGTACTATGTGGAAGGAATATACCGGATGGTAATTATAGGCTCATGGAAAAAATATTAGAGCTTCCTGATGCTGAAAAAGATGTAGTGTTAAGACCGGAGAATTTATCGCTTGGAGAAAAACAGAAAATATACCTTTCCAGAATCCTTATAGAAAATAAAAGATGTATTTTACTTGATGAGCCGGGTAGCAATCTGGATGAGAAGACAGAAGAAAGCTTGATACAATATCTTGGACAGATTAAGAATAATAGTTTGATTATTGTAATCAGCCATAATAGTAAGTACGATAAAATTGCAGATAAAATATACAATATAAGTAATGGGGGCATGATATTAACAAAAAAATTGTCCCTTTGAAGTAAAAAATGATTGCAGTTTTAAACAAGCTATATTAGTATAATCACAGATTTAAAGACTGCGACTAGGACAATGGATGCATATGCATTCTATACGTTATATGGAACGTATATGATAAGCAATTTATAACCTCTGCAAAGAGAATGTGCAGAGGTTTTTGCATTATTATAACAAGTCATGCAAGCATGGTTTTGGCTATTTGTCTTGCTCCGAAATGAGGATTAATATATTTAATGTCGTTATAATCGAGAGATATTTTTTGAGAATGGAATATACTTAGGAATAATGGTGAAGAATGGAAACAGAGTACATCGGAAATATGATAGCCTATGAGAGAAATAGGCGTGGACTAACTGCTGAGGTGGTACATAGAGGAATTTGTGAGCAGAGTGTATACAGCAGGATAGAAAATGGAAATTATACAGGAGATATACATCTTGTGATGGCTGTGCTGGGAAGACTTGGCATAAGCGGAAGTAAGGCAGGAAAATATCTGTGTAGGGACGAGTATGATGAAATGCAAGCCAGATTCAATGTGCTTGAATATATTAGGTCAGCTGATTTAGAAAAAATAGAAATTGCAATAAAGGAATATTCAGATAAATATTGTGATAAAAGCCGGCTTAATGAGCAGTTTGTTGTATACATGCAGGCTAGATTGTTAGAACTTCGCGGTGAAACATTGAAGGCGCTTGAGATGTATAGTAAGGCGGCGGGATGTACTATGCCGGATTATATCAGTTGTGATTCCTTTATGTGTATATCTTTGTATGAATATTTTATAATAGCTAATGTGGCAAGATTGAAAGCAGCTACAGGAAATAAGGAAGAATCGATTTTTCTTTATGAAAAGCTGCTTGCATACTGCAAAAAGAGTGACATAGACAAATGGATTATTACATGTATCTATCCTAAGACGGTATATGAAATCCTGAGTGTGAATACACCTCAGATGATGGGAAATTATGCGAGACACAGATGGCTTGAGGAATGTGATGAGGCACTTAAAGTATTGAGAGACACTTCAAGAGTCCATTTTTTATGTCCATTGCTTAAGAAAAGACAGGTCCTTCTTAAAGTGTTGGGAATGGACGATGATGTAAAATGGGATATATTTTTGAAGCGTTATGAATGGCTGAGAAAAAGATACGATATCGGAGACAATCTGTTTGAGTGGTATCCATATTACATAGGCTGTGCTTTTTATCCGGTGGAAAGGCTTATAGATGAGCGTAGACTGATACATGGATTAACGGTACAAGAGCTGGCAGAAGGTATATGTTCACCTGAGACGGTGAGCAGGATAATTAATCGCAAGGTTTCACCTAAATACAGCACAACTGTAGCAATGCTTGATAAGGTTGGTTTAAAAGGTGCACTGTGGGAGAGAGTTATAGTGTCGAAAAAGCCGGAAGTACACAGGCTGTGGGATACATTGGTACAGTGCAACTTGCATAGTGATTACATCACGGCACAGGAAATATATAAAATATTATCCAATGAACTTTCTTCATCGATAGAGATAAATGAAATGGTTTTGAAATACAAGAAAGCAGAACTGGATGAGGCAGTTGGAAATGTGGACTATCAAAAGAGTGCCTCTGATTATGAGAGTATGTTGGGATTTCATATAGGAGATATCAACGAAATGACGATATTTACAGATATAGAGGCTATGATAATTAATGCGTATTTTGGATGTATGGACAGACTTGGCAATTATGATAACCTTAGTATATATGAAAACTTATGTAAGGTATTTGCTGACAGAGACCGGATGAACAGAGGCATGGCTGGTATTTATGAAAGTATATTGGTGCGCTGCGCTAATTATGTTGGAAATATGGGGCAATATCTAAGGTCAAATGATTATTCGGAACAGGGCATAAGGCTGGAACTTGAATGTGAAAGAATACATGTACTATCTACTTTTTTATATTGTATACCATGGAACAATGTTACGAGCGGTAAGCGAGCTTCGGAGGAGGATATTGAACTGTGTGAATGTGCATATCAGTTTGCGTGGTATTTGAGAGAAAATAAACGAATGAATTTTTATAGGAAATGGATTGATAATAACAAGAAGGAATAATATGGGGATTATTCAATGACATTTTTATCGGTTAAATCATCGGAGAACAAAGATATATTATAATCATTATCGTATATTGTTGTTCTATTTTTTGAGATATGCAGTGTATTGAAAATAATTAAAAAGCATACAATTATGCAAGGAATAGTTTTCTTCATTGTTAAACCCTCCATATTTGATAATCTTATAATATTGCTTTAGCATACTAAGTATTGTAACAGTATTTATCAAGTATTTCCATGACATTTGAAAAATAAAAATATAATTGAAATGTCATGGAAAGTATAACTAAGTTAGTATATATTTTGAATGAGGCTAGCTGGATTTGATAATTGAATTTTTACTTTAATTGTTACTATGGAGCATACTTAGAAGAGAGGAATCAAATATGAGAAAAAAATTAAAATTTTTATGGAACTTATTTTAGCTATGACTTTAATATTTGGAAATACTTTATGTTATGCATCAGATGGAGAAGTAGTCGAAGTGAATGATAACAATACTTTTGGATTAGCTCGTTCACAGCAACAAACAAAAAAGTGTGGAAAATCATAGGACAAAGGCTGTCCATGACATTGAAGACTAAAAAAACAGGGTGCAATGTCATGGATAGGTGAAACTAAGTAGTATAACATGAAGGTGTGGTTTAAATCATAAGTCGTGTAGGGTGTGTTAAAATATCCATCAAAAATATTAACGAGAGAGGTTTATTATGAAGATTACTTCCGATTATGGGCACTATGCCTCAAATGTACAAAACAGTGTAATGAAAGCTAATTCAGAAGAAAATATAAGACAAGATAAAGAGTTATATAATGAGTATCTTGGCCAAAAAAATAGTGAAAATATAGCCGCTACACTTTCAATATCAAAAACTGCAAAGGTAGCTTCAAAATATGCTAATTCATTGAGCAAGCTGGGGTTTTCAAGTGGGAACTCGGACACCTCAAGTGAAGCTTTTAAGAAGTCGGTAAAAAATTTTCAACAGGTATATGGATTAGAGATAAGCGGAACAATAGATGAAAAAACGGAACAAAAAATAAATGCTGCTGTAAAGGTATATGATAGCCTGATGGCGACGAATGCTCTTATAAATTATGCTGATAAAGAACTTGATTATGCTGAAAGAGTGAATTTTTCAAGAATTGCAGCTTTTATGAAAGTTGGTATGGGACTAACCAGTAATCAAACAGCAGGATTTATGGGTAATATACATGTAGAAAGCAGGTTTTCATCTGATAATGCAGAAAATAAAAATGGTGAAATTATAGACCATGATCCGGATTATATATATGCAGTAGATGATGGTCGTGGATATGGAATATGTCAATGGACATGGTCTGGCAGAAAAGCCACATTGCAACGAATAGCAGGTGATATGGGGGTAAAAGAAGGTAATATTATTGCACAGTTAGCTACGATTAAGTATGAAATGAATGGTGAATTTATAGACTGTAAAAACAGACTTATGGCGACAGCTGGTGTAGATGATGCAACAAGAATAATCTTTTCTGAATATGAGGGTCCGAATGATACTTCTCTTGAAGCAAGGAAAAAATTGGCAGGGGAAATTAGGTATGTTTTCAATGAGGCAGGCTGTTAGCTTAAGTAAAGTATATGACAGGAGTGTGAGCTTATGTATAAAAAATGTTATATTTTATGTGTGCTTGTTCTGACATTATCTGTATGTTGTACTGGCTGTTCAGAAAAAAATAAGCACCGGATAACAGCTGAAGCTGGTGAATCGACAATGACAAGAGAGATTGTTGAAGAAAGTGAAAATCTGATAACAGATTGGACGGATGAGAACCAGATGACAGAAGAAAACTGCGAAAGCATAGCATCTGATTTAGAAACAGAGGAAGCCGGCAGTGAGCTTAGTGAAGAGCTTATTGCATCAATTCCGGAATTGATTATGAAGGTATTGCTGAATGAAGGCTCATTCACGTTAGAAGGCGATTCATATGAAAACCTTGAAAAGCTCTTTAGAAGACATTCGAGCGGTGAAGAGTTCAGCGTAATTGACTTTGATTCGGATGGCTATAATGAAGTGGTATTATATAATGAACCATCATATATTTTTCATACAGATGGGGAAAATGTATATGCGTATAAAATAAACTTTAGATGTATTCTATGGCTAAAGACAGACGGGACATTTAACAGTTCCGGAGGTGCAAGCGATTTATATTACCATAAATTTGTAGAATTTACAGAAAACGAATTTGTATATGAAACATATCTGTATATAAAAGGGTATATGGATGGAAAAAAGGGTCCCTTTTATTTTGATGGTGTTGAGGATGATAAGGACACCAGAATGCTTACCGAGGAAGAGGGAGTGTCACTTATGACAGCGTATTCACAGGAGGAACTTCCGCGGTATCCTCTTTCTGATTTATATTCGGAATAAACAGTGTCTGCAGCTTAAGAATGATAGTCTGATTATTGTAATCAGTCATAATAGCAAGTATGACCGTGTAGCAGATAAGATATACAATATAAGTAATGGAGACAGGATATTAGCATAGAAATTGTCCCTTTGAATTAAAAAGTGCTTGCAATTTTAAATAACCTATACTAGAATATTCACAGATTTAAAGACAATGACGGAGACAGTAGATATCATCTGAAAGTCACAGAGAGCCGCAGGTGTTGGGATTGCGGTACGAGTAAGGCGATGTTGAATATCACTCCCAAGTCGCTGTACGAAAGTGTATATTGTATAGAGTGCCATGTAATCGCCGATAATGCGGTTAGGGATTCCTATATGAGCGCGCACGAGTAGATACAGACGTATTCCATACGTTACATGGAACGCATATGATGGTATGTCGGTGAATATGATGAGTATTTTATGACCTCTGCCATGAGAATGTGCAGAGGTTTTATTTTGTGAAAATGGAGGAATTAAAGATGTACGATAAGGTATCGGCAAATCGTAACGTCGTCGAGAGCGAGAAGGCTGTCGAGAAGTTCTGGAAGGACAATGACGTATTTAAGAAGAGCATGGAAATCAGGGAGGGCTGCCCGACATATATGTTCTATGATGGACCACCTACCGCAAATGGTAAGCCACATATCGGACATGTGCTCACAAGAGTTATCAAGGATATGATTCCAAGATACAGAACAATGAAGGGCTATCTTGTACCGCGTAAGGCAGGCTGGGATACCCACGGACTTCCTGTGGAGCTTGAGGTTGAGAAGATGCTTGGTCTTGACGGCAAGGAGCAGATTGAGGAATATGGTCTTGAGCCGTTCATCAAGCACTGTAAGGAGAGTGTATGGAAGTATAAGGGAATGTGGGAGGATTTCTCCGCGACAGTAGGCTTCTGGGCTGATATGGATAACCCTTACGTTACTTACCATAATGATTTTATTGAGTCTGAATGGTGGGCTCTTAAGCAGATTTGGGACAAGGGGCTCTTATACAAGGGCTTTAAGATTGTTCCTTACTGCCCAAGATGCGGAACACCGCTCTCATCACACGAGGTTGCACAGGGCTATAAGTCTGTTAAGGAGCGTTCTGCAATCGTGCGCTTCAAGGTTAAGGGTGAGGACGCATACTTCCTTGCATGGACAACAACACCTTGGACACTTCCGTCCAACGTGGCTCTCTGTGTGAACCCGGATGAAACCTATTGCAAGGTTAAGGCTGCTGATGGCTACACCTACTATATGGCAGAGGCGCTTCTTGACAAGGTTCTTGGCGGACTTGCCAAGGCAGAGGATAAGGAGGCGGGTACACCTGCTGTTCCGGCTTATGAGGTTCTTGAAAAGTATAAGGGAAGTGACCTTGAGTACAAGGAGTATGAGCCTCTTTTTGCATGTGCGGGAGAGGCTGCTGCAAAGCAGAACAAGAAGGGACATTTCGTTACCTGTGACGGATATGTAACCATGTCAGATGGTACAGGTATCGTTCATATTGCACCTGCATTTGGTGAGGATGATGCCAAGGTCGGACGTAAGTATGACCTTCCGTTCGTACAGTTCGTAGACGGAAAGGGTGAGCTCACCAAGGAGACGCCTTATGCCGGACTTTTTGTAAAGAAGGCAGACCCATTGGTATTAAAGGACTTAGAGGCAGAGGGCAAGCTTTTTGACGCTCCTAAGTTCGAGCATGATTATCCTTTCTGCTGGAGATGTGATACACCGCTTATCTACTATGCTAGAGAGAGCTGGTTCATTAAGATGACAGCCGTTAAGGATGACTTAATCGCTAACAATAAGACAATCAACTGGATACCTGAGACAATCGGTACAGGACGTTTCGGCGCATGGCTTGAGAATGTTCAGGACTGGGGTATCAGCCGTAACCGTTACTGGGGTACTCCGCTCAATATCTGGCAGTGTGAGTGCGGACACATGCACTCTATCGGAAGCATCGAGGAGTTAAAGAGCATGTCCGACAACTGTCCGGATGACATTGAGCTTCACCGCCCATATATCGATGCTGTCACTATCAAGTGTCCTAAGTGCGGAAAGCAGATGAAGAGAGTTCCTGAGGTTATCGACTGCTGGTTCGATTCAGGTTCAATGCCATTTGCACAGCACCACTATCCATTTGAGAATAAGGATTTATTTGAGAAGCAGTTCCCGGCAGACTTTATTTCCGAGGCTGTAGACCAGACAAGAGGCTGGTTCTACTCACTGCTTGCAATTTCTACACTTTTATTTAACAAGGCACCATATAAGAATGTTATCGTTCTTGGCCACGTCCAGGATGCAGAGGGTAAGAAGATGAGTAAGTCAAAGGGCAACGCTGTTGACCCATTCGATGCACTCTCACAGCACGGAGCAGATGCTATAAGATGGTATTTCTATGAGAACTCAGCTCCATGGCTTCCTAATCGTTTCCACGATAAGGCGGTTACGGAGGGACAGAGAAAGTTCCTTGGAACACTCTGGAACACATACTCCTTCTTCGTGCTCTACGCTAATATTGACAACTTCAATGCAAATGATTACAAGCTTGAGTACGATAAGCTTCCTGTAATGGACAAGTGGATTCTCTCCAAGCTTCAGACCGTTGTAAAGACCGTTGACGATAACCTTGCCAACTACAAGATTACAGAGACAGCCAAGGTACTTGAGGACTTTATAGACGAGCTTTCCAACTGGTATGTAAGACGCTGCCGTGAGCGTTTCTGGGCAAAGGGCATGGAGCAGGATAAGATTAATGCTTACATGACACTCTACACAACGCTTGTCACCTTCTGCAAGGCAGCAGCTCCTATGATACCATTTATGACAGAGGAGATTTATCAGAACCTTGTTGCAAAGCAGGATAAGAACGCTCCTGAGAGTATTCACCTTTGCAGCTTCCCTGTTGCCAACGAGGCTTGGATTGACAAGGATCTTGAGGCGAGCATGGAGGATGTCCTCTCAGCGGTTGTTATCGGTAGAGCATGCAGAAATGCAGCCAACATCAAGAATCGTCAGCCAATCGGAAAGATGTACATTAAGGCTCCTTGGACACTCACAGAGTTCTTTGTTGAGATTATCGAGGACGAGCTGAATGTCAAGAGCGTCGAGTTCACTGACGACGTTAGAGCATACAGCTCCTACAGCTTCAAGCCGCAGCTCAAGACTGTAGGTCCTAAGTATGGCAAGCTTCTTGGAAAGATTCAGGGTGCATTAAAGAGCATCGACGGCAACGCAGCGATGGATACACTCAATGAGAAGGGTGCTCTTGAGTTTGACTTTGATGGTCAGAAGGTAGAGCTTACCAAGGATGACCTCCTTATCGAGATAGCACAGACAGAGGGCTATGTATCAGACTCATGGAGCGGTGTCACGGTAGTGCTTGACACTAACCTCACACCTGAACTTATTGAGGAAGGCTTCCTCCGTGAGATTGTGAGCAAGATTCAGACCATGAGAAAGGAAGCAGGCTTCGAGGTAATGGATACAATCACAATCTACGCAGACGGAAGCGACAAGATTAAGGCACTTCTCGATGCCAAGGCGGACCAGATTACCACCGAAATCCTTGCTACCAAGGTTGTGACAGGCGAGCTTGATGGTTATACCAAGGAATGGGATATCAACGGCGAGCAGGTGACACTCGGAGTTAAGAAAAATTAAGACTAAGTCCTGAGGCTTCGTGAAAGCAGCCATCATATAATATGGACGTGAAAAACGCAGTTCCCTTTTTTGGGGACTGCGTTTTTTATATAATGGGAATTTTGTTGAAATTCCCTATTATAAACGGTTGAATGTTTATTCTTTGACAATTATTGCCTTGTGATTATCTCCTGATTGCAGTAGATGCATCTGTATTTCTTTGACGAGGACATTCTGAATATGTGCTCACAGTTTGCCTCGAGATTGGTGATGCAGCGCGGGTTTTTGCACCTGATGACATTCCGCAGTTCTATCGGCGGGACGGGGTGAAGCTTCTGTACGACCTTGCCGTCTTTTATATAGATGAGTGTAATTTTGTCATCGAGATAGCCGAGAATATCAAGCTGTGGCAGCATGTCCGAGCCCTCAATTTTTATTAAATCCTTTTTGCCGTATTTTTCACTTTTCACATATTGGAGAAGTGCAATGGAACGGCTGATGTTTTCAAGATGGAGAAACTTGTATATTTCAAGACCTTTTCCTGCAGTAATATGGTCGATTACTATTCCGTTCTGAATGGACTCCACATTTAACATGATAAAACCTCCTCTCCTGTTACCGGGTCGGGAATGTCGAGCAGTGCCATGATAAGCGCCATTCTGACATAGACACCGTTCTGCACCTGCTGGAAGTAAGCTGCACGCTTGTCAGAATCGACATCAAGTGATATCTCATCTACCCTCGGAAGCGGGTGAAGCACGGGCATGTCTGCCGGCGCAAGCTCAAGCTTTTCCTTGGTGAGCATGTATGTTCCTTTTAGGCGGACATAGTCCTCCTCGTTGAAAAAACGTTCCTTCTGTACGCGCGTCATATACAGGACATTGAGCTTGGGAAGAGTGTCCTCAAGGTCATCAACCTCGTGATAGGGAACCTTTGCCGGCTTCAATGTGTCCTCAATCAGGTATTCGGGCACGCAAAGTTCGCTTGGGGAGATAAAATAAAACTGATTGTCCGGGTATCTGACGAGGCTGTTCACGAGCGAGTGAACGGTGCGTCCGAACTTTAAATCGCCGCAGAAACCTACGGTGAGATGATCCAGGCGCCCTTTGCGCTGGCGTATCGTCATCATGTCGATAAGTGTCTGTGTAGGGTGATTGTGACCGCCGTCGCCCGCATTTATAATAGGTACGCCAGAGTACACCGAGGCGCGAAGAGGTGCTCCCTCCTTTGGATGGCGCATAGCTATGATATCGGCGTAGCAGCTTACTACGCGCGCAGTGTCAGCGACGGTTTCGCCCTTGGTGGCGCTAGACTGCCCGGCTCCGGCGAAGCCCAAGGTCTGACCGCCGAGGTTTAACATGGCTGCTTCGAAGGAGAGGCGTGTTCTCGTACTCGGCTCGTAGAAGAGTGTTGCTAGCTTCTTTCCGTCAGCGACGTGTGAATATGCTGATGGATTTGCTGAAATTCGGTCAGCAAGATTCAGTATTTTCAGAGTTTCTTCAAGTGTAAAATCCAGTGGATCAATCAAGTGTCTCATAGCCATTCTCCCTTTAATAAATACTGGTTTCGTTCTGCGCCTACGGAAATAAACTGTATTTCATGTTCAAGCAGTTTTTCCAGACGGGTTATATATGCCTTTGCCTTGTCGGGAAGGTCGTTATAGTCAGTGCATGCCGATATGTCCTCCTTCCAGCCCGGGAGATATTCAACTATAGGCTCACATGAGTCCAGATCCTCGAGAGGGTCAAAACAGGTGGTCGTCTCATCGCCATGACGATAGCCTACAATTATCGGTATCACGTCCAGGCTGCTGAGTACGTCAAGCTTGGTAAGGGCAATCTTGTCGGCTTTCTGACATTTCAGCCCGTAAAGGCTTGCAACGGCATCAAACGGACCGACACGGCGCGGACGGCCGGTGGCAGCTCCGTACTCACCGCCGGATTTTCTGAGAGCCTCCATCCATGCCTCAGGCATTGCCCTCTCGGCAACAAATGGACCGGCACCGACGCAGGTTGAGTAGGCCTTCAGTACACCGACAACCTGATTGAGATGTTCACCCGGTATGCCTGCACCTATAGGACCATAGGCAGATATGGTTGATGAACTTGAGGTGTATGGGAAGATACCGTAATCGATATCTCTCATTGCGCCGAGCTGGGCTTCTAAGACCACATTTTTTCCTTTTTTGAGAGCGGCTTCAAGGTAGCTGCCTGTGTCACATATATATGGAGCAAAAAGAGCTGCCTGCTTCTCACACCATGAGAGCAGAGCCGGATAGGACATGCGCTCCTGATGGTAGCAGCCCGACAGCTCAAGGTTCTTTGAGTCGAGCATCATTTTAAGGCGCGCCTGTATGCGAGGTTCATCGAGGTGGAGCAGGTCACCCATACGGATTGTCTTTTTCCTGTATTTGTCGCTGTAGGCGTAGGCGATTCCTCGTTTTGTCGAGCCGAAGGCTGCGCCTGTTTTTGCAAGACGGCTTTCCTCAAGCTCGTCCTGTGTGCGGTGCCAAGGCATGGATATGGTAGCCCTTGAGGAGAGCCTCAGGTTGTCAGGGGTTACGAGCACTCCCTTCTCACGGATTTGTGCAATCTCCTTTGACAGATGCTCCGGGTCTACCACCATACCATCGCCTAATATACAGATTACCTTGGAATGAAGTATGCCGGAGGGTAGAAGATTGAGAATAAATTTCCCCTGCCCGGTTACGACGGTGTGTCCGGCGTTGTTGCCGCCTTGGCAGCGGACGACTATATCAGCCTTCTCAGCCAGCAGGTCGATGACCCTGCCTTTTCCTTCGTCGCCCCAGTTTATGCCTGTTACTGCTGTCAGCATGTTTTGTCCTCCTTTATTGTGCTTCTTTGCATTGTTTTTTTAACCAGCGTTCATTATAATGAACGTACAGAGATATGTAAAAAGTATTATTGATATGACAGCAATAATTTTAAATTATCACAGAGGCGAATATGAATATTAATTTTGAGTATTACAGAATTTTTTATTATGTTGCAAAATACAGCAACTTCACAAAGGCTGCACATGTGCTCGGGAACAGCCAGCCCAATATCACGAGGGCAATGAACTGTCTTGAGAGTGCGGCACAATGCACATTGTTTATCCGGACGAACAGGGGAGTGCGCCTGACGCCGGAGGGGGAAAGGCTCTACACAAGAGTCGCAGCGGCGATGTCCATTCTACAGACCGCGGAGGACGAGATGATGGAGTATGCGGATTTGGAGCATGGCAGCATCGCAATCGGGGCAAGCGAGACGGCGCTTAATATATATCTTCTCAAAAAACTCAAAAGGTTTCATATGGAATACCCGGGAATAAGGATAAAGATATATAATCATTCAACCCCGCAGGCGGTGCAGTCCGTCAAGAGCGGGGAGATTGATTTCGCGGTTGTGACGACACCGACGACCGCAAAGGAGCCGCTTAGGGAGGTAAAACTGCAGGCTTTCAGCGAGATACTGGTAGGAGGAAAGACCTTCACGGCGCTGGGGAGTCAGGAGCTCAGCCTGGCGGAGATTTTGAATTATCCGTTCATATGCCTTGGAAGGGAGACGATGACCTACCAGTTCTATTATCAGTTTTTCATGTCGCACGGTCTTGAGATGAAGCTCGATACTGAGGCGGCTACCACGGATCAGATACTGCCGTTGGTAAAAGCCGAGCTGGGGCTTGCATTTATCCCGCAGCCAATGGCGGAGCAGGCAATCAGGAGGCATGAGATAGTGCAGATATGCCTGAACGAGGTAATTCCAAGGCGCGATATCTGTATGGTCTATGATGTAAAACGTCCTATGAGTGTTGCGGCTAAGAAGCTTAAAAAGATACTGCTTGAGGAGAGGGATAATTTGGACGGGGAAAATTAAAAGGCTGAGAGCTGCATTTGACTGACATAGCTTTAAACTATGACAACCGTATAAAATTATATATTTTTCAATAACCGGACCGCCCATTATAATTAGGGAAAATATTGTTGGAGGGCGGTGCGGCAGCCTGCCCGGAAAAGGGGATTATTATGCAGACATCAGTAATTGGTTTTCCGAGAATTGGTACATTAAGAGAATTAAAATTCGCTTCCGAGAAATATTTCAGGGGGGAAATCGGCGCACAGGAGCTGCTGCAGACAGCAGCACAGTTGAGGAAAATTCATTGGAGCACGCAGAAAAATGCGGGGATTGACTATATTTCCAGCAATGATTTTTCACACTATGATGCGGTTCTGGATACGGCGGTGATGCTTGGAATTGTTCCTGAGCGTTACAGGAAATTAAATTTATCAGAGCTGGATACATATTTTGCGATGGCGCGCGGATATCAGGGGGAATCGGGCGATGTCAAGGCACTTGCCATGAAGAAGTGGTTTAACACGAACTATCATTATATTGTTCCTGAGGTTGAGGACGATACGGTTATCAGGCTGTCGGGAAATAAGCTATGGGATGAATATGAGCAGGCTAAGTCACTGGGAATTGAGACAAAGCCTGTTGTAGTCGGCGCATATACAATGCTTAAGCTGTGCAGATATACGGGAAGCAGGACAGCAGTGGATTATGTGGATGATATTGTAATGGCATATCGAGAGCTGCTCTGTAGGTGTGAGGAAAATCAGATTTCATGGATACAGCTTGATGAGCCGGCACTTGTGCAGGACATGGATGAAAATGATATTAAGCTGTTTCGCAGGATATACGATGAAGTCCTGTCATGTAAAAAGAGCTGCCGGGTGCTGCTTCAGACCTATTTCGGAGATGTGAGGGATATTTACGCGAACCTGACCGGAATGGCGTTTGACGGAATAGGGCTTGATTTCATAGAGGGCAGGGAGACGGTCAAGCTGATTGAAAAATATGGTTTTCCACAGGAAAAGCTGCTGTTTGCGGGGCTTGTAAACGGAAAAAATATCTGGAGAAATCACTACGACCGCACATTAAAGACGTTGGCACAGCTTAAAGAAAAGAATATAAATGTCGTGCTATCGACTTCCTGCTCACTGCTGCATGTCCCTTACACGTTAAAGCACGAGAGCAAGCTCTCACAGGCTTATCTGTCATATTTTGCGTTTGCGGAGGAAAAGCTGGGGGAGCTTCATGAGCTGGGTATTCTTGCGGATTCGGATGATTACACATCGGAAAAAGCATACATTGATAATCAGCAGCTTTTTACCACGAAGAGGGATTGCAAAAATGAGCAGGTAAAACAGAGACTTGAGAGTGTCGGGGAAAATGATTATATAAGACTGCCGAAGAGAAGTGAGCGTCAGAGCAGGCAGAAAACGGTGTTTAACCTGCCGGAGTTTCCGACAACCACAATCGGCTCATTTCCGCAGACACAGGACGTAAAGGCAAACCGTTCAGCTTACAAACGCGGGGATATCTCACAGGAGGAGTATATAGCTTTCAATAAGAAAAAGATTGCGGATTGCGTCGCATGGCAGGAGGAAATAGGCTTGGACGTGCTGGTGCATGGTGAGTATGAGAGAAATGATATGGTGGAATATTTCGGGGAGGCGCTGGGAGGCTTTTTGTTCACACAGAAGGCATGGGTACAGTCCTATGGAACACGCTGCGTGAAGCCGCCGATTATATGGGGCGATGTGTACCGCAAGAACCCTATTACGGTCGAGTGGTCTGTATATGCACAGTCACTTACCGACAAGCCGATGAAGGGAATGCTCACAGGTCCGGTAACTGTTTTGAACTGGTCGTTTCCGAGGGAGGATATCTCCGTAAAGGAGTCAATATCGCAGATAGCGCTTGCCATAAGAGACGAGGTGCTTGACCTTGAGGCAAACGGCATCGGAATTATCCAGATTGATGAGGCAGCCATGAGGGAGAAGCTGCCGTTACGCAGGACGGACCGGTACACACATTACCTTGACTTTGCCATTCCTGCATTCCGCCTGACGCACAGCGGGGTCAAGCCTGAGACGCAGATACACACGCATATGTGTTACAGTGAGTTTACGGACATTATTCCGGCGATTGATGACATGGACGCGGACGTGATTACATTCGAGGCATCGCGTTCCGACCTTCAGATATTAGACGCACTTAGGGAGAACCACTTTGAGACTGAGGTCGGACCGGGAGTGTACGATATCCATTCACCGAGAGTTCCGGCAGTGCAGGAGATTGTCAATTCGCTCAACACAATGCTTGCCAAGATTGACCGCGACAAATTATGGGTAAACCCTGACTGCGGTTTAAAGACGAGGGGAGTTGCGGAGACCGACGCGAGCCTCAGAAATATGGTGGAGGCGGCGAAGCAGATAAGGGATATCTATAAACAATCAGAGGGGAAGGACAGATTGTAAAAATTTTAAATAAAAGGTTTTGGGATAAAGGAATTTTATAATAAAATTTTTTTATATGCATATACTTGATAATAGCTCAGGTATGTGGTATATTAGTGTCTGAGTAAAGATACGATGTTTCCAAGTAAACGACCCCCTAAAGAGCGGCTACTCTTTAGGGGGTCTTGTCATTTACAGATGACCAAACTGAGGCTAATCACCGACTACTCTTCATTGTCTAACCATTTGCAAATGTAATATGCTATCACACTTGCCATGACAGAGAGTATGAACGATACGATGTTATCCAAGTATTTCACCCCCTATCTGTTTCCAGTATCGGGGCGGTAACACAACGGTTATATCGTTGAAGATAATATTATGGAATATGTATTATGACAATTTACGCTTCATTTTTATTGTTGTTGTATTAATGATGCTTTGTGGCGCGGACAGGATGTGTTATAATATATCTGTTTTTATTACCCGATTTAGGAGGAAAACGTGAGTAACTGGTTAATCTACTATTTGCTGTTCGTATTTGTTTTTTTGATGCTGTTTAGGAATAGAAAGCAGACCGAAAAATACATTGAGGCAAAAATAAAAAGAAGAAACGGAGATAAGGATATGCAGGAGCTTGCAAAGCGGTTTATAGGAAGGGACATACTGATTAACACGGTGGCATCGGGGACGATTGACGGAATTTTGAAGGAGGTTGTCGACAATGCTGTTGTCGTCGAAAAGGACGGCGATGAGAATGTTGTAAATCTGGACTATGTAATCCGCCTGCGCGAATACCCGAAGAATAAGAAGGGCAAAAGAAAGACGGTCATAGCTGATTAGCAAGGGGGACAAGAGATGATGTATGATTGCGGTTTTACAAAGGAAAACAACTGGTTCAGATACCGCGCAGCGGCAATTATTATAGAGGACGGCTGTGTGCTGTTCGCGGGAAATGAGAGGGAAGATTATCTGTACTCGATTGGCGGCGGCGTACATATGGGCGAGACCGCCGAGGCTGCGGTGCTTAGGGAGGTCTTTGAGGAGACGGGCGTACATTACGAGATAGACAGGCTTGCGGTTATCCATGAGAACTTTTTTAACGAGAACAGCGGAACGCTGAAGGGCTTAAACTGCCATGAAATCAGCTTCTATTTTATTATGAAGCCAAGGGGAACGAAGGAGCTTCACAGCAACAGCTCCACCAATGGGGTGAAGGAGGAGATGCACTGGATTCCGATAGAGGAGCTTGGCAGATATAAGGCTTTTCCGAGCTTCCTCAAGGATTATCTTGGCAGGGAACATTCGGGGATAGAGCATATTGTGACCGATGAAAGGCAATAGTGTGAAATCATAATACGTCTAAGTCGGGGCATAGGAATAGCATATAAGGAGCGGCTTATGGAAAAATATCATATCGCGGTCGTGGAGGACGAGCCTCTTTTTGCGAAGCAGCTTGAGGAATATATACGGCGCTATGAGAAGGAGCGGGGCAAAAAAATAAATATCACTTTTTTTCCCGATGGTGAGGATATTGTAGAGAATTATAGTGGGACTTACGACATAATTCTGATGGACATTCAGATGCAGTTCATGGATGGAATGACGGCGGCGCAGAGAATACGCAGTATTGACCACGAGGTCATAATCATGTTCATAACCAACAGGCTCGACTATGCGGTGCGCGGATATGAGGTGGATGCGATGGACTATGTGGTAAAGCCCGTGGAGTATTTCGCGTTTTCGCAGAAGCTCGACAAGGCGTTTGACCGCATGAAAAAGCTGGACGAGGTGTATGTGTCGGTTGCCACCGAATCAGGAGTTATGAAGCTCAAAACCTCGGAAATCTATTATATCGAGAGTCAGGGGCATTATGCGAGGTATAGCACCGTCAGGGGTGATTTTGTGTCGAGAGCCGCGCTCAAAGGGCTTGAGTCAGAGCTGCAGGGCTATGGATTTTTCAGATGCAGCAAGGGCTTTCTTGTGAATATGGCGAATGTGGACGGGCTCTTAGGCGGCGAATGTATTGTGTGCGGTGAAAAAATTCCCGTCAGCCGTAGTGTGAGAAAGGAATTTATGGAGCTTCTGATGAGATATATGGATAGTTGATAGTTTGGAGCTTGGGCTGTTATAGAGGGCAGCAGGGGGAAACATATGTAAAAGCGTATTTTTTCTTCCGATATGCTTAGCCTGGAAATGAGGATTGGTATGCAGTATTATCCCGATATCCCGAGAATATGTACGGCGCTTGCACAGTGGGGAGCGTGCATGACATATCTGTTTTTGATTAAAAGGGAACTATTTAAAAAAGTGAAATTCTGGGCGTGCAGTGTTGCGGTGCAGGCGGTGCAGGCTTTTTTTCTGGTGTGGTCGGGAAGCTTTTGGCTTGTGCTCTGGCTTATATGCATGGTGACAGCGGTGGGGTTAATGTATATTTTTATCAGACTCGCCGGAAAACAAACCCGTCTTGCTACCGGGTACTGCTGTGTCAAGGCGTTTCTGCTAGCTGAGTTTGCAGCTTCGCTCGAGTGGCAGTTGATGATGTATATCGGCGGGCAGCAGATGAAGCCCGTGCTATTCAGGATAATTAATATTCTAATGATAACTGTCATTTATGGTACCGGCTTTGCGGCGACGGTGAGGCTCGAGAAGAAGGTATTTGAGAGCGATTATCTGAAAAAACTTACCATTAAGGAGATGCTGGCGGCTGTTGGAATTGCGGTGGCAGTATTTGCTTTCAGCAATTTAAGCTTCCTCTACGACGGAACCGAATACAGCGGGCTTCCATTCACGGGCTCGACCCGCGCCGATATATTTTTTATAAGAACACTCGTGGATTTCGGTGGTCTTGCCATACTCTTTATCTACCAGAGCCGCATTTACGACTATATTGTGGAGCGTGAACTCGCCGCCATGAATGTGCTGTTGAAAAGCCAGTACGACCAGTACAGGAATTATCAGGACAGCATGGAGTTCATACACATAAAATATCACGATCTGAAGCACCAGATTGCGGGGCTTAGGATTGAGACGGACGAGGAAAAGAGAAAGAAGTGGCTCGATGCCATGGAGGAGGAAGTCAGCACCTTCGGAAACATGCAGAGGACGGGCAATCAGGTGCTCGACACCATACTCGCCGCCAAGATATTCCACTGCCGCAAAAATAACATAAGCATCACCTGTGTGGCTGATGGAAATCTCCTTGATTTTATGCATGTGACGGACATCTGCTCCATATTCGGCAACGCGCTCGACAATGCCATCGAGCATGTGGCGCTGATACCCGAGCCGGAGAAAAGACTTATCCATGTGACCGTATTCTCCAGAAAAAATTTTGTTTTTATCAAGGTTGAGAACTACTGCGACATCCTGATACAGAAGGACGAAAGGTCTCTCATAAAGACAACAAAAGCCGATAAGAACAATCACGGCTTCGGTTTGTCAAGTATCCGCGCCACCGCAGAAAAATATGGCGGCGCAGTCGATTTCGGACAGCAGAACGACTGGTTCTATCTGACAATACTCATACCCGATGGGCAGCGCTGACTGCCCATCAATTTTCTACAGCTTATTTACCCGCGATATAGTGGCGTTGTTCAGAAAACAATTACCGCCTGACTGGGCTGGTTTCACACAGCAGCGGTAAAAAATATTCTATTTTTCCGTATTTCAGTTATATATTACCGCCTGATAATATGTATCAAACTTCTAAGCGGTAGCCATTAAGCAAAGCTCGTGTTCCCAGGCGGTTTTACACTGCATTTCGCACTTACTTATAAGACAATCAATATTATCCCCCTGCATTTCATGCCATATCCCCGCATCTCATGCCACAAAGCGCGCGGGAAGCAATGATGTGCTAATATAACAAAGAACTCAGAACATGGTTATACATAGTATAAATTTGTAGTGTGGATTGTCATGCCTGTTTTTTTGATTTTAATAATTATAGCTTGTTGTGAAACGCCGTTTCGAGATTAAACAGTTAGAAAATATTGTAAAAATATTACAACATGTGTGGTCGATACACTGAGTATTGCAAACAGCTATTCCGTTTAGGGTGTCAAAACATGCCTATAGCTTTAATTGTGTATAACGTGTCAGATTTATGCATATCGCGGCTTTTGAGAGAAGCTTAGTTGTTCTTAGGACTCTGCACAAAAACCAGCCAAAAGCAGCATGGATGCTGCTTTAGAAGCAACGAATACATAGAATTATGCTTTGCTTCGGTGGCGCATGTGTAGAAAGCTTTATCAGAGTCCTTAGAACACCTTGATTCGAGCAACCGGAGTTGATATGCATAAATCTGACACGTTATACACTCCACGGATTAGATTGGCATGTTTTGACACCGTCATTCTATTTAATATTGTACATATTGGAGGTTCCCATGGATAAAAATGAGATACGCGCACAGTTACAGAAGATGACATTAGAGGAAAAAGCCGCCCTTCTCGGCGGCAGGACTGTCTGGCAGACAAGGGAGAACGAGAGGCTCTCAATTCCGTCTATTTTTCTCTCGGACGGTCCTCACGGACTAAGAAAGCAGGCTGGGGCGGGAGACCATCTCGGACTCAACGCCTCGCTCGAAGCGACCTGTTTTCCGACGGCGGCGACGATAGCCAACAGTTGGGACGAGAAGCTCGGCGAGGAACTCGGTGAGGCACTCGGCGAGGAGGCTGCGAGCATGGACGTTGATGTTCTGCTCGGACCGGGACTCAACATCAAGAGAAGCCCGCTGTGCGGAAGAAATTTCGAGTATTTTTCGGAGGACCCGTATCTCTCGGGAAAGATGGCGGCGGCATATATAAGAGGAATACAGAGTAAGGGCGTTGCGGCATGCCCGAAGCACTTTGCGGTGAACAGCCAGGAGCTCAGAAGAATGGCTATGGACGCCGTGGTTGACGAGAGAACTCTCAGGGAGATTTATCTCACGGGCTTTGAGATTGCCGTAAAAGAGGGAAAGAGCAAGGCGATTATGAGCAGCTACAACCGCATCAACGGAACCTATGCCAACGAGAACAAGCATCTGCTCACGGATATTCTCCGCGATGAGTGGGGCTTTGACGGCATGGTGGTCTCTGACTGGGGCGGAAACAATGACCCGGTAAAGGCTGTGGAGGCAGGTGCCAACCTCGAGATGCCTAACTGCGGCTACGGCTCCGCGAGGGAGATTGTGAGGGCTGTGAAGGACGGCAGGCTGCCGGAGCAGAAGCTTGATGAGAGAGTCGCAGAGCTGCTGGGCGTGATCATGGAGCTTGCTGATAGGAAATCCGCAAATTCGTCACAGGATAAAATCAAAGTTCAGTCGAAGGAAGCCCAGCCGTGGGAACACAGGCAGGCGGGCAGCTTTGACAGGGAGGCGCACCACAGGCTTGCAAGAAGGGCGGCGGCTGAGAGCATGGTGCTCTTAAAAAATGAGGGGTCAATTCTTCCGCTGGATAAGAATAAGAAGCTTGCCATTATAGGTGATTTTGCGTTTGTGCCGAGATATCAGGGGGCGGGCTCCTCGATGGTCAATCCCACCAAGGTCGAGGCTGTTGCAGGAATTGCTAGGGAATACAAGCTCAACATAGTCGGAATGACCAAAGGCTATAAGCGCGACGGCGATGTGGACGAGGCGGAGAAGAAGGCTGCGCTCGACCTCGCACAGAAGGCAGATATTGTCCTGTTCTGCTTCGGACTCAATGAGATAAGCGAGTCGGAGGGGCTTGACAGGACGCATATGAGAATACCGCAGAACCAGATAGAGCTTTTGCAGGATATCAGCAGGGTGAATGAAAATGTGGTGGGAATACTGAGTGCCGGTTCGGCTATGGAGATGCCATGGCAGTCCTGTTGTAAGGCAATTCTGCATGGATATCTCAACGGCCAGGCGGGGGCGGGAGCCACACTTGATATTCTGACCGGGGCAGTCAATCCGTCGGGAAGGCTCGCTGAGACATATCCTATCGCCTATGAGAACACGCCGTGCTTTAGATACTATCCGAGCAGTGAGAGAAACTCGGAGTACAGGGAGAGCATCTTTGTGGGCTACAGATACTATGACACGTCGAGGGTACGCGTGCAGTATCCGTTCGGCTTCGGACTTTCGTACACCGAGTTCACATATTCTGATTTGAAGATGGGAGAGAAAGGAGTTGAGCTTACTGTGACCAACACGGGGGACAGGGACGGAGCTGAGGTCGTCCAGATGTATGTAGGACTTCCAAATGCCATCGTGTTCCGCCCTGAGAAGGAGCTCAAGGGCTTTGCAAAGGTATTTTTAAAGGCAGGGGAGAGCAAAAAAGTAAAAATTCCTTTCGATGACAAGACCTTCCGCTATTGGAATGTAAAGACTGACAGGTGGGAGGTTGAGACGGGAACTTACAGGATACTTATAGGCTCAAGCGTCGCCGACATTCAGCTTACGGGTACGATAGAGCGGATGGGAAACAATACCGGCATGCCTTATAATCCTGCGCTTCTTCCATATTACTATACGGGGCTTGTGCAGAAGATATCCGATGCCGAGTTCGAGACACTTTTAGGGCGCAAAATCCCAAGCGGCGAATGGAGCGGTCAGCTTGGCGTGAACGATGCCATCTGTCAGATGTACTACGCCAAGAGCCGTCTTGCAAGGCTCGTTTACAAGGTGTTCACCGACAAAAAGAAGAAGAGCGAGCAGCTTGGCAGACCGGACCTGAATGTCCTTTTTATCTACAATATGCCGTTTCGTGCTATCGCCAAGATGACGAACGGCATGGTCGGCATGGAGATGGTTCACGGAATAACAATGATTGTAAACGGGCATTTCTTTAAGGGACTTGGAAAAATCATAGGCGGATTTTTCTCAAACAGGAGTAAGGACAGACGGTTTGAGCGCGGACTGCGGCATGTCGGAGGAAATATGGTAAATTTGACGAAAAAATAATCTTATATCAATTGCTTTTTGACGGATTGCGTTCGAAAATGTACCGTTCACGTCAGAATTATGTCATAAGTGTTAAAAAATGTTAAGATAACACCATCAAAGGTATTAACTATATACAAAGGGAGGATGCAAAATGAAGACAAAGAAAATGTCAAATATGATGCGAGGCGTATCATCGATTACAGCCTCCGTGCTCGCACTTTCCATGCTCGGAAGCACTATTGCAGAGTCTTACAGAAAAAATCTGGACGAACAGCTCGGAACTACCAGCTATGTAACCTCTACAGACGCAAGCACGGCAAGATTTGTGAGCGATTACGGCACCATCGAGGAGATGGCGCAGGCGGCAAAGAATGTTGCCATCAAGGAAGGTGAAGAGGGAACAGTCATAATGAAGAATGACAACAATGTGTTCCCGTTTGCTACTACAACAAATGTAGCACTTTTCGGAATGGCAGCCTATGCGCCGTACCCGTACAACAGCGGAGACCTCCGCGCGGGCAATGAGGACGCGGTAGACCTTGTTCAGGCTTTCAAGGATGCAGGTCTTACGGTAAACAGCACAATGGAGGATATCTATATGAAGAATATCCTCAATCCACACGATGTTGAGCAGACCAATCGTTGGACAGGCGCGGTCAGCATTGTGACAGGCTATGACAATATTTATACGACCTCGGTTGGCGACATGCAGGATTTTGTAATCAATGAAATCTCACCTGACAGATTTACGGAGTTAGGTGCACCTGCTGACTGGAAATCTTCCATAGATAAGGACAACACCACGGCGGTATGTGTTTTTGCACGCCCGGGCGGAGAGTCCAACACCTATGCACAGGGCTCGGCAGTCAATGCGGCAGGCGAGAGTACGGGAAAAGACCCGCTTGAGTTGTCCGAGGACGAGCTCGCAGTAATCGATGCAGCCAAGGAGACCTGCTCTAAGGTTGTTGTTTTGTTAAACACAGGAAATACGATGGGAATCGCCGAGATAGCTGATGGTGGTGCACATGAGGTTGACGGTATCGCATACATCGGCTGTATCAACGATTACCAGTGCACAGGTATTGTGAATGTTCTCACAGGTAAGGTGAATGCAACAGGTGCTCTCACGGACACTTATGTTGTTGACAATAATTCAATCCCGGCAGTACAGAACTTTGGCGGTGACTATTATGCAGACGCAGATATCGTGGCAGCTAACGCAGAGAACGGATATGACCCACGTTATCCTAAGACCGATATATCAAATGTAAGCAGCGCAAGCTCCTTCGGAGGCGGAGATGCAACCTACAGCGCAGGACAGTACATTGTCGAGGCTGAGGGCATCTATGTGGGATACAAGTATTTTGAGACAAGATATTTTGATTCCATTGTAAATCCGTCATCGAACGCCGACTCATCAAATGGCGCAACACAGGGAAGCACCTGGAATTACAATGACGAGGTAATTTATCCGTTCGGTCATACCATTTCATATCTCGACTATGAGCAGAATGTTAAGAGTGTGACGGTTGATAAGACCTCCGAGGGAAATATCACAGCGGTTATCGAGGTAAAGAACAAGAGCAGCCGGGACGGAAAGTTCCTTGCACAGTTGTATGTGCAGCAGCCATACACGGACTACGACAAGGCTAACAGTGTTGAGAAGTCGGCAATCATGTTCCTCAACTCAGCCAAGGTAGATGTTCCGGCAGGTCAGACAAAGGAAGTAACCATAACGGTTCCTACCAAGTACCTTGCAAGCTATGACTACACGAACGCAAAGACATATATTTTAGATGACGGTGACTATTACTTCACGGCGGCAGCAGGCTCACATGAGGCAGTCAACAATGTACTCGGCGCAATGGGTAAGACGGTTACGGACGGCATGGACGCTCAGGCAGTCGGAACGGCAGTTGTATGGAATGGAAATAAGTCACTCGACACTTCAACCTTTGCAATTTCACATGACACGGTTGTTACAAATGTTGCAGATGATGCGGATCTGAACTACTGGACGGGCGAGGACACGGTTACATATCTTTCAAGACAGGATTGGGATGCTACATATCCAATCAACTACAATAAGGACGTGACTGTGACGATAGCTGACAGCCCTAAGAAGGACGAGTGGATTTCAGCGCTTCGCGGAATGCAGTATACAATACAGACAGACAACCCTGCCGAGGAGGGCAAGGATAACGGCGTAAGGTTCAGCACTGAGGATATTCAGTACGAACAGCTCAGCAGCATAAATGACCCATATTGGGATAAGCTTGTATCATCAATCACCATCGACGAGGCAGTCGGTGCGGTTATCCACGGCGGAAGCCAGAGTGATGTCCTCACGAATGTTGACAACCCTGTCGTATTACAGAACGAAGGTGTAAATGGTTTTACATCGACATATACTGATGAAGCTACCGGAAAGACATATCGTTTCAATGTAAATTCACAGACACTCTTAGGTTCCTCCTTCAACCCTGAGCTCGCTTATGAGTGGGGTCTTGTCGAGGGTAACTCAGGAATCTGGCTTGAGAGATACGATGTGTGGGGCACAGGTCTTACGCTCAGAAGAACACCTTACAACGGACGTAACTATGAGTACATCTCAGAGGATCCGATGCTCACCAACAGAATTGGTTACGGCATCATCAAGGGCTGCAACGAGAAGGGTATCTTAAACGGTGCAAAGCATATCGGCTTCAATGACCAGGAGCACAACCGTAACGGAGTTGCCGCATACATGAACGAGCAGAAGATGCGTGAGACCGACCTTAGAGGTTTCCAGGGCGCACTCGAGGACGCACAGGCTATGGCAGTGATGGTGGCATTCAACCGTATCGGTGCAACCAACGCATCACATCATGTAGGCATGTTAAAGACAATTCTTCGTGATGAGTGGGGCTACACAGGTGTTATTTCAACGGATATGATGAACAATTCATACTACTTCACACCTGAGTCGATGATTATGGCAACAGTAACACAGGTAGCTGATTTCGGCGGAAATGATAACCATATCAATCTCGGTGACGGCGGTGTAGATGCTACATGGGCTTATATTTCAGAGGCTTCTGTAAAGAATGATGCAACACTTGTAAATCAGGCTCGTGAGAACCTCAAGTATCAGTTATATACATTTGCTAACAGCGCGGTAATGAATGTTTCCACAGTGAGAGTTGATACATGGTGGGATAAGGCGCTCAAGGCAGCACGCACGGTGAGCGGTGTGGCTACAGGAGTATGCGTGCTTGCATGGCTTGTATTCTCTCTCATGCCTGAAAAGAAGAAAGAGGAGGAATAAAAGATGAATTTTATGAAAAAACAGACCGCAGGAAGCGGTATCACATTTGTCGCTTTTGTTCTGTCGATAGTTGCCATTATTGTATATAATGTGAATATAAACAGCGCAGGATACTTTGAAAATGCTACGGTGCCTGAGGCAGTTATGTACAATGTATTCGGAATTGTTTTTCTCGCAGTAATTCTTGTAATATCACAGTTTTCACTTAAAGGGGCTGTTGATAAGGTTTTGACAATAGTATCCGATGTCTTGAGAATAGGCACGCCTGTATTCTTCATAGCAGCGCTTATGAAGCTTATTTCAAGCAGGGTACAGGGCTTCGCATTTATCTACTTCTCCAATGAGGAGGTTCTCCACGAGGTACAGACCGCAGAGAACATGTCATCGGCACATGGCACAATAGCCAATATCGTGCTGCTCGGTGTGACAGCGGTGGTTGCGATGACAGCAGCATTTTTCAGCATGAAGAAAACACAGAAGGCACAGTGATGATAATTCCTCCCGGGGCAGGCAGCTTCGGGAGGACTATTCGATTATACACCATATTTATGAGTAACAATATTTTGCAGCCGCGTAAACGGAGGAATGGATATAGATGAGAAAATCAGATTTTAACGAAAACTGGTATTACAGACATCTTGATGTCAATGAAGAGGGAAAGAAAATAACATTGCCGCATGATGCGATGTGCCATGAGATGCGCTCAATGGACAGCAGGGGTCGCCACAATATCGGCTGGTTTGAGGGCTGTGATTATGTCTATTGGAAAAACTTCGACGCTCCGGCAGAATATGAGGGCAGCAGGCTTGTGCTGGAATTTGAGGGCGTATATCACAACGCAGAGGTGTATGTGAACGGACAAAAGGCAGCGTTCAGACCATACGGCTACACGAACTTTTATGTTGATATCTCCAAGATGGTAAATTATGGTGAGGAAAATGAAATCTGCGTAATCACACACAACTCCGACCAGCCGAACAGCCGGTGGTATACGGGCTCGGGCATCTACAGACCTGTGTGGCTGTATATCGGAAAGGAAAACTTTGTCGATATAAACGGAGTAAAAATAAGAACACTTGAGTATGACCAAAAAAGTGATACCGCGTACATCGGAATTAAGGTCAATGCTGTCGGTGTGGAACAGATAGAGATATCCATTGAGGACCCGCGCGGCGAGCAGGTATACAGTGGAAAACTGCTTTATAATAGTGAGGAAAATTCACACAGTAATACCGGCAGTGACAGGTCTGCAGAAGAAAAGGCTTCAGCAGAGAATGGTTCACTTATCAGAACACGCAAGGTAAAGCTGGCAAATCCCGCCCTGTGGAGTGTTGATACTCCGCAGCTATATACCTGCATCGTGCGCTGCGGTGAGGATGAGGTGCGCGAGCGCTTCGGTGTGAGGACACTCACCTGGACGACGGACAACGGAATTGCGATAAACGGTGAGCACGTTATTTTAAAGGGTGCATGCATACATCACGACAACGGTGTGCTCGGAGCCTGTGCTTTCCCGGAGGCTGAGGAGAGAAAGATAAAAATTCTCAAGGAGACAGGCTACAATGCGGTAAGATGTGCACACAATCCGTGTTCAAAGGCACTTTTAGATGTCTGCGACAGGCTGGGTATGCTTGTCATGGACGAGTACACGGATATGTGGTACATTCACAAGAACGAGTATGATTACGCCTCGTATATGAAGGACTGGTGGCAGCAGGATTTGAGGGATATGGTTGAGAAGGACTACAATCACCCGAGTGTCATCATGTACTCGACCGGCAATGAAGTTGCCGAGACGGGGCAGAGGGAAGGCATCAGGCTGACCGGGCAGATGACAAGATATCTGCACAAGCTTGATAAGACCAGACCGGTGACCTGCGGAATAAATATATTCTTCAATTTCCTGTATTCGATGGGCTTTGGCGTGTACAGCGATGAGAAGGCTAAGAAAGCTGCTGAGCAGTCGGACAGTAAGAAGAAAAAGACAGTCGGAAGCGAGTTTTACAACACGCTTGCCGGACTTTTGGGCGATAAGGCCATGAAGCTTGGGGCGACATTGCATGGCTGCGATGTAAAGACAAGAGATGCCTACGCCAATATGGATATCGCGGGATATAATTACGGAATATTGCGATATAAGCATGATTTAAAGAAATATCCTGACAGGCTTATTCTCGGAAGCGAGACCTTCTGCAAGGATGCCTACAGCTTCTATGAGCTGGCAAAGCGCGAGAAGAGGATTGTCGGAGATTTTGTGTGGGCAGGCATGGACTACATCGGTGAAGCCGGAATAGGCGCGTGGGAGTATGAGGACTACGCACCGGCGGCCGGCAGAGAATGTGGCTGGCTCACGGCTGGAAGCGGCCGGATAAATATTCTCGGCTTTGCAAACGGCGAAGCTGCATACACGAAGGTTGCACTTGAGAAGGAGCAGGGGCCGTTTATAGCTGTAAAGCCTGTATATCAGCGCGGCAGGCACTCGCCGTCGGCGTGGAAGATGACCGATGCCATGGAGAGCTGGAGCTGGCGCGGCTGTGAGGGAATGAGCGCGGTTGTCGAGGTGTATGCGAGGGCGGCCGAGGTTGAACTTTTCTTAAACGGCAGGAGCGTGGGAAGAAAGACCTTAAAGGACTGCTGCAATACAAGCTTCAAGGTTCCTTATGAGAACGGTGAGCTCACGGCAGTCTCTTACAATGCGCGCGGTGCAAAAATCGGAAGTTGTACGTTGAGGACGGCATCGCAAAACACGGTTCTCACGATTAAGCCGGAGAAGGCTTTATTAAATAAGAAGGAACTCGGTTATATCAGACTTTCATACACGGACGAAGCCGGAATATTAAAGCCGATGGAGAAGCATAACATAGCAATCAAGGTGGAAAACGGAACACTTGAGGGCTTCGGAAATGCATGCTCGTACAATGAGAGCGGATATTGGAAGAACACGACAAAAACTTACTACGGAGAGGCTCTTGCGGTGGTGAGGGCAGGAGACGGCGGCAGCGTGAAGGTTGCTGTCACGGACGAGACGGGAGAGCATTTCATAGAGCTTCCGGTCAGATAAGGAGGAGCAGATGTTAAAGGTCAGAAGATTTACATGCGAGAATATGGCGGCGGGCTGTGTCACGGATAAAGCGGCTCCTTCGTTTTCCTTTTCGCTGGACAGCGACAGACAGGGGGCAGAGCTTAAAAGAGCAGTTATCCGTGTCGGCGACTGGGAAAGGACGACCACGGAGCAGATTGCGCTCGAGTATGACGGCAAGCCGTTAGAGCCATACAGCACTTATAAGGCAGAGCTTACCGTGTGGGATGATGTGGGTGAGAATGCACAGGCAGAGCTTACCTTCGAGACGGGAAGATTGAGTGAGCCTTGGACTGCCAAGTGGATAACAGACGGTGATTATCATTTTACGGAAAAGAAGGTGTCGCCCGTTCCGATGACATTCCGTAAGCGTTTTGCCACTGAAAAAAAGGTAAAATCCGCAAGAATATACGCGACGGCGATGGGTATATATGAGCTCTCACTGAATGGATGCAAGGTCGGTGATGAGTTCTTTGCGCCGGGCTTTACCTCCTACAAATCAAGACTGCAATACCAGACTTATGATGTGACGGACAGCCTTAAAAAGGAGAATGAGCTTGTAGTGACCGTAGGCGGAGGCTGGGCTGTGGGCTCGTTTGTGTTTACCAGAAAGAACCGAATTACGGCGGACAGACAGGCACTGCTTCTAGAGCTGAGGCTTGAGTATGAGGACGGCTCGGTACAGCTTATGGGATCGGATACCGACTGGGACGTGACAATGCGCGGCAGCTACAGGGCAGCGGATTTCTACGACGGTGAGAGCTATGATGCGACGGTTCGGCTTAGCGATATAGATTTTCATAAGGCGACGTTGGAGAAGCTGCGCGTGCAGCCTGAAATATTTGCGGCGACGGGAGTTCCTGTGCGCGCACACGAGAGAATGGTTCCGACGGCGTGCAGTGAGACCAAGGAAGGAATTGTGTACGACTTCGGTCAGAACTTTGCGGGTGTCGTACAGTTGAAGCTCAGAGGAAAAAGAGGTCAGAAGGTGACGGTGCGCCACGCGGAGATATTAAAGCCGGATGGTACACTGAACACTGCTTTTTTAAGAACTGCCAAGGCGACGGCGGTGTATATATGCGAGGGCGGCGAACAGACCTACATGCCGAGGCTCACCTACATGGGCTTTCGTTATATCTGTATAGACGGAATTGCCGCGGAGAATGTGCAGGTGACAGCCTACGCGCTCTATTCGGATATCGAGCGTGTCGGAAGCTTCTCCTGCTCGTTGGATAAGCTAAACCGCCTGCAGGAAAATATTCTGTGGAGTGCTAAGTCTAACCTCATGGATATTCCGACCGACTGTCCTCAACGAGACGAGCGGATGGGCTGGACGGGTGACATTGCGGTGTTTGCACCTACGGCCTGCTATAATTTTAACATGAGCAGATTTTTTGACAAATGGCTCGCAGATATGAGGGTTGAGCAGCTAAGAACAGGTGGTATTCCAAATACCGTTCCGGCTCAGGGCTACGGCTTCCCGGCTACAATGCCGACAATGGCTATCGAGTTCTGGGGAGATGCCTGTGTCATGGTGCCGTGGGCTGAATATCAGGCAAAGGGCGACAAAAAGGTGCTTGAGAACTGCTATGCCATGATGAAAAAGTATGTCGATGCGTGCCGTTTCTGGGCGGGACTGTTAAGCTTCGGAAAGCACAGGTATCTGTGGAACACACCTTCCGTGCTGCATTTTGGCGACTGGGTGGCTCCCGATGTGCCGCATATGGCGCAGTGGCAGAAGAGAAGCAAGTGGACAGCCACGGCAAGCCTCAAGAACACGAGCGGGCTGTTGGCAGATATAGCGGCAATCCTCGGAAAGAATGAGGACGAGAAAACCTATAGACAGGTGAGCGAGCGGGCAGCAAAGGCGTACCGAGATATTCTCACAGACGGCAATGGAAAGCTTAACGAGGAGTTCCAGACGGCGTATGTGCTTCCGCTCTATTTTGGAATTTTTGGCGGAAAAGAGAAGGAAAATGCGGTCGACAATCTTGTGAAGCTTGTGCAGAAGAATAACTACTGCATAGGTACAGGTTTTCCGGGAACGCCATACATTCTCTTTGCATTGGCTGACAACGGAAGGGCTGATGTGGCATACAAGATGCTCTTTAACGAGAAATGCCCGTCGTGGCTTTACGAGGTAAAGCAGGGGGCAACCACCATATGGGAGCGCTGGGACGGACTTGACGAGAACGGCGAGTGCCCTATCGGTGATGACGGCACGGACATGATGATTTCCTACAACCACTATGCCAGCGGAGCGGTCGGAGACTTCATGTACCGCAGGATTGCGGGAATTGAGATGACAGAGCCGGGTTACAGGCATTTTAAGATTAAGCCGGTTATGACCGAACAGTTAAGCTCGGCAAGAGGAAGTATTGAGACACCTTACGGTGAAATAGTTTCTGACTGGAAGTTTGAGGACGGCACGTTTACTATACATGTCCACGTTCCGGTCGGAACGGAGTGTAGTCTTGAGCTTCCCGACAAAATCGCGGAGCGTCTGACGAGCGGAAGCTACGACAGAAGTGTACGATTAGATTAGTTAGAAAAGAGGTTTAGTATGAGCGATAACAAAAAATCAATTTGGAGCAATCCGTTCTTACGCACGCGGGTAAAGTCGGACAATGTGAAGGTTCCGGAGATGCTTCTTGGATATTTTATAGGGCCGTTTGGAGCCCTGCTTTCATCGGGTATCTTTACAAGCATTTTGCAGAATTATTTTACCGATGTCCTGAAGATGAATCTGACCTTTCTCACGACTTTGCAGCTTATATCCACAATACTTATCGTGGTGGCAAACCTTGTTGTCGGACAACTCATTGAGCGGACCAAAACGATGGCGGGAAAGGCAAGACCGTGGATACTTCTCTCGGCATTTACGATGTCTGTGGCGAGTGTCCTCATGTTCATCGTTCCTTTTGAGGGAACGGCTAAGATGGTGTGGATTGCGATAGCCTACAACCTCTTCTATGCGGTTGCCTATCCGATATACAATACAGCGAACTCGACGCTCATCCCGCTGTCGACAAGAAACAGCAAGCAGCGCGGTGTGCTCGCGTCCTTCACCAATGTGGCAGGACTTGGAGTTATGGGAGCAGGTTCCATGGTGTTTCCTATTCTTGTGTCATTTGTGCTCAAGGAAAACCAGCACCTTTGGTTCGTGGCAATGCTCGCGATAGCCATATTTGCGGCATTAACGATATTTTTACAGTTTATGTTCACCAGGGAGCGTGTGACGGAGGAGCTTACAAACGCTGCAAAGGAGCAGGAGAACGGCACGGCTCATGCACCGTCGCTTGGCAGACAGCTAAAGGCGGTTGTGAGCGAAAAGACCTGGTGGATAGTGATGCTGTTCTACATAGGATTTCAGTGGAGCGGTGCAATCAAGAACGGTTCAATGTCCTACTACTGTAAGTGGGTGCTCGACAATTCCTACACGGGCAGTGTGGACGCATGGGGCGCATCGCAGTCACTTTTATCCATAATGGGTGCCATTCCTATGGCTGCTGCGGCAGTTGTGGTCATTCCACTGTGCAATAAATACGGAAAGAGAATTATCTGTATGCTCGGCATGCTTCTCGGTGCAGTCGGCGGAGTAATAGCAATCATAGGCAACGGAAATATTGTTCCGGTAGCCATCGGTGTTGCCCTCAAGTGTCTCGGCTCTGCGCCTGCATGTTATATGATACTTGCGCTGCTCGCCGATGTCATAGACCACATAGAGTATAAGAGCCATATCCGTACCGACGGACTTACGATGTCGATTTACAGCTCCATCATGGTTGCGGGAACGCCGATATGCAACGCAATCTTCAGCGCTCTTTTAAAGGGCAGCGGTTACAACCAGAATGCCAATGTTGCGCTCGGAGTTCTCGGACAGACACAGGCTGCACAGAACGCAATCTCGGTGAGCTATATCTGGGTTGAGACCATAGCGTATGTGATATGTGCGGTGCTCATTTTCTTCTTCACAATCGAGAAAAAGCTTCCGCAGGAGCAGAAGGAAATAGAGAGCAGAAAAAATGCCTAAGGGCTTTTAACATAAGAATTATTTTGATATAATCAGGGTATTGTTGCTGTATGAAAATATGGCTTTGGTACCCTGATTTTTATATAATAGGAAAAATGCTTGCAGTATGCAGGAGTATAAATATGATACGAATTGTATTGGTTGAAGATGATGAGAACTATCAGAAGGAATTAACTGAATATCTTAAAAGGTATGAGAAGGAGAGCGGGGAGAAGTTCAGCATATCCGTTTTTTCTGACGGGGACGAGATTGTGGAGAACTACAAGGCGGTCTATGACATCATACTGATGGACATTGAGATGACATTTATGGACGGTATGACCGCGGCGGAGCACATCAGGGAGTACGACTCGGAGGTCGTGATTATATTTATCACAAATATGCCCCAGTATGTTATGAAGGGGTATACCGTCGACGCTCTCGACTATGTGCTAAAGCCCGTGAGCTACTACGCCTTTTCGCAGAAGATAGACCGCGCGCTGTCGAGAATGAAGCACAGGACGAAAAAGTATATCACGGTTCCGATAAAGGGCGGCGTGAAGAAGTTCGATGTGTCCAAGCTCACCTACATTGAGGTGCAGGACCATGACCTTGTCTACCATACGCAGGACGCTGATTTCAGGACGAAGGGTTCACTCACCGAGGTCGAGGACGCGTTAAAGGGCATGAACTTTTTCCGCTGCAACAAGTGCTATATTGTTAACCTCGAGTATGTGGAAACTGTGCAGGACTATGACGTAAATGTGGGAAATGTGTGGATACAGGTAAGCCGCGCGAAGAAGAAGGCACTGCTCGACGCGCTCAACAATTACATGAGTGAGGTGAGCAAATGATGCCAAAGGAAGCAGTCAATCTCACAAACACCCCGGGCATATATTACTCTTTTGCCTATTTTATCAGCAGTTGTCTCTATATAAGCATGAATGTAAAGCGGAGAGGTAAGAAACAGCAGGTGGGGATATTAGCTGCGATATTTGTCGTGCTCACCGCGTTTATATGCCTCACCGATCAGATTAATGTGATATTTTTCATACCGTGCATGGCGGTCGAGATATTTCTTATATGGCTGTCTATATACCTTTGCTGTAAGATGGATTGGAGGAAGGCAGCGTATTTCTGCATACGCGCATTTATTCTGGGAGAGCTGGCGGCATCGTTAAACTGGCAGCTTTTTTATTATGGGCTGAACAACTGGAATGTGGAGTTAAATCTGCTCTGGAGCACGCTTTTTGTCGTCTGCTCGTATGGAACGGTGTATGTGACGATGTATTTTCTTGAGAGGAGCTATCGCAGTGAGAACGCCACCCTGAACATTGGCAGGAGGGATTTGCGTATATGCATATTTATAGGTTTGCTGATGTATATGATGAGCAATATGAGCTACATTTTTGAGAACACGCCGTTCAGCGGGCAGCTTCCGGGAGAAATATTTATCATAAGAACCCTTGTTGACCTGGGAGGCGTGGGTATTCTTTTCGCGTATCATATGCAGCTTCAGGAGGTCAAGATGAAGCTGGAAAACGAATTTTTGTCCAATACGCTCCGCATGCAGTATGAAAATTATAAGCTGTCCGAGGAGAGCGTGGCACTTGTAAACCAGAAGTATCACGACTTAAAGCATCAAATTGCCACGCTGCGCGCCGCCGTAAACGAGGAGGAAAAGGAGGCGTACCTTGACCAGATGGAGCGCGACATTAAATGCTATGAGGCGCAGAACAAGACCGGAAACCGCATACTCGACACAATTCTCACAGCCAAGACGATACAGTGCCAGAACCACGGCATAAGCCTCACCTGCGTGGCAGATGGAAAGGAGCTGGAATTCATGCAGCCGATGGATATAAGTGTCTTGTTCGGAAACGCGCTCGACAACGCAATCGAGAGCGTAAACAAGATAGGCGACCCGCAGAAGCACCTTATCCATGTATCGGTCTCAAGGCAGAAGAATTTTCTACGCATCAAGGTGGAGAACTGCTACGAAGGTGAGTTAGAGTTCGAGAACGGAATGCCTAAGACCACCAAGCAGGACAAGCGCCTCCATGGGTACGGGATGAAGAGCATACGGAAAATCGTGGAAAAGTATAATGGCTCCGTGACCGTGAACGCCAAGGACGGGTGGTTTGAGCTAAGGATACTTATGGTGGTGGGGTGAGGACGTAGTAGGTGGCGAGCTTCATAAGTAGCAAAATATTTTTCACAGTGTTATAATGCAGACATAGTGTAATAGACTTGGCAGAGAGAGGTAGATATATGGACAGCTTGAGTGAGGAATGTATTAAGAATATATTGGACAGCGCAGATGTGAGGTATTCCTACAATCTGGCGAAGGAGCTTGAGAACATAAGGAGCAATCCGGTGCTTGGCTACAGAAGCGCAGGCTCCGAGGCGGAGCATGAGGCGGGGGAGCTCATCTTTAACAGAATGGTGGAGGCGGGCTTTGCCAATGTCCGCAAGGACAGGGTCGACGTGGACTCGTGGGAGTTTAAGCGCGCGGTCATAAAGGCAGGGTACGGGGACGTGGAGCGGGAGCTTCAGTTGGGAGCTTACCAGACGAATTTCGTGACGGACGGGTATGAGAGTGTGCAGATTGTGGACGCCGGAAAGGGAACGCTCGAGGACTACGAGGAGCTGGAGCGTCTCGGAATATCCGTCGAGGGCAAGCTTGTCATGGCGGAAATCAATCAGCGCGAGGAGTGGTGGATTAATTTCCCGGTCTATCAGGCTAAGCTGAAGGGGGCGAAGGGCTTTATCGCCGTTCAGGCGGGCGGCTACGGTGAGGTTGCCGAGAATGCGTTAAACGCGCAGGATATTGCAGGACCTAGCGACGCACCGGCGTTCTCAATCTCACGCGCCGATGCGGATTTTATAAAAAAATGTATGGTTTTGGAGAATAAAGGGGCACAAGCGAGGGAGTGTACGGTGCTTTTTGACGCGTACACCAAGGTAATGCCCGGGGCGAGCTCATATAACATCGTCGGCGAAATTCCAGGTGAAAATCCTGACAGAATGATACTGCTGTCAGGTCACTATGACTCGTATTTTTCCGGCTTTCAGGACGACAATACTGCTGTCAGCATGTTGATTGAGATAGGGCGCATGCTCGTAAAGAGCGGTTATAAGCCGCACAATACCATAATTTTGTGTGCCATGGCGGCTGAGGAATGGGGTGTTATCAATTCCAAGTACGACTGGTCGACGGGAGCCTACGAGGAGGTGTTTACCGTGCACCCTGAGTGGAAGGGGAAGGTTATAGCAGACCTTAATTTCGAGCTTCCGGCGTTTGCACACGGAAATAAGGACTATGTGCGCTCGACCTACGAGTACAGGAATTTTTTCAGAAAAATATTGAAGGAATATCCGGGAGATTTACATGAGGCATACCCTGACGGTGTGGGAACCAAGGCGCCTATTCAGACGTGGTCAGACGATTTCTCGGTTGCCATATCGGGTATACCGTCGACCGTGAACGAGTTTGCGGGCGGCAAGTTTATGGAGTCGCACTATCATTCACAGTATGACAGTGACGAGTTTTACGATGAGAAGGTGTATCTTTTCCACCATAAGCTCTATGCCTATATCCTAGTAAGGATTGATAACCTGAATGTTGCTCCTGTGGATTTTACAATCCTGTCCGATGAGCTTTTACACAGATTTGACAGGGAGATATGCGAGGACAGGCAGACGGCGGACGAATTTATACAGGCGGTGACCGACCTGAAGGCGGAGGCGGAGCGCGTCAATGCAGTCATTGAGGGAAGAAATTACCCGCAGGATATGCCTGCCGGCGGTGACGATACCTACGGTACAGAGAATGAAGGCAGAATGACGAGGAATGAGGACGATGCACGCATAGAGGCAGAGCTTTTAAAGGCGTTTGCACTGGCACAGGATACACTTGTAACATTAAACTGGCAGGACGATGTGCTGTTCCCTTATGAGACCGCGATGAACGATGTGGTATTTCTGGGGAAAGCGATAGATGCATTGAACTCCGAAAAAGACGCCGACAAGCCGCTTATCAGGATAAAAAATGCCCTCAACTGGATTTACAGAATAGACAACAATCAGTATGCCTTCAAATTCGAGAGAGCGGTGTACGAGTATTTTACAGGCTATGTGCTCAATCAGCCGCGCGAGAGACTGAAATGGGGCTACGGCAGGATAATCCACCACGAAAATCTCTATGAGGTCGTGAGAAGCCTTATCGACAAGCTGGTGTCCGACGGCGAAAATATCGACACGGTGCATGAGCTGTCAGTGCTTACAGAGGCGCGTGAGCGCCAGCAGAAATATCTCGTGCTGGATATAAGGAACACGACGCAGTACGTCAGGGAGATAACGGAGGTTATACATAACTGTCTGTATTAGTTGGAGAGGGTATTAATGAATAAAACAAATAACATTAAAAATAAGAATATAATAAATAATATAAAACCCCAGCGTTTTTTTCTTATAATGCTGCTTATGCTCGCCATGGCAGCTATCACCGCTTGCTCGGGTGGGAATGGAGATAAAAACATAGAGACTGGAAATCGCAGCGAAGTGGTGAGCAGTGAGACCGGCAGTAATGATGATTTAGTTTATATTCCGGAGTTTACAAAGCTGGTGCTCGAGCCTGAGCTGGCTGAGGGCGAGGAGGCGGGACAGTGTACGGCTTATTTTGCCAAAGAGGGGAGGACATACGCCGTAATCAGCACATGGCAGAAGTCAGTGGGAGGAGAGCTTGTCCTCATAACCGACCTTGTTACGGGGGAGCAGCAGGTAAAGCGTACTGAAAAAACAGGCTATATGTATTTTAATTCGGTAAATGGTTTTGCGGTGTATTCGATGGCGGACAGTATGGTGTATATGTACGATGATGACTGGGAAAATACGGGAAACATTGACCTCTCAGGTGTGGCTGGCAGCGCAGGCACGGGTTCGGAACAGGCAGTTGTAAAAAGTGTCGTCTCGGACGACGATGGGAATACGGCAGTGATTTATGGGAGAGCCGTTCTGCTCTTTGACAGGGAGGGAGAGCTTGTAAAAAGCATAAGTCTTCCGGATAAGGTGAGCGAAGCCAGGGAGCTGATAACAACACAGGGAGGAAACTGGTATCTTGTCTGCAGTCTGAGGAGTGGTGTTTCGTTCACGGTTGAAGGTGCGGTGTGCAGCCTTGATATGAATAGCGGTGAGTTCGGGGCAGGGCTTGAGGTACCCTATGATATCAGCAACAACTCAGCGATATATTCATCTATGAATAGTATTGAAGCCGAGGGCTTTTATATTCATGGGAAAGATTATATATATAGATATGATGAAAACACGAAAATGTTTAATAAGCTATTTTGTCCGGGGGACTACGGAATAAATGTAAGCTTTGATACAAGCTTCAGCGTTGGCAGGGACGGCTGCTTTTATATAGCCAACAGGGCAAATATGGGCTTGTCCATGGAGTGTGAGCTTGCAACGGTTACGGGAGTGCCGGTATCTCAGGTGAAGGAGAGGACACAGCTTGTGCTGGGGGCATTGTCCATGAGCTCGTCGATCTATCAGCCTATTCTGGATTTTAATAAATATAATCAGGATTATTATGTGAAGGTGAAGAATTACCAAGAGGGTGCCGCTGATTATGATGCGGCAAGACAGAGCTTTTACAACGACCTGTTAAAGGGTGAGGGAGCGGACATATTCTATGTAATTGAGGGCGATGAGAAAATTGACCTTGCAAGCTTGGGGGACAAGGGAGTGGTTGCTGATTTATATGAGTTTATCGACAACGATGAAAAGGTCAGCAGCGAGGATTTTATTCCTAACCTTCTAACCCAGATGGAGCAGTCGGACGGGAAGCTGTATGCACTGTACTTTGAGCCTCAGCTTACGTTTCTTGCCGGAAAGGCGTCGCTATTTGATGACTGTGATGAGTGGAGCTATACGGAGCTGCTTAATATTATGAGTGCATATCCGGAGGCATTGCCTGTCGCTAATCTGGGACGTGAATGGGAGATGCAGCGCTTTATGTGGTATTCCATGGGAGCCTTTTATGACAGGGAGTCGGGTGAATGTCATTTTGACACTGATGAATTCAAAGCGATGCTTCAGATAGTCTCGATGGTTCCGGAACAGATTGACTATGAGCTTTCCGCAGGCACACAGGGAGAACAGTCCATATCCGGCATGCTTGACCGTGACGAGGTGCTTATATATGACCAGTATGGCGGCAGCATAACCTGGAACGGGAGACTTTACTTTGGTGACAGTGAGATAAAATATCTTGGAATTCCGTCATCGGGCGGTGTGGCTGAGGTACAATTCTTCTTCGGGCTTGCGATAAACGCACAGTCAGCCAATAAGCAGGCGGCGTGGGAGTTTATAAGAAGTCTGCTTGACGAGGATTTTCAGATGTCGGGCATGTTTCCGATTATGAATTCATATGTCGACGCAAAACTTAAAAAGCTGTTGGAGGGGCAGGACAGAGATGATGAGTTTGAACAATTAAGGGAGAGAACACATTACCTTCTGGACAACTGTGTAGGCAGGAGGGACTACGACAGCGACATCTATACGATAATTGACGAGGAGGCAGGAGGGTATTTCGCCGGGGACAGAGGACTTGATGAGACTGCAGCCACAATCCAGAACAGAATACAATTGTATATTGAAGAGAAAAGGTAGAACTTTTTTTAAAAAAGTGGTATAATGAGTGTTAGATTAATAGTTCAGCGTAGCTGAACTAATGCAGTGCAGACAGCCCCTACATCGAAAAAATCGAAGATTTTTGAGATGTTACTGCGAAATAATAAGAAAACAAAAAAGAGGAATCTTTATGACAAGTGACACGTTGTATCGAGTGAAAAAGGAAGATTTTCCGAAGCTGGAACAGCTTCTTATAAAATGTTTTGAGAAGGATCCGCTCTATGTGAGCATGATACCTGATGAGAACGTCAGAAAAAGACTGATGCCGGAGCTTTTTAAGTGCGATCTGGACGAGTTTTATGAGACCTGCGAGATATTCGCTGACAGCGAAGAAATTAATGGAATACTGGTTGTGTCGGACGAGGCTGAGCCTTACAATCTGGTGCATTTTTATTTGTCGGAGGCTCTTGCGGAGCTCAGGACGGACGGATATCTTTTGAAGGAGGATCCGTCTATGAAAACTTTTAAGAATTTTATTATAGGAAGAGATTACCTTAATTCGAGCTGGACGGATCAGCTTCATCAGAATAACAGATTACATATCATATATCTTGCGGTAAATCCTGAACTGCAGCATCATGGAATTGCGGCGAAGCTTATAGGAGAGGTGGTCGACTATGCCGATAAGCGCAAGATGATGATATCACTTGAGACACATAATCCCAAGAATGTTGATATGTACAAGCATTTTGGATTTCAGATATATGATACGATACAGAAGCATTTCGGACTCACGCAGTACTGCATGATAAAGCAGGCGTGAGAACATGCGGGACTGACTGCAGCAGGGCATTTGTGTAAGGCAGGTGACAATTCGGTAAATATTTAAAATTACCTTGCATAAAAGGTTGTTTTGTCATACTATATTATTAAAATGATATCAGGGTCAGAAGGTCGGGATACCAATTAAAAATCAGTTTTATTTTAATTACGGAGGTGTTGTATGGATACGGTTGTTTTTAACAAAGAGGATTTCAAGAAATCCGTGTTAGACAATGTCAAGAATATCTACAGAAAGAATATTGATGAGGCTACTAAGCAGCAGGTATTTCAGGCTGTGGCATATGCCGTTAAGGATATGATTATTGACAGATGGATTGCGACACAGAAGGAATATGAGAAGCAGGACGTAAAGACGGTTTATTATATGTCCATGGAGTTCCTTATGGGACGTGCACTTGGAAATAACATGATTAATCTGTGCTGCTATAAGGAGGTCAAGGAGGTTCTTGACGAGCTGGGTTTTGACATCAATGTTATTGAGGACCAGGAGCCGGACGCTGCACTCGGAAACGGAGGTCTTGGAAGACTTGCGGCATGTTTCCTCGATTCACTCTCCACACTCGGCTATCCGGCTTATGGCTGTGGTATCAGATACAAGTACGGAATGTTCAAGCAGGAGATAAGAAACGGCTATCAGATGGAGGTCCCGGACGATTGGCTAAGGGATGGCAACCCATTTGAGGTTAAGCGTTCCGAGTATGCTGTCGAGGTCAGGTTCGGAGGATATGTGAGATGTTACAGAGGTGAGGATGGAAGAGACCATTTCGTTCAGGAAAACTACCAGTGTGTTAATGCTGTTCCTTATGACCTTCCTATCGTCGGCTACGGCAACAATGTGGTAAATACGCTCAGAATATGGGACGCAGAGCCTATACAGCACTTCAATCTCGATTTCTTTGACAAGGGAGATTACCAGAAGGCGACAGAGCAGGAAAATCTTGCAAAGAACATCGTCGAGGTTCTCTACCCGAATGACAACCACTATGCAGGCAAGGAGTTAAGACTCAAGCAGCAGTACTTCTTCATCTCAGCGAGCGTTCAGAGAGCGGTAGCGAAGTTCAAGGAGAAGCACAGCGACATTCATCAGTTCCCTGAGAAGGTATGCTTCCAGCTCAACGACACGCATCCTACGGTAGCTGTTGCAGAGCTTATGAGAATACTTCTCGACGATGAGGGACTTGAGTGGGACGAGGCATGGGATATCACCACCAAGACCTGCGCTTACACTAACCATACAATTATGGCTGAGGCGCTTGAGAAGTGGCCTATAGAGCTGTTTTCAAGACTTCTTCCTAGAATTTACCAGATTGTTGAGGAGATTAACAGACGTTTTGTTGAGAAGATTAAGACAATGTATCCAGGCAATCAGGAGAAGATACGCAAGATGGCAATCGTATATGACGGACAGGTTAAGATGGCTCATCTTGCAATCGCAGCAGGATTTTCCGTAAACGGTGTTGCCAAGCTTCACACGGAGATACTTGAGAAGCAGGAGCTCAGGGATTTCTATGAGATGATGCCTGAGAAGTTCAACAACAAGACCAACGGTATCACACAGAGACGTTTCCTTCTTCACGGCAACCCGCTTCTCGCAGACTGGGTTACGAATAAAATCGGAGATGACTGGATCACAGACCTTCCGCAGATAAGCAAGCTCAAGGTATATGCTGACGACGAGCTCAGCCAGAGCGAGTTCATGCAGATAAAGTACCGCAACAAAATCCGTCTCGCAGAGTATATAAAGGAGCACAACGGCATCGATGTTGACCCTCGCTCAATCTTCGATGTTCAGGTAAAGAGACTTCACGAGTACAAGAGACAGCTTCTCAACATACTTCATGTTATGTATCTTTACAACCAGATAAAGGAGCACCCGGAGATGGATTTCTACCCAAGAACATTTATTTTCGGTGCGAAGGCGGCAGCGGGCTACAAGAGAGCTAAGGCTACAATCAAGCTTATCAATAATGTCGCCAATGTTATCAATAACGATAAGTCAATCGACGGAAAGATTAAGGTCGTATTTATAGAGAACTACCGTGTATCCAATGCGGAGATTATTTTCGCGGCAGCAGATGTCAGCGAGCAGATTTCCACAGCTTCTAAGGAGGCATCAGGTACAGGCAACATGAAGTTCATGCTTAACGGTGCACTCACACTCGGAACCATGGATGGTGCGAATGTTGAGATTGTGAATGAAGTAGGTGCGGAGAATGCGGTGATCTTCGGTCTCAGTGCGGACGAGGTTATCCGCTATGAGAATGAGGGCGGCTACAATCCTATGGATATCTTCAACAACGATCAGGATATCAGGCAGGTGCTCATGCAGCTCATCAACGGCTTCTACTCACCTGAGGACCCTGAGATGTTCCGTGAGATTTACGATTCACTTCTCCATGCACAGGGCGGCAGCCGCGCTGATGTATATTTTATTCTCAAGGACTTCCGTTCATATGCGGAGGCGCAGAAGAAGATAGAGGAGAAGTACCGTGACACCAAGGGCTGGGCTCGTTCAGCCATGCTCAACACGGCATGCAGCGGCAAGTTTACCTCCGACAGAACCATCGAGGAGTATGTACACGATATCTGGCATCTTGAGAAGGTTAAGGTTGACCTTACCGATGCTGATTGCATTTAGAAAAAAGCAATAAATCCGGCACCTCCTGAATACAATATATTCAGGGGGTGTTTTTTTGTTATGAAAAGACAGGTTAAATTTGTGTTCTGCTGCATTGCCGCAGTTTTTTTTATACCGTTTATGATTACTCTTATTCTCAGCGGCGTGGGGCTCGAGAAGGATAAAATAGGACTTGCCCTCACCTCGCGGCTTACCGGAAACGACGGGAAGAGCGCCGTGATGGTGAGCTATTCCATAGGCAGTGAGAACATGGATATGGAGGAGTATGTTGCGGGAATGTTGGCTCCGGCATACGATTATTGTGACAATATAGAGTTTTTAAAGACGATGGCGGTCATGTGCCGGACCTATATGACCTACTGCAATGAAAACAATAAGAAAAATGAGGCGGTGTTCTGCTCAGATGTGCAGCTAAAGGAGCGCTGGGGCGATGAGTGGGAGAGTAAGAAAGCGGCAATTACAGTTGCGGTGGAGCAGACAAAGGGTGTTGTGATTACCTGTGACGGGAGCGTGATTTACCCTTACAGTCATATGCTGACCAGCGGATATACAAGAAATATCAGGGAGGGCTGTAAATATCTGTGTGAGGTTGAGCAGATGCAGGACAGCACACAGGAGGAGTATGTGAGTGTGGTTGATTTTACTGATAAGGAGACCGCGGCATTGCTTAGCAACGGGCTTGAAGGGCTGTATTTTGATGAAAAATATGCGGCAAACCAGCTTCAGATAGTTGACAAGACAACGGGCGGCTACATCGTGCTGATTCAGGTTGGAAATATGGTGATTGATGGCGATACCTTTGCACAGATACTTGGACTTGCATCGCCGTCATTTACATACAAGGAGATAACAGACGGCATACGTTTCACCGTGAAGGGGCAGGGAAACGGCTATGGGCTGTCTATAGCGGGGGCAAGGCAGAAGGCTGTCGCGGGTGAGTCATATCAGGAAATTCTTAACTATTATTTTGAAAACATTATCTGTATAAAATAACGGTCTGTGGCAATCCTATTATCAAGAGTAAAGGAACCGTAGCGGAAAACGCGAGGTTTCATGTATAACTCAGGAAAATTGATAATGCGAATAAACCGTGTCCGCGCGCAGGAACACAAGAGCGAGTTGGAGGCGGGCGCTTCGCAAGAGGAGGTTGCCTTGAATAGAAGAAGAAATAAGGTGGACATGGAGAAGGTATTTGCCACCGTCATCTCTCTTGCCATCATGGTTGCTCTGGTGGTGGGAGTAGTATCCATACTTAGAAGCAATAATTCAGAGGGAGATAACAAACAGAATTATATTGATCTGAACGAGATTAACGAGGCTCTTGGTGAGACGGAGCAGACACAGAGCAGGGAGGAACAGAGCAATGTTGCAAAAAATGATGACAAAAACAGCCCGACAGTTAAGGGCAATGATGAAAAAAATACGCTTAAAGATGACAACACTGCCGTCAAACCTTCAAAAGACAGTGGTGAAGGCAGAGACAGCGATGTGGCGAAAAATTCAGATGGTAAAGGACAAAGGAATGAAGAAGATGCAGTAGAGCAGGAGAGTACGGCAGTACAGCAGGCGCAGGGTGATGATGCCGAGGCTGGTGCAGCCGTTGCCTCGGGTGAGCCTGTCGATGGCGATGGTGTGCAGGAAGGTGTTCAGACCACAGAGAGTGAGGGGCTGCAGGCAGGAGTTCAGGCACCGGAGGGTGAGAGCACACAGGCGGAAACTAAAACTGCAGAGGGGGATATGAATCCGGCGCAGGAACAGGTTGACGATACTGTTCCAGTAAATGCGAGCACGGCGAACATCCTTGGCTACAGCTTTGGTGAGGACAGCTCGATGATGTGGCCGACTGTTGGAAATGTCATACTCAATTACAACATGTCCAACACAATCTATTTTCCTACGCTTGATGTGTACAGGTGCAATCCGGCAATCGTGATAAGCGCACCGGAGGATTCGCTCGTGTCGGCTGCCGCTGATGGTCTGGTAATTGCGGTATATGAGACCAATGAGACTGGACTTACAATGGAAATTGCGCTTGGAAATGACTACGTTATGACCTATGGTCAGCTTAAGAATCTTACGGTCGGAGTCGGAAGCCAGGTAAAGAGAGGTGATGTGCTTGCCGCAGTGGCTGCACCGAGCCAGTACTATACCGTGGAGGGCAGCAACCTGTATTTCAAGCTTGACAAAGCAGGGACAAGTGTAAATCCGATGGATTTTATTGATGCTGAATAAGCAGGAAAGAATATTATGAGCAGGAAGAATACACGGATTAACTGCTAATAATGTTTTTATATGAAAAAATAAGCCTGCAGGCAGCAACCGTTTCAGGTGCGGGAGCTGCTTACAGGCTTTTGATTTTGCCGGATATATTCTATTTTCTGAGTATACTCTCAACATATTCCATGATGTAGATATTGTCCTCAGGCATCTGACAGCCGACAAGGTAGGTGCCGTCATTGTCGGTGCTTCTGATAATCTTTCCGTCGAGTACATTATGTGCCGTGAGCGCAAAATTCTCGATTTCGACGGATACATCGCAGCCCTTGCAAGTGGCAAAGAAGCTGTTGTCAGAGGCGAAGGCAAATCCGTTGGCACTGATATTGTCCATTGTTCCTTCGTATACCTGACCGGTCTTTTTGTCGGTTATCTTACATGAGTTCTTCACATCTATTCTAGGGTACTTACGACGGTTGGTAATCTTAGGTCTGGAAGTGATGCGGACGGATACATTACCGCCGTCCTCTGCGGTGAGCTCAGCCTTATCCCAGCAGTAGAGTACATTTCCGACGGTTACATTCACGCTGCAGGAGACAGACTTTTTGAATGATGGAATCTGTGAGGATTTCACCACAATTCCGTTTTCAAGCTGTTTTACAAGTTCGCCGTGATACTCCTCTTCACCTGCGCCGACATTAGTATGTATTATGACCTTCATTCCCGGATGTACATCCTCGATACCCATGAAACCGCCTATTCCGAGCTCACACATGAGAGCTTCGATTACTTCTTCAATCTCATTAATATTCTCCGAGCTCTCCGCGTATTTGCTTACCATACGCTTGCTCGTCTCACTCGAATCAGAGATGCAGTTGTTCATGCTGCTGACAATGGAGGAAACCTGCTCCATATTGTCAACAAGTTGATGGTTGGAGGTTTCCACATCCTTCATTGCCGTGTCTATTACCTGAATGTGCTCGCCAAGCTGCTTTGAATCTGAGGTAATCTTGCCTACGTTCTCGCCCGTGATAGTAACCTTTTCAAGTGTGAGTGCGATGAGCTTTAACGTCTCTTCTATTGATGCGGTCATCTTAGCAGAGGTTGCGTCAAGGCGTATAAGGGCTTCTTCAATCTGGCTTGATGAGGACTTGGTCTCAGTGCTGAGTGTACGAATCTGTTCGGCGACTACAGCAAATCCACGACCGGCATCTCCGGCTCTTGCAGCCTCAATGGAAGCGTTGAGTGCGAGAAGATTGGTCTGTCCCGAAATGTTCTGAATCGTACCGGTCTCTTCCTTCACGCGCTCGAACTCGGATTTGAAGTCATGGAGGACATTATCGACTTCGGAGGATAGCTGTGACATGGTGTGTGCCGTCTTTACAAGCTCGTCAAGATCGGTGCTGCTGACTTCGGCGTGCTTCTGCGACTCTGAGGTCAGAGTTACCATCTGCTCTATGAGTTCAGCTACATTCTGTACCTGTGAGTTGATGTCCGTTGTCATCTCAAGTGAGGATGCAGTTCTATCCTTGAGACGGTGGCTGTTCTGTGTGAGTTCATTCATTCCGAGAACAACTACATCGGAACCATGCTTGTTCTCAGATGCGAGCTCATTGACAACGGTGATGCCATCCATAATGATGTTGCTTGCAGTCTTAACCTTTTCAACCGTGTTGACAACGCGCTCAAGATCTGCCTTTATGCTGTCAGTCATGGCACCATCTGACTCGTTGAGGTGTTTGATTGACATCACATAGCAGATATAGCATAGTATGATACAGGATAACTGAAGCTGGTAATCTTTCATGTTGGCAGCGGATGTGTAGCCTGCCATGTATTTATAAACTGCACCGACAATTATTATGACAGTGTTGGCAATACCGCATTTAATGATAAAATTTCTGTTCTTATATATGATAAGAAGGCTGGTAACGGGAAGTATATATGTAAATGCTATTGAGGACTCAGTTGTACATAACACAAAGGTGTAGAAAATACTGTATCCGATTGCAAGGTCATATTTATACTTATCCGTAGCTTTTCCCTTAACCCGCAGCAAAATCTCGCCGGATATGAACGGAACCCAGCAGAGTATAAGGAAGATTATGTAATGTATGCCGGGATATAAGCCCTTTGGAACATCACTTCCGTAGTTGGCAGAGAGCAATATGGAGAAAATCAGCCATATACGCCGCGCCTTCTGATTAGCCTTCTCTTTAAAGACGTTAGCATCGTAATTCATAGCAAGCCTCCCTTATCTTACAATTCTGTAAACAACCATTATTTATTCTATCCTATTTTGAGTGAGGTTTCAAGCTGAATTATAAAATGAGGGGAAAAATAACTTCTGACCCTGATATTATTATAAAATTGGTAAAATAACACTGTATGCAGAATGTCGTTTTGTGTTAAGTTATGATTGAAATGGGAAAGAAGGAAAGATATACTGGACTTATATGATTTAGGCACGGGGGTACATAATGGCAGAAAAAAAATTGACGAAAATAGAAAATCCTATATATGATGAGGTGCTTGCAAAACAGGATGAGGAAACTGCGGGGAAAAATCCGGGAAGCCGTATTGATGAAGAGTACAATTATTTTCATATCACGGCGATAAAGAAGGAACTTAAAATATCACGTCAGATTAAAAAGAATGGGGAGAATTTAATCCGCGACAGACAGATAATACTTGAAAAGGTATCAGGGGGATATCTTGAGGACGCACAGGGATATGCCTGCAGGTTCTCGGGAACGGGATATGCTGTAAAATACGCAAGAAAAGTCTCATTTCCGGTGAGTATTACAATAGACAGGAATAGTCTTATTGCTACTTCGTGTTCGTGCGATGCATGCTCGGGATATTACTACTATTATTCAAAAAATATATGCCAATATCTGTCGGCTATGTTAGATTTGGCAGAGGAATATACGTCAAAGCATGATTTGGGCGATGCGACGGATATGTGTGCTAAACAGCTCCTTGGCAGATACAGTTCGAGAATGGAGTCGAAGTTTATTGCAGACAACCGAGCTGCGGACAGTTCCGTGCTTCTTGAGCCAAGGATTATCAAAAAGGATGATAAGCTTATGCTTTCATTCAAGATAGGAACGGGGAGAATGTTTGTTGTAAAGGACCTTGCAAAGTTTTCTGAGAATGTAAAAGCGAGTGCAAGTGACATATATGGCTCTGATACAAGCATTAACCATCGATTTGAGAATTTTACGGAATCGGGAAGAAGATGGATTGATTTTATTAACGATGCCGTGGATGAGGAGAAAAGGCTGCGTGAGCGCATTTGGGATGTTACATGGGGAAGAACGGGTTCACATAAAATTGACAGTATAGAGCTGTACGGCTGGCGTATTGACAGACTGTTTGACATGGCGGAGAATATTGCCATAAGCTATGAGGATAAGGATGCACGCACGAAGGCTTCCATGTATAAAATTGCAGAGGAAGATCCTAAGCTGACCATGAATATCAGTCCTAAAATGTACAATGGGATATTTGACGGAGTATCGGTGTGGATGAAGCTGCCGTACATATGTGACGGAACGAAGGCGGCATATTATCTTGACGATAATAAAAAGACTTTGTCAAGGGTGAGCTCGGATTTTTATGACAGATTAAAGCCGTTTCTTGACCGGCAGAGCGGTCAATATATCAACATAAGCGTTGGAAGAAAGAGTATCTCAGATTTCTATTACAGCGTACTTCCGGAGATAAGGGATTATGTTGATATAACGGAGACAGATTTTGATTTGATAGAACAGTATCTTGCACCTCTTGCAAAATTTTCATTTTATCTGGACGCACCGGATGGAGATGTGACTTGTCGTGCTGCTGTTAAGTATGGAGACAAGGAATTTTCATGCCTTGATCAGGTCAGGTCAAACAGGGCTCTCCTGGAATCCTTCAGGCAGAGCACTAAGGAGAAACAGATAATGGCGGTACTCGACAGCCTTTTTCCGGAGTGTGACATGGAAGCTGACATAGTATCCTGCGGAGGGGATTCAGATAGGATATTTGAGGTTGTGACACATGGAGTCGATGAGCTTGCAGCTTTAGGGGATGTATTCTGTACCAAACGCTTTAAGAACGTGAATGTAGTCAGAAGAGCCAAAATCAGTGTAGGTGTCAGCGTATCAAGCGGTCTTTTGGATCTTGATGTCACAACGGACGAGCTGTCGCAGAATGAACTTATAGAACTTCTTAAGCACTACAGAGGACATCAGAAATACTATCGTTTTAAATCGGGCGAATATATAGATCTGAATGAAGAATCACTTCAGATGTTGTTTGAGATGATGGAGACCATGCAGCTTTCTCCGAAGGATTTTGTCAAAGGGAAAATGCATCTCCCTATGTATAGGACTCTGTATCTTGACAAGATGTTAGAGGAGCATGATGAGGTATACAATACAAGAGATAAGGTGTTCCGCGAGATTGTGAAAAATATGAAGACGGTAAACGATGCCGATTACAATGTGCCGGAAGGAATAAAGGCCACGCTCAGAAAGTACCAGAAGACAGGCTTCAGGTGGATACGGACTCTCGAGGCAAACGGATTTGGCGGAATTTTAGCGGATGATATGGGCTTGGGAAAGACACTTCAGACTATAGCCGTACTCATGTCTGCCAAGGAGGAGGGAAGAGGCGGAACTTCGATTGTTGTTTCACCTGCATCCCTTGTATACAACTGGGGGGAGGAACTGGAAAAATTTGCCCCGGGTCTTAATGTGCTTCTGATTATCGGAAAGCAGGAGGAGAGAAGCAGGCTTATAGAAGAATATCAGAACCGTAAGGTGGATGTGCTTGTCACTTCGTATGATTTGTTAAAGCGTGATGTCAATCTCTATGAGGGAAAAGTATTTGAATATGAGATAATTGATGAGGCACAGTATATAAAAAATCAGACGACTGCGGCGGCAAAGGCGGTAAAGCTTATAAGAAGCAAGGCGAAGTTCGCTCTTACAGGTACACCTATCGAAAACAGACTCAGTGAGTTGTGGAGCATATTTGATTATCTCATGCCGGGATTTTTATATGGCTATGATACTTTTAAGAATGAGTTTGAAACTCCTATAGTCAAATATCAGGATGAGGCTGCAATGGCAAGGCTTCAGAAGATGGTAAGACCTTTTATACTCCGCCGCCTGAAAAAAGATGTGCTTAAGGACCTTCCAGAGAAACTTGAGGAGAACAGAATCGTGAAGTTCGAGGATGATCAGCAGAAAATCTATGACGCACAGGTTCTTCATATGAAAAATGAGCTTGTATCGGCTGATGATGCGGATTTTAATAAAAAGAAGCTTCAGATACTGTCAGAACTTACAAGGCTTCGCCAGATATGCTGCGATCCGCGCCTGTGCTATGACAATTATCAGGGAAGCTCAGCGAAACTCGAATCATGTATTCAGCTCATTCAAAGTGCGATAGATGGAGGCCACAGGCTGCTCGTATTTTCGCAGTTCACAAGCATGCTGAGTCTTATCGAAAACCGTCTTGCCGAAAATGGAATAGAATTTTATAAGATAACCGGGGAGACGACGAAGCAGAAGAGAATTGAACTGGTTAAGCAGTTCAATGAGGGCGGTACGCCGGTCTTTCTGATTTCTTTGAAGGCGGGAGGCGTAGGACTCAATCTTGTAGGTGCCGACATGGTTATACATTATGATCCTTGGTGGAATGTCGCTGTTCAGAACCAGGCGACTGACAGAGCACACAGAATAGGCCAGAACAAGAAGGTTACGGTCTATAAGATGGTCGTAAAGAACACGATAGAGGAGAAGATAATAAAGCTTCAGGAAAGTAAGCGTGACCTTGCAGACAGCATAATAAGCGGGGATAACGTCGGAATGGGCAGTATGAGCAGGGAAGAGCTCATGGAGCTGCTGGGAGTGTGAATATGTGTTCTTAAAGAAAATAATAAGTAATAAAACTCAGCATCATAAAGTGGTGCTGAGTTTTTTTTGTATAATAATGAATTTTGTTAAAATTCCCATAAAACCCCTATTGCATTTTAAAACAAGATGTGATAGTATCTATACAAACAAGACGTAGTAATGAAAACTACATCACAAAATAAAATGAACTACAATATATGGAACGGAGGGATATTATGGGGAAACTGATTGCGAATATTGAGGAAAATGGGTTGAGGGATAAGTGGAGCGCGATTACGCACTTTATCGGTATGCTTATGACTATGCTGGCGGCTGTACCGCTGCTGGTGAGGGCGGCGAAGGCTCCTGACAGGATACATTTTATTTCGCTCGGGATATTTGTAGTGAGTATGATTTTACTTTACGGGGCGAGTGCGACGTACCACTCGGTACGCGCATCGCAGAGGATTCAGACCATATTGAGAAAGATAGACCACATGATGATTTTTGTGTTGATTGCGGGCTCGTACACGCCGATATGCCTTGTAGTGCTAAATGGCATGGTCGGATATATCATGCTCGCCCTTGTCTGGGGGATTGCGGCTGCGGGAATTATCATAAAGCTGTGTTGGATAACCTGCCCTAAGTGGTTCTCATCGGCACTGTACATCGCGATGGGCTGGGTATGCCTGATAGCGTTTTCAAAGATATACGCGGCGCTGTCCGCCCCGGCGTTTGGCTGGCTGCTGGCAGGCGGACTCATATATACGGTGGGCGGCGTGATATATGCACTCAAGGTTCCGGGCTTTGATGCCAGGCATAAGAGCTTCGGCTCGCATGAGATATTCCATCTGTTCGTCATGGGTGGAAGCATATGCCATTTTATTCTGATGTTTCAGTATATAACCGTGTTCCCTGTGTAAGGATACGGCTTTTGCGGAAAGCACCCGGGGTTGAACTGACATAGCTTTTAAAAACCCGGTTAAAATATGCGGCCGACTCAAAGCCGCACTCGTCGGCAATCCTGCCCGTGGACTTGTCGGTGTCGGAAAGGAGAACGCAGGCATGCTGGATTTTGAGGCTGTTGATATAGTGTATGACGGTCTCGCCCGTGTGCTTTTTGAAGAAACTGCACAGATAGCCCTTGGATATAAAGAGCTTACTGCTAAGCTCGTCAAGATTTCTGATTTCGGCGTAATGGCTGCCGATGTAGGAGGTAATCTTGGCGAGCTCTTTGTTGTTTCCGGAGAGAGGGCTGCCGGCTTTGCGTGTGGCTGTCTGCGAGCTGAGCAGACCGAGAATGGTTGAAAAGTAGGCAAAGCCGAGTTCAGGGCGCTGCCTGCATGCCGCCGACAGCCGCACAATCTCTGTGACAATATCCTCCGGGAGGGATATTATCTTGGTGTGAAGGCATTTGAGCAGGGTGGACTTCGCTTCGGGCGTGTAGTATCTGCTGAGATAATTATTTGAAAAATTAAAGCAAATTCCGTCGTAGCTTGCATCGCCGTAGCTCCTGTGGAGCTCACCCGGTCTTATGATGGCGACATCTCCACCGTTTGTCTCAAACACATTTCCGTCAATAATCATATAACGTGTCCCTTTAAGCAGCAGATAAATCTCATATACATCGTGGTAGTGATAGTAGGGAAGGTCAGTGCTGTAGCGCTTTACATCATCGTTCACCAGCAGACAGCTTCCCAAAAGCGAATGAACAGCGTCCATGGGGTACTCCTTAAAAATATAATTGTGCAACTAATTAATATAGTATAAAAAAACGTCAAAAAGCGCAATATATTACAATAAAATATCATGTCAGGATAGTATAATTATTCTATAATAATTTTATGGAGGTTCACTACCATGACAAGAGACAGAATTTCAATGAACGAGGGCTGGCGTTTTCACACAGGAGAGATTGGCGGTGTGCGTAACCGCTGGGCCTGGGGCAAGTCCGGCTCGTGGAACCAGGGACCTGAGTCCTTCGACTATGATGACAGTGAGTGGACGAAGGTGGAACTGCCACATGATTTTGTTATTGAGAGCACGCCGTATGAGTATTCAGCGCAGGAGTTCGGGAGCGATAACGCGATACCCGAGATGGATACAGTGAAGAACATTCACACCACGGCTGGCTCATTTAAGAAGGACGTCGGCTGGTATAGAAAGCATTTTTTCATCGATGAAGGTGATTTTGGAAAGAGAATATATGTAGCGTTTGACGGCGTGTACCGCGACAGCAGAGTGTATGTCAACAATTTCTTTGTGGGAAGGCATCAGAGCGGCTACACTCCGTTTGAGTATGATATCTCAGATTTTTTGAATTACGGCGGTGACAATGTTATCGTGGTGTACGCAGACGCGCGGGCTGCCGAGGGGTGGTTCTATGAGGGCGGAGGCATATACCGAAATGTGTGGCTGTATAAGACCGCGCCTGTGCATTTTTCGGATATCTTTGTTAAAGCTGTACCTAAGGCGGTTCCTGTAGACGGCAGGGTAGACGCGGATATTGAGATATCACTTGAGATAGCTTCCAGCGAGTTTACCATGGAGAAGGACAAGCATATACCTTTTGCGGCGCAGGACTCGCCCGCTGTGGGAAGTGCGGCGGCATACAGTGTGGAACTTGAGATAACCGGGTGCGGTTGTGCGGGGACGAAGGATATGCAGCATGGCCGTGATGATGGTGAATCGGTTAGTGATGGAATTGAGAAGAATAGTGATGACATAACTCCTGTTTGGCATACGTTATCGGAGTTAAGCGCCATAAACTTTGGAACAGGTATATATAAATTGTCAGCGGATATGAGTAATGCAAGAGCATGGGATATGGACTCGCCGTTCATGTACAAGGCAAGGCTGCGCCTTTTCAAGGACGGGAAGTGCATAGACTGCTGCGAGCAGGAGTTCGGCATAAGAAAGATATATTTTGATGCCGATGAGGGCTTTATTTTAAACGGAAGAAAAGTCAAGTTAAACGGAGTGTGCTGCCATCAGAACCACGGCGGTGTCGGCGCGGCTCTGACAGGGGAAATGTACCACTACAGGCTGTTAAAGCTCAAGGAGCTGGGAGTCAATGCGTACCGTACATCGCATTACTGCCCGGCACCGGAGCTTCTGTATTGGTGCGACCGGCTGGGAATACTTGTTATGGATGAGACGAGGCTTCTATCGAGCGCCCGGGAGGATTTGGAACAGCTCGAGGCGGTTGTAAGGCAGGGCAGAAATCATCCGAGCGTTATCATGTATTCAATAGGAAACGAGGAGGCGCAGTCACAGCTTATAAAGCAGGGCGGATATATTACAAAAACCATGATAAATTATGTGCGCGCGCTCGACGACACCAGACCCGTCACGATGGGGCTTCTCCTGTATGATTTGCAGAAGAGAAGGAAGCTTGACTCTGTGGAGGAGATTGCACATATCGGGACGCAGCTCGACGTGTGCGGTTTTAACTACCATCACCTCAGATGGCAGGAATACAAGAATCTGCACCCTTACCAGCCGATGATATGCACCGAGGCGTCCACGGTAAAAGGAAGCAGAGGGTGCTATGAGAGAGATGATAATAAGTGTCTGCTTGAGCTTACCATGATGGACACTGTGAAAGAGCAGATGGAGTATGTTGATAAGGAATACATGGCGGGAGCTTTTTTGTGGACAGGCTTTGACTACTATGGGGAGCCTACGCCGTTTGCCTGGCCGGCGGTCAGCTCGCAGTTCGGGCTTATGGATTTGTCGGGAAATCCTAAGGACGGATACTACTATTTCCGCGCGCTTTTCAGAGACGAACCGCTTATACATATCGCGTGCTCATGGAGCGGGACGGCAGGGGAGAAAAAGGATATTGTTGTGTTCACCAACTGTAAGGCGGCAGAGCTTTTTGTCAACGGAAGAAGTCTCGGAAAAAGGGAGAAAACCAGGTTTGGCTATCTGTGCTGGGAGGCTGTTCCTTATGAGCCGGGCAGACTCGAGGCTGTTGGCGATGACGAAGCCGCGAGGGACATCGCGGCAACACCGGGAAATGCCTGTGATGTAAAGCTGTATATTGAGCATGCAGAAAATAATATTCTGATTGTAAATGCGTCAGTCATCGATGACTACGGCAATGTGGTGTGCGATGCAGATTGTGACTTGAAGTTCAGCGCGCATATTCTAAACGATGCATATGTTACAGTACACTGTGAGTCGGAGTCCGGCTATAGTGCGGTGATAAATGTGCCGTTTACAAACAAAACTCACGTTGATGGAATGACTAATGAGACACTTGACGGCGCAGATGCAGAGCAAATAAGGCTCCTTGGCACCTCAAGCGGGTACGCCGCCGACCATGTACCGCCTCACAGCGACGTGAGAAGAACCTTTAACGGTCTTGCACAGGCTGTTTTTAAGGTATATAATAAAAATATTGTTTTCGGAACAGTAGTTTAAGAGGGCGTATGAAGCCTTTAGAAAGCAGCTTACCATACAGTAGTGGATTGGGAATGGGGAATATTATGGATTGGGAATTATATTCGGGTGGAAATGTAAGAGTACTGTGCCGTGCGGACAGTGAGGCGGTGAGGATTGCCGCGCGCAATCTGGTGAAGGATATTGAAAAGGTTTTCTCGGGTGACATTCATGCGGAGCTTGAGCTTGGAACGGCAGCTGATTGCGGCTCTGACAAAGGCGACCAAAATTCCGGAAAAACTGTCACCATAGTAATCAGCCGTGAGGAGCTTGGCAGGAAAGAGGCGTACTCACATAGGGTGAAGGATGGTGTGCTCTACATCACGGGGCAGGACAGAAGAGGAATGATTTACGGAGTATATGAGCTGTCAAGGTGGCTTGGAGTGTCACCTTGGTATTATTTTGCCGATGTGCCCGTAAAAAGGAGGGACAGCGCCGTGCTGCCCGATGGCTATCACTACAGCGATTATCCGGCAGTCGAGTACCGTGGAATATTCATAAATGACGAGGAGGAGCTCGACAAGTGGGTAAGGCTTCACCTCGGCGAGGAGACTATCGGTGTTCGGGCTTATGAGAAGATTTTTGAGCTGCTGCTGCGTCTGCGAGCGAATTACATATGGCCTGCGATGCATGTCAATTCCTTTAATTTGAAGAGGGAGAACGGAGAACTTGCCGACAGAATGGGAATCGTTGTGGGAACCTCACACTGCGATATGCTTATGAGGAGCAATAACAGGGAGTGGTATCCGTGGCTTAAAAAGAAGGGTTACACCGATGTTGAGTACGATTATTCCATTCCGGGCAGGAACCGTGATGCTCTGAACGAATATTGGCGTGAGAGCGTTGAGCAGAATAAGGACTTTGAGGTTGGCTACACCCTCGGAATGAGAGGAATACACGACTCGGGCTTTGAGACGAAGAGCCTTAAAGGATTGACGGGTGAGGAACTTAGAAAGGCGAAGATAGAGCTTTTGCAGACCATAATCGGGGCGCAGGAGAAGATACTTGCGGACACGCTCGATGACGAGCCGCTTAAGAGCTTCGTTCCTTACAAGGAGGTTCTCGAGCTCTATGACAACGGGCTCGAGGTGCCGGAGGATTTGACGCTCATATGGACAAACGACAATTACGGTTATATAAGACGCTATCCGGGAGAGAAGGAGAAGGCGAGAAAAGGCGGGAATGGTATCTATTATCATAACTCCTACTGGGCGCCGCCGGGAGCATCCTATCTTTTTATCAATTCGATACCGCTTGCACACACGAGAAACGAGCTGTATAAGGCTTGGTGCGAGGGAATAAGAAAGGTGTGGGTGTTAAATGTCGGCGCGATAAAGCCGCTCGAGCAGGAGATAACCTTCTACCTTGATTTTGCGTGGGAGGCCGGAAAGGAGAACCCGCAGCGCAGGACGGACGATGTTGATGAGTACCTTAAGTTGTGGATAAATGAGACCTTTTCTGGAAACTTTGGGGAAAAGATGGCGCGGATACTCAACGATTTCTCACAGCTTACCAACGTGAGAAAGATTGAACTCATGGACAGCGATGTGTTCTCACAGACAGCCTACGGCGATGAGTCGACGATCAGAATTAACAGGTACCGTGAGCTTGTCAGGGAGGCTGACGAGGTGTATGAGGCACTTCCGGCGGAGGAGAAGGATGCCTTTTTTCAGCTATGCCTTATGAAAATCCATGCGGCATACTACACCAACTGCATGTTCTACTGCGCGGACAGAAGTGCGCTGTGCACGAAACAGGGAAAGGGACAGGCGGCGTATGAGTATGCGCGGATTTGCAGGGAGTACGATGACAGGAGAAGAAAGCTCATTTTCTACTACAACAATGTCATGGCAGATGGAAAGTGGTCGGGAATACTCACTCCCGAGGATTTTCCGCCGCCAAGGACTGCCATGCTTCCTGCGTGTGTGGTTCCGCTTGCGGAGCTTCGCGATATAGAGAGCAGGCTTGTCGTGACGCTGTGGAATGATGAGGAAAGCCTTGATTTCGTGAACGGCAGGGAGAAGTGGCTCGAGCTTGCAAATGCGGGCGCGGGAGTGTTAAACGTGACCGCAGAGCTGCCGGCGTGGCTTGAAATTGCAGAGGATACGAAAGCGCTGAGCATTGAGAAACACACACATGAAGGCGTAGATATACATAGTGGCTTATATCTGTCTGAAAACGCGGCCTACCCGGTTGGTTTTGAGGTCGGTGCAGAGCGGCGTGTGCTTGTGAAGCCGTGTCTGTCAGCAATCGAAGGCGACGGAACAGGGAAAAATGCGGGAACGCTGCGCGGTGTTATAAGGCTGGTGTGCGATGCCACGGGGCAGAGCGTGGATATTCCGGTCAGCGTTGACAATTCTGCGACAGCTCTTATCGGCAAAGAAGCTTCCAATGGTGTGGCAGTGGAGGACGGCGGAGCCGTGGTACTGGAGGCTGACGGCGCAGGCGGTATATCGGGCACGGGCTGGCACAGAGTCAAAAGGCTCGGGCGTGACCATGGGTGTCTGCTCGAGGCGTGTCAGGACAGTGAAGCTGGGCATAAGACGGAATCAGGTGTAAGCTATAATTTTTATATAAGGAAGGAAAGCGAAAATCCGGTTCTTGAGCTTCACCGTTTTCCATCACTAAATTCAACCGGGCGCATAAGGGCTGAGGTGTCCATTGACGGTGGGGAGAGGCTTCTGCTTGAGAGCGCGTCGAACGATGAGTGGCGCGGAAACTGGAAGCAGAACATTCTCGACAATGTGGACAAGCTGGCGATAACGCTTCCAAGTCTGGGTGCCGGTATGCACAGCCTCACAATTTATCCTGTTGACAAATATTTTGCCTTCAGCAGAATGGTCATATATACGGAGCCTGTGAAGAAGAGCATGTTCGGCGGACTCTCGGGGGACAATACACTGCCGTTTGAAGGAAAGACTATGGTGGGCGATGAAGGAAATAATTATGTGACGAACAAAGTAAGCAATTTGCCGGTTGGAGACAGGCTGTACGGGGATATAGAGCTCAAGCCGCGCCCTATGCTGGTGGCGGGAATTACGCCGGGCTCTAACACGCTTCCTGACACGAACACAGTCGTGGAATGGAGCTATGATGTAACTGAGGCTTCACGGAAAATAACGGCGGCACAGCTTGTTAAGACAGCTGACGTGCCTTTTGCCGAGGAGAATGGCGCGATTAGGATTGACATGGCGGCATGTCTTGCGGATAATAGTAATGCGTATATGAGAGGTAAGTGGGAATACTGCCTCAGCGAGTCCTACGACGGAAGCGGGCTTGCGATGTACATAAGAGAACCGGGAATTAAGTATGACGGTGATAAGCCGTCGCTGCACTACGCAATTGCCTGTGAGGGCGGACGCTACAGTCTGTGGATTTTGACAAAGACAGAGTCATATGACGGCGCTGAGCTTCTCGCGGACATAGACGGCAGAATACTTGCGGCAGAGCAGACAGGCGGCGGGGAGAGGCTTGGAAATTACTGCGGTGAGAGAGTGTACCGCTGGGAAAAATTGTGGCAGCAGGAGTTAGGCTGCGGCATGCATGAGATTGGAATCTACACTCCATCCTCAGCCAACCGGTTTGACAGAATATATATTACCAAGGGGGACGAGTTACCTCCGACGGACAATGAATGGAAAAAGAGGTTAAGTAATGAGTAAAATGAAAAGCAACAGCAGGGATCTGACTACCGGGCCTATAGGAAGGGGGATTCTGGCGTTTGCGATACCGCTGTTTCTGGGGCAGCTCCTACAGCAGCTCTACAATGTGGCTGATGCATGGGTCGTTGGCAACTTCGCGAACAACAACGCGTTCGCGGCGGTCAGTTCAACTGGAAGCATGGTTTTCCTCATCATCGGTTTTTTTAATGGTGTGGCCATGGGCGGCGGTGTCGTGATTTCCAAGTATTTCGGTGCGAGGAACTATGAGGCGGTGGACAAAGCTGTTCACACCAATTTCCTTTTTGGAATAATCGCGTCGGTGCTTGCGACGGTTGTGGGACTTATTGCGGCACCGTGGCTGCTTACGATTATGAAAACACCTGCTGAGGTTATGCCGGAGTCGCTCACCTACCTTAGAATTTATTTTGCGGGTGTATCGACAATAATCATGTACAACATAGGAATGGCTATTATGCGAGCCTTAGGTGACAGCATACACCCATTATACTATCTGATATTGTCATCGATAGTTAATGTCATTCTTGACCTGTTTTTTGTGGCTGTGTTAGGCTGGGGCGTTGCCGGAGCCGGAATTGCGACGGTGATAGCTCAGGGTATCAGCGCAGTCATGTGTATAGCCAGAATGTGCAGGCTTGAGGGAGCCGGAAAGCTGAAACTCAGCTCACTTAAGTATTATCCTGACTTCATGGGTGAGGTAATCGTTCAGGGACTTCCAAATGGTGTACAGAACTCGGTTATAAGCATAGGAAATATGGTTGTCCAGACTAACATCAATTCTTTCGGTTCATATGCGATGTCGGGCGTTGGCGCTTACAGCAAGATAGAAGGCTTCGCATTCCTTCCGATTACCAGTATGTCGATATCGCTCCCTACGTTCATAGGACAGAACCTTGGGGCGAAGAAGTACGACAGAGCGAAGAAGGGGGCAGCTTTCGGAATTATCTCGAGTGTTGCGCTTGCGGAGGTTATAGGCATTATAGTGTATAACTTTGCGCCGCAGTTATTAAAATTTTTCGTTAATGTAGATGAAGCTGTAGCCATAGGACAGGGACATGCAAGGATAATAAGTCTGTTTTTCTGTCTGCTTGCGTTTTCACACTGTGCGGCAGGCGTTCTAAGAGGCTGTGGCAAATCGATAGTGCCGATGATAACCATGCTGGCGTTCTGGTGTGGAGTGAGAATAGCTTATGTCACTGCGACACTTCATTTCATACCGAAGTTTTCGGTTATCTCATGGGCGTATCCGCTCACATGGTCACTGAGCTCCATCGTATTTCTGATATTCCTGTTAAAATCAGACTGGGTACATACATTTGAAAAGAAAAAACAAAAAGCTTGAGGCATCTGCCCGGGCTTTTTGTTTTGTGATGAATATGCAGCAGTTTCTTACAACAAATTGTGGGATTTTTAAAGGGTTTTTAAAGTATTATTTTTACATTGCCTGCATTAAAGCGCTGTGATAAACTGTTAGTGGATGTTATCAGAGCAGGATAAGGTATTAAAACAGCAGTTAGTTTAGTTAGGCTTTAATACATAATCAGAAAAATGTGGGGGCAGAAAGAAAAGTATGGAAGGAAAAAAGAATGTAAATGGCAAAAAAGGAACAGCCGGAAATATAGTGATTTTTCTTGCTATAATGCTTGCAAGCATGGTCGGCGGATTTATTATTGGAGCAGCGATAAGCTATTTCAAGGAAAAAGGGGTTGATTATGAGGGAATTGCAGGCTATATAAGTGCTCTTGTTATGAAGGTGCTTCCGTGGTTCTATGTGGGGCTCAGTGTTGTGTCGGCACTTACGGCTTTTATCATATTTATAGTGTTTAACAGGCGTGCGGCTGCCTGGGACGGCGAGGATGAGGAGGAGATAGAGCAGATAGAGGCAGGGCTTGGTAATCCTCTTGCGATTGCCAATTCCATGATGATATTCAATATGCTGCTGTTTTCAATGCATGTGTGGAATACGCTGTGCATGGATGCATCCTCATCCGCGGGAAGTAAGGTGTTCGGAATTATTATTTTTATTATTAATTATGCATGGATAGTTGTGGTGAGCAGACTTACTGTGGAGCTTGAGAAAAAGCTCAATCCCGAGAAGAAGGGCGATATCCTCGAGACCAACTTCTCCAGAAAGTGGGAGGAGAGCTGTGACGAGGCGCAGAAGATGATAATATATGAGGCAGGATATAGGGCGTACCGCGCGGGAGCGAAGGCGTGTACATTTGTATGGCTGGTGACATTTATCAGCATGTTTATGTTCAATACAGGACTTATGCCGGTGTTCACGGTGTGCATAATCTGGTTTGTAATGCTGATATGTTACACAGTCGAGTCAGGGAAGCTCGAGAGGAATATGTACAGGTAACGGTAGGCACTGCCGTAGGTGGCGGCTGGTCTGGATTGATTTAATACGTTAAATATAAAAACTTCACAGTTTGTTAATTGTATAATACTTACAAAAATGTTATAATATATCTATCATTTTTTGGTGAAAACCGAGCATGAACGGAGGGATATGTATGAACAATTTTCCACACCTGTTTGAACCCATTCAGATAGGTAAAACGACTGTGAAGAACAGAATTTTTATGCCGCCGCTGTCCACTAATCTGGCGGATAAGGGCTATGTGACGGACGCGCTTGTAGAGCATTACTCCAACAGGGCAAGGGGAGGTGTCGGGCTTATCGTGACAGAGGTTACGACGGTTGAGCCGACCTACACCTACCTTCCGGGAGATATGTCGATATACGATGACTCGTATATTCCCGGCTGGAAGAAGCTTGTGGACGCTGTGCATAAGTATGACACGAAGATACTCTCGCAGCTTTTCCACCCTGCGTACATGGCGTTTCCTGTACCGGGGACACCACAGCTTATAGCTCCGTCGAATGTGGGACCGTATTATGCGAAGTCGGCACCGAGGGCTGTCACGGTTGAGGAGCTGCATGTGCTGGTAAGGCAGTTCGGCGAGGCGGCACTCAGGTTTAAGAAGGCTGGCGGAGACGGAGTGGAAATCCAGTGTGCACATGCGCATGGTCTGCTGGGCGGATTCCTGACACCGCTCTACAATAAGAGAACGGATGAGTATGGCGGTGACATTAACGGAAGACTCAGACTTACCCTGGAGGTTATAAGGGAGGTCAGAAAGCAGTGCGGGGATGATTTTATAATCGATGTCCGCATATCCGGAGATGAGTACAGTGAGGGCGGTCTCACACTGAATGACATGATATATGTGTCGAAGCAGCTTGAGAAGGAGGGTGTTGATTTCCTGCATGTATCCGGCGGTAATACTATAAAGAGAGGAAGCTCAATGCCGGCACCGGGAACATCACCTGCACCTCATGCACATGCGAGCGAGGAGATAAGAAAGCATGTACATATTCCTGTTGCCACGGTTGCCAGAATAAATGAACCGTGGGTTGCAGAGGAGCTTATCGCAGATGGCAAGGCGGATATCTGCATGATAGGACGGGCTAATCTGTGCGACAGTGAATTTGCCAACAAGGCGCGCGAGGGAAGGACGGACGATATACGCCCATGTATCGGCTGCGGAAGATGCCTCACGGGAATAATGTTCGGCAAGCCTATAGCGTGTACGGTGAATCCGTCTGTCGAGACGAATGATATTGATGAGGCTGACGTAAAGAAAAAGGTCCTTGTCATCGGAGGCGGCCCTGCCGGAATGGAAGCTGCCTATGTCGCGAAGAAGCGCGGACATGAGGTTGTGCTCTGTGAGAAGGAGAAGGAGCTTGGAGGACTGTTAAGACTTGCGGCTGTGCCTATCAGCAAGCAGGAGCTATGCAAGGTCATCAAGTTCATGGCACGGCGTCTTAATAATGAAGGAATTGACGTGAGAACGGGCTGTGAGGTGACACCTCAGATGCTTGAGGATGAGTTTAAGGACTACGAGATTATATGCTCGACAGGTGCGAAGCCTAAGGAGATAGAGGCCTTTAAGCAGTTTAAGCAGACGATGACGGCGGACGATATCCTCTCGGGAAGGAAGTTCCCGGGCAGGAAGATAGTCATTCTCGGCGGCGGTTCGGTCGGCTGTGAGACTGCGGACTACCTTGCACCGCTGGTTAATGACCTTTTCCCTGCCAACAGGGATGTGACAGTTATCGAGATGACAGGTTCGCTTATGACAGGTGAGGGCGGAGCTGCCAAGAGCCGTCTTACGCAGCGTCTTATGAGCAAGGGCGTGAAGCTTCTGCTCAATGCCCAGGTTAAGAAGGTGGATGAGAGCACCATCACCTACGAGCAGGACGGTGAGGAGCACACGATAAAGGATGCCGACACGCTGGTGTTTGCCGTCGGCTACACACCGACTAAGGTGGAGTATGAGAACGCGCACTATATCGGAGACTGCGGTAAGGTAGGAAATCTTAAGGACGCAATAAGCGGGGCTTATCAGCTTGCGAAGTCGTTGTAAGCAGCCAGTCGGAACACATTTTAACTTATTTGGAAACGCAGTGATGCATAATCGACTAAAATATAGCCGATAAGTATTGACGTTTTTAAAAGAGTTCGATGTGCATTATGGTAAAATTAAGCAGCTTTGTATATTAAAAAATATCTTTTAAGGGAGAATTATGTATGGACAACAGATTATTAGAACCGATTAAGGTAGGAAAGCTCACATTTAAGAACAGAATCATGTTTCCGCCGCTCACAACGGGCTATGAGGAGAGGGATGGTTCTATCGGTGATAGAAGCTTAAGCTTTTACGAGAGGCTTGCAAAGGGCGGAACGGCATATGTTGTGATAGGGGACGTGGCTCCTGTGAGAACAGCCTCACCTACGCCGAAGCTCTATGATGACAGCCAGATACCTGTGTATAAGAAGCTTGCCGACACACTCCACGCGTATGACTGCAAGGTGGCATTACAGTTATTCCACCCTGAGTATGATGTGCCGGGTGTGGGCAGAATGATTATGCAGGCAGGAATGGCAAGACAGGCGGCAGCTAAGGCACAGACCGAGGGAAACACCGATGAGGCGGCTAAGCAGACACAGCTTGCTGAGCAGCTTACCAAGGATGCCTATGCGAAGCTTCATCATGACATGCAGCACTTTGTGAGCGAGGCAAGTGTTGAACAGCTCGGGCAGATTAAGGACAGCATTGCGGCGTGTGCTAAGAGAGCGGCGCAGGCGGGCATAGATGCGATAGAGGTACACGGAGACCGCCTTGTCGGTTCCCTCTGCTCTAAGGTGTTAAATCATAGAACCGATGAGTACGGCGGAAGCTTTGAGAACAGAGTGCGGTATGCACTTGAGGTTGTTAAGGCTATCAAGGAGGCTGCACCTGAGCTTATGATTGAGTACAAGCTTCCTATTATAACCGTGAACCCTGACGGTACCCTGCGCGGAAAGGGCGGCTTGGAGGCTGACGAGGGTGTTGAGTTTGCAAAGCTTCTTGAGAAAGCGGGAGTTGATATGATACAGGTGGCGCAGGCGAACCATACAGGAAACATGGGCGATACCATACCGCCTATGGGCGATGTGCCATACAACTGGACTCTCCCTGTTGCAAGCCGTGTAAAGAAGGCTGTCTCTATACCTGTTGCCACGGTGGGACGTGTGGTATCGGTTGCTGCAGGTGAGAAGATACTTGAGGACGGAGATGCAGATATAATTGCATACGGACGTTCGCTTCTGACCGACCCTGACATTGCGAATAAGGCGGCAGCGGGTGAGTGTATCCGTGAATGTCTCAACTGTAACAAGGGCTGTGTAGATGCCATTCAGGGGCGCAGATACATATCCTGTGTGCTCAATGCAGAGAACGGAAATGAGGCGGCAGTTTCAATTAAGCCTTCCGAGGGTGTGAAGAAGGTTGCCGTGGTAGGTGCCGGAATAGCAGGTCTTGAGGCTGCCAGAGTTGCTGCAAAGCGTGGACACAGTGTAACGGTATTTGAAAAGAGCGGCAGAATCGGCGGACAGATTAACATTGCCGCAGTGCCTCCTAGAAAGAGCGAGATTTTAAGGTCGGTTGAGTACTATAAGAATATTCTGCCTTCGCTTAACGTAGGTATTAAGCTTAATACAGAGGTATCAGCGGCAGAGCTTAATGGTTTTGACAAGGTTATAATTGCAGTCGGAGCCCATAACATGGATTTACCTATGCCTGTTGATTCGGACAGAGTTGTATCATCCTGGGATGTGCTTAACGGGCTTGAGGTTTCGGGAACCTGTGCAGTTCTTGGCGGTGGTCTTGTGGGTACTGAGACTGCTGAGTATCTTGCACAGAAGGGGCTTGACGTAAGCATTGTTGAGATGATGGATAAGATTGCGTCAGGTGAGTCGTCGACAGTTATGCCTCTGATAACGAAGGATTTTATGGCTCATAATGTGAAGCAGTATGTAAATACAAAGGTAAATTCCATAAAGGACAATACGATAAATGCCATAAATACACAGGATGGTTCAGAGGTGATAATCAAGGCAGATACGATAGTAAATGCTCTCGGTTCCAAGAAGAATGTTTTCGATGTATCGGGTATTACTGTTCCGTATGTGCTTGCGGGTGATTGCAGCGGTGAGAGGACGGCAGATATATCGGCAGCTATACGAAGCGGATATAATGCGGGAAACGGGATATAATATTTTCTTAGGAAAATAATTTGAAATTTTAACTAAATGAATAAAAAAATAATAAAAATACAAGTGGAAGGGCTGTCCACTTGTATTTTTTTAAGTACATGGTTCTGTGTGCTACCACTTTAATATGTTAGCAACTTGCCATAATGAAAAAAGTATGCTACCATATATTGTGTTTTGTACATTGACAAAACTATAACAAATGGAGACAAGGAGAAAAAGGACATGAAGAAACGGTTGTTTAGCGGTTTCCTCGCTCTTATGATGGTATTTACATTGGTAAATCCAATGTCATTTACTGCAAGAGCAGATGAGAATACCGTTGAAGAGACGCAGGTACAGTCTGACGAGAGTACCGTTGAAGAGACACAGGTACAGTCCGACGAGAGTACTGTTGGAGAGACACAGGTACAGTCCGACGAGAGTACTGTTGAAGAGACACAGGTACAGTCTGGCGAGAGTACTGTTGAAGAGACACAGGTACAGTCTGGCGAGAGTACTGTTGGAGAGACACAGGTACAGTCGGATGACAGTACAGTTGATGGTATATTTAAGAATGTGCAGGCTGAGGAGGTCAGCGGAACCCCGCGTCTGGATGCTATTTCCGGAAATATTGGCAATTCAGCCGAAGACAGACCTGTAAGCTACCGCGATGATGAGATGGTTACAATCATCGTTGAGCTTGAGGAGGCTCCGCTTATGGATGCTTATGTCATGAATCCGTATACAGTTAGAGACGATGAGACTGCCGGAGAGGCAGTGGCAGAGTTCCTCGCAAGCGATGCGGCAATGCAGGCAGCAGACGAGCTTCGCAGTGAACAGCAGGCACTTTTTAATGAGATACAGGCAATGCAGCCGGCAGTTATGAGCACGGAGGAGGATGAGACTTTATCTCTTGTTACACTTACGGCACAGTGGACTGTTCTTGTAAACGGTATGGCTGTAAAAGCGCCTTATGGTATGCTTGCAGGAATCAGGGAGCTTGACGGAGTAAAACGTGCTTATGTCGAGCATACATATGACGAGCCGGATGAGCCTGTGACTGCGGCAGGCGCTATCGCAGGCTACAGTTATGACATGGTTCATCTTAGCGAGGCATGGGAGGCAGGCTATACAGGCAAGGGACTTCTCGTTGCAGTTCTTGACACAGGTGTTGATATCGAGAGTGCAGCATGGTTTGATGATGAGAAGAATGAGAATGTATTCGGAATACGTCGTGTGCACGAGGCATTCCGCGACAATTCATTTAAGTCAGACGTTAAGGACAGTGAACTCCGTTATACGAAGGAGTCACTCTTAAGTTTCCTTTCAGATAAGAAGCTTAACGCTAACAGCATGAGTGCTGCCAGCAATGAGGATATGTATAAGACGCGCAAGGTTCCGTTTGCATTTGACTATGCCGGAGAGGCAGATTCCTATACAGGTGAGATTATCGGTGGAGATGTCAATGTCCGCAACACAAGCAGCGACCATGGTACCCATGTATCAGGTACAATTGCAGGCTATGCAAAGAACGATGAAGGTCGGGTGCTGTTTTCAGGAGTTGCGCCTGATGCCCAGCTTATGATGATGAAGGTGTTTTCGGATGTTGGCGGTGGTGCTACGGACAGTTCAATATTAAAGGCACTTGAAGATACAATGGTTCTGGGTGCAGATATTGTCAATCTGTCACTTGGTTCAGATAATGGTTTTTCACAGGATGATACAGTGAACAATGAGGTATATGCGCGTATGGAGCAGGCAGGAATTATTCTTATGACTTCTGCCGGAAACAGCGAGACCTCACCTTCGATGGGTAACGAGCTCGGTGGACTCAACGAGAGCAAAAATCCTGATATTTCAGTGATTTCTGCCCCTGCCGTATATCCATCTAACCTTGCTGTCGCTTCCGTAAACAGCAGTGTTGATTTGCTCAGCATATTAAAGTGGGGCGATATGGAGATTGGTTATTCAGACCCTACTTCAATAGCCATGAAGAGTAAGTTCGCAGGCAAGGGTGAATTTGTTGTATATGATGCAGGCTACGGTACATATGATGACTATCAGAAGGCAGGCTTTGATACAGGTTACAATGGAGGCAAGACAGGTATTGCGCTTGTAAAGCGTGGCGGAACAGATTACAGTGGTAATCCGCTCTCATTTGTGACAAAGATTAATAACGCAAGCAGCTTTTCAGGTGTAAATTACCGCGGAGAGTCATACGGTGTTCTCGCTGTAATCATCTATGACAGCGATTCAGAGACAAATACACTTATAAACATGAGCACGGACGGAACTTCACTCACCTCTGCATTTATCGGTGGTAAGGACGGAGCCGCTATGGTTGAGGCTCTCAAGAACGGTGAAGAGGTCAAGATTTCCGTAGAGCAGAATGACAAGGTTGTAAGCTGGAGCGATGCAGGAAACATGAGTTCCTTCACTTCATGGGGAGCAGGTGCTTCACTTGAGCTCAAGCCTGAGATAACGGCGCCTGGCGGAAATATCTGGTCAACTATCGTGGATCAGACCTACCAGGGCGGTGCAGGCGTATATAACGACTACACAGGTTCTTACGGAATGATGAGTGGTACATCGATGGCAGCACCTCATATGTCAGGTCTTGCAGCCATTGTGCGTCAGTATGTCGATGCCAATATGGTTTCATTAGAATCAAAGCATGACAATGCGGCAATAGCAAGCAAGCTCCTCGTGAGCACGGCTGTCCCTACGGTTGAGAACGGAGTATATGTCTCTCCGCGTCGTCAGGGTGCAGGTATTGTAAATGTTGCAGCGGCAATCACTTCTCCTGCATATATCGATGTCGAGGACAAGCTTGTAGGTAAGCTTGAGCTTGGCGACGATATTGACTGGACCGGAAGCTATGATTTGAAATTCAATGTAGTGAATGTATCAGACAAGGCACAGACCTACAGCATAAGCGCTTCGATTTTACGCCCTGACACGGCAGAGCAGGACGGCATGACCATGGTGCTTGAGCAGGATGTGCTCGTAAAGAAGGTTGACCTTGGTAAAGTTACGGTTCCTGCAAAGTCAACAGTTGAGGTGTCTAAGAATGTCAGCCTTACGGCTGAGGAGATAGCAGCAATAAGAGCGCTCTTCCCTAACGGTACATTTGTAGAGGGCTTCATCTCCCTCACATCAGCAGATGAGGCGGTTCCGCAGCTCGGACTTCCTATGCTTGCATTTATAGGTGACTGGACGGCAGCTCCTATTTTTGATGAGGCCAACTGGTTTGATGAACCTGAGGATGGAAGCGATGTAAACAACAATCATTATGCACTTGGTGTAAATGTAATGGGCAGCACGGTTCAGAACAACGGTGAGGTTGTCAACTTTATCAATGTTGGCCAGAACCCGTTCGGAAACAGCATTACGGAGACAAGCACACAGACTGTATTCCATCAGGGCAACTTCACTATATCACCGGATGGCAATGGCTATCTTGACAGCTTTGATGATTTGGAACTCTATCAGCTTCGAGATGCTAAGCTCATCGTGAGCGAGGTACATGATAAGGAGACGGGTGAGCTTTATTATCGTGATTTCCTTTCGTACATGCCAAGAAGTGTTTACAACAGCGGTTACGGTGTTGTAATTCCATACACAATATACTATTTTACAAACGGCTGGAAGGGTACAGACCTTGATGGAAATGTACTTCCAAACGGAACACAGTGTATATACTCAATAGTTGCATACGGCGACGGCGATTACGGCGACAAGGCATACGATGATGAGGCAGGACGTGATGTTACTGATTTTGAGTCCTTCAAGGATGGCAAGGAGCCTACCTTCAACGGACATGCTATGGACAAGACAGGTGATACGCTTACATTTGATGTATTGGTTGATACAGAGGCGCCTAAACTTGTAAATAACTGTGTAACCTTCTATGAGCAGGATGGACGCACTTACATGACAGGTACGGTTGAGGACGGAAATGGTTCCATAGCCTCGATAGAGGTTGACCCACAGATAAGCCGTACATATACAGCCTCAAACGGTAAGGAAGTTACAGAGTACAGCATTGATATGAACAATCCTTTCCTTGAGGAGACAATCTATGATGAGGATACTCATACATTTACCTTTACGGCAGATGTTACAGAGTACAAGGGTTACTACAACTGGACAGGAAATGTATTCCTCTCATGTGGTGATTACGGTGCTAATGACCGCACCTATGCTATCTGTGTAAACGCAGAGTCAGGACTTGTGCTTTCACAGAAGTCAGCACTTTTATATCCGGGTCAGGAATTTGACCTCAGCGTAAACAACAACACAGGTTCAAACGATGCAATAACAAGAACTTCAAGCAATCCTGAGGTTGCTAAGGTTGATGAGTTTGGACATGTTACCGCTGTTTCGGCAGGTCAGGCAGTTATAACTGTTTCGAACGGAACTTCCAGTGCGATATGTATAGTTGCCGTAAAAGAAAGACCTACACAGGTAGAGGATTTCAAACTTTCAATCGACAGTTTCTCAGGACTTAAGCCAAATGGTTCGATCACTGTCAAGGTAGAGGATATGATACCGGCAGATGTTGAGATTAATCAGATCGAATGGAAAGTATACGAGGATGATGAAGACTGGGCAGGTCTTGTAAATGTATATAAGGACAGCTCGGATGCATTCACCGGACGTATAGAACTTACCGCATCAGGCTCCTCGGATTTAATCCCTGCCGGAAGCGGATACCTTGAGGTTACAATTAACGGGGTTACCCGTAAGATGACATTTGATTGGGAAGATTTATATACTTCTTCAACACAGGATGATTTAAGTTCCGATGCATACTACAATGAGCAGACGGTATATGTAGAGACAGGTGAGACTGCAACACTTATTGCAAAGTATATGCAGAATCATTCGTTTATTCCGATTAAGCTCTGCACGGCTGAGGGATATGTAGACGGAAGCTATGATAATCCACTGACAGATGCAGCAGGTCTTGTTCTTGACGGACCGGACTTCTCCGCAACGGATGTTGATTGGAGCGGTAAGCTCGTGAACAAAGAGAATTATGCTCTTCCTGAGTCAATCAGAGTATTCTTCAGATATGATTATGGGTATGAGTATGAATTGACACAGAATGCCCAGTACAGCGGCTATACCTATGATAATACAACAGGTGTAATTACCTTCCGTGCTCCTTCAGGAAGCGGTACAACGGTTGTAATCCGTGCGGACGGTGTTGCAAGCGAGGGTGCTGCGGCAGGTGAGCTGTCAGGCGAGGTTTACACAAGACCTGATGGCACATATGGACCGTTTGACTGGAATTTAACAGGCGGTCAGGGAAAGCTTGAGACAGCAGAGAATGTGAATGTCAACTATTCAGTGAAGAATGTGGCATATTTTACACCGGATGCACCTGGCGTAAGCTATATCACAGCCACTAGCAAGGATGGTAAGTACCATGTTAACTTTGCAGTTGTAAGCACGGCTGTCAAGGCGGATGTGATAACGCTCAATACCAACAGCTCAGAGCTGAATATTGGAGATGAACTTGCACTTACAGCAGCACTTTCACCTGAACCTTCAATTTCAGATGATGCAGCGTTGGTATGGGTATCATACAACCCGGAGGTTGCAAGCGTTGATGCAAACGGCGTGGTAACAGCTCATTCTGCAGGCTATGCATTTATTTCAGTATATACGGCAGTGAACAATGGTGTATCAAGTTACTGCATGGTGAAGGTACTTCCGGGTGCAGAGCATACACACTTCTTCGGAACAGAGTGGAAGTATGACGAGAACAGCCATTGGCATGAATGTGTTGCTGAGGGCTGCGATGGCACAATTGCTGACAAGGCAGAGCATACAGCAGGTGACTGGATTGTTGACAAGGAGGCCACAACAGAGGCTGCCGGACTCAGACATAAGGAGTGTACCGTATGCCATTATGTAATGGAGACACAGGTTATCGATAAGATTGAAAAGCCAACGGAGGAGCCGACAGAGAAGCCAACAGAGACACCATCTGAGAAGCCGACAGAAAAGCCGACAGAGAAGCCTTCAGAAGCTCCGACAGTGGAACCTACTGCTCCTTCAAAGCCTGCAGCAGGTAACATAATTAAGACGGATTCCGTTTCAACAGATAATGCGTCAAAGTACGATTTTGGTATAGCCAACGGCACATCGGATCTGATGGAGAAGGTACTCTCTGACGCACAGAAGGCACGAGTTGCCAACGGTGAGTCTGCTGAGATTTTCCTTGATGTGAAGAATATAACGGATTCAGTAAGCGAAAATGACAAGCAGTTGGTTGAATCAGTTCTTGACAAATATAAGGTTGGCGCTTATTTCGATATATCGCTGATGATGAAGGTTGGTCATGATAAAGCTTCTAAGGTTACGAAAACTTCGGGCAGCATAAGTCTGAGAATAAGAGTACCTGAGGAGCTGACAGGAAAAGCGCTCAAGGTTGTGAGAATTCATGATGGAGCAGCAACTGTTATTGACGGAACTTACGATGAGAACACTGGTTACTTCACATTTGATACAGATGCGTTCTCAACCTATGCTCTCATATATGCTGAGACAGGAATGATTATCGCGCCTAACACGGGAAGAGAGAACAATGTTTTCGCTCCTATTGCTATGGTTGGAATGATCATTGTGGCAGGCGCTGCTTTTGCGGCTGTTAAAAGACGCAGAGAGGAAAGCGCACAGAATTAATCGACACAGCTCTGGTATAGAATAAGCGGCAGAGTTAAATATACCCCCACGGTCCATCTGTGGGGGTATTGCTTTGCAATATTGAAAAAGGCTGATACACCGCATATGCGGTATATCAGCCCTTTTAAGTTCCTAATGGTATATAAAATCACAATGATTGCATGAGCAGTCGTGATAGATTACTTTCCGAAGTATCTGTCAAGCATACCCTTGAGTGCGCGTCCGTGTCTTGCCTCGTCGCGTGCCATCTCATGAACTGTATCATGGATAGCATCGAGATTGTTCTTCTTGGCACATTTTGCAAGGTCGAACTTGCCGCTTGTTGCACCGAACTCGCAGTCAACTCTCCATGCAAGGTTAGCCTTGGTGGAAGCCTTCATGTTCGGTTCTAAATCCTCACCTAACATCTCAGCGAACTTCGCAGCATGCTCTGCCTCCTCGTAAGCTGCCTTCTCCCAGTAGAGACCAATCTCAGGATAGCCCTCGCGGTGTGCGATACGAGCCATGCACAGGTACATGCCTACCTCTGAGCACTCTCCCTCGAAGTTAGCCTTGAGCTGCTCGAAGATATACTTCTTGTCCTCATCGCTTATCTCAGGGTTGTTCTTAACTGTCTTGCCATAGATGCCATACTCATGCTCGGCTGCAAGTGAGAGCTCACCTGTTACCTCCTTGAACTTGTCAGCGCCTACATGGCATACAGGACACTCTGCAGGAGCCGCATCTCCTTCGTAAACATAACCACATACAGTACATACAAACTTAGCCATAGTTGATTCTCCTTTTCTTTGATTTATTGATATTTCTTTAATTATTAACAAATAGGGCGTAATTATTATTACTGTTCTAAAGTAATGTGCAATTCAAAATCAGTAATGATTACTGATATTAATTTACCACAATGTATGTCAAATGTCAATCCTAATTTTTATCACTCAGACAGGAGTCGCAGGTTCCGTAGAAAATGACGCTGTGCGTGCGGATTTTTCCGGGAACATTGTGACCTGCGGACTGTATGAGCTGGGCACTTGGCTCCATGTCTACATCATATACATGATGGCATGCGTCGCATACAAAGTGATAGTGCGGCTCTGTGTTGCCGTCGAAATGGTCACAGTCTTCACCCTGAATTTTCAGGGCTTGTCCTTGTTCGACCAGCAGCGACAGATTGCGGTATACGGTTCCGAGACTTATATTCGGATATATGTCCTGAATATGCCTATATACCTCCTCTGCGGTAGGGTGTGAAGTTGTATGGCATAGGAAATCTAAGATTGCCTCGCGCTGACGGCTGTAATTTAATTTTGCCATATAAATCCTCATTTCCGGGTAAAAATGATATTATACATCAGATATGGTCAATAAGAATCTGCACATATCTGACAGCCTCCTCGCGGGTGAGCTGCCCCGTACCGTCAAAACCGTCCGTGATATAGCCTAAATATGCGGCTGTCGATACATATTTCTTAAACCATTCTGAGCAGGTTACTTCATTATTATAGTCTGCGATATCGTTCTTTATTATTCTGCTCTTGAAAGCATTGACACAGAAGGAGGCGAGCTCCTCGGCTGTGACCGGCTTCCCGGGCTTAAAGGTCCTGTTGTCTAAGAGTGCCTCATCAACAATTGCATTAGAGTAGGCACACTCCACGACACCTGCATACCATTCGTGGCCGACAACATCTGTGAACATATCGTTGTATACATTGACAGGGACGAAGTGTGCTGCCTTTGTGACCATGTTCACGGCATCGATACGGCTCATTGGCTCCTGCGGTCTAAAAGCACCTTCGGTGTTATGAAGATATCCAAGCTCAGCCATATGTATGATGAGCTCCTTTGAAGGACAGTCGTCGATATCGGTGTAGGCAGCCTTACAAAGAGGAGCTGCCTTAGGCACAGGAATGTCTGCAAGGTGTGCAGGAGGCTGAGCCTCATGTATCTGCTTAGGTGGTACAAAATCGTCCGACTCCATAAGCTCTTCCATTGTCATAGGACGCTTCATGTTCATGACAGGGTCGTATACCTTGCCGCAGAGGGAGGTCCTTATAGGAATAGGGCAGGTGTCGTGTATGCGCTTTATCTCCTTGGCTACGAAGCCTGCCATAAGGTATGCACCGAAATCGTTGGTGTGTGTGTAGTCCTTAGGATAGAAGTAGCGCACCGAGTCGGTGAGTCCGACACGCTTTATGAAGTCCATGCTGACCTGATGGAGGTCGATGAGAGGGACGTTCTTCTCGGCTGCCACCTTTTTGCATGCCTCTGCATGGTCATGCAGAAGGTCGTTATAGCTGCCGTCGCTGCCTTTCCAGGTACTTCTTGCAAGAGGCGTCACAATAACAGGCGTTGCGCCGTAGCTTCTTATCTCGTCGATGTAAGTTCTCAGATTGTCCGAGTAGCCTGTGTCAGCGGCAAGATGTGGAAGCTTCTGGTCATTGTGTCCGAACTGGAACAGGCAGTAGTCGCCGCGCTTGATATACTTCCTGATGATGTCATAGTGCCCCTCTGTGCGGAAACTCTCGGTCGTGAGACCTGAGTGGGAGTGATTAGACACCGCAGCAAGATTTGATACATAGTAGGTGAAAAACTGCCCCCAGCCACAGTAGCTGCTCTCAGGATAATACGGATAGCATGCCGGCTGGTCGGTAACGGTGGAATCACCCGCTATATATATGGTAGGAGTGTCAAATTCTTCTATAGTAAGTGTGGTGAATACAGGTCTGCTTCCGATTATGGTGATGTCGATTGTGGTGTCGGTAAATACCTCCTCGTGACCGCGTGGAATGATATCACACACATTCACGTTGAAAACATAAGCACGGACCTCGTGAGGGCAGTAGTCGCCTTTGAGTGATTCGAGTCTCCTTCTTCCCGAGAAGATGGTTATTCCCTTTATCGGGGTATCGCCGGCAGAGAGTACGAGCGTCACCTTGTAGTTGCCCTGATGAGGTACGACTGCCTTGAAAGTGAGTGGAATGTATCCGCCGTCAAGAATTCCGTTGTCAAGGTATATTCCGTTCTCGTCAGCCTCAGGGTTGATGAGCTTGGCGTCAGAGTACCAGTATTGAGGAGAAAATCCGTCATTAATCTCATCAATTTTAAGATTAGGGTCTGACTTCCTGGCTTCCTCCGTCAAAAAACCGTAACCCTTCTTATATGAAAAAGTATCCTCAGGGTAAACCTGTGTTATGTGCCGGGAGCCGATGCTGTCTGCACTCGGAGTGTTCCCGAAATTGTATGTCATACGATAGCCGGAACCGGTTTCAAGTGCCGCATGTTCGGCATAAATGTCCGACGAAATTGCTGTGGTCATAGCTAACCTCCGTAAATTAAAATCTTTGTTTTATTATACTACATCCAGCCGTGATATTCCAGTACTGACTTCTTTTTTGTGACAGCGTCACCGTTGCTGTTCTTTTTGCGCCATTCTCGCGGAGAACATTCCATCATCTTGACGAAGGCACGGTTGAAGCTTGACACCGAGTGGAAACCGACCTGCTCGGAAATCTCAAGCACCGACGAGTCAGTGCTCGACAACAGGAGACAGGCGTGCTCAATGCGCGTGTTGTTGATAAATTCGAGTGGACTTATTCCCATGATCGTGTTGAAAGTGCGCCTGAAATGAGTGACACTGAGGTGGCACATATCGGCGAGCAGCTCGACCGGGAATTGCTGCATATAGTTGTCGTGTATGTAGTTGAGCGCAGGATGTATGGAGAGTATGCTTGCGTTGGTGAGGGGCTTCTGTGCAGGTGTCTCATGCTCACACAGTCTTGTTATCTCTATAAGTATCGCTGCCATAAGTCCTGTTACGCTGGTGAGATATCCCTGCTGCTTTTCGGTCATTTCATCGATGACTGCCATGATATAACTGTAGAGCCGTGGAGATGAGTCTTTACTTCCTATATAATAGCTCAGCGATGGAAGCAGGGCACCCGAGGTGTTAAGGAGTGCCTGGCTTTTGAAAAACTCGTCAAGGTCTACAAAAATATAAGACCAAAGACTCTTCCCACCATGGGTTGAATAGGTGGTGTGAGGATAATTCCTTGCTATAAGGGTGAAATCACCTGCCTTGTATGTAACGGAATGGTCACCGAAGTCAAGCCGTCCCTCATGGGAATGGCAGACCCCTATCTCCAGACAATTGTGGAAATGAAGCCGGTCTGCCTTAATGTCAGATATATGCCAACGATCACCGTGCAGAACGAGCAGCGGGAAATCAGGTGACAAATCGTAATGCCTGTATTCGGTTATTACCTTCTTGGGTTTGCTCATAAGTATCCTCCACAAAATGCAGCTTCGATGCTGCAATCCTGCATAAGTCAATTTGTACATGAAAAACAAATACTGTCTGCTACATTATTATTATATCTCAACAAAATAGTAATTTCAACCAACAAAAACGATTTCGGAAACAAAAAAACACACAAATACAAAACAAAAATGCATAATAAGATGTTGCAACTGGTGTTGAAAACAAACATTGTATACAAAAAATGAACAAAAAGTTAATAACAAAAAGTTGTTTTTGCTATGTTTTCAGATATAATTGCATAGAAGTGATTTAATAAAATGTATATAATTAACCTATAAAAACGAGGCGGGGTTGTGAAAAATAACCAATAGCTTTGACACAACACAAAGAACGGAGGAATATTAATGGAGAAGAGAAAAGCTCAGAAACCTCCTATCGTGATGGCAGCTAAGAGTAAGAATCCGATGGGCTTTCTGAAGAGAGACTGGCAGTTATATCTCATGCTGATATTCCCGGTAGCGCTTGTTATTCTGTTTAACTATGCAGCATATCCGGGACTTCGAATTGCATTCATGGATTTCAAGGCGGCTAAGGGATACAAGGGAAGTGAATGGGTAGGCTGGGACATTTGGGTTAAGGTATTTAAGGATAAGGACTTCGCAATAGCCCTCAGAAATTCACTCATATTTAACCTTGCGGACCTCGTGGTAGGTTTCCCGATGCCTATATTGCTTGCACTTATGCTTAATGAGCTTCGTTATCCTAAATTCAAGAAGGTATCACAGACTATTCTTTACTTACCGCATTTCCTTTCATGGGTTATAGTTGGTAATGTAGCATACTCGATGTTCCGTGAGTATTCAGGACTTGTAAACATGGCACTTATGAACGCCGGAATTATAAGCAAGGGAATTCCTTTCCTGACTGAGAAAAATCACTGGGCATTTACATATCTGCTGATGGGTGTTTGGCAGGGAATGGGCTGGGGAACGATTATTTACCTCGCAGCCATTACCGGTATCAGCGGAGAACTTTATGAGGCAGCCATGATTGATGGCGCCGGACGTTGGAAGAGAATGTGGCATATCACACTTCCGGGAATTAAGGGAACAATAGTTACACTTCTTATTATGAACCTTGGTCGTGTGATGGGAAGTAACCTCGAGCGTATTAAGGCATTTGATAATGCTCTTGTCAAGGATTACTCCTATCAGCTCGCAGTATATATTTACCAGAAGGGTCTTGGCGGCGGTAAGCTGAGCATGTCTACCGTAGTTGGTCTCTTCCAGTCGGTAGTAGGACTGATTCTCGTATTGTTAGCAGACCGCTTCGCTAAGTTACTCGGCGAAGAAGGATTAATATAAGGAGGTACACATAATGGCTAAGAAAGATAAAGAAAAAGATGAAGCCAGCAGAGCTATTAACAAGTTCCGTGTCAGCGATGCCATAATGATTATTGTCATTGCACTTCTGTGTGTGACATGTGTAGCGCCTTTCTTCCACTTGTTATCAAAGTCCATCTCGAGCAATGCGATGGTTATGGCTAAGAAGGTTTACTTCCTTCCTAAGGAGATTACCTTTAACGCATATCAGTCAATTTTTGAAGATGGAACTTATGTATACTCTTTCGTATACAGCGTTATAGTTACATTGGTATTCACGATTTTAGGTATGATTGCATGTACATGTGCAGCATACCCGCTCTCAAAGAAGAGACTTAAGGGAAAATATTTCTTCACATTTATCCTTATGGTTCCTATGTACTTTGGAGCAGGACTTATTCCTACATATCTCATTTATAAGCAGTTCGGTTTACTTGATACGGTATGGGTGCTTATTCTCCCGCTTATCTATTCACCGTACAACATGCTTATTATGAAGACCTACTTCTTATCGAGCATACCTGATACACTTGAGGAGGCAGCTTTCCTTGACGGTGCATCGAACTTCCAGATACTCACGAAGGTTGTTCTTCCGCTGTCGAAGCCTATTATGGCTACACTTTCACTGTTCTATGCAGTAGGACGTTGGAACTCATATGCAGATAACATGTACTACATCAGAACGGATAAACTCAAGATGGTTCAGTATAAGCTGTACCAGATGGTATCGGCAGCACAGGAGGCTACGAGCACCACGCTCAACGAGGCACAGAGCGGTGTCAACAGTACACCTGAGGTTCTTCAGGCGGCAGCCGTTATGTTCGTAACTATTCCTATTATTTGTATCTACCCATTCTTACAGAAGTACTTCGTAAAGGGCGTTATGGTAGGCGCCGTAAAGGGTTAGTTTACAAATGTGCAATATTACAGTATAATACACAGGTAGTTATCCCCCGGACGGGGGATGAAATATAACTATTAATTTTTCTTTTAAAGGAGGAAAAACTATTATGAAGAAAACAACTCTTCAGAAGTCAGTTGCAGTTGCTCTTACAGGAGCAATGGTAATCGGCGCATTGACAGGCTGTAATTCCAACACAGCTAACAACAATACTGAGACAACCTCAAAGGCACCTGAGACAACAACACAGGGCAGCAAGACAGAGGAGACCTCAAAGGCACCTGAGGAGACATCCAAGTCGGATTCAAGCACAGTTGCAGGCGTAGATGGCTGGGAGCCATTCGCAGAGAACGTAACAATCAAGATTCCTGTATACGACAGAGGTAAGGAAGGCGTTCCACCTGTAACAGACAACTACTGGACAAAGTGGATCCAGGAGAACTTCGGTGATAAGTACAACATCACAGTACAGTTCGAGGCTATTCCTAGAGGAGATGTTCTCAACGCTTACACACTCTTAGCAGTTGGTGGAGATCTTCCTACAATCCTTATGGAGTACGATTATCCTAAGCTTGCTCAGTGGGTTGACGACGGATACCTTACAGAGTACAGCCTTGATGAGTTCGCTCAGATAGCTCCTACATATTATCAGAGAATGGTTGACAACAACCAGCTTGAGTACACAGAACTCAACGGTACTACATACTTTGCACTTGCAGAGAGACCTTACTACAACACTAACTACACATACATCACATGGGTACGTATGGACTGGTTAGAGCAGGTTGGTTATGATCATGTTCCTGCTACTCGTGCTGAGTACCTTGATGCTATGCAGAAGATTAAGGATGCAGGCATCTGCGAGTATCCTGGCGGCGGTTCTATGATTTCCGGTACAGCAGGTGTTGACCAGAACTATGTATACAGAGATCTTGACAACATGACAGGTGAGGAGTGGGCTATGTACGGCGATTACGCTATCCCTGCTCTTTCATGGGAGCCACAGCACAAGCTTCTCCAGTTTGCTAACGAGGACTATAATCTCGGTATAACAAACCCTGAGTTCTATTCATTAACAGCTGAGGATGCTACAGCAGCATTCGTATCCGGCAACCAGTATTCATGGAGCGGATATATTTCAGGTACAATGGATACACTTGTTTCCTTCTATGAGCAGAATCCGGATGCTAAGCTTGCAGTTGCAGTTCAGTCACTTGAGGAGGATACAGAGGCTGGCACAGTTCCTGCATTCCGTTCTAACAACCCATTCGGTATGATGATAGGCTTCTCATCACAGGCTTCTGAGGATCAGATTAAGGCTGCTATGATGTACATGGAGTGGATGACACTTGAGGATAACCTCTTCACAATGCAGTGGGGTGTTGAGGGCGAGAACTTCACATATGGTGATGACGGACTTCCTGTATCAGTTGCAAATTACAGCGGTGACTATACACAGGGCTTCAACAACTCTAAGGATTACTGGTGTGTAACAACAGAGGCAAGAACAGCAGGTACAATCGAGGATGTTATTAAGGCAGCTTCACCTGTAGGTCTTCCTCAGGACTTCACACAGGATATCATTGACAACTACTACAATCAGGTTGCAGCAGCAGAGAAGGGCTGGGTAATTCCTGACTGTATGTTCGCAAGAGTAATTTCATCTGTATCAGAGTATCAGCAGACATTACTTGATAAGTATGCTGAGTACAGAACACAGCTTACAACATGTGCTCCTGCAGATTTCGAGGATCTCTATGCTAAGTATGCTCAGGAGTACTTAGATGCAGGATACAAGGATATCGCTGATGAGAGACTTCAGGCTTACGAGGATGGATATTCATCAAAGCTTGATAAGTAATTAAGAATTACTGATTAATTATTTGCAGCCCCCGGGGTAACTTGGGGGCTGTATTTAAGAAAAAAATGAATTGTGGGAGCGTGCAGTGAGAGGTCATTCCATATCATAAAAATATCATATAGACCAAAGTATATATGTAGCATACAAAACAGAATGAATGTTTTGCATGCATAGGATTTTGTGTATGCAACGGGGGGCTTTGCATGCTATGTATATATGAAGATACAGATGGTTCTCGTGTATACAGAATATAATTGAACGAAATGCACATCACTCATAGGAACAGGAGGAATAATATGCTTAAGCTCGAGTATGACAAGAAAGAGATTGAAGAGGTTATTGATAAAATAGTTAAAAAGACCATGAACATGGATCTTACATGGGACTGGCCATGCGGAGTTGCCTACTACGGAATCGGAGAGGCATATGAAAAGACAGGAAAAAAGGAATATCTTGACCTTTTAAAGGACAGGGTTGATGAGCTCATCGACCTGGGACTTCCTAAGGTATGGACTGTGAATGCCTGTGCTATGGGACACTGCCTCATCACACTCTACAAAGCAACAGGCGAGGAGAAGTACCATGAGTTACTCATGAGCAAGATACATTATATCCAGAAGGATGCCCTTCGTTTTGCGGACAATGTTCTCCAGCATACGGTATCAGCCAACAATGACTTCCCTGAGCAGTGCTGGTGCGATACATTGTTCATGGCAGCTTTCCTCCTTCTCAGAGTGGGAGTTATGGAGAAAAATCAGGAGATGATAGATGACGCGCTCAACCAGTATTACTGGCACATCAAGTATCTTCAGAATCCAAGCAGCGGTCTGTGGTACCATGGCTATGACAATATAGCAGGCGACCATATGTCAGGCATCTATTGGGGCAGAGCCAATGCGTGGGCAGCCTTCACGATGTCACAGGTTGGCGGAATTCTTCCGGAATGCTATCTCTATCCTAAGTTTATTGATGTTGCAGGCTCACTCAATGAGCAGCTCGCAGCACTCAAGACCTATCAGACAGAGAACGGTCTCTGGAGAACAGTCGTTGATGACCCTGAGTCATATGAGGAGGTATCCGCATCCGCAGGTATTGCGGCAGCCATGCTCACAAGAGGAAATCCTCTTCACAGCAAGTATATAAACAAGTCTATAAAGGGACTTCTGGCCAATGTCAGCGAGGACGGAAAGGTTATGAATGTTTCCGGAGGCACTGCTGTAATGAGAGACAAGGAGGGCTACAGGGGAATTCCTAAGTCATATATTCAGGGCTGGGGACAGGGACTTGCACTCGCATTCTTTTCGGAGCTTCTTGTTTCAGGCGATATCGAGAAGGACGGAGCACTTTAAAACATTATAACAAGCAGGTAATTATTAATTGGTGGTAAAGTTACTTTGCCACCAATACATTTATAAATATGAGATTTTGGAGGAAAAACACATGTCAGCACAGAAAGGTGGATTTACACTTCCCGGAGAGTCAGGCTATGAGAAGCTTACCCTTAAAATGGCAGAGAAGTGGGGAGCAGACGTTATAAGAGACAGCGATGGAACTGTTCTCTCGGATGAGATTTTGAATGCCGGATATGGAATTTATTCAACAATTTGTATTATTCGTGACCATAATGAGTGGGCAAAGAAGAATATGGATAAGCTTCAGCAGACTTTTCTCATGACTCAGCCTATCGTGGCAGATTGCGATACACTTACGGTTGAGCTTATGAAGGACTTCTTTGCGGAGCAGTTCTCCATAAATGAGAGCGAGGATTCCCTCAAGTACTGGCAGGTATACGACAGAACCACCGACACTCTGGTTGACAGGGAGCACTGGAGCTATGCTGACGGAAAGGTTACAATAAAGGGAATTACACCTTGGCATAAGTACACTGTCAGCTTCATGGCTTACCGTATATGGGAAGAGATTTCCATGTACAATCACACCACGAACAATTGGACAAAGGAGCACCTCATGCAGATTGACCCTAGACATGAGGCTACGAGAGAGTATATGCTCAGTTGGATGAGGAACTGGTGTGAGACTCACCCGGATACCACTGTTGTGCGTTTTACTTCCATGTTCTATAACTTTGTATGGATTTGGGGAAGCAGCGAGAGAAACAGAAATCTCTTCTCAGACTGGGGTTCCTACGATTTCACGGTCAGCCCGCTGGCTCTGGATGAGTTCGCAAAGAAGTATGGCTACAGCCTTACTGCTGAGGATTTTATTAATCAGGGCAAGCTTCATGTAACTCATATGGTAGGGACAAAGCAGAAGGCGGACTGGATGGAGTTCGTCAATGATTTCGTTATCCGGTTCGGCAGACAGCTTGTGGACATTGTTCACGAGTATGGCAAGAAAGCTTATGTATTCTACGACGACAGTTGGGTAGGAATTGAACCATACAACGGCAGATTTAAGGAGTTCGGCTTCGACGGACTTATCAAGTGTGTATTCTCAGGCTATGAGGCAAGACTCTGCTCGGGAGTTGATGTTCCTACGCATGAGCTTAGACTTCACCCGTACCTTTTCCCAGTGGGACTTGGCGGTGCACCAACCTTCATGGAGGGCGGCAATCCTACACTCGATGCAAAGAAGTACTGGAACAGCGTAAGAAGAGCGCTTTTAAGACAGCCTGTCGACAGAATAGGACTTGGCGGCTATCTTCACCTGGTTGAGCCGTTCCCTGATTTCTGTGATTACATAGAGAAGGTTTCGGACGAGTTCAGAACCGTTAAATCCTTCCACGCACAGGGAGCACCTTTGTCAATAAAGACTAAGGTTGCAGTGCTTCACAGTTGGGGCAGGCTCCGTTCGTGGACGCTCTCAGGACATTTCCATGAGACCTACATGAATGATCTTATACATATCAATGAGTCACTCTCGGGTCTTCCTGTTGATGTATCTTTTATCAGCTTTGAGGACGTGAAGGCCGGCGCATTGAAGGATGTTGATGTGGTTATCAACGCAGGCTATGCCGGAAGTGCATGGAGCGGTGGTGACAACTGGAAGGACGAGGAGGTTGTATCAAAGCTCACGGAGTGGGTATACAACGGCGGAACCTTCATTGGTGTCGACGAGCCATCTGCGGTTGCGGGCTATGACACATACTTCAGAATGGCGCATGTTCTTGGCATCGACGAGGACACTGGCGCGAGAATATGTCACGGCAAGTGGCAGTACGAGGTACAACCTGTTGACGGACTCATGCCTGAGGGAAGCAGCATAAAGGGCAGAAGCGGTCTCTACCTAACGGACGGCAAGGCAAGAGTTGTCGCAGAGGCGGATGGAGCACCTGCAATGACAATCAACGATTTCGGCAAGGGCAAGGGAATTTATATGTCCCACTACAACATCAGCCTTGAGAACACAAGAATGTTGTTCAACACCATTCTTCTTGCAGGCGGCGAGGCTCTTGACGGCGATTATATCACCGATAACCCATACACAGAGTGCGCTTACTATCCTGCAAGCAATATGCTTGTAATCATCAACAACAGCGGAGAGACCCAGACCGCCAACGTAAAGACAGAGGCCGGAATCAAGACCGCCACCCTCGAAGCCTACGACACCGCTATTATCCGGATGTAGAAGCAGGAGAAGTAGAAATAAGTTGTTCCCGTTTGGTATTTTTTTCAGATTTCCAAATAAAGGAACAGCACAATCTCATATATAAATAGGTATAAACATATCCCCGGTTCAGTATAAGCAGATTATACAAGCCGGGGATTATTTTTTATTTTATTTTGGTTCATTGTCAGTGCTTAGTGTGGTATCTGTTTAGCCTCACTGTCAATAACTGGCTGGTATCCCTCTGATGCCGCCCATTGTCGTGTATAAAGTGATTTAATTCTTTTGTGTTATATACAATGCATCAAATATAATACGGTAGGTGCGAAGCATATCTGAAACCCTTTGACAATATACAATGTAAGTTATATATTATTAAGAGTAATAAATAAGTAGTTGAGGAACTTGGGCTTTAAACTGAACAGTTGAGAAATTTTACTATATTGCAAGCCGGGTGCTTTGCAGCCATCGGCGTTTAGCGGCTGTATTTTAGCCGCTTATGCGCCGCTATGTGCTGCAACGCAACGGGAGTGTGCCCGGCGGCAATATAGCAAAATTTCTCAACGTCCGTTGGACACATCTAAGTTCCCAACTTCGTAAACCGCAATAATTACTTGGAGGTTCTAACATGGAAAAGGATACAAGCTGTGCATACTGCATGGAGGGCGAGTTGGTCGCAAAATTTGGAATTAAGATATGTGAGATGGATACCTGTAAGGTATATTTATTTAAAGAGCAGAGTCACCCGGGAAGAGTCATTCTTGCACACAAGAAGCATGTCGGAGATATGACAGAGCTTACCGCAGAGGAGAGAGCAGCATATTTTGAGGACATTGCGAAGGTTTCTTCGGTGCTTCAGAAGCTTTTTAACCCTCAGAAGATTAATTATGGAGCATATGGTGACACAGGTCATCATCTTCATTTTCATCTCGTGCCTAAGTATAAGGATGAGTTTGAATGGGGCGGCGTATTTCTTATGAATCCGGATAAGAAGTATCTTACAGAGGCTGAGTATGCGGATATGGCTGCTAAGATTAAGGCAGGAATTGAGGCATAGTATTTTTTAGAGCTGAGAAATGGGGTTGGGTATGTCAGATATAAAAGCACAGGTTGAAGAGTGCCTTAAACAGGCGGAGGAGATTGAACGTGCCGGAGTTATAAAGGATAAGCTTAATACGACATTCCGTGAAAATCTGAGATATGAATTCTTGAAGTTTCTGGTTTATCTCAGTGATGGGGACGGATATGTTGATCAGAAGGAGATTGCATTTATCAACAGCACACTTGGATATCGTATGACGGAGGGGCAGATAAAGTCCATAATGTTTTACGACAAGCTTCATGATGAAGCCTACACGAAAAAGGTTCCGTTTGCACTCAAGGGATTTGTTCTATGTGATGCGGGAAGGAAGCTCGGTGACGACAAGAAGAGAGCGAATAATCTTGTCAATACGTTCCGTGCACTGGGGCAGGAGTTCGTCGCATGCAATGATGTGACCAGTGAGCAGGAAGTGAAGATGCTGACGGATTATATTGCCATTATGGAGAAGTTCCTGAAGGAGTATGGTCTGTATGACTCGAAACTGTCGGTTAAAACACAGAAGGCAAAGAAACGTTCTGTCGATGAGGTGTTAGAGGAACTTAACCAGCTTGTCGGTCTTGACGGCGTGAAGCAGGAGGTCAACAGCCTTGTCAATCTGCTCCGCATACAGAAGCTGCGTGAGGAGAAGGGCATGAAACAGCCGAATGTATCGAAGCACCTTGTGTTTTCGGGAAATCCCGGAACAGGAAAGACTACCGTGGCGCGTATGCTCGCTGATATATATAATGCACTTGGAATACTGTCCGGAGGACAGCTTGTTGAGGTGGACCGCTCGGGTCTTGTAAGCGGTTATATAGGTCAGACCGCAACGAAGGTCAACGGTGTTGTGGAGCAGGCACTTGGAGGAATACTGTTCATAGATGAGGCGTATACTCTAACGGCTAACAAGGGCGAGGGGGACTTTGGCCAGGAAGCGGTTGATACGCTCCTGAAGGCGATGGAGGACAACAGGGATAACCTTGTCGTTATCGTTGCGGGTTATCCTGACCTCATGGACGAGTTCCTAAGCTCGAATCCCGGACTTCGATCACGTTTTAACAAGTTCATTTTCTTTGATGATTATAAGGCCGATGAATTATTTGAGATACTTCTTGGAATGGCAAAGAAGCAGGATTATGTGCTGTCCGAGGATGCGAAGATAAAGGCAAAAGAATATTTTGTGCAGGCTTGTGAAAACAAGACAGAGAATTTTGCCAATGCAAGAGAGGCAAGAAACTATTTTGAGAAAGCTGTTTCAAAGCAGGCTACAAGACTTGTCAAGAATATAGGTTCAATAGATGAACAGATGCTTTTGACCATAGAGGCGGAAGATTTGGAAAATTTTGTGAGCGTGAGCTAGGGCATAAGCTATTTGGTGAAAAAATTGTGAACTTTGTGGATTTGCTTTACTTTTGCATATAAAGTATGATATAACTAAATAGCTGTCGTGGTCTGACAGCTATTTAGTTTCTTATTTTTATTAAGTTATTTTCCTGATAAGGGGAAGAAGTGGAGGAATATAGTGAAAAAGAGAGTATTAGCACTTGTGCTTGCAGGAACAATGGTTTTCGGACTCACAGCCTGCAATAAGAGTGGAAACAATGAGACAACAACAAGCGAGACAACAACAGTTGAGGGTGATACATCAGCAGCCGAGACAACGACAGAGGCACAGCCGGTTGTACAGACAACAGCGGTTACTGATTACAGCCAGTATGTTACACTTGGCGATTATACTAACCTTGATATAGAGGTTGATGCAGCAGTGGTTACAGATACACAGATCCAGAACAGAAAGGATCAGATAGTGAATTACTATAATACCTATGTTCTTGAAGGAGAGCATATTACAGAGGGAACAACTGCGGATGGAGATGTAATTAATCTTGATTACAGCGGACTCCTTGATGGAACTGCATTTGACGGCGGCACAGCTACATCACAGTCATATACTGTTGGTTCGGGCAGTTTTATACCGGATCTTGATACACAGCTTGCAGGGCTTGAGGTTGGTAAGGAGTATGAGCTTAAGTGCACATTTCCTGAAGACTATAAGGTTAACCCTGATCTTGCAGGCAAGGAAGTTACATTCGTTGTCACTGTCAACTGGATTGAGGGTGAGAAGGATGAGCTTGAGTGGGGCGATGAGCTTGTGACAGCTTACACAAATGGCGAGTACACATCTGCTGATGAGTACGAGAATGACTTCACAAATGAGATGCTCACAGAGGCCCAGCAGAGCCAGCAGACCAACTATGAGAATGGGCTCTGGGATAAGGTTTCTGAGAACAGTACCTTCAATTCATTGCCTGAGGAGAAGGTTGCAGGTATAGCTGATGATTACTACAGCTACTATGAGCAGTACTTCACATATTATGCATCACTTTATGGTACTGATATGTCTAGCTTCCTTTCGTCAATGTATAACATGACAACTGACGATCTCACAACAGAGTGCCGTTCGATGGCGGAGAAAGAGGTTCAGTATATCATGCTTGCCTGCGAGATTTATAAGGATCTTGGAATGACATTATCTGATGAGGAGTACAATACAAGAGCGCAGCAGACAGCAACAGAGAATGGCTTTGAGTCTGCGGCGGCATTTATTGAGCAGTATGGTGAAGAGTATGTAAGAGAGAGCTTCATATTTGATATTGTAAGCGATTATCTTACAGAGAACAATAATATGGTTGTATCCGAATAATTGAATTAATAAACGTGTTAAAACGGCGTCACATTAAGCTTTTAATGTGGCGCTGTTTATGTTATACTTACTAAAATGAAGCTTAGGGCTGCAGGGAAGGTATTAAGTTTGGAAGTTTCGTTATCAAACTACCTGTTGGTGGAATGGAGGGTGTTATGAAAGCAGAGGGAGATATTTTCAGAGAGGTAGCGCAGGCTGCCGGGGATATAGTGTTCAGATACGATTTGAAGACAGAAAAGTTTATGCAGTACTCGGATAGAAGTGAGCTGTCCAAGTACGGATCGTGGCTTCAGAACTTTGATTCTGCCATGATTAATGCGAAGATGATTTATCCCGATGATATAGAAGCGTTCCTTAGACTCACATCAAAAATTAAATCGGGTGAAGCAGGAAGCATTGAAGGTATATTCAGGATGAGACTTCACATAAGTTCAGATTATCGCTGGTACAGGCTGATAGCAAGAACCAGGTTCGATGAGCGGGGACCTTATGAGGTGCTCGGAAGAGTCAGTGATATACATAATTATGTGCTGGCATCAAGAGAAAATGCTGAGGGCTTCGCGGGTCATAAGATGGACATGATGGGTCTGTCGGGTGAGAGTGCCGTTATGGATGCGCTTGTGCGCTATAAAAGAAAGCATAAGTCTGAGACAATGCTTGCATGCATATTATTTGACATTCCGGAATATGATAGAATTGTGTGCGGACTGAGTCACGCAAAGGCAGAGGAGTTGTTGATTAATCTTATAAGGCGTATCAGACGAGGCTATCCTCATGGAACGCTTGTGTGCAGGGTCGGCATACATAGATTTGCCGTGTTTACCGGGGGTATCACTACGATTAATGAACTTAGTGAAGCAGTGGCTGAAAGCATCCATGGAATATCTGAGCTTGGAGGGCAATATACGAAGCAGCATGACGGAATGACTTTTGGCGCACATGTAGGAATAGATTTCGAGAGTAATTACGATGGTGTGGAGAAAGTTATATATGGAAGGGCACTATCGGCGCTTGGAACGACGGAAGGAAAGAATAACGGAGAGATTGCTTTTTTTAAACAGCCGGAGAAGGATGCGAACAGCTTCGAGGCGGCGAGTGCCGAGACGGAAGACATGATTGCTGAGTATGTCATAGACCTGCTAAGAGATGAGGAACCTGAGGAACTTTCATCGGAAGAGCGCAGGGCACATGTGATGGCATGTATGCGTATTCTGTTTGAAAAGCTGGCGGACAGATATGGCTTTGAGAGAGTCTCGATGAGTTTTTGCAGGAGTGGTGAGTATGTTGAGTGCATGCAGTGGAGTGCGAAAGAGATAGATGCAATTCCCGATGGCTGTCTGCTTCATGTGGAGGGCGGTCAGGATATGGTAGAGAGCAAGGTTACGTTCTGGGAACCTTATATTGTAGGTGACGTGTACTCATACCCGGATAGCAGCGAATACGGGAGAATGATAGCGCTCAGTGCAGTGAGAAGCTTCGCGCAGGCGGGATTTGAATGTACAAATGGAGTCAGGGGAATAGTTTCGTTTGAATTTTACACACAGCCGCATATGTGGAACAATAACGAGATAAACGCGTTCAATACCGTAAGGTATGTTACGGATTTTTGCGTAAGATATATTGAAGAAAGCTGATTATCGAAGGTCATGGTATTTGAAGGGAATTTCGTATTGGGACGAATATTGAGGTAGAAAATGGTTACTTTGCTGGCTAAGATTTTCATTAAGGAAGATACCAAGGATGTAAGAAAGATGTATGGAAGCATGTGCAGTATCCTTGGAATTGTATTAAATATTATACTGTTTGCAGGCAAATATATGGCAGGCTTTGTGAGCGGCTCCATAGCTATAATGGCAGATGCTTTCAACAACCTGTCGGATGCGGGCTCATCATTCATAACCCTTGTAGGTTTTCGCTTTGCAGGCAAGAAGCCGGATACGGAGCATCCCTTCGGACACGGGAGGTTTGAGTATATATCGGGATTTATAGTGTCGGCAATAATAATAGTGATGGGGCTTGAGCTTGGGCGCTCGTCCATTATGAAGATTGTAAAGCCTGAGCCGGTTGACACGAGCATAGCAGCGATAGTTGTACTGCTCTTTTCGATAGCGGTGAAGATATATATGTTTGCTTACAACAGAAGCATTGGAAAGAAGATTGATTCAGCAGCTATGAAGGCTACGGCGGTGGACAGTTTCAGCGACTCGGTGGCTACGACGGTCGTTCTGGTCTCAGTGCTGCTCGCTAAATTCACCGGAATAAATCTTGACGGTGTGTGTGGTGTGGCAGTAGCAGGCTTTATTCTGTATGCCGGATATGATGCTGCAAAGGATACTATAAGCCCGCTGCTTGGGCAGGCGCCTGATGAAGCGTTTGTTAATGAGATTGAGCAGATAGTCAGGTCGCACAAGCTGGTTACAGGCATACATGACCTTGTGGTTCACGATTATGGTCCGGGAAGGGTTATGATATCTCTTCATGCAGAGGTTCCGGGAAACGAGGATATTTTCGTGCTGCACGAGGAGATAGACACTATTGAGAGAGAGTTAAGAAGCAGACTTGGCTGTGAGGCCGTGATACATATGGATCCGGTAGAGACGGACAACGGGCAGGTGCTTTATCTCAAGGCATGTATGCAGGAACAGGTGTTTAATATTAATCCTGAGATGACGATACATGATTTCAGGGTAGTAAAAGGAAATGATAGAACTAATCTGATTTTTGATGTTGTGGTACCGTACGATTACAAGGGAAGCAGGGATGAACTTGTTGGCAGACTTCAGGAGGCTGCGACGCGGATTGAGGAAAAGTATCATGTCATTGTGGATATAGACAGGGCTTATGTGAGATGAATGTGGATAAAAGTCATCTGCGGATTATGTCGGCGGATGGCTTTTTTTGTCGAAGGATTGATAAGTAAGTATGTATATTATTCTGGTAAACTCTAGATGTAGTACAAGGGAGCAGTGTGAAAAAAGCAAGTTTTTTATTACTATTTGAGTCACTGCAAAAACGGTGACATGGGGATTAGTGTGAATGAAGGAGGGTTATCATGGAGCTTTACCGGTCAAAAAAGGAGAACGAAAGCATAAGCGGAGCCTATGTTCAGGCGAAGATAATCCGCAAGGATGACAGGAAAATCTACTTGAGGATATGGAACAGCGGTACTGCCTCGGCGTACAATGTGAATTTTTACATACCAAAGGGACACCGTATATGCGTTCTGAGAAGCCGCTTGGATTGCAGGGTGTTAAAGCCGGGACAGGCATTTGACGAGTATGCGGTGGCTGATGAGAAGCTTTTGAAGGATGTGTCGATTGTCACCTACTGGGAGGATGAGAACGGGTGCATGTACTCAAAGGAGCAGACCGAACATGCCAAAAGTATATTTAAAAAAATCTGTGTGTAGAATGAATGATTGAGCTCATATGACACATACTATTCCCGTGGCAAAGAAGCATGAAGCGGTGTGCCGCAATAAAATTCAGAAGTGAGGTCAATTATGAGCGAAAATTACAACGAACAGAACAAATCCTATAATTACGGTGATGGGCAGAGTAAGTCATCAAATAAGAATCAGAATAAGTCTGAGAACAAGACAGAGAACAGAAGTCAGAACAAGTCGCAGAACAAGTCTCAGAACAAGAGCCAGAACAAGTCTGACAACTGCTACGACTAAGCTTATCGGACAATATAGTGTGAGAGAGGGCACGCGCCGGCGTGCCCTTATTGTGTTATAATATATTTATTGTTATTGAAGCAGCAAGGCACAGCACAGCGAGGAATATAAGGTTATATACCGTGAAAACCAGAATATATTTTCCTTTGTGGGTATCTGATGAATTGCAATATCCGCGGTAGGATATTATGCTTGCGAGTGAAGCGATGAGTGTTCCCAGACCACCTATATTCACGCCATACAGCAGTGCCGGGTAATTATCCGTGAAACCCGACAGCAGAATGGCTGCGGGAACATTGCTTATAATCTGGGAAAGGCCTATTCCGGCTGCAATTTCACGGTTGTTTATCAGGCGGCTCATGAGTGCCGAGACTGCCGGAATTCTCTCCATATTGCCTATGAATATAAAAAAACATACAAAGGTAAGCAGAAGAAAATAGTCAACGCGCGCAAATAAACTTCTGTCACAGAAAAATATTACCGTGACGGTTATGGCAAGCATGATAGGAAATTCGATTATATGTACCACACAGGCGATGCATACAAGAAACAGTATCAGGTATGCTGCCGGGCGCATACCTCCGGACATGTGGCTGTCGGGTGCGGCAGCAGATGTCAGCGGGCTGTTTTTTAGCAGCAGGATGGCTATTACAAGAAGCGCGGCAGAGACAAGCGTCAGTGGCAGCATCAGCGTCAAAAACTCCTGTATTGTGATGTGAAATGTAGAATACAGATACAGGTTCTGCGGATTGCCTATTGGTGTGAACATGCTTCCGAGATTTGCGGCGATTGTCTGAAGCACTATTACCGGAATTAAAAGCCCGGTCTGTCCGGCGGCTGACAGCAGCATTATCGCAAACGGGACAAAGGTTATAAGGGACACGTCATTGGTTATTAACATTGAGCAGAAGAAACACAAAAATACCAGAATGAAGGCAAGGTATCGTGTGCTCTTTGCATGCTTTAAAAGCATGGAACCCAGTGTTGTGAAGAGTCCAACGCTTCGCAGTCCTGCCACCACGAGCATAAGACAGAACAGCAGGGATATCACCCTATAGTCAATGTAGCCTGAATATCCGCTGTCGGGAGGAACAAAAAATATTGACATAATGGCGAGGACTGCGGCGGCGCACAGTACTGCTTCTTTTTTTATAAAATCTGCAATTTTAGTCAGAACACGGTTGTTCACGGTCAGTCCTCCTCGATAACATGAATTTCAAGAAAGTCGAAGTCGATGTGTTCGACAAAACTGTCCTGTGTGAAGCGGGCCTTGCTGTATTTTTTGAAGTCATTTATATTGATATCCAGCCAGGTGGGAACCTGAAGGTCGAAGGCATGGCATACCTCGTCAAGCGCTGCAAATACCTTTTTGGTACGGCCCATGTCAGGAGAGCCGTTACATACGACCATATCGCGGATAAGATGATTATGTTTAAATTCTTTTGCCCATAAACGGAACATTTTTTCCTCATTTCCGGGCTGCATTTTTGAGCCCATAAAAGTTGTAACTCATTGATATGTCAGAATTGATTCATTGATGTGCAGGGGCACATACATCATATTATAACCATAAAATCCGGATATGCATATATTTTTTTATTCTTTAATTGAAAAAAAAGCGTATATTTTGTAAAATAGAAGAGACGGCGTCAAAGACGTCGCAGGAAGGCTTATTCTGAGGGGGCATCTGAAACGATGAAGAATATACTCAAGAAGATTTTTGTTGATGGATTTACGGGGATGACGCTGGGGATGTTCGTGACACTTATTATGGGTACGGCATTTGTACAGCTTGGAACGTGGATTGGCGGTCAGGTGGGGGCACAGCTTATAACATTCGGCAACATGGCCAAGCTGTTAACAGGTGCGGGAATAGGAGCAGGTGTCGCAGCAAGATTAGGTGCGGATTCACTTGTCACGGTGTCGGCGGCGGTTGCAGGCATGCTTGGGGCGTTTCACGGGATGAGCGCTGTCACTTTTGGCATGCCGGGAGAACCGCTCGGAGCGTTTATTGCCGCGTATATAGCGGTTCAGGTTGGAATGTTCATATCGGGAAGAACCGGTCTTAGTATAATATTGACACCGATTGCCTCGATATTTGCGGGCGCTCTTGTCGGATATTTTGCCGGACCGTACATCACAAAATTTATATACTGGATTGGAAGTCTTGCAAGTTACAATGTGGCTGCATCGCCGGTGATAGGCGGAATTATTGTGGCAGTGCTGTTCTCGCTTTTTGCAGCAATGCCGTTTAGTACATTTGCGCTCGCGGCATCACTTGGGCTATCCGGCGTGGCAGCAGGTGCGGCTACCATAGGTGTATGCTGCAGCATGGTTGGATTTGCCGTAGCCGGATACCGTGACAATAAGCTTGGAGGGATGTTTGCACTTGGTATGGGAGCTGCTCTGCTAGAGTTCCCGAATATACTTAAAAGACCGTTGATATGGGTGCCTTCGATAATTGCAAGTGCCATATTAGGACCATTTGCAGCAGCCTTGTTGAAGATGAGCAACACGGCATACGGAGCGGCAGCGGGCTCACTGGTGTTTATTGGACAATTTGAGACATGGCACAGCATGGTGCCGGGGACTCCCGGAGCCATTGTTATAATCGAGATTGTGTTGATGCACTTTCTTCTTCCCGGTTTAATCAGCCTGTCTGTCAGTGAAGTAATGAGAAAACTTAATTGGATTAAAAAAGGAGATATGAGGCTTCAGGCCTGAACTGACAGGGTCGAGGCAGTAGAGAAGTCCTTTTGCAATCACGTCGGCAAGCTCCATGACGATGTTCAGACGGGTTGTCTGCAAAAGCATCGGATCGTTGGTGCCGGAGAGATTTACAATCCCGGTTATGTGCAGGTCGCCCACATCCGGAAGCTGTTTGTTCACACCGAGACCGGGTTTGAGCGGTCCGGTACCCACTGTGACATAGCCGATATGCCCCTGCGTCCCCAGTGAAGCGTCGACAGCTATGCAGAAAGGGTTAACGTGTCGAAGGTGGATATCGGACAGTACGCTTTCAAGGTTGGTTGCATGCACGGGGGAGGCGAGTGTGCCATAGACGGTTATGCCGTTCTTTTTCGCTGCTCTGCCGCCGGCTTTCAGAGTTTTTGAGAGTTTGTAGCCGACAATTGGACCGAGGCTGTCGCCGGTGGAGCGGTCGGTGCCTATGCAGACTATGACAACGTCTTCAATGGAGCGGTCAGACTTTAGCAGGAGCTCGGTGAGCTGTACACCCATTTTACAGGCGGCGTTAGGTTTGGCTGTGTCAAAATAATAATTTTCCGTTAATGTTTTCATACACGAATTATATGTATAAGAGGACAACTTTATTCAAAATACATGGGATGACAGAGATTTATTGCGAAAAAGCAATTAAAATGTCGCAAAAAAGTAATGCACATACGGATAGAAAATGTTAAACTGATAGTGTATGTATTCTGTATTGACAGGGTGGTGCCGCACTTGTCAGACAGTGGATATTTTGCGGTGCGGAAATGAGGTTAAGAGTGAAGGAACATGTTGTGAGGAAGAAGGATGATCACGAACTGCCTAAGAACATAAGACAGGTGGGAGAAGTGGATTTAGATAAAAGAATTTATGTCGAGGACTATGCGTTTTCATTTATCAAGGAGACGAACCTTGACGAGGACGAGGAGGGAAAGGTGGGTATTCTCCTTGGAGAGGAGAAGAATATTGACGGCGAGAGCTACACCTTCGTGTACGCCGCCATGGAGATTTCAAATGCATCGGTGTTCGAGGGAAGGGTGAACTTCACGCAGGAGACGTGGCCGCTTGTCAATTCGAACCGCAGCACATATTTTGACGGTATGGATATCGTAGGCTGGTATCTTGTGTCCTCCAATATACGACCGGAGAAAAATGCGGCACTTGAACGAACGCATGTGGATGCATTTGGACGTTATAAGGCACTTATGTACATAAATCCGTCAGAAAAGACAGAGGATATGTATAGCTGCTTTGATGGAGGGCTCGAGTGCCTTGACGGGTATATAGTATATTTTGACAAGAATGAACAGATGCAGAGATATATGGCTGACGTGGACAGCCAGAGAAAGAGAACAAAAGCCGATGAGGCGGCTATGAAGAGGTACAGACAGCTTATGAAGGAAAATAAAAATGAACCAAAGGCAAAGCAGCAGCTTTCAATTATGTATGCGCTCAGCGCGATACTGGTTATATTCGTGCTCGTTGCGGGAGCGGCAAGATTACAGTCTGAGAAGAACACGGACATAAATGCCTCACAGCCTGAAAGCGGTGGGGACTATGTAGATAATGCATCGGCAGTCAACGGTACTCCGTCAGCGGTTCCGGACGAGACACTCAACGTTGACTACGCAAACGGAAATGTTGATACAACACAGGCTGAGCCGGAGAGCACGTCAGATGAGCCTTCTTCCGATATGCAGACGGATGAGACACAGGGCGAGAGTCAGTCTGATACAGAGTCTGTAGAGACGACGACGGAGGAGACAACCGAGGAGACGACTGCCGAGCCTGAGACGACGCAGGGACACAGGACTTATGTCGTGCAGGAGGGTGACACGCTGTACGGAATTATTAAGAAGGAATACGGCAGTGAGGATCAGCAGAAGCTTCAGGAGCTCTTTGATCTCAACGGCATCACGGACGGAGGTAACTCAATCGCACCGGGGGATGAGCTGCTCCTTCCTTAAATAGAAGGTGACATGGGAGATTGATATGTCCAAAAAAACTAAAGTTTTGATTTTTGTGGCAGTGCTTGTTGTTCTGTTTGTTATAGGAGCCTATTTCGCGAGAGGATTTTTTGGTAAAAATCCGGTGTATACGGGCTGCATGACATTGCAGTCAACTGACAGGGCGGACAGCCGCAGCGCCTCTTATGTGCAGTACGGGGACGGTTTTTTGCGCTACAGTAAGGATGGAATAGCATATTATAATGCTGATAATATACCACAGTGGAACGCCTCCTATGAGATTCAGCAGCCGGTGATTGACATAAGAGAGGACTATTGTGCCGTGGCGGGGGTAGGAGACTCATGGATATATGTATTTAACAAGTCAGGTGCAGTTATGTCGGTTGATACGGTACTTCCGATTATCTCGGTAAGTGTGGCGGCTAACGGTTGCGTGGCAGCGATACTTGAGGATGGGAACACGCAGTATATTGATATGTATGATACTACCGGAGAAAAGGCATACCGCATCAAGACTACCATAAACGGAAACGGAGTGCCGATGTCGATAAGCATCTCGAATGATGCTGTGAAGCTGATGGTAGCGTATACGGATATCGACAACAATAATATTTCCACGAGCGTAGCTTTTTACAATTTTGGCGAAGTTGGAAAGAATATGGCTGAGAGGCTTGTGGGAGGTTTTGACCAGTATGATGGCATGCTTGTGCCGCAGGTCAGGTTCATCACGGCCGATACTGCGATTGCCGTAGCCACGGGAAAATTGAGCATATACAGCATAAATCAGTATCCTAAGCTGATGACCGATATAGTGTTTGGGAAGGAGCTTCATGGAATGTTCTATTCTCAGAACTATATCGGGCTTGTGTTCGAGAACCATGAGTCGGGATATCCGTATGAGGTTATGATATATGATCTAAAAGGTACGCTTGCCGGGGATTTTTCCATAGAAACCGATTATAAGAAGTACGGTTTCGTGGAGGATAATGTCCTCATGTATGACGATAATGACATGCTGCTGTATGGTTTGGACGGGACACAGAGATTTGGTCACGTCTTTGATGCTGCGATTGACAGTCTTATACCTGTGAGCGGAGATGATACATATGTGTACATCAATTCAAGGAAGGTTCAGAAGATAAAACTCACGGAATAAAAAAATAAATATTATTTTGAAAAAAGTATTGACATCAGCAGCATTGTTTGTTATACTGTAAAAGCTGTTGATGACATGGCGACTTAGCCAAGTGGTAAGGCGTGGGACTGCAACTCCCTGATCGTTGGTTCGAGTCCGACAGTCGCCTCTATGCAGCGGAATCCTGAAGATTAACTATCTTCAGGATTTTTAAGTTGAAAGATAACTATTTAACGTTCCTGAAGTGAGGGACTGATATTTCATCTAAGCCGCGGGGGATGGATATGGAATTCAATTTGGGCGATATTATTACAATGAAGAAACCTCATCCGTGCGGAAGCAGGGATTGGGAGGTTCTTCGTGTAGGAGCTGACTTCAGGCTGAAATGTGCAGGCTGTGGACATCAGGTGATGCTGCCGCGCAGACAGGTTGAGAAAAATTTCAGAGGCTTTGTGAAAAAAACACTTGCATAATCCGAATGTATATGGTAACATCTACATTTGTGATATATTATTTATTTCCTTGCTCTGTACATGGGTTACAGGGCCAGAGACCATAAGGAGGTACAAGAAAGCATGAACAAGTACGAATTAACAGTTGTTATCAGTGCTAAGTTAGAGGACGAGGCAAGACTTGCTACACTTGAGAAAGTGAAGGACATGATCGCTCGTTTCGGCGGTACTGTAACTAACGTAAACGATTGGGGAAAGAAGAAGCTTGCTTATGACATTCAGAAGATGAGCGAAGCATTCTATACTTTCGTTGAGTTTGATGCACCTGCTGCTGCACCTGCAGAGCTTGAGGCACAGCTTCGTATCATGGACGGTGTCGTAAGATATCTTTGCGTTTCCGTAGAGGCATAGTCTTGTGACATATCATCCGAAAGGAGAATAGTCTATGAATAAGGTTATTTTGATGGGTAGATTGACAAGGGATCCGGATGTGCGTGTGAGCACAGGAGAGAGACAGATGTCAATAGCAAGATATACACTGGCAGTTGACCGCAGAGGAAGAAGAAGCGATAATGGCGAGCAGACAGCGGATTTCATATCCTGTGTCGCATTCGACAGGAACGCAGAGTTTGCGGAGAAGTACCTTCACCAGGGTACGAAGGTTGTTGTTACCGGAAGAATTCAGACCGGAAGCTACACCAATAAGGACGGTCAGAAGGTATATACAACAGATGTTGTTGTAGAGGAACAGGAGTTTGCAGAGAGTAAGGCTGCAAGCGCTAACAATAATGGAGGCTTTGCACCGAGCGACAGACCAATGCCTGCCGCGGCAGCACCGGCTGATGGTTTTATGAACCTTCCGATGGGTGTTGAGGACGAAGGTCTTCCTTTCAATTAAATTTTATAAGGAGGTCAAAACAATGCCAAATACCAGAGAAAATAAGTCTTCCGATGCTCCAATGAAGAAGAAGCTTGGACGCAGAAGAAAGAAAGTTTGCGTATTCTGCGGAGACAAGAACGGCGTTATTGATTATAAGGATGTTAATAAGTTAAAGAGATATGTATCTGAGAGAGGTAAGATCCTTCCTAGAAGAATTACCGGAAACTGCGCTAAGCATCAGAGAGCTCTTACAGTTGCTGTTAAGAGAGCACGTCATATCGCTTTAATGCCATACACACTTGACTAATTTGGTTAAGCGTTAAGCGGACATATATTGAGATTTAAGGGCACACCATGGAATAGTTGTTCCGGGGTGTGCCTTTTTACGTCAGGTAATGTGTTTCACATATGATGTGTTTGTGAAATATTTTTCGGGATATGTAAAGAGACAGGCAATTATCTGCCTGTCTCGAAATTGAGAGGTTGTGATTATTGTGGTTAGCTGGCAAACGGGTTGTAGGTGCCGTCTAAGAGGCAGCAGGCTTCACTGTTCATAACAGCTTTGATAAAGTCGCGGCTGTCACTTAGCCTGCGGTCGAACACCATTCCGCCGTAGACCATCTCTGTTGAATGTTGGTCGGAGCCCGCTGTGAGGGCAAAATTGTGTTCCTTCGCGTAGGCGATGGCACGGTCGTTGAATTCAGGATGCTCCATGCATCGGTTCTTTGCGAGAGTTCCGCTGTGGGTTGCATTAACGCCCTCAACTCCGTCAACATACTCCGGGAACAGTCTTATTTCCGGGATATATGGTGCTTCCCTGAAGGGATGAGCGTGTATGACCATGCCGCCTGCCTCGTGAACCAGTGCGTACTGTGTCGGCACATCAGCATCCTTTATCTCGGGGTGGGAGAGAAGCCATTCCTTGTCAAGTCCGTGTACGAGAAACTCGGTGCCGTGATAGCCTGATTCCCAGCCGAAAAATACCTGAAGTCCAATACGCTTCCCCTCCTCAAGGGCATTCTCGTAGCCTTTGCAGAAGCCATTCACCCAGTCTGTCCATGGCAGGGAACGGTCAACGGCTGTGTTGCCATAGAAAAAGTGATCAGTGATGATTATGCCGGTGTATCCGGCTTTCTTGTAGGCATGCACGATGTCTGCCGCCTTTGCACGCCCGCAGGCACTTCCCTCACTAGTGTGAAGGTGGGTCTCGTATATGAATTTATTGTCCATTCTGTTTATCTCCGTTTCAGTGCTGTTTTAATTTTGTCTTTTTCATTCGCCTGTCTGTTAAATCTTTTCTATAATATCAAAAAATATTCCCTTTTTCCATATGCAAAATACTGAAATTTAACCTGCTAATGTAATTTATGAGCATCATAGTATATTATAAATGCCAAAAAGATGCCGGGCTTTACAGTGTTTATAAGGTTCGGATTTATTTAGAGGTTCATAATTGCTTTTAATTTCATAAATAGTCTCAACGTCTGGTATCAATTTTTCGCGTAAATCATATTATTTTCGATAAAAATGGCAGTAATTCACGGGAAAGAAGCTAAAGAAAGGTTGCTTTTTATCATGCGATAGATTAAGATAGATGCAGTGCTAAATGCGTGAATATACTTTTCGGAGGGATGTAATGAATACTACATTAGTTATTATGGCAGCAGGAATGGGAAGCCGCTACGGAGGAATTAAGCAGATAGAGCCGGTTGGACCGAGTGGGGAGATTATTCTTGACTATTCAATATATGACGCTGTTGAGGCAGGTTTTGACAAGGTTGTATTTATAATAAGGAAGGATATCGAGGCCGCATTCCGCGAGGCTATCGGTGACAGGATTGAGAAGCGCGTGAAGGTGGAGTATGTGTTCCAGAACATGGATGACCTTCCGGCAGGCTTTTCGGTGCCTGAGGGAAGAACGAAGCCTTGGGGAACAGGTCAGGCGATACTCGCATGCAAGGATGTTGTGAAGGAACCGTTTGCGGTTATCAACGCCGATGACTATTACGGCAAGGAAGGGCTCAGAAAGATACATGAGTATCTGTGCAGCCCGGCAGCCACCGACAGGAAGTTTAATTTCTGCATGGCAGGCTTTGAGGTCGGAAATACACTCAGCGAGAATGGAACCGTCACAAGGGGAATTTGTCAGGTGGAGAACGGTGTTCTCACGAAGATTGTTGAGACTAAGGAAATCGGGAAGGGTGACAACTGTGCGACAACACCGGATGGCAGCGTGCCTCTTAATCAGCCGGTTTCTATGAATATGTGGGGACTCACACCTGATATTTTTCCTGAGCTGGAGAGGAGGTTTGTGACCTTCCTCGGCTCGATAGAGGGAAATGAGCTCAAGGCGGAGTATCTAATACCGACAATTATAGGTGATATGGTTGCTGAGAAGCTTGCGGAGGTACATGTGCTTCCTACAAGTGATAAGTGGTTCGGTGTAACCTACAAGGAAGATAAGGCGCTTGTTGTGAGCTCATTTGCAGAGCTTGTGGAGCAGGGCGTATATAAGAAGAAGCTTTGGGACTAAGGGGTCTTTAGGAGGAACAGATAGGAATGATTAGACCGGGACGAAATGATTTGTGCTGGTGCGGCAGCGGGCTCAAGTACAAGAGATGCCACAGTAATTTTGATGATAAGCTGGAGAGCATGAGGCTTATGCATGCCGTTGTGCCGTCGCATAAGCTTATAAAGACACCTGAGCAGGTGGCCAAGATAAAGGAGAGCGCGAAGATTAACATAGCGGTTCTCGACTATGTTGCACAGCATATCAAGGCAGGCATCACAACAGAGGAGATTGACCGGTGGGTGTACGATGTCACCACCAAGATGGGTGGAATACCGGCGCCGCTCAATTATGAGGGCTTCCCTAAGAGCGTGTGCACCTCGATAAACAATCAGGTGTGTCATGGAATACCGTCCCCTGACGTTATGCTCAGGGAGGGTGACATAATAAATGTGGACTGCTCAACGATACTTGACGGATACTTTTCCGACTCCTCGAGAATGTTCTGCATAGGCGAGGTGTCACCGGAGAAGAAGCGTCTTGTCGATGTTGCCAGGGAGAGTCTCAATGTAGGGCTTTCCAAGGTGAAGCCTTGGGGATTCTTAGGCGATGTAGGCCAGGCAGTTAATGACTTTGCCAAGGAGAACGGCTACTCGGTTGTCCGTGAGATTGGCGGTCACGGAGTTGGACTTGAGTTCCACGAGGATCCGTTTGTAAGCTATGTTTCCAAGGCAGGGACTGAGATGGTCATGGCTCCGGGACTCATGTTTACCATTGAACCTATGATTAACATGGGCAAGCAGGAAATCTACATCGATGAGGACAATGACTGGACTGCCTACACTCAGGACAGGTCGCCTTCGGCTCAGTGGGAGATACAGGTGCTCGTAACGGATGACGGCTATGAGATAATCTCATACTAAGGGCATGCATGGGAGATAACCGGTTATTGGAGGCAGTATTGCAAGCAAGCTTGCAGTATGCAGGTGGATTAATATGATAAAAAAAGCAATGGATTATGTTGCGCTTGACCTTGAGACGACGGGGCTTAGTCCGCGCGATGACAGAATAATAGAAATCGGTGCAGTAAAATATCTGGGTGGTGAGAAAGTTGAGCGCTTTGCAGCCTTCGTAAATCCGGGAATACATATTCCGACGCGCATCACGGAGATTACGGGGATAGACGACAATATGGTGCTCGCTGCCCCTGCCGTGGAGGAAGTGCTGGGGGAACTGTTGGATTTTATCGGAGAGCTGCCGGTTCTGGGACATAATGTAGCGTTTGACTACGGCTTCATATGTCAGAAAGCTCTGGATATGAAGATAAAATATCATGCGATAGGTATAGACACACATAAGATATCAAGAAAGCTGCTTTCAGGTCTTGAGAGCAGAAGCCTTGAGAGTCTGTGCGGCTTCTATGGCATCGTCGAGGAGCCGAGACACAGGGCGTTTTCGGATGCGGCTGCGGCTGCAAGGCTGTACGACTGCCTTTATGAGGAGGCACAGAGCCGTGAGGGGGAGGACTTTGGAGAAATCTTTCTACCAGAGGAAATGGCGTACACAGCAAAGAAGGATACGCCGATTACACCTAAACAGATTAATTTTTTGAGAAGCCTTATGAGGCAGCACGATGTCGTACTTGACAGGGAATTAGAGAGCCTGACAAAGAGCCAGGCTTCAAGGGAGATTGACAGGATACTGTCAACCTATGGAAGAACCTTCTGATATTTTTCGTTCAGCTTGTTTACGATGGTATTTTTTATCGGTGAGTTGAGCGCCTTGGCGCGTGCGATAAGCTTCTCTATATCGCTGTATCTTCCGGCGAGTGCATACTCGTCTGCAAGGATATAGAAGTTGCGGCTTATATCGGAGCCGGAAGCTATGCCGAATTCGAGAAAGGCAATAGCCTCGCTGTGGAAGCCCTCCTCCGACATATGACTGCCGAGATTGGCTATTATGCGGTACATCGCAGTACAGGCATCGTCGTATTCCGAGAGCTGAGGAAGATTGGCAACGCCGTACATGAGCTTTAAGTCGGTGTTGGAAAGACCTGACAGGTTGAGAAGCTTGGAGCCCTTGAGAGCTAACAGCTCCTTCTGGCAGGCGGCAATCTCACCGTGAGCATTGTCGATGAAGGGAAGCGTGTCGTATGGGATTTCAATGTACGGCAGCCGGGATATATCCTGTCTGCGTATGGTGTTGGCTTTGTCCTCGCGCTGCCAGAATTCTGCTTCGCGTCTGTCAGCCTCGCGTGAATGTTTTTTGCGCTCATACAACAGCAGGAAGCCCATAACTATGGTGCAGAATATTAAGGAAACCGGCAGAGTGTGTATAAGATTGTCAATCATGGTCATGCCTCCGGTGATGTTTTTGATTATATTATATAGGTGCCGCTTCGGGCGGCGGAATGGAGATTATTTAAAATATGTTTAATTTTTACAGCAAAAAAAACAGAAGAATTATTACAATAGTTATCGTTGTGATTCTGGTTCTCGCAATGCTGCTTCCTATGATTGCTGCATACCTGTAAGAAATCGTCCTTTATTAGAATACCAATAACTCATTAGAATGTAAAGGGCAATAGTGATGAAGAATAGAAAGATATCTGAATCAATACTGAACAGATCAGTGCTGAAGCTTATTACCAATAAAAATAAAAGTGTTGTGACGGGCGGTGCGGCAGGACAGGATTGCAGCGTTATTGATGCGGGGGACTGTTACGTTCTCACCTCGACGGAGTGTGCGCTCACGGGTGAGAGGCTTGCGCCATATTTCGCGGTGATGCGCGCAGCCAATAATATCGCGGCTTGTGGTGGAACACCGATAGCGGCGTCGGCGGCTTTTATTCTGAGAGAAGATTTTGATGAGAAGCGCTTAAAAGACCTCACGCGGTTGGTAAACGATGCGTGCGGTGAGTGTAAAATACAGCTTTCAGGCGGTCACAGCGAGCTGTGTGACGGTGTAAATCAGGATATGGTCACGGTTACGGTTACGGGTACCTGCCATAAGAGCGGGCTTTTGAGTGTAAAAAATGCAAAGTCAGGAATGGCGGTCATACAGACAGGCTGGATTGCGATGGAGGAGACGGCATATCTGTATGATGAGCATAAAAGTGAACTGCTTGAAAAACTGCCGGCAGCATATGTAGATAGGGCGAGGGAGGCTTTAGGGCAGGCATGCCTGATAAAAACTGCCCGGATTGCCGCTGACAATGGTGCCATAGCGATGCATGATGTGGCGCAGAAGGGTATATTCGCCGCACTGTGGGAGCTGTCGGCAAGAAGCGGCTGCGGGCTCGATATCGACCTTAGAGCCATACCTGTAAGGCAGGAAACGATAGAATTCTGTGAGATAATGGGGCTTAATCCATACGAGGAGGCATCAGCCGGGAGTATGCTCATAGTTACTGAAAAGCCGGGAATGATTATTGAGTCACTGGCTTTGGAGGGAGTATCTGCGGCTGCCATAGGCTACCTGACTTCCGATAATGATAAGAAACTTGTATACGGCGACGAGGTGCGCTACATTGATAAACCATAATAATATCAGGAAAATACATGTCTGATATGATTATCCTACGATGGAAACAAGCTTGTGGAGCTTGATATTTCAATTAAGAAAGAGGACCAGCACTATGATGAATATTGTTCTTCACGAACCGGAGATGCCCGCCAATACGGGAAATATAGGAAGAACCTGTGTTGCCACCGGCAGCAGGCTGCATCTTATAGGGCCGCTAGGCTTTCAGATTAACGATAAGATGTTAAAGAGGGCGGGGCTTGATTATTGGCCTAACCTTGATGTTACTGTCTATGATGATTTTGATGATTTTATGGAGAAAAATCCCGGTGCCAGACTGTATATGGCGACAACTAAGGCTAAGAATGTGTACACGCATGTACACTATGATGAGAATGCATATATTATGTTCGGCAAGGAAAGCGCGGGAATACCTGAGAGTATATTACAGAAGTACCCGGAGACTTCAATACGTATCCCCATGATAGGAGAAACGCGTTCGCTCAACCTGTCCAATTCAGTTGCGATTGTGCTGTATGAGGCGCTCAGGCAGAACAATTTTGAGGGGATGAGACTTGAAGGAAAGCCGAGAACCTTTAACTGGGATTGAAGTTTCTTCAATCCTCAGTTTGGGCTTTTGGAAGGGAGAAGATGAACTCCGTTCCGGTTCCCTCGGTGCTTATAACGTCTATAGTCGTTTTATGTGCGTTTATGATTTCTTTAACTATCGATAGACCAAGTCCGGTTCCCTTTTTATCCTTTCCTCTTGAAAGGTCTGATTTGTAGAAACGGTCCCAGATTTTTTCAATATTGTCCTTAGGAATTCCCATTCCGAAGTCTTTTACGGAAATAAAAATCTTCTCACCCTTTTCGTAGGTTGAAATATTAATAAAGGAGCTGCTGTTGCTGAATTTTATGGCATTGTCTATGAGGTTGTATATGACCTGCTGTATCTTGCCATAGTCAGCGTCAACGAAGGTATTCTTGTCTGAGAAGGTCAGGTTGAACTGTATCTTCTTCTGCGAGCATACACCCTCAAATGTAAGAATTGTCTTGCGTATAATCTCGTTTATGTCAAAACTGCTTATTTCAAGAATCATTCCCTGATTCATGTTGTTGAGTGTGAGCAGGCTTCCGGTGAGCTTGTTGAGACGCTCTGTCTCAAAGAGCACTATATTCAGATATTTTTCATACAGCTCCGGGGGAATGGTTCCGTCGAGCATCGCCTCAAGATAGCCCTTAATCGATGTGAGCGGGGAACGGAAATCGTGAGACACGTTCGCGATGAACTTGTTCTGGTAGTCGTTTAGCTTGTCTATCTCGCCTGCCATGAAGTCGAGAGAGTTGGCGAGCTGTCCGAGTTCATCAACGCGCTTGAAATGTGCCCTCGCGGAGAGGTCTCCGTCCGCATATCCCTTTGTCAGCTTCGTGAGCTTCCTGATTGGCAGATATATGCGGAACATATACAGGAAGATGAAACCTGACGAGTAAATTAATACTATAATCATGGTGATATAGTTGTAGTTGAACACTGAGTTGCTGCTATGCTCAAGTTTTGATAAGTCCTTGTGTATGAGCACATATCCGCGCAAGGTGTACTGCGAATTGACAGGCGCTATAACCGTCAGCACATCATGGTCGAAGGTTCCGAAAAAATCGCCTTCGAAGTAGTATCTGTTACCGCTCACGGACGGGTCGAAAGCTTTTATTGAACCTGTTCGGCTGCAGGTGTCAGCGATAATATTACCGTCCCTGTCAACAATCATAACCTCGCAGTTGAGATATCTGTCCACGATGGTGAGCTGCGCCGTGGCGGACTGGACATATGCCTTGTTCCCGGCTATCACGCCCGGGCCGTAGGCGTAGGCTATATATGATGCCTGACGGTACATGGCGGCAGACTCCTCCTTCACCGTGTGGGTATGATACATCTGCGGAATGAGAAGAGATATGGTAAGAAAGCTTATTATACCGAAGATAGCGTATTCAACTAACAATCTTACAAACATTTTTCTTCTCATGGCTTTTTGACCCCGAACTTATAACCTATACTCCAGACAGTGCTGATACTCCAATATTCATTATCATGTATCTTTTCACGGATACGCTTAATATGCACGTCTACTGTTCGTGTGTCTCCCACATATTCGTAGCCCCAGATATGGTCGAGAAGCTGCTCTCTTGTAAAAACCTGGTTAGGAGATGAGGCAAGAAAATACAGAAGCTCAAGCTCCTTAGGAGGCATATCCACGTTCTGCCCTTTATAAATGACGGAATAGTTCGTCAGATTAATGAGAAGGTCAGGGTACTCGACATACTCACCTATATTCTCGGAAGGAAGTGCGGCAGCGAGGGAGGCAGCCTGCGTCTGGGTGCGCCTGAGCACTGCCTTCACACGCGCGACGAGCTCCTTCGAGTCAAAAGGCTTGATTATATAATCGTCCGCTCCGAGTTCAAGTCCGAGCACCTTGTCGAACACTTCACCCTTGGCGGAAAGCATGATGATAGGCACGTTGGAGGTGCGCCTTATCTCGCGGCAGACCTGATAGCCGTCTATTCCGGGGAGCATCAGGTCGAGGAGAATGAGGTTGGGCTGGAATTGTCCAAACTGTTCAAGAGCCTGTTCGCCATCTTCGACTATAAGTGTGTCAAAACATTCCTTCATAAGATAAAGAGATATAAGCTCTGCAATATTGTTATCATCGTCTACGATGAGTATTTTCTGTTTTGCCATGTTTGTGCCCTCCTATGTTGTATTAATCCATGATATGAGGGGCAAAAGGTATTTTGCACCTCATTTGATATCCATAATAAAAATGTGTCATTGAAACAATTACTTGAATTCGGCTATTGTAACGCCCGCATCGCCCTCTCCGAAGGTGCCGAGGCGGTAGGATTTGATGTACTTCTGGCGCTTTAAGTGGCTCTGTACGGCATTTCTTAATGCGCCTGAGCCTTTTCCATGGACAATACGCACGGATGGAATATGCGAAAGGTAGGCATCATCGAGATACTTATCAAGGTGTGCGATGGCTTCGTCAACTGTCATGCCGATGAGATTTATCTCGCTTGAGAGGGTGAAGGTCTTGGATGCTTTTATGGCACCGGAACCGCCCATTCCCTTTTTGGCAGTTATTTTGTTGTTATCCTCAAGTATTATAAGATCCTTTATATTCACCTGTGAGTTGAGTATTCCCATTGTGACGCTTAAGTTGCCTTTAGAGTCAGGGAGCGTGTGGACGGTACCCTCAAGGTTCATGCTGAGCACCTTGACGCGGTCGCCTATGTGGAAATCCTTTGCAGTGTAATTTTTGCCGGAAGTTTTAGGTGCATTTTTGAGTGTAAGCTTTCCAGATACGGAGTCTAGCTTCTCGCGGGCAGCCTTTCGCTCCTTCTCCATCTCGGCGGCTGAAACACCCTGGCGCTCATATTTGTTGAACTTTCTTATAACTTCATCGGCGTATTCCTTCGCATCGCGCAGAATGTCGGCGGCCTCCTCGTTGGCACGGCGGATAATCTTGTCGGAGCGCTCATCAAGGCGTTCCTGTTTTGCTTCGAGTGCCTGCTTGAGCTCGGCTACCTGTGCCTTGTAGGTCGATATCTCCTCGCGTTCGCGCTCAATCGTGACGCGGCTCTCCTCAAGGTTTGCGAGCAGATCCTCGAATGCCTTGTCGTTAGTGCCAATCTGTGCCTTGGCGTTCTCTATAATATATGATGGAAGTCCAAGCTTGCCGGATATGGCAAAGGCGTTGCTCTTTCCCGGAATACCAACCAACAGTCTGTAGGTAGGGGAGAGTGTGTTCACGTCGAACTCACAGCAGGCGTTCACGACACCCGGGGTTGACAGGGCATATACCTTGAGCTCGCTGTAGTGGGTCGTGGCGGCGCAGGTAACCTGTCGCTTGTGTAAATCCTGCAAGATGGATATGGCGAGTGCAGCACCCTCTGTAGGGTCGGTTCCGGCACAGAGCTCATCGAAGAGCACGAGACTCTTGTAGTCCGCCTTTCCAAGGATATCCACTATATGTGTCATATGCGAGGAGAAGGTCGAGAGACTCTGCTCAATGCTCTGTTCATCACCTATATCCGCGAATACATCGTTAAATACCGAAAGCTCCGAGCCGTCAAATGCAGGGATATGAAGTCCGGCCTGTCCCATGAGCGTGAAAAGCCCGATAGTCTTTAAGGTTACGGTCTTACCGCCCGTGTTAGGTCCCGTTATGACGAGCAGGTTGAAGTCCTTGCCTAAATATACGTCGATAGGTACAACTTTTTTCGCGTCTATGAGAGGGTGGCGTCCCTTCTTGATGTTGATGTAGCCGTTCTCGTTCATCACCGGTTCGCTGCCGTTGTAGCGCTTTGAAAGGCTCGCTCTGGCAAATATGAAATCAAGCTGTGTGAGCACCTTCAAATCCGCGTGGAGGCTGTCTATATACTGCGCCGCCTCCTCACTCAGATTGGCGAGAATGACATTAATCTCTTCTATTTCTTTGAGTTCGAGCTCGCGAAGCTCATTGTTTAACCTGACAACAGCCATAGGCTCGATAAAGAGGGTGGAGCCCGAGGAGGACTGGTCATGTATCATGCCCGGTACCTGTGAGCGGTATTCAGCCTTGACAGGTATGCAGTAGCGTCCGGCTCTCGTTGTGACGACGGCGTCCTGAAGGTAGGTGCGCTGTCCGCCTACCATGGAGTTGAGCTCGGAGTGAATCTTGTCGTTCGCTATGCGGATATGTCTTCGGATATCCTTGAGCCTGGCACTCGCATCGTCAGCCATCTCCTCGTCGGAGATTATGCAGCGGTTGATTTCGCGGTTGAGCGAGGTGAGAGGTTCAATAGCCTCGAACATCGTGTCAAGACAGTCGCGTGAGGTGTCGTCCGTCTCACGTCTGCCGTAGGTCTTGACACGGTTAGCCACATTGAGCATGGAGGAGAGCGCAAGAAGCTCGCTCATGCCAAGGCTTGCACCAATCTCAAGGCGCTTGAGTGACATGCCGATATCCTTAAGACCGGAGAAAGAGACTCCGCCTCTTTTTACTATTCTGTACAGTGCATCGGAGGTCTCCTTCTGTGCACGTCTTATTTCATCTATGTCGGTCATGGGTCTGAGCTTATGGCAGAGCTCCTTTCCCATGTCGGAGGCTGCCTGTTCGGACAGCAGTTCTATTATTTTAGTGTACTCTAAAATTCTAAGTGCTTTTTCGTTCATAAAAATTCCCTCAATCCCTCATAAAAATAAAATATTATACGCAAAAAGCAGTATTGTTGTGCTGACTGCGAATATACTTACATTCTAGCTTAAAATGAGTAAAACTGCAAACTATTTTCGCAAAAGATACTTGACTTTGAACCCGGCAATAAATATAATGGGTATCGAAGCTGATATCAAGCTTTATCTTTTATATTCCATGGAATTTTATCTTTTTACCGGTAATCAGGTAGTTACCCAGTTGTTTTTTTGGAAAGGAGGTATACATGATTTTTTCGGCACAGAAGAATGTGCTGCGGACGGGAGAGAGTGAGCAGAATGCCGAAGCGCTCACGCAGGAACAGATTGTGGAGAAGGTTGTCGACTATGTCACGTCGGGCTTTAACGTGGCGCGATTTAACATGTGCGAGAGGGGGGAGATAAGCAGGGAGGTATTTGCAGGAGAGGTGAAGGAGCATATCCGGAGCACCTATCGTGTGAATGAGGCACAGGTACGGGAGATTTACGGACAGTTTTCGAGGTTTGTGTGGAGTTATTATATTATTGATGGTCTGATTGCGGACCCGGACATATCGGATATCAGGATAATCGATTTCAGGCATGTGTATATTAAGCGGAAGGGTGTGAGGAGCCTTTCGGATATACGTTTTCAGAGTGAGGAGGACTATGAGCGCTTTGTGGAGAGGGTTGCGCTCAAGAATAAGGTGAATATGGGGAATAACAATGCGATAAACATATTTACGGATAAGAGCCTTGAAGACTGGATTTTAAGGTTTAACCTGTCGACGCGGTATGTTCTGTCCGGCAATGCGCCTATGCTGCACATAAGAAAGCATGCAAGACATAAGAAGCTGCTTCCGCGTCTTGTGGCTGACGCAATGCTCCCGGAGGAGATTGCCATGCTCTTGATGGATAAGATAGAGGCGGGTGAGTCGTTTTTGGTGTGCGGTGCAGGCTCAGCGGGAAAGACAACGCTTATGAATGCGATGCTTGAGATCATTCCCGACAGATTTTCGATATTCTGTGTGCAGGAGGCGGAGGAGCTGTTCTCACTGAGGGCGAGAGAATTTTGTGCCTACCATATTGTTGATAACAGGGGCGAGGGAAAGGTCAGATATACCCTTGAGGATATCTCAAGAAACGGTCTGCTTGTCGATTCTGATGTATATATGATTGGAGAGATAAAGGGTGGAGAAGCTAAGGATTTTCTCTATGCGGTGCACACAGGTGCGATATGCTATGCCTCTATCCATGCCAATTCACCGCGCGATGCCTATTTTCGTCTGGTGGATTACGTCAAAAGAAGCAGCTCCCATTCAACGGAGGAGATTTTATTCATGCTGCGTTCCCTGAAAAATTGTATTTTTCTTAAAAAATATAAAATTGACACAATAACGGAAATCGCATGGAGCGATGAGAAGAATGAGATGTTATTTAAGGCCATCTATTCGAGGGAGGGGTGAGTTCTGGAGAAAACAGATATGGTTATGTATTTTTTTGCCGGAGGACATCTGCTTCTTGCACTGCTTCTTTTTGCCGTGACATATGGTTTTTTATGCTATGTGCGTGGTGAGAATACGCTGAGGTCAGGCTTGTATGAACTGTATGATAGGATAAACAGCCTGTCGGGAAGCCGTGAGGAGGTTGGCAGAAGGCTCAAGGCATTGTATGGGAATATGGTGACAAGAGGTTTTATAACGCACATTGCTGAGAATTTAGAGTATAGCGGGGCGGCAGGAAGATTTGATAGGGTTACGCCCGAGCTGTATATTGCAGCCATGATTGTGCTGTCGTCGGCGATGTTTGGTGTTGGAAGCGTATTGTCGGGCAGATGGTATGTCGGGATAATATTTTCGGTGCTTCCATGGCTGGTCTGTGAGTATGTGTTTGCCAGGGCGAGGGACTACCGCTACCGCAGGGAGGAGCAGGAGCTGTTAGCCTTTGTAAACTGTGTGGAGAGCTGTGCGGCGCAGTCAGATGACATTATATACATACTTGAAAAGTCAGCTTCAATGATAGAGGGACCTCTGAGCGATGAGCTTCTGCATACTGTGTCAAAGGTTAAAAGCGGAATAAGGGGGACTGTGGCTCTAAAGGAGCTTGAAAACAGAGTTGAGCATGCATTTTTTAAGACGATGATACGAAATCTGGAGATATCATCGAGAAACAATGCAAATTACCGTGAGATAACGGCACAATGCAGAAGCCTTCTCACGGAACAGCTTGACAGCAGCAAAAGACTTGAGGGAATTTACCGTGAGGCAGGAATAAGGCTTGGAATGATACTTGTGTGTGCGTTTATCTGTCTCGAGATAATGTCACAGGCTATTCTTGACATGAGCCTGCCCGATATGTTCGTGACGTTTTCGAAGGATATTATCGGGAGCATCCTGATAGTCGCCATGTCCGCGGTGCTCCTGGTAACGGTGTATTTTGCATTTGTCAGAGGAAAGAGGGGGAGACAGTGATGGAGTTCCGGGCGGAGAACATTGCGGGGATAAGGACAGTGTTCATGGCTTTTGTATTAATGTCGGTCTTTTTGTTGATGTATATGTTTGCCGCTGACGCGGTGGCGGACAGATATGAGCTCGTCAGGCGCAGGCTTGCGGGAAGCCTTTTAGGTGCGATGAACAGAGCCGGGGAAAATAATATATTTTCATACGAGTACATACAGACGCGGCTTGACGCGTGGGGAGTAACCTATCACTCAAAAGGAAGGATAACGCCGCCGGTGTATCTTTGCGGAAAGCTATTTTGCGGTGCTGCCGGACTTGTGGTATCGCTGATGCTAAATCCGGCACTTATGCCGGTATGTGCGGCAGCAGCATTTTTCTACCCGGATATACATGCGCGTATGAGAAACCGGGACGACAATGAGAAGATGCTTGCAAGCATAATGGATGTGTATGATGTTGTGTTTTTGCAGCTCAATGCAGGCGAATATATAACGCAGACCTTGATTGACGCCTACAGGGTAGCGGCACACCCAAGGCTGAAGGCGGCACTGATGACTCTCACAGGGGATATACTTTCCTCTAATGATTTAATTGTATCAATGGAGGTTTTCGGAGGTAAATTCGAAAATGAAAATATAAATAATCTGGTTGTTATAGTCAGGCAGATTGTCGAGAACGGTTTGTCCCCGGCTATGCTGTCGGACATAAGGCGATATCTGCTGACCTTGCAGGAAAGCTATAACAGGTATGTGCAGGAGAGAACCAGGCGGTTAGGAGACGTATGTCTGTTTGCAATATTTTTCTGCATTATGGCAGTGATGGTATATGCAAGCGTGAAGGGACTGCTCGATTCCGCGAGACTTTTTAAAATGTAAAAATAATGATAAAAATAGTGACAAAAATGGAGGAGGATAGAATATGAACAATTATATGATTATCGGAGCAATGAAGAATGTCAACAGTGCAGTGAGAGGGATATGGACAAAGATGGGGCTGCATGGCATGACCGGAATGCAGTCACGGATGCTTCGCCGCGAGGAGGGAAGCGCCGTTATAGGTGAAGTGCTCGTTATGATAGTGGTGGTTGCCATGGCGGCCATATTCAAGTCAGGGGGTCTTGATTTCATCAAAAGCATATGGACGACCATGACCCAGACGGCATCGACCATGTTTTCATAGACCGGGAGCAGCTTATGAAGGATATTTTCCTGTGCAGAAAGAGCGGAGTCGGAAATATGATTTCGTGCATGCTGTGTATCCTGTTTTTATTTATTGTGATGCAGCTTGGGCTTGACATGTATGGAACGATGAATCTTGCCATAAGAAAATCCCGCATAGAGAGGACGTATATTCTCTACATGGAAACGTATGGATATCTGACACGCGACAGACAGGAGCAGCTAACGAGGGAGCTTTCCGGTCTTGGAGTGGCTGATATCTCATATGCAGGAACTACCCTGACACAGGCAGGCTACGGACAGGAGATAATTCTGTCCGTGACCGGATGCCTGAGAACAGGGACGCTCGGAGAATTTGCGGATGGCTTTTCGTTTTTGAGGGAGGGAATGACCGATTTTAGAATTTACCAGAAATCTACGGCGAAGAACAGGGAAGGCTGAGCAGGGCTCGGCAGCTATTATTCCGCTTGCCATGATGCTTGTGGTTTTTATGTGTTTCTTTATCGTATTTACGTTTAGAAGGAGCGCTCTGGAGTACAGCTATGAGCAGACAGACAGCAATCTTATATATTCGCTTCTGGCAGCAGCCATAATAAACCTCGACGAATATGTGCGTTCAGGTAATCTGATAGTGTCGGACGGTGCGGAACCGGAGGTGGGTGACAGAGCGTTTGTCAACTCATATGCCCGGTTTGTCGAGTGCCTCAGGGCTGACTTAGGGCTTGATGCCGACATGCGGAGTGTAAAGGAACAGGGACTTTGCGGGGGCGTAGAGATTGTATCCTACAGAATATACAACTATGTGACAGACGACTCGGGCTGGCATATAACTGAGTGCGGGATAAATAACGGACAGCCGTACACGCTCAGATATCCGGACAATGTGAGGGTGTATGTGCAGGCTAATGACGGAATGGTGTGCATAAAGGAGACATCTGTATATGCACGGATTTCCTTCACGCTTGAGAAGCTTGGAAGCTACAGACTCACAAGGCTTGTGGCAGTTACAATATGATATATGAAAAATGGGACATGGAGGCGGCAATACAATAATGGAGGGTTGGGACAATGTTAAAGAATGTGGGGAGAAAGAGAAAGCCTAAGGAGGTCTTGATAAAGGAAAAAAGACAGCGGGGAGTGCTGAATGTGAGGGTGCTGATATACAGCTTTATTGTCACGATGACATTGTATGCGATAATGTTGTTCGTTGAGGGAAAGGTTCTTAAACAGGAAGATTATACAGCAGTGTATGTGGCGCAGACGGACATAGCGGAGAATACAATGATCAGCGCGGATAATGCGGGTATGTATTTCTCATTGGAGCAGAGAAGAAGCGACTGGCTGCCCGTCGGGTGCGTGACGGATATGACACAGCTTTTGGGAATGATGACGGCACAGGATATTGCCGTCAATGAGATACTGACGATGGGAAAGCTTTCTGATACCGACAGAAGAACGGAGGGAATGGAGGCTCCTGTAGAAGTATCGCTCAATGCAAATAATTTATCGCAGGTGGTTGGCGGTGTTCTGCGTGAGGGTGACAGAATAAATATATGGTCCGTCTCGGAGAATAACAGCAACGGTATAGCTGTGGTGAGCGCGGAAAAAATCTGCGATTATGCTTATGTGACAAGGGTATTCACCTCCGCGGGTGTGCAGCTAAGAAACGGCACGGCTGATGATAACGCGGCAATGGTGATTAATATTGTCATTCCTGGAAAGAGGGAGGAAGAATTTAATGTTGCACTCGAGAGCGGAACCCTGCGGATTGGAAGATGCATGTACGAACTCACAAAAACTGCACACGGGGAGAAGGGGGAGGGCAATTAAGCCTGAAAGCGAAACATTCAAACAGCATATTGGTGGTAATACTGCAGGCATTGCCTGCAGTATGCAGTGGTATAAATATGCAGGAATGATTCTGTGTAGTGTTCTTACAGTGTTGGGAGGTCTTGTATGTCAGCCGGAGGAGCTGGCTGCATTGTTTATACTTGCTTTCTGCGCCTACACGGATATGAATACGGCACAGGTGTATGTTTTCCCGATAAGGGTATGTATAGCCTGTGAACTGGTTGGATTTGTCCTGTTGAATGGGCTGTCCTGTAAAGAGTATGGGGGACTGCTTCTGTGCGTTGCCATAATTGTGTTTATGAGAATTATAAGGGCATATGCACAGGGAGACATGGAAATATTTATAATGCTTGTTATGGCAGCGGGGATAAGTGGTGAAGAAATCGTCAGCTATTTTCTAAGACTTATGACGATGTCAGCCCTGATATTTGTCTTGTTGTTTGGTATCTGTTTTATTATATATAGTCTCATCAGAAAGTTGAAGGGAAAGAAGATTGTAATTGTCAAAAAAGCGCCGATGGTACCGTCAATCGCCATTGCTTTTATATTATGCCATCTGTGCAGATAATTTAACTTTTCAAAGTAAGGGAAGCGTGGATAATTCTTTTACAGGTATGTCATAAAAAATTCATATTTTTATTTTATAATACAAAATTGCAGATAATGGATTTTGTGTGACATAAAAAGGATAATCCGGAGGCTAAGATTCGCAATGGATAATAATCACAATATGCCGGGGCAGGAGAATGGGAAACGGGACGAACAGGAGTACAGCCTGTACACAGAGAAGATAGTAAAAAAACCCGGAAATAGGATTAAAAGAGCAGTGAAGCATGTAGCAAAGGTTATTGGATCGGCAGTGATATTCGGTGTGGTATCGGGATTGGTTTTGTCAGTGGTGTATCCGACTGCCAGAAAGTTTGTGGGCGATGAGGAACCATCTACGAGACAGGGAACGGTCATACCAACAGACAGTCAGACCGAGGAGAGCACTGACGATTTGTGGTCATACCGGGAGAGTGACTCCGACGAACCTGAGAGCACTGCTGACGAAGGTAGCGATAACACCGATGGATCTAAGGCGGGCACAGACAATAATGAATCGGAGGGAACTTCTGCCCTTGATGGTGAAACAGGTGAGGACTGTCAGACAGGTGACGATGGCAGCCTGAGCAGGGAAGAATTAGTGTCCTTGGTCGACGACCAGATTAATTATGCAATATCCGGATATAAGCCAGGGGTTAGTGAGTTTGACGCACTCTACTCGGGACTCAAATCGGTTATGGCAGATGTCAATAAGTCGATAGTGACTATCGAGGTTTCACAGGACGGAACGACATGGGACTATATATCGGATACCGGGGTTATGGGCTTTATTGCAGCGGAGGACGATTACAGCTTTTACATTCTGACCACGAAGCAGTTTGTTGAGGAAAAATTTCTCTCTGTTATATTTAATGACGGAACGGTTGCAGATGGGACATACATAACGGGTGATACCACGACAAATCTTGCCATTGTAGCTGTGGACAAGACTGTATTCCCGGGGGAGATACCTCAGACAATCAAGGTGGCTGTGCTTGGAAATTCATATATCGTACAGCAGGGTGACCCGGTGATTGCAGTTGGAAGCATATACGGACAGAGCGGTATGGTTGTATACACGACAGCGACCTCGGTAGCAGGAAGCATAATGGACACTGACTGCAGTTATCGCATGATAAGTACCGATATTGCATCGGGTGAGGACGACAGCGGCATAATTGTGAACACCAAGGGTGAGATTGTTGGAATAGTACCTTACCACAATGAGGCAATATCAGGAAAAATTATTAATTCTTATGGAATTTCTGAGTTAAAACGCTTGATTGAAAGGTTGATTAATGGTAAAGTAACACCGTATGTGGGTATTAGTCCGCAGACCGTAACCACAGTGATGAAGGATGTGTATGGCATGCCGGACGGGATATATGTGAGTCTTGTCGAGGACGGTTCGCCTGCGTTCTATTCAGGTATACAGAGCGGAGATATAATAACGGCTGTCGGTGATGAGACTGTCAATTCAGTAAGATCCTTTCAGAATGTAGTCTTTTCCTTGGAGCCGGGAAACGACACGACAGTATTTATCAGCAGACCGGGCAAGGACGGATACCGCAATATTGAGATAACACTTCAAATAGGTGTGGAATAATTAAATTTGGAAATGGAGATTTATAATGAGATACATTGACAGCCTTCACGAGGGTGAGCGGGTTACAAGCATATATATGTGCAAGCAGAAGAACGCTGCGACTACCAAGAACGGAAAGCCTTATGAGAACGTCCTTTTACAGGACAGGACGGGGACACTTGATGCCAAGATATGGGAGCCTAATTCCATGGGTATTGAGGAGTTCGAGGCACTGGATTTCATAGAGGTTCAGGGTGAGGTCACAGTGTTTAACGGGGCTATGCAGATGAGCATCAAGCGTGCGCGCAAGTGTGCAGAGGGTGAGTTTGATATGAAGGATTTCCTTCCGGTGAGTTCACGCGACATAGACGAGATGTATGCCGAGCTCATGACTCTTAAAAATAAGGTTGGAAATGCATACCTTCGAAGCCTCTTAGACAGCTTCTTTGTGGAGGATACCGAACTGATAAAGAATTTTAAGTTCCACTCGGCAGCTAAGTCGGTTCACCACGGCTTTGTCGGCGGACTTCTTGAGCATACACTTGGTGTGACTACGCTCTGTGACTGCTTTGCGGACAGATATCCGATGCTCAACCGCGATCTGCTTTTAACCGGAGCAATGCTGCACGATATAGGAAAGCTTAAGGAATTATCCGATTTTCCTACGAATGATTACACCGATGATGGACAGCTTTTAGGTCATATCATAATCGGTGTTGAGATGATAGGAAAGCATGCCGCAGCCATAGAGGGCTTCCCTCCAAGACTCGAGGCTGAGTTAAAGCATCTGATTGTATCTCATCATGGTGAATACGAGTACGGCTCACCGAAGAAGCCTGCAATCATGGAGGCATTTGCACTTAACTTTGCCGACAATATGGACGCGAAGATGGAGACATTGAAGGAACTTCTCTCCACACCGCAGGCACAGACGGGCGAGTGGCTTGGATTTCAGAAGATGCTTGACACTAATGTGAGAAAGACGGTTGTGTAGGGAACAGTATGCAAAAGCAGTGACACGGCTATTTGCTTATGAGCGAAAACAAATGGCTTTTATGGCAGAAGAGAAACCGCCTTATCAATTTTTCTTCGCCTCTTTGCAATGAAGCGCTCAGAAATGAGGATTTATATTATAATGGAAAAAAATCAGGAATGTATCGTTAAAATAGAAGATATGTCCCTTGATGGAGAAGGCGTAGGCAGAGTTAATGGCTACGCCCTTTTTGTTAAGGACACAGTTATAGGTGACGAGGTGCGCGTAAAGATAACAAAAACCAACAAGACGTATGGCTATGCCCGTCTTATTGATGTGCTCGTCCCTTCACCGCACCGCGTACAGGCGCGGTGCCCTATAGCAAGGCAGTGCGGAGGCTGCAACCTTCAGGAGCTCTCATATGCCGGGCAGCTTACTTTCAAGCGCGGAGTGATACAGAAGAATATAAGAAGAATAGGCGGTATTGCTGATGCTGAGGTGGAAAAGGTCATCGGAATGAAGGAGCCGTTCTTTTACAGAAATAAGTCCCAGTTCCCGGTCGGCGAGGACAAGGACGGAAATATCCGTATCGGTTTTTATGCAGGAAGAACCCACTCGATAATAGAGACACCGACCTGCTATATAGGTGCACCGGTCAATGAACCTATTGTCAATGCTGTCCGCGAATTCATGGAGGAGAATAAGGTAAAGCAATACAATGAAATTAAGCACACAGGCGTAGTCCGCCATATTCTCATACGCTGCGGCTATACAACAGGTGAGATTATGGTGTGCCTTGTAATAAATCAGAATAAGCTGCCACATGCGGATAAGTTTGTTGATAAGCTACTCGGACTGGATTTTACGAGTGTTATGGGAAATGGGGAGATATGGAGGAAGGAAGCTGCTGTATGTGAGGCGCAGTCATTAGGCGATGAGAAGGCTGTGAATAGAGGACAACTTGTTGATGATGGTCAAAGGGTTACGGGTAATGAGCAGTTGGTATGCTGTGGCATGCCTGCGAGTGATGAAAATGTAGTAAACAAAGGAAATACCTGGCATATAAAGAGTATAATGCTAAATGTAAATACGAAGAACACCAATGTGATTCTCGGGAATGAGTGTAAGACATTGTGGGGGAATTCGTATATCGAGGACTATATTGGAGATGTAAAATATCATATTTCGCCGCTTTCCTTCTATCAGGTAAATCCTGTTCAGACAAGAAAACTTTATCAGACAGCGCTTGATTACGCCGGTCTTACCGGGAATGAGGTCGTATGGGATCTCTACTGTGGGATAGGAACAATCTCGCTGTTTCTTGCAAAGCAGGCAAAGAAGGTATACGGTGTCGAGATTGTACCGCAGGCTATCGAGGATGCCAAGGAGAACGCACGTCTTAACAATATCGACAACGCGGAGTTCTTTGTCGGAAAGGCTGAGGATGTTCTGCCGGACTTCTACGCTAAGGAGAGCGAGCGCCTCGGCAGTAAGCTCACCGCAGACGTGATTGTGGTAGACCCGCCGCGAAAGGGCTGCGACGAAGCACTCCTTGCGACCATGGTACAGATGGAGCCTGAGAGAATAGTGTATGTGTCGTGCGACAGCGCAACGCTTGCAAGGGATTTAAAGTATCTGTGTAGAAATGGATATGAGATTGAAAAATGTATCGGATGTGATATGTTTCCGCAGGGGGGACATGTGGAGACGGTAGTCAAATTATCCCTCAAAAAAGATACACCTAAGATTGAGGTAACAATGTAGCCTGATGAAGAGAGCAACTACACACCAGCGTACCGCCATTCGCCAGAATATCGATTACCTCAAACAGCTTATCAAGATTTTTATTTTGCTTTTTGGCAAGCTTCAAATCCTTTTTAAACTGATTGGTAAACTGAATGTCGTATTTCATACGTCGAGAGCTGCCTTAAGCGCATCCATACTGGAATAACGCGGAGCAGAAGGATCCTTCATCATTTTTCTGCCTTCCTCAATGGCAGCGGCTGTAGTATCATTCGGTACTTCCAGTTTTAATTCAAAAGGAATACCATGCTCACGGATAGCGGTTCTCAGGAACATATTTACAGCAGTTGTCATATTCAGACCAAGTTCATTGAAGATTTCCTCCGCCTGGTCCTTGATTGCCTTGTCTGTACGAATATTTAAATTAGTTGTTGCCATACAGAACACCTCCATTCAAGTATAGTATGCTCAAATATGCACCCGATGTCAACATATTGTCATTATATAGGACGCGTAAATTCTGTTAAAATGCATCGAAATCCCTCTGCGTAGCGATCTGTGCATAGCCTTTGTACTGGATTTCAGATTTGCCTTAAGCGAAGGAATTCGCAGCCGGATATTTTTTACCACTTTCGTACAGAAAGTCGAAACCCAGATAAAATCAACCTCTGTGATAAATGCCTTAAAGCAGGCATTTTCGCAAAATATGAGTAATCTATAAAGTTGTAAAGTGGTGATAGAATAGAGAAGATGTAAAAACAACCAAAAACTATAGAAGAGTTTTCTCTTTTGTGGTAAAATATACCAATAAATGCCCTGCGGGTTTGGACATTGCAGCATATCACATAAGGAGGAATTTTTCTATATGAAAGAGCAGAAGACGCGGAAAAGAGCAATCACATCAATTAAAACCAAAATTCTTGCGGCAGTAGGGGCGCTTGTGTCCATACTTGTGCTTATACTGATAATAATTTCGTATACAATTTCCAAGAACATAATAAAAAATGAATCAATGCAGTTGTTGGAATTGTCTACGAAGAACCAGGCATCACAGATTGAGTCGTGGCTGTCTGAGAATTTGAACGTATTCAATACCTTTAAGCATGATGTTGAGACGATGAATTATACGGACGCGCAGCTTCAGACATTGCTTGACAGTTACAGGGGAACGAGCAGCAGCTACCCGGATGGATTTTACATTGCGGACACAGCGGGAAAGGTAATTCAGGCTGACGGTGTCGGATATAAGAAAACGGCTGGCGCGTCGTCGACATGGTACAATGAGGCTCTGACGAGGGTAAACATGGCATTTGGCGATGTGTATACCAACGAGGCCGGCACGGAGGTCATAAGCGCGGGAGCAATTCTGCGCGGCACAGGGAAGACGAGGATTCTTGTGGCGGATGTGCCGATAGCACACATTCAGGTCATTGTAAATTCATATATCAGCATGGACGATGCACAGGCGATACTTGTGGACAGGGAGAACATGAGCATCCTCTCGATGAGCGATGACACGGTGAGAGGAAGCCTGAATGATGCGTCGGGCTTTCTCGGAACGATAGGTTTGAGAATATCCGAGGGCAGTCTTGAGTCCATGACACTTGATGGAAACATTGTTGAATTAAGGGAGATTTCCGGGACTAACTGGGTTCTCGTCTCGTATGTTCCTGAGACAACTATTTTTGCGAACCTCGTTTCCCTGAGAACGACAATGGTTGTTGTTGGTGTCATAGTGCTTGTTGTCCTTCTTGTACTCATGGAGAGAATGATACATTACATGATTAAGCCTATCCGCTCACTCACACAATCGATTGTCACGATGGCATCAGGCGACTTCACGGTTGACATAAAGACTAAGGGGAATGACGAGATTACCCTTATGGGACAGAGCATGAAGGATTTCGCGGCGTCCATGAGAGGTGTGATAAATGATATAATGCATGCGTCGGAGAACCTGCAGGGACAGGCTGAGTCGAGCTCATCGGTTTCGGGCGGACTGTATCAGGCTTCCGTCAAGCAGTCACAGACAATAGAGGAGCTCAACAGAACGGTTGACCAGCTCTCAGCATCGGTTGAGGAGATTGCGGAGAGTGCGACTTCACTTGCACTTGTTGTGGCTGACACGCAGGACAGCAGCGTCAGGGCGGAGGACAAGATGAACGAGACCGTCTCCGTGGCAGAGAGCGGTAAGAGCGACATGCAGAAGGTCGGCGATGCGATGAACTCCATTGAGCAGTCGATAACGGGACTTCAGCAGTCAATCGATAAGGTGGGAGTGGCATCACTTGAGATAAACAAGATAGTTGGAATGATTGGAGAGATTGCGGATGAGACGAACCTTCTCGCACTCAACGCTTCCATAGAGGCTGCGAGAGCGGGGGATGCGGGCAGAGGCTTTGCGGTTGTTGCGGGTGAGATTGGAAGTCTTGCCGAGAACAGCAATCAGTCGGTTCAGAAAATTCAGAAGCTTATCAATGAAGTCACGACTCTGGTTGAGGAGACGGTTCAGAAGGCTAAGAGCAGCGTGGAGGAGATTGATGCGAGCAGCGAGCTTGTACATAATGCGGTCACTACTTTTGACACGATATATGACAATATTGTTGATGCAAACAGCGTGGTAAACGGCATGGCGGCGAGCATGACTAAGGTTGCTGATGTATCGGCGAATGTTGCTTCAATCACGGAGGAGCAGGCAGCCAGCGCGGAGCTTATTTCCGGAAATGCAGGAAATATTGCAGTTGAGTCACAGAATATCACAAAGAGCAGCGAGCAGGTTGCGGATACCGCAAAGGAGCTTGCACAGACATCTGAGAAGCTTATGACTCAGATTAATTCTTTCAGAGTGTAGGAGGGGATTTATGATGAAGAATTTGTCTTATGATGGTACGAGCAGGAGAATACCTTCAAAATTCAGAATATTATGTATGTCGGCACTACTGTGTGTATTTATGGCGTCAGTGCTGCTGGCGGGCTGTTCGAAGGGAGAGAGCGGTGCATCGGTCGGAGATGCCAGGATACTTATTGCAACCTGTGCCAAGGGAGATGCGTTCCGGGACTCCCTCATAGATGCGCTTGAGTCGGCATGCAGGGAGCAGGGAATTGAATACAGCACGGTCTACGCGGAGCAGTCTGCAGAGCAGCAGGTGGCGCAGGTTAAGGATGCGAGGGCGCAGGGCTTTACAGCGGTTATATGCAGGCTTATGGATGCAGACATGGCATTACAGATAGAGAGAGCTGCGGACGGTATTCCTGTCATATTTGTCAACAACTGTCCTGACGAGAGCTATTTGAAGGCGGACAAGTACATATATGTGGCATCTGACGAGAAGGTTGCCGGAAGCTATCAGGCACAGTACGTTCTCGACAAGCTCTCAGCTAAGAGCGAGATAAACGTGATGATTTTGCAGGGGGAGAAAACACATTCGGCTACCAAGGGAAGAACCGAGGCGGCAAGAAGAGTGTTAGATGCCTCGGGCAAGAAGATAAATTATCTTTTCCAGGACTATGCAGACTGGAGCACTGCACTGGGAAAGGAATACTTCGAGATATTTAACTCGACGGGGCGCTCGGTCGACTGCGTTATAAGCAACAACGATTCCATGGCAGTGGGTGCCGTAGAGGGAATGGAGGCATGCGGCATTGACCCTTCGACCATAATTGTCTGCGGTGTCGATGCAACCGCTGAGGGCTGTCAGCTTGTAAAGGATGGAAAGATGGACTTTACGGTATGTCAGAATGCGGTAAATCAGGCAGATGCGGCAGTAGATGTGGCGTTGATGCTTTCGGCGGGCAAATCCATAAAGGACTATGACAAGACTGCTGACACGGGATATCAGGTCTGGGTCGATTTTGAGAAGGTGGATGCCTCAAATGTAGGGCAGTACCTAAAGTAATAGTATAACATACAGGAGCCTGAGGAGAGAGAATTTTACTCCGTCAGGCTCTTTTATGTTAGAAAAAGATACGTTAAAACAGAAGAAAATAAAAATTATGGTCTTTGACCTAGTCCGCCCTCGAGGGTCAGTGTCTCACCGGTCATAAACTTGAAGTCAGGTGAGGCGAGCTGAACACAGACGCGACCGATTTCCGTCTCGACATTACCGTAATGTCCCATAGGAGGCATCTTGACATTAGCCTTGAATGCGTCAGGGTATGCCTTCTCAAAATTCTCAAGCTGTGCTGTCCATGCAAGCGGGCAGACGATATTTACATTGATGCCGTCAGGACCCCACTCGGTTGCAGCTACTCTTGTAAGTCCTCTGATGCCTTCCTTGGCAGCAGCGTAGGCACATTGACCGAAGTTCCCGAACAGTCCTGCTCCTGATGCAAAATTGATGACTGAGCCCTTGGTCTCCTTGAGGTATGGATAGCATGCCTTCATATAATAGAAAGCGGCATAAAGACCGGAATATACTGCGAGGTCGAACTGCTCGGTTGTATGGTCTGCGAGTGTTACACCCGATGCAGAAGCCTGTGCGTTGTTGATGAGCACATCAATTCTTCCGAAGGTGTCAACCGCCTGCTTTACAACATTGGCAACTGTTGCTTCATTGTCAGCTCCGGAGTTCACATCCGCCTGCACAGGGAGAACCTTGATGCCGAATTTCTCCTCAAGCTCTGCCTTAGCTTCCTCAAGCTTCTTAATATTTCTTCCGGTGATAACGAGATTAGCTCCCTCTTTTGCATATGCCGTTGCAATGCCGTATCCTATTGAGCCGCAGCTTCCGTCCTGCAGAACCGCTCTTCCGCCACCGGTGATAATGGCTGTCTTACCTGTCAAAAATCCCATTTCTATTGCTCCTTTCCGAATAATTATTTTAATTGATGAATCTGTTGGCATAATCTTTTGTGAATATATTGTGTCAAGTGAGTAGAGTATAACATAGTTGTATGATAATTGTACAGAATAGTCAAAAATTTAACGAAAATTATTGTATAATTTCCAAGTTATAGTAAAAAATAAGCTGTTATTGCTGTTGTCGGCTATATCCTGTTAGTGTATACTAAAAATATTTGTTGCTGAACGAATGTAAAGAATTGTGGGAGCACGCAGTGACATGGAGATTAGTATGAATTACAAAAAAATGAGAATATCAATATTTGCCATATTGATGTTTATTGCATTAGCAATCACAGGGTGTGAGAGTGCAGACTATGGGGCATCTGCGGAGACTGGGACCAGACAGTCCGGTACACTTACGCAGACAGAGCCGCAGGTTCAGGACAGCCGGACGCTCTCGGCGGAGGATTTGCTTATAGATGCCGGGGCACTTTCCATACCTGATTACAGCGGAACTGACTTTTACATAGTGAATGACAATGTACCATTTTTTGACGGGGCACTGAGAAACTATTCGGGAGATAATTTTATCTACCTCTCGGAGCTTGATGAGCTCGAAAGATGTGGAACCTGTATAGGGCTGTTTTCCAACTCAACGCTTCCGACAGAACAAAGAGGTGAAATTGGACATATCAAGCCGAGTGGCTGGCACACGGTAAAGTACGATAAATCGGTCATCTCGGAGCTCTACCTTTATAACAGATGCCATCTTCTCATGTATGCGGTTTCGGGTATAAACGATGATATCAGAAACCTGATTACCGGAACGAGACAGTTCAATCTCGATATGTTAGAGCTTGAAAATCAGGTGTTGGATAAGTTAAGGTACGATGAGAGTGCAAGACTTCTGTACAGGGTAACACCTCTTTTCGAGGGGGATAATCTCGTTGCAAAGGGAGTTCTGATGGAGGCGATGAGCCTTGGCGATGAGAATGGACTGAGCTTTTGCGTGTTTATCTACAATGTGCAGGACGGGATTGTGATAGATTATGCGACGGGCGAGAGCGCACTTGCACAGGAGGCAGGGACTGGGACAATAGCCGTGACGGATTATGTTATAAATACCAATTCGGGAAAATTCCACTATACATGGTGCTCGTCGGTCGGGAAGATTAAGGCTCAGAACAGAATGGATTTCAACGGGACGAGAGACGAGCTTGTGGAAATGGGTTATGTGCCGTGTAAAATATGCGGACCATGAAGCAATATTTATAAATATAAAATCTAACCTTTTTTCACTTTTTGCCGCACTTTTTGCATGTACTATTTTATAATTAACTGATATTATGATAGCAGGGTCAAAAGGTCAGAAGTCCGTTCGAGCCTGAACGATTAGGGTTTTCATATTATGATATGAATTAAGATGTCGTGATTATAGAGTTTTTAATTCGGCTTTCCGGGAAGCTGACCTGCATTAAAAAGGTAAAATATAATATTTTGGAGGGATTATGAGACAGTACGCAAAACCATTATCACTTAGGGACGTTCAGGTGAATGATAAGTTCTGGAAGGAGAAGATGGAGCTTGTCAGAAATGAGGTTATCCCATACCAGTGGGAGGCGTTAAATGACCGTGTTGAGGGGGCTGCTCCGAGCTTCTGCATGAGAAATTTCAAGGTGGCAGGAAAGATTACAAAGGCAAGGCGTGAGCTCGGCGAAAAGTATCAGGAGAAGGTATGGCCGCTCGACACCTTTGAGACGCTTCCGCAGGATATGGAGCATATGGAGGACAGATTTTATGGCTTCCTCTTCCAGGACAGTGATTTTTCAAAATGGATTGAGGCGGTTGCCTACTCGCTCACGCAGCACCCGGACGAGGCGCTTGAGCGCATAGCCGACGGAGCAATCGACATTGTGTGCGCGGCACAGCAGGAGAACGGCTATCTCGATACATACTATATAATTAATGATATGTCCAAGGTGTTCACGAACCTCCGCGACAACCATGAGCTGTACTGCTTCGGACATCTTACTGAGGGCGCCGTTGCATACTATCAGGCGACGGGAAAGGATAAGCTTCTCAACGCCGCGCGCCGCTTTGCAGACTACATCTATGACTGTTTTGGAAAGGACGAGGGCAAGAAGAAGGGCTATCCGGGACACGAGATTGCCGAGATGGCGCTTATGCGCCTATACGATGTGACAGGTGAGGAGAAATATAGGGAGCTCTCTGAGTTTTTCATAAATGAGAGAGGCACAAGACCATATTATTTTGACGGGGAGCACCCGGAGGTCGTAAAGAAGGGACATGAGGGGGAACTGCGCCATCATTATCATCAGGCGCATCTTCCGGTGCGCGGGCAGGACGAGGCTGTAGGTCATTCCGTGCGCGCCGTGTATCTCTATTCGGGTATGGCGGATGTCGCAAGGGTTGACGACGATGAGGCACTTTATAACGCATGCCTTAAACTGTGGGACAACATAACGCAGAAAAAGATGTACGTTACGGGCGGAATAGGTGCGACTCATATGGGTGAGGCGTTCTCGTTCAACTACGATCTGCCGAATGACACAGCCTACTCGGAGACCTGCGCCGCAATAGGACTTGTCTTTTTTGCCGGAAGAATGTTGCGGATAAAGCCGGAGCGCCGCTTCGCAGATGTGATGGAGCGCGCTCTCTACAACACGGTGCTCGCGGGAATGGCTGCCGACGGAAAGAGCTTCTTCTATGTAAATCCTCTCGAGGTTTATCCTAAGGCGTGCCACGAGGACGCGAGAAAATTCCATGTAAAGCCAGTACGCCAGAAATGGTTTGGCTGTGCCTGCTGTCCTCCGAACATTGCAAGACTTTTAAGCTCTCTTTCTATGTATGCCTACACGGAAAATGACGACACACTTTTTGCACATCTTTTTGTCGGAGGCAGCGTAAAGAAATATGTCGGACAGACAGGCGGCTGTGACGGCACAGCCGATGAGCGCAGTGCAGAGGAATGCATGAGCTTCTATGTGACGACGGATATGCCTTGGCATGGAACCACAGTGTATAGCTGCACGAACGAGGAGCCTGTGCACGGCACGCTTGCAGTCCGCGTCCCTGAGTGGAGCAGGACTTTTAAGGTGAGCGGTGTTACAGGTGAGCTTGATGAGAGCACGGCACAGCTTAAAGACGGTTATTTGTACATAACCCGCGACTGGAAGAAGGGCGATGAGGTGAAGCTTGAACTCTCTATGGAGACGGAGTTCATCGCGGCAAACAGCGAGGTTCGCGAGGACATGGATAAGACTGCGTTAAGACGCGGACCGTTCATCTACTGCCTCGAGGAGGCTGACAACGGAGCAGGGCTTCACAGACTCAGCGTGTGTGCCAATGCCAAGCCTGAGGAGACCATGTTAAATATTGCCGGCACCGACGTGGTGGCATTAAGAATTGCCGGAAAGAAGCTGAAGGACGCACTTGGGACCCCTCTGTACAGCACACTCAAAAAGCCTCAGTACGAAGCAGTACAGCTCACATATGTTCCGTACTATGCGTGGAACAACCGCGGTGAGGGCGAGATGAGCGTGTGGGTGAAGTATGATTTTGAGTAGGAAGGTACATTGATGTAATGTATGGCGAAGTTACATAGTGTATAAATAAAAAATCCCCATGCCTGAATGTGCATATTTGATATGCGTTAGGCAGGGGGTTTTTGTTTATTTCACGGTATCCTTCACGTCCGCGAATAACTGCATATCCTCGGCGGTGAGCTTGACGTTCGTTGAAAAGTTACGCCCGTCGTCAGTTGTGATGTTGACTTCTATAATTGTCCCTTCCTTTATCACATCTTTTCCCGACACGGCGCGGAGGAACATAGGAAACTTAGGGTGTGCCGCCGTGAAGCGGTCCCATGATGATTTTAACTGAAATAATTTTGCAGGATTCATAGTTCGTCCTTTCTGAATAGGTGCTGATTGATGAAAACGGGCAGATATCTTTGAAAATATATAAAAAGGGAATAGGAATGACTGCCGTTTCAAGTATTTAGGGTACAGTGTGTGAAGGGTTTTGTCAAGACTATCATTCCGCCCTCAATGTCGGAATTGGTTGTATGATTCATAGAGGCCTAAGAATAACTAAGTTTTTCTCAAAAGTCGCGATTCGCATAAATATATTCTTTTATACATAGAAAATTTTTATTCTATTTTACCCCAACATCATTTTAATAGAGAAATAATTTTTAGATAAAGATTAAATTCTGTTGGAATATAGATATCAATATAGTAAAATAGATGCAGGCATTATAGATTATATATTGCAGATTATATGTTGAAAATTTGAAGAAAATATATACGGATAGTATACATTATGATGATTGAACATGGTTTTTTAAGTCATGTTAAATGGGGAATGATTATGGAATGGAAATATAATCCGTCGGCGTGCACGTTGTGTCCGAGGGAGTGCGGTGCGGACAGGCTTCACGGAGTGCGCGGCAGGTGCGGTTGTGACAGCGATATATATGTGGCGAGGGCGGCTCTTCATATGTGGGAGGAACCTTGCATATCGGGCGAAAGGGGCTCGGGAACGGTATTTTTTTCCGGGTGTCCGCTCGGCTGTGTGTTCTGCCAGAATTCAAATATAGCAAATGCGAAGGTGGGAAAGCGGATTTCCGTCGAGCGTCTTTCAGAGATTTTTCTTGAGCAGCAGGAGCGAGGGGCGAACAATATCAACCTCGTGACGCCGACGCATTACATACCGCAGATTGCGGAAGCACTTGAATTGTCGCGTCAGCATGGCATGAAGCTTCCGGTCGTGTACAACAGCGGCGGATACGAGAAGGTCGAGGCGCTTAAGCTGCTTGACGGTCTTGTGGACGTGTATCTTCCGGACATGAAATACATGTCATCGGAGCCCGCAAAGAAATACAGCAAAGCTGCAGACTATCCCGAGATTGCAAAGGGCGCGCTTGCGGAGATGTTCAGGCAGGTGGGAAAGCCGGTATTTGAGCCGGAAATTTCTGCTACAGATGATGACAGTCTTATAATGAAACGCGGAATGATAGTGCGCCATCTCGTGCTCCCGGGGTGTACTGCGGACTCCAAGGCGGTTGTTAAATATCTGTATGATACATACGGGGACGATATTTATCTGAGCATAATGAGCCAGTACACGCCGATGCCGGAGCTTCTGCCGGGCGGCAGGCTCAATGCGCCTTACCCTGAACTTGGAAGATGCGTGACGAAAAGAGAGTACGACGCGGTTGTTGATTATGCGATAGACCTCGGTGTAGAGAATGCCTTTATTCAGGAGGGCGATGTCGCAAAGGACAGCTTTATCCCGGATTTTGAGGGGCTGTCGGGGGTGTAGTGTGAAAAATTTCATCGCCTGCCTGCGATAAATGCTCGGAAATGAAGATTGGCGTGAAAATAAGCTTCACAGCTTGTATTCACGTATGCAATTTGTTTATGAGCGAAAACAAATTGATTTCATGGCAAATGGGAAATCGCTTTGGAGAATTTCTCATAGCCTGCTTAGTTTACGATAAATCGCTCGGAAATGAGGATTAGTGTGAAAAATATGAAGTATAATTGCCCATATGACAAAAAGTGCGGCGGCTGCAATCTGCTCTCGCACGATTACGCGGAACAGTTAAAGATAAAGAAAGAGGCGCTTGCCAAACTTCTGGCTCCATATGGAAAGCTGACCGAGGTGATCGGCATGGACGAGCCTCTGCACTACCGCAACAAGGTACATGCGGTATTCACGACGGACAGAAAAGGAAACATCATATCAGGAGTCTACGAGGAGGGAACCCACAAGGTGGTGGCGGTGGACAACTGCCTTATCGAGAACGAAAAGGCTGATGCCATAATTGCGACAATCAGAAAGCTCCTTCCGTCATTTAAGCTCAAGGTCTACGACGAGGACAGAAGAACGGGGCTTTTCCGCCATGTTCTTATCAGGACGGCACACAGCACGGGACAGATTATGGTTGTCCTCGTCCTCTCAAGCACGATGTTTCCGTCAAAAAATAATTTTGTAAAGGCACTCTTAAAGGAGCACCCGGAGATAACGACAATCGTGATGAATATTAATGACAAGCGCACGTCGATGGTGCTCGGAGACAGGGAGCAGACGCTCTACGGAAAGGGATACATAGAGGACATGCTCTGCGGCAATACCTTCCGCATCTCGCCGAAATCCTTCTATCAGGTAAACTCCGTACAGACAGAGATACTCTACAACAAGGCAATCGAGTTTGCCGGACTTACGGGAAAGGAGACAGTCATAGATGCCTACTGCGGAATAGGAACCATCGGAATAACCGCAGCTTCATATATGGCTGGGCAGGCTGGCGGAAAAAGCGGAAATGTCATCGGTGTTGAGTTGAACGCCGACGCCGTGAAGGATGCCATCGCCAATGCAAAGCGCAACAATATGGACAACATCCGTTTCTACTGCGATGACGCCGGAAAATTTATGACCAAAATGGCGGCAAACGGTCAGCGCGCCGATGTCGTATTCATGGACCCGCCGCGCTCCGGAAGTGATGAGGCATTTTTAAGCTGCGTCGCGAAGCTGGCACCTAAGAAAATTGTCTATATTTCCTGCGGTCCCGATACATTGGCGCGCGATTTGGGCGTGCTTAAAAAGAAGGGGTATAGGGTTGAAAAGATGGTGGGGGTTGATTTGTTTCCGATGACGAATCATGTGGAGACCGTCGCATGTCTACAAAGGGTGGATATGTAGAAATCATTGAATTTACGCACTTTTCACAGGTTTTTAGATTTAATCATACCGGCGGAATCGGACGTAAAAAGGAGATTTCTCACGAGATTAAAGTTTCAGTAGTTATGGAACTGGGATGAGTGGACACAAAAATCTACAGTTAATATTTAAGGTTATTTCGGAGATTATTTTCATCAACAACTAAATATTAAAAGAGTCGCAAGACCGCTTGTTTTCAACATCTTTGGATGTGAAAGCATGCGGTCTTCTTTCTTTTGTCAGCTTTCATATCTAAGATTTCAGAATGGAGGAATGCGAGAATGAAAGAAATAAAGGAAATGTATCCATCATGGGGTGACGACCATGGTGTCAGGTTGGGAAACGTCAAAATCAGTGATTTACACGACTTTAAGGAACATCCTTTCCATGTTGTGGAAGACACTGCGTTGTTTGAACTTGCAAAGAGCATTGAGGATAAGGGAGTACTAGTTCCATTAATTGTTCGTGCTAATCCGTATGGAGATGGGTATGAGATTATTGCAGGGCATCGTAGGAAGGCTGCCTGTAAATGGGCAGGGCTTTCGGAAGTGTCGGTAATGGTTGTGGAAATGGATGATAATGAGGCTGTGATTGCTATGGTAGATAGTAATTTGCAGAGAGAGCATATTAAGCCAAGCGAAAAGGCATTTGCTTACAAGATGAAGCTGGAGGCAATGAAACAGCAGGGGAGGAGGACGGATTTAACTTCTTGCCAAGTTAGCAAAAAGTCCGTAGAAAATCCAACGTTGTCTCTTGCAAAGGTGGGATGCGGATATGATGAGAACGGCAGATGGCAAGTGACGAACGAAGAAGTTGAACAAATGCCTATTGATTCTAATAAACAGCTTGCAATGCAGCTGGGAGAAAGTCAGAGGCAGATTGCCCGCTATATCCGCCTGACCAATCTTATTCCTAAGATTCTGGATATGGTGGACGAAGGAAAGATTGCTTTTACGGTGGCTGTGGAGCTATCTTATCTGAAGGAAGAGGAGCAGTACGAGCTTCATGCCATTATGGATTTGGAACAGTGTACACCATCCTTATCACAGGCGTGTCGCTTGAAGGTAATGAGCCAGCACGGAACCTTGGATATGGATGCGATTTGTATGGTTTTGGAGGAAGAAAAGCCCAATCAGCGGGAGCAGATAAAGCTTCGTGCAGATGCATTGGCAAAATATTTCCCAGAGGATTATACACCAAAGCAGAAGACGGATTTAATCGAACAGCTTCTGAAGGAGTGGTATGAGAAGCAGGAATACAGCAAGCAGGAAAGCCTTGGCAGCAGTCGTGGCAGAGCAAGATAAAGGAATGGAGGTAGTAGCGATGAGCAGAGAATTATCAACTTATGAAGCACTGGGTGGCACTTATACAGAGGCGGATGGAGTGTTTTATCCGAATATTGTGGTTTCGGGGGAAGCAGATGTGTGGATTGGAAAATATGGTCTGTTATGGATAGATTATATGAAATCCAATCATGCAGAAAGGTACAGGCACCATATTCGTATGGGAACCTTGAGTGCCAGAGCTTTTGAGCTAAATGAAGAGGCTTATGAAATGCTGGAAGGAATCGTGAGTCAGTATCTAGCAAAGCATAAGCCACAGCATTCAGCTTCCACAATGGAAATGTGGAAGCTTCGGGAACAGGCAAAACAAATGGCGGAAGAGATCGTGTTAAGCGACATTGTTCGCCAGTATCATTAGAATTTGGAGGATTTTAGTATGAGAGAGATTAGAGAATACAATATGAACGGAACTATTATTTTGGGCGTGGATAATGGTTATGGCAATGTGAAAACCGCCCACAGAGTATTTCCTACGGGAATTATAAAGTGTGACAGTGAACCGGTGCTGAGTAAGGAGTATATCGAATATGATGGTTCTTATTATATTATTGGTGAAGGTCACAAGGGCTTTGTTGCAGACAAGCAGGAGGATGATGATACTTATACTCTGACTCTTGCAGCGATTGCAAAGGAGCTTGAGGCAAGAGGACTTACAGAGACTAGAATTCATCTGGCGGTGGGACTTCCTTTGAAGTGGGTACAGACACAGAGAGACAGCTTTAAGCAGTATCTGACCAGAGAAAGATATGTTTCCCTGAAATACGGAAAGGTAAACTATCTTATCGAAATTGTGGATTGCACAGTCATGCCACAGGGCTATGCGGCTGTTGCAGAGAATTTGAAGGATTTCAAGGGAATGAACCTGCTGGTGGATGTTGGCAACGGTACTATGAATGTTATGTATCTGAATAACGGCAGACCGATTGAAAGTAAGTCATGGACAGAAAAACTGGGTGTGAATCAATGCTTTATTCGTATTCAGAATCGAATAATGGATAGGACTGGAACAAAATTACCAGATGAAATTATCAATGATTTCTTAAGATATGGCGATGCGGATGTAAGTGAGGCATATTTATCAGCAATGAAGCAGGTTGCTGAACAGTATGTACAGGAATTGTTTCAGAAGCTTCGGGATTACGAGTATAACGAGGATTTGATGAAGCTGTATGTTATGGGTGGCGGTGCCAGAATGGTGGAAATGTTTGGGAAGTACAATCAGGACAGGACAACCTTTAACCATGATATCTGTGCAAATGCCAAGGGCTATGAATAATTCTGTTATATGATGCTTCGTCAGAAGAATCGAAAGTAGGTGGTTAGATGGCTGTAAAGAATCACAATTTCCGTTTCAATGAGGAAAAAGAAGCGGAAAGAAAAGCATGGCAAATTCTTCACTCAGAAGAAGTGAAGGAGGACTTCCGCTCTCAGAATGAATTTGTTATAGCTGCTATCAATGACTACTATGCAAGGCATCTTGCTCTCAAAGAGGATCCCTATCTGGAATCGAGGGAGAAGGAGGATGCATTTGTAAAAGGAATTATTGAGGCAGTAGAGCAAAAGGTACTTGATAATCTGCCGGGGTTGGCGGGCATGTATATGATGCAACAGCAGTCTCTTTTATCCGTGTTGGGATTACAGGGGATGGTGCCTGTACAACAACAGGTGTCAATGCCACAGATGGTAGCAGGAATGCAGATGTCAGAGCAGGTATCAGCAGCCGTACAAGAGTCGAAGCAAGGGCAAGAGACTATGGTTGGTGGAGATGGATGTGGAAAAAGAGATTACACTGAGGAGGATGAGAAAAAGTATCAGATAGAACCTGATATTAACGAGTTCCTTGATTTCAGTTTTTGTGGTGAATGATAGCAGATGGCTACAAAGCTTTTGTAAATAAAAGCGATGTAGCATCAGTTGTGAAAGAATATGGAGCCATAATTACAGTAGGAATAAGTGGTGCCGGAAACGGCAAATTATGTAGCCAATTAAATACAGCTATTAGCTTTGATGAAGCCATGTATCTTTTCGAAGGTATATGGCTTTTTCTGTATTTGCTAAAGATAGATTTTTTATCCAGCCCTCGGCGTTTGAGAGCGAAATACACCCATCGCACAAAACTTCGTTTTGTACTCTGTGTATTTCGCGATTGCATCGAGCTATTACGCCGGATACGGCGATGGGTTCGTAAACGGATGCCTATGCATCCACTCACATTAAGCATTAGAAGGGAGATGATTAGGATGCCAAGGAATTCATTTGTGCAGATGAATAAGCTGACCAATGTGTCAGGCAGAATTACTTATATTTCAAGTAAGGCAAAGCAGGAGAATTTGTATGCTACTTATTCTACGGTTCCGGAGCGGAGTTTTTGGAGAGAACTGGCGAAATGTAACCAGGGAAGTTTTCGACAGAGTGGGACGGAGGGAAAGTGTATTGAGGCAAGGGAACTGATTATAGCGTTGCCGGAGTCCTTTGTATATTATGAGCCGGAATATTTGCTTAGGCGATTTACAGACCATTTTAAGCGGAATTATAAGGTGGAATGTATCTCTGCACTGCATCATAACAAGCGAAAGACCAATTACCACATTCATCTGATATTTGCAGAGCGCCAGCTTTTGGATAAACCAATCGAAAAGATTGCTACCAGAAATATGTTTTATGACGAGAAAGGCAAGCATAGGCGTACCAAGAAGGAAATCTTGGATGAAGCCGGGAACATCCGTAAGAGGTGCAAGGTTATCAGGAAGGGGGAAGTGTATGAGCAAAATCTTTTTACCAAGAAAAACGAGCTATTTAAGGCTGATGGATTCTTAGATGAGGTAAAGCGTATATTTACGGAGCTGATTAATGTCTGTGCCATAAAGGAAGAGGATAAACTTCAGGTGTTTGACAGGAATGGGATGTATCTTGCTACCAAGAAGATTGGTAAAAACAATCCCAAGGCGACAGAGATAGAAGCTGATAATATGGAGCGTGTCAGATGGAATCAGGCAGTAGACAGAGCATTGATATCGGGAGTTGCCGAGGAGGATATTTTAGGTGTGAAACGAGAAAAGATATCGGAGGCGGTTAAGCGTTCTATTGAATTATATGGAAATAATCCCTCTTTTCTGGTTGGGATTATCAGACTTGCAATAAAAGAATTGGAACTGCTTATATCCAAAGTATTACTTGCAGTAGCTAAAGTGGTTGAAAAGATTGTGGATGTGGTTCATGAAAAAGTTGTAGAGAAAGAGGTTCCAGCGTTGAAGGAGGAGCCTGAGCAGGCGGTTGTGGTACAGGATGAGATACAATTTCCTAAGAAGCCGGAGGAACCGTTATTGTTATCTAAGTATCCGGTAATTATGGAACTGGATGCAGAATTGAAGCGTAGGAATGAGGAAATCTTTGCGGTTGAACAGGAGCGAGGTAATTTGGAAATTGAACTGTCTGAATGTTCCGGAGTATTTAAAAAGAAGCAGAGGAAGGAATTCCAGGAGAGAATTTCGCTTTTGGATAAAAAGGTGGAGAAGATGAAAACAGAACTTTCAAAGGTGCTTCGGGATGCCGGATATGCAAATGCTGCGGAATTCTTTACAGAGCTTTTTGCGGTGCGTGAGGAGAAGCGGAAGTATGAGGAGGCTTGCAAGGTATGGCAGGAAGAATGTGTTAGGACGGAGATTGAAGCGACGAGAGATGGACAGTATTATGGGAATGTTCCGTCGATTGAAAGAGGAAGAACACGTTAGTTTTTGGAGGATTACTAAGTTTGGTAATCCTCTGCTCTTTTATAGCAAAAATAACTGTAATAGTAAGAGAAAAAACAGAGGAAATAAGGTGGATAATATGCTATGATATATACGGTAGCTGCATTAGCTTTATCGAACCAAAGAATAGAGAAAACAATTATGAATATAGCAGTATTTGCATCTCATGGTGGAAGTGATTTACAAGCGATTATGGATGGGTGTAAGAATAATCAAATTAATGCAAAGGTGGCAGTTGTTATTAGTAACAATGGAAGTTCAATGGCTTTACAAAGAGTTGCTGACGAAGGTATCCCAAACTATCACCTTAGTGCCAAGAAATCAGGAAGTGAAGAGAGTTTGGCAACAGAGATTTTAGATGTATTGTCAAAATATAATGTTGATATGATTTTTTTGGCAGGATATATGAGGATGTTACATATATCAGTTCTTGAAAGATATAACAATAGAATTTTTAATATTCATCCGGCATTACTACCTAAATTTGGCGGTAAAGGTATGTTTGGAATGAATGTGCATACGGCTGTTATTGAGGCAAAAGAAAGTGAAACAGGAGTAACAATTCATAGAGTAAATGCAGAATATGATAGCGGCGAAATCGTAGCTCAAACAACAGTACCCGTGTTGGAAAGAGACACACTGGAAACGTTAGCAGCGAGGGTGTTGGAGAGAGAACATGAATTTTTGGTGGAAGTCATAGCTGACATTGTGAACGGTAAAATTCCTTTAGGAGAATAATGGGACACGATAAGGAGAATCTATGAAAAAATTAGTTATACTTAGAGGTAATTCAGGTAGTGGGAAAACGACAGTAGCAAGAGCGTTACAAAGAAAGATAGGATTTAATACAATGCTTATTTCACAGGATGAAATTAGAAGAAATATGCTTTGGGTTAAAGATGGCATAGATACGAAAGCATTGCCACTAATGATAGAACTTTTGAAATATGGAAATGAACATAGTGACATTGTTATTTTAGAAGGAATTATGTATGACGAGTGGTATAATCCATTATTTAATGTGGCTAATGAATTATATGGGGCAAATGTTTATTCATACTATTTTGATATACCATTTGAGGAAACCGTAAGACGTCATCAAACAAGGAGTAAAAGCCAAGAATTTGGCGAAGAGCATATGCGCCAATGGTGGCGGGAAAAAGATTTTTCATCTGTTCTTGAGGAAGAAATTATTTCTTGTGAAATGGATGCGGAATGTATTATTGAAAAGATATACACAGATTTGCTAAAGTATATTTAGAGAAAGTATCAGCAACTGATGAGTGTTCTAGATTAAGGAGACAAATATGAAACACACGATGAAATTACGTCCCAATCCTTTTCGTATGATTTTATGTGGAGAAAAGACATATGAACTTAGATTATATGATGAAAAACGTCAATGTATTAAAATAGGTGATAAGATAGTATTTGTCAATACTAAGACTGACGAACCGCTTGTAGTAAGTGTTAAAAGCATACATATATTTAAGAATTTTACTGAATTATATCAAGCGTTACCATTGCTAAAATGTGGTTATACAGAGGAAAATCTTACAACTGCTAATCCAGCAGATATGGAGGAATATTATTCAAAAGAACAACAGATGCAGTATGGTGTTGTGACGTTTGAAATAGAGAGAATAACAGAACGACAATTTGTTAATGGAAGAATTGGCGGGACGGAAAACGGACTCCAAGGAACTATTGGAGATTAAATAGATTTGTGATATAGAAGAAGCTCATTGATAAAAAGAGTGATTAAACATGATTTTGATACAGAGGAAAAGGTATGGATGTATTACTTGAATTATTAATTAAATTGTTGTCATTAACAGTGATAATGATATTTTTAATTGGTTTATTATTCGTTATGTTAATTTCAGTAGTATACATAGCGGGATATGTTTACGATAGTATATTTGGCAATTCATTTATAAGTCTGGGGCACTTTATAGGTGGAAAATATCCGAAAATCAAGAATATTCCGATAGTTGTAAAACTGTGGAGAAAAATACAACCAAAAGAATTATATTTGCGATATGAAACACCATTATTTACATATTGTTTTTCGTATACGGCAATTTCGTTGTTGGCATTAGTATTGCCGAATGAGAATGGTATGGGTATTATTGTAGCATCGGCTTTATATCTATTGTTTTACTTTGTCGGAATGGCTAGAAAATGTGGAAGAAATGAACAATATTATGAAAAAATATTGGACAACAATATTGAATTTCTTAAATTATCTTTTTTACCATTAGGTTTCATTATCACCGTGTTGGGATTCTGTTTTACTATTACTGGGATGAAAGTGCAAGAACTTCCTCTGGATTTTGCAATAATAGAAAATACATACACGAGTTTAATGAATTATAACGACGAGACAAATACATTAATGCTCTTTCTGAAATTGCTTGTATCTGGGGGCCTTATATTGATTTTGTTTTATGTTATAAGTTTACCTATTCAAGTGATATCTTATTTTGTCATTTCAGTTATTAATTATTTCAGAAAACATAAAGCCGGATACATAGGACTATATAAGAAATTTATTGGTATTGTAGCTTATTTTTTGAAAAATATATGATAGGAAAAAGCGATAATGAAAACAGACAGATTATACGCATTAACTTTATATTTGCTTAATCACGGAAAATCTTCTGCCTCAGAGCTCGCAAGGCATTTTGAAGTATCTGTGAGGACGATTCAGAGGGATATAGATGCCTTGTGTCAGGCAGGCATTCCTATTTGTGCTTTTACCGGTACAAATGGAGGATATGAAATTTTAAGTGATTTCAAAATGAATAACCAACTTGCATCGAAAGATGAATATGCCTATATTGCAACTGCTATAAATGGATTAAAAACGGTTACTAATAATCCGGTGGCTGATGATATTTACGAGAAAATAACAGCCATATCCAAGAACAGTAATATAGGTATGATTTTGGATTTTTCTGTATTAAGAGAAGGCGATGAGAAATTGCTTCAAACTTTACAGTCTGCAGTTAAGAATAAGCAAGTGGTTAGATTTACATATACAAATAATGGTGGAGAAACAAGACAACATTGTGTAGAACCGATAGCGGTTATTTACAAATGGTATGCTTGGTATATGTTGGCTTATAATACGGCGAAACAGGATTATAGAACCTATAAGCTGGTTCGGATGGAAGATGTTTGTATAACGGAAGATGAATTTTCCAAGGAGCACAAGTCGGCACAGGATATTATAAATGATTGTGACAATTCCTATCAGGGAAAGGACATATCCATAAGAGTTCGGATGCGATGCCGGGGTAATGCGATACACAGAATAAAGGAATATTTAAACGGACAGCTAATAAAAAACTGTAATGATGGTAGTTCTATTATGGAGATTCATATTGTAGAGAAGGAACAATGGTGGATTGGTGTTGTTTTGTCACAGGGAAAAGAAGTCGAGATTATAGAACCGGAGCACATAAAAGAACGGATTATTAATAGTGCAAAAGATATTCTTTTTTTATACGATAAACTATGACATATAGATGTCGTAATTTGTGTGAGATAATATATATGAAGTTATTTAATATTTAACAAATTACGATATGGAGGTTTATGAGAAGATGGGTATTGATGTATATGAACAAATTCCTGTTATGGAAAGTGAAATGTTTTTGCTGAGAGAAATTGAGGATGGTGACGCAGAGGATTTGCTTAAGGTATATTCCGATAAGGATGCAGTACCGCTTTTTAACAGTGATAATTGTGTGAATGGTTTTTACTATACTTCAATTGAAGAAATGAAGGATACCATTGCGTTTTGGAAAAGAGAATACCAAAGCAGATATTATGTACGCTGGACAATTATTGATAAAAGTGCCAACTGCGCAATTGGTACGATAGAGCTGTTTAATCGAAAGGCAAAGGATTATTTTAATTATTGCGGATTGCTTAGACTGGATTTAAGAAGTGATTATGAAAAACAAGATATTATAGAGGATATTCTTGGGATTATTATTCCTGAAACGAGAGATATGTTTGCTTGTGAAATGATTGCCACTAAGGCAGTTTCAATTGCCCAAGAGCGTATACAGGCTTTAGAACATATGGGATTTTGTTTGTCGGAAGAAGCTTTAATAGGACATGATGGAACGAAGTACAATTCATATTATGTTCGGGAGGTGTAAGGAATGACTTTTGATTTCAAGAAAGAATACAAAGAATTTTATATGCCTAAGAATAAACCTGAAATAGTCAATGTTCCGACGGCTAATTATATTGCTGTCAGAGGGAAAGGTAATCCGAATACTCCGGATGGCGAGTACCAACAGGCAATAAGTGTATTGTATGCGGTTGCATATACTTTGAAGATGAGTTACAAATCAGATTACAAGATAAAAGGATTTTTTGAATATGTAGTTCCACCCTTGGAAGGTTTCTGGTGGCAAGACAATGTAAGAGGCGCAGACTATGGGAACAAGGATTCTTTTAACTGGATTTCTGTGATTCGATTACCTGACTTTGTTACAGAGAATGATTTTGATTGGGCGGTAGATACTGCGACCAAAAAGAAAAAGTTAGACTGCAGCAAAGCAGAATTTTTGACGATAGACGAAGGATTATGTGTTCAGATGATGCATATAGGACCATTTGATAATGAGCCGGAGTCTGTGAAGATTATGGATGCGTTCTTAGAAGAAAATGGATATGTAAATGATATAAATGAAAAGCGTTTACATCATGAAATATATATGTCTGACGCAAGGAAGATTGCACCGGAGAAGTGGAAAACAGTAATTAGACATCCGATTAGAAGAAAAGAGTAATTTATGCGAAAGGAGTTGTGGGATATGAACAATTCAATAATTTATCGCCCTTTGACGGCAACTCGAGTCTATGAAGAAAAGTCTGTAAATAAGAACTTCTATGATAATAGTTGGCTGGTAAGCATATAAGTCTATGCTTAC
>CAKRJT010000005.1 GCA_934351925.1 uncultured Lachnospiraceae bacterium
CCAACCTCAGAAATTGCGGCAGAAGCCGGAATTTCCAAGTCACTTTTGTTTCATTATTTTCATAACAAACTGGAGCTGTATATTTTTTTATGGAAGCATGCAGCGGATTTGACAAAAAAATACATGTGTAAATATAAGGTATATGAAACAGATGATTTTTTTGAAATGCTGCGTCGAGGTCTGATGGCTAAGTGTGCAGTGATGAGAAAATACACATTTTTATCTCTGTTTTCCATTAATTCATACTTTGAAACAGAGCCGGATATTCAATCAATCATCCAACCGTATGTACAGGATGCTGCCCAAACGACATTGGAATTGCTTCTGTCAATTTTGAATCTCGATTTCATCCGTAAGGATATAGAGTTTGCCAGTATATATAAAGAAATTCTGTATGCTTCAGACGGGATGATGAAGTCCTGGTACAGAACAGGAAATTATGATGTAACAGCTTTTGAGCAGGAATATCTGGAAATGATAAATCATTGGGAAACAGTTTATGGAAAGGGGACGGAAAATGACGGAAAACAGTTATAAGACACCCTGTGGCTGCATCCATTATTTTATAAATATACTAGATAAGCAGAAAATTACGTTAGTGTTTTTGCCGGGACTTACAGCAGATCACAGGCTTTTTGAGAAGCAGATAGAATATTTTGATAATAAACAGAATGTGTTTGTATGGGATGCACCATCACATGCATTATCCAGACCATTTACGAATAATTACAGTCTGTCTGACATGGCAGAATGGCTTGATAAAATCTTAGCAAAAGAAGAAATTTATAATCCCATCATTATCGGTCAGTCTATGGGTGGATATCTGGCTCAAATGTATATGGAATTATATCCGGATAAGATAAAAGGCTTTATCTCCATTGATTCTGCACCGCTTCAAAAGTCTTATATGACAGCAATGGAAATATGGCTTCTTGAAAGAGCAGAGCCATTATATAAGATATATCCATGGAAAGCACTTCTTAGGGCTGGTTCAAGAGGGTGCGCAGAGACGGATTATGGTCAGAATCTTATGCAAAAGATGATGATGTCCTATGATTCAGATCCTAAAGAATATGCAAGGCTTGCCGGTTTTGGTTACAGAATGCTTGCTGAGGCAATCAAAGCAGATCTGCCATATCGTATCAGTTGTCCGGCACTTCTTATCTGTGGCGAAAAGGATAAAGCGGGCTCAGCCAAAAGCTACAATAAAAAATGGCATCAGAGAGAAGGGTTACCGATTAAATGGATAAAAAATGCAGGTCATAATTCCAACGCTGACCAGCCTGATGAAGTAAACAGGCTTATAGAAAAATTTGTCAGCGAGGTATATAGGAAAGGAGTGTCCGGATGAAATTAAATATACAGTGGAAAAAGGTATTATATGGAATTGCATTGATAGTTATTGGTATAATATTGGCTGCTCTTCATTTCATTGTGGCTGGAGATGGCGTCAGAGATTTCATTTCCGGTATTATTGCAGTTATATCGGTATTGGTAATATTAGCAGGAACTTATATTACATTAAGTGAAATCAAAAACTGTAAATGAAAAGAGGAGCTTATGAAGCTTTAGAAAAAATGTTGACCGTTTATTAGAGAAATCTAATGGCGGTCTTTCTTTTTGTCCAAAAGTCGATGCTGTATCGACAAGCAGTTAATGTAAAGACTATGACGGAAGACAGATGTGTGGAGTATAAGTTTTGAGAGCGAGGATAGGGCTATTGACGCTGAAATGAAAGAAGATGGCATTCAGGATATTTTGAACTTCAAAGTTTTATGTGACAAACGTAATGACCTATGATATTATTTCATAGACGTAACTATAATGATTTTACTGCCATCAGTGCTTGCAGTATGCAGGAGAATAAAATAAAAATCAAAAAAGTACAAAGAGTATGTCTTATTTTGGCATGTATAGCTGCAGCAGGCCTTATAGGATGTGGTAAAACAGATAAAACGCCGAAGAAACACGAAGCAATTACTTTTATGGCTCATTATATGGATGTGGACAGCTTTAGAGAAGAAGTACACAAAACCTATCCGGAGATTGATGGTGATGTGGAATTGTTGATAAAAGTAATTCACAAATTGATGGAACATCATAAAAACCACACAGAGTAAAATAGAAAAATGCAAAAGAGACTCAGAGGAGGATTCACAATGAAGAAAAAATGGACCAGAGTTCTGTCGGTGCTTCTGGTAATGGTGGCAGCTATAGCGCTTTTGTCAGGCTGCAGCAGCAAAAGTGCGGAAAAGGAAGATGCAGAAACGATTACGGTGTACTTATGGAGCACAAGCCTGTATGAAAAGTATGCACCATATATTCAGGAGCAGCTTCCGGATATCAACGTTGAATTTGTAGTAGGGAATAACAATCTGGATTTCTACAAGTTTCTTGAGGAAAATGATGGATTGCCGGATATAATAACCTGCTGCCGTTTTTCACTGCATGATGCGAATTCCCTCAAAGACAGCCTGATGGATCTTTCCACAACCAATGCGGCAGGTGCTGTTTATGATAGCTACCTTAGCAATTTTATGAATGAGGATGGAAGCGTAAACTGGATTCCGGTGTGTGCGGATGCACACGGTTTTGTAGTTAACAAAGATCTTTTTGAAAAGTATGATATCCCTCTTCCAACAGATTATGATAGCTTTGTTTCCGCCTGCCAGGCATTTGACAAAGCAGGAATCCGTGGTTTTACTGCAGACTATTATTATGATTATACCTGTATGGAGACATTGCAGGGTCTGTCTGCAGCAGAGTTATCTTCTGCAGCAGGACGCAAGTGGCGTACTGCCTACAGTGATCCGGATAATACAAGGAGAGAAGGTCTGGACAGTACCATCTGGCCGGAGGCTTTTGAACGCATGGAGAAGTTTATCCGGGATACCGGTCTTAGCCCGGATGATCTGGACATGAATTATGACGATATAGTTGAGATGTATCAAAGCGGAAAGCTTGCCATGTATTTTGGAACCTCTGCCGGTGTGAAAATGTTTCAGGATCAGGGGATTAACACTACATTTCTTCCATTCTTTCAGGAGAACGGTGAAAAGTGGCTTATGACTACGCCGTATTTTCAGGTGGCTTTAAACCGTGACCTGACGCAGGATGAGACACGACGAAAGAAAGCAATGAAGGTGCTGAACACAATGCTTTCGGAGGATGCACAGAACCGGATTATCAGTGATGGACAGGATCTGTTAAGCTACAGTCAGAATGTAGAGCTTAAGCTTACGGAATATCTGAAGGATGTGAAGCCTGTGATTGAAGAAAACCATATGTATATCCGCATTGCGTCAAATGACTTTTTTGCTGTTTCAAAGGATGTGGTCTCCAAAATGATCTCAGGAGAATATGATGCAGAGCAGGCTTATCAGTCATTTAATTCCCGGCTTCTTGAGGAGGAATCCATTTCTGAGAAAGTAATATTGGATTCACAGAAGTCTTATTCCAACCGTTTTCATAGCAACGGCGGGAATGAGGCATATTCGGTTATGGCCAACACTCTGCGCGGCATTTATGGGACGGATGTGCTGATTGCAACAGGAAACAGTTTTACGGGAAACGTGCTGAAAGCCGGCTACACAGAAAAGATGGCGGGCAGCATGATCATGCCAAATTGCCTGTCAGCGTACAGCAGCAGGATGAGCGGAGCTGAACTAAAGGAGACAGTCAGAAACTTTATAGAAGGCTATGAGGGAGGTTTTATTCCCTTTAACCGTGGCTCTCTGCCTGTGCTTAGCGGTATTTCTGTAGAAGTCAAAGAAACAGATGATGGTTATACATTGAGCAAGGTTACAAAAGATGGAAAAAAAGTTCAGGACAATGATACTTTCACGGTAACCTGTATTGCGATACCAAATCACCTGAAAGCTTATCCGGCAGATGCGGACGTTGTGTTTGTGGGAGGAGATACCACTGTGAAAAATACCTGGATAGAATATGTTTCAGATGGTGCTGCCGTTCTTGCAGAGCCTGAGGATTACATAACTCTGAGGTGATATTAGCAGCAGTACTGCAGGCAATGCCTGCAGTATGCAGGGGGAGAAAGAATGGATATTAAAAATTATAATAAAGACAGAAAGAGACCTGTCATGAGAAAACGGTTTATGATAGCGGCCTTTATAGCTGTTTTTGCGTGCATTGTCCTGCTGGTTGTCCAATATTTGGGATTTATATCGAAAACTGTTTATGAGGAGAGCGTCTCTCATCTGGCGGAAGTTTTTCACCAGTCTGATAACATGCTGAGGGAACTGACAGATAAGAATCTGACTTATCTTCATATGTGGGGTGAGAATCTGCAGAACACATCCAGCGAAGATGAAATTCGTGATTGTATAAAAAAAGCGCAGGAAAATGCAGGCTTTGTAGAATTTTATTTTCTGTCAGCCGACGGGAACTATAAGGTTGTAACAGGCAAAACCGGCTATCTTGGATTACAGGAAAATATTGAAGAGGAGATCCGGAAGGGAAATGATGCTATTGCGAATGTAGCAGTTCCCGGAAAATCCCAGATGCTTGTTTTTGCCACTCCGAAGGCTCATGGAATTTATCAGGGCTTTGAATATGATGCGATTGCCATTGCCTATGAAAACTCTGATATCGTAAATGTACTGGATATCTCCGCTTTCAATGAAAATGCCCAGAGCTTTGTTGTTCATCCGGATGGCCGTGTTGTGGTGAATCACTCTTCTGCGTCATGGGGGAATGTGTATAATTTCTTCGGTGTTCTGAGAGAACATTCTGATATGTCTGAAAAAGAGATCAATGAGCTTTCGGAGAAGTTTAAAGCAGGACGTACCGATGCGATGCTTCTGGATCTGGATGGAATAAGCTACTATCTGGTCTATGAAAAATCGGATATACAGGACTGGATGTTCTTAGGACTTGTACAGGCGGATATCGTCAATGCCAGTATGAACAGTCTTCAACGCAGTACGGTAATTCTTGTCAGTGCGGTTGTGTTCTGTATTGCCGCATTCCTTATAAGCCTTGTTATTCAAAAAAACAGGACAAACCTCAGGAAAAAAGATACGGAGATTCTGTACCGGGATGAGCTGTTTCAAAAGCTTTCAATGAATGTGGATGATGTTTTCCTGATGCTGGATGCAAAAACATACCAGGCAGATTACGTCAGTCCGAATGTGGAAAAACTGCTGGGTATTACGGTAGAACAGATTCGTAAAGATATATGGATTCTGGAAAAACTGTATCCTGAGGGGCATGAAGATCCGGAGAAGAATTATCTGGAGAAAATTCGGGTTCATGAACAGAGAGAATGGGATTTTGAATATGTTCATCTGAAAACAGGGGAAAAACGCTGGTTTCATAATATTGCAATGGGCAGTGAATTAAACGGGAAAAAGAAATACATCCTGGTTATGTCGGACCGTACTGCTGACTGGAAAATGAATCAGGCACTTTCTGAGGCAGTACGCGCTGCGGAGACAGCAAACCGGGCAAAGAGTACTTTCCTTTCCAATATGTCTCACGATATCCGGACACCAATGAATGCGATTATCGGTTTTACAACACTGGCGGTAAGTAATATTGATGATCAGAAAAAAGTCCGGGATTATCTGGGCAGGATTCTTTCCTCCAGCAGCCATCTGCTCTCACTGATTAATGATATATTGGATATGAGCTGTATCGAGAGTGGAAAAATCCATCTGGAAGAAACGGAGGTCAGCCTGTCGGATGTACTTCATGATCTGAAGACCATCATCAGTGGGCAGATCCATGCAAAGCAGCTGGATCTTTATATGGATGCAATGGATGTGACAAATGAGGATGTTTATTGTGATAAGACACGACTGAACCAGGTGCTGCTGAATCTTTTGTCGAATGCGGTTAAGTTTACTCCTGCGGGAGGAACGGTTTCTGTCCGGCTGAAGCAGTTCCCGGGGACAGTAAAGGGCAGTGAACTGTACGAAATCCGGGTAAAGGATAACGGAATCGGCATGAGTCCGGAATTTGTAGAGAAGATTTTCTCTCCTTTTGAGAGAGAGCGTACTTCCACAGTCAGCAGGACTCAGGGGACGGGGCTCGGCATGGCCATTACCAAGAATATTGTGGATATGATGGGTGGAACGATTGAGGTTCAGACAGAGCAGGGCAAAGGTACTGAATTTATTGTCCGTCTGCCATTCCGGCTTCAGGCTGAGCAGCACCATACAGAGAAGATTGCAGAACTGGAAGGCCTTAAGGCACTGGTTGTAGATGATGACTTCAATACCTGTGACAGTGTGACAAAAATGCTTGTGAGGATTGGAATGCGTTCAGAATGGACACTTTCCGGCAAGGAAGCTGTTCTGCGTGCACGACAGTCTATGGAACTGGGAGATGCATTCCACGCTTATATCATCGACTGGCGTCTGCCGGATATGAATGGCATTGAAGTCACCCGTCAGATTCGCAGCCTTGGTGATGATACACCGATCATTATCCTGACTGCTTATGACTGGTCAGATATCGAGGTGGAAGCCAGGGCAGCCGGGGTAACTGCCTTCTGTGCAAAACCAATGTTCATGTCAGATATCAGGGATACCTTGAGGACTGCTATCGGACAGCTGCAGTCAGAAGCAGAGGATACAATCCTTCCGGCAGCAGGTTCAGATTTCAGAGGCAGATGTATATTGCTTGTGGAAGATAATGAACTGAACAGTGAAATTACAGTGGAGATTCTAAATGAATATGGCTGCCTGGTTGATACTGCCAAAAATGGAGCAGAGGCAGTGGAGAAGATTAAGAATTCGCAGCCGGGTGATTATGATCTGGTGCTGATGGATGTGCAGATGCCGGTAATGAATGGATATGAAGCTACCAGACAGATCCGAGCGCTGGATGATCCGGCACTGTCTGGAATCACCATTCTTGCCATGACTGCAAATGCGTTTGATGAGGATAGAAAGAAAGCACTGGAATGTGGTATGGATGGATTCTTAACCAAACCAATAGTTATTGAGAAATTGATTGGCACAATACAGAAAAATCTGGAACAGGTGTCAGGGGGTATCAGAGAGGAAGCGCAGAACAATGACAGTAAAAGAGTGTTATGAAAGCATGGAATCTGATTACGAAGGTGTGATTGGCAGAATGGGCAGTGAAGGACTGGTTAAAAGATTTGCCTTAAAATTCCCGGATGATCCCAGCTATTTTAATCTGGAAAAGGCTATACAGGAGCAGAACGCGGAAGAAGCTTTTCTTGCAGCACATACACTGAAGGGAGTCTGCCTGAATCTCGGCTTTGACAGACTGTATAAAGTCAGTGCGGAGCTGACGGAGAAGCTGCGGGGAAGAGAATTCAACGGATACGAGGCATTATATGGGAAGGTACAAGATGAGTATAAAAATACCATAGCTGCCATTCGCAAATTACAAGAGTAACATGTAAAAAACAATTTGAAAGATAAGGTATAAGGATTTTATGGATAAGGAGATTATAGCAGGGAAAGGAGATACATTATGGACACATTTTTTTTAAATGAATTGAAGAAGTGCTGCACTGATGTCAATAATGACAAAGAAAATGTAAATGGAATTTCCGGAGTGATTGATGCATACAAGCGCATAACAGCTTTTGCCAAGTCAGCACGGAGTGAAGGTCTGCCGGCACTTGAGGAAGCCTGCGGACATCTGGACCGGACGGACGTGACGCAGGAAGTCTTATTTAAAGAGCTTATGCTCATTTTGGACGGAACGGAGAAGCAGCAGGTTGCTTCGATTGGCATGAACCTGTTTGCGGCTGACGATTTTTCTTCCTACGAAGGGCTCATTGTTCTTATGTACTGTAAGGGGGCTCTCCTGCTTCAGGACGGTGTGGCCATAAGCTTATTGGAAAACTATCTGCAATCAATGATGCCTATGTTTTTGAGAAAAATTCTTGTTCAGAAAATCAGCGGGGACAAGATGACTGAACAGGCGAAGGAGAAGGTTGAGGGCGATAAGTGGGTCAGGGCGCTGTGCGAGGACAACAGGGCGATTGATGAACGTGATTATTCCATTATAAATCAGACGGCTTTGACGCTGCTTGACATGTCCGACGTGGAGATACAGAGGCTTTTACGCGAGACGGAAAACAGGGATGTCGTGACAGCGATGATAGAACTTCCGGGAAAGGCGAGGGCGCGCATATTTGACAACATTTCCTCAAGGCTTGGAAGAATGATGGCTGAGGAAGTGATGCATAGGGGACCGGTGACATTCGGCGAGGTTGAAAAAGCCTGTGTGACACTGATGAGAAAGGTGATTAAGCTTGAGGCCGATGGTGAAATTGCTCACCACAATCTCACGGTTTTGAAGTTCGTGATTGGGCTGTATGATGTGCCGAATAGCGTGAAGAAGGACATTAGGAACGACCGTCGTTGATGTTCCTGTTATTTTACATAAAGGTGTAAATCTAATTCTTCCAAAAAAGCGTTTTGTTCGTCGTACTTGATTATTGGACGGTTCTATGCTATGCTTATTACAATTTTTTACATGAAAACAAGCATGGCTGACGATATAGGGCGCATGCTTTTGTACAAAATATATAATACAGGAGAATAATTCATGGGTGAGATTGTTGAACCAAGAACCCTGTCCGGATTTATGGAGCTGCTTCCTAAGGATCAGGTTATATTTGAAAAGATAAAAGCAGAGATGGAAAAGGTATATCGCAAGTACGGATTTTTTCCGCTGGACACACCGGTGTTAGAGGACAGCAGAATACTTCTTGCCAAGGCGGGAGGAGAGACCGAGAAGCAGATATACAGATTCAGCAAGGGTGACTCAGACCTCACGATGCGCTTTGACCTCACCGTGCCGCTTGCCAAGTATGTTGCCAAGAACTATGGTGAGCTGACCTTCCCGTTCAGAAGATATCAGATAGGAAAGGTTTACCGCGGAGAGAGAGCTCAGAAGGGAAGATTCAGAGAGTTCTATCAGGCAGATATTGATATTGTCGGTGACGGCAGGCTCAGTATCGTCAATGATGCGGAGATACCGAGCATCATCTACAACCTGTTCAAGAACCTCGGCATAGATAATTTTGTAATCAGAATCAATAACCGCAAGGTGCTCAATGGTCTTTTTGACAATTTCGGAGTTAAGGAGTCGGCGGTCGATATTCTGAGAATTATCGACAAGATTGACAAGATAGGCAGGGAGAATGTTGCCAAGGAGCTCGTAGAACTCAATGTGTCTGAGACTACGGTGAACGAGCTGCTTGATATCCTTACCTTCGATGGAAGCAATGATGAGAAGGTAGATAGACTCAGGGGCTTTGCAGGCTGCAATGAGGTGTTTGATGCAGGTCTTGAGGAGCTGACTACGGTCATTAACTATATTGCAGGCTTTGGTGTTCCTTCGGAATACTATAAGATAGATCTGTCCATTGCGAGAGGCCTTGACTACTATACAGGAACAGTATATGAGACATTCATCAGGAACCACCCTGAGTACGGCAGCGTGTGCAGCGGCGGACGATACGACAATCTTGCTGAGTACTACACGAAGAAGTCTCTTCCGGGTGTTGGAATATCAATCGGTCTCACAAGACTTTTCTATGTTCTCTGTGAGAATGATTTCCTTAACAGGGAGCTTGAGAGTCCTATAGATGCGCTCGTGGTTCCGATGACCGAGGATATGACTTATGCTGTCAGGATAGCGACAGGACTAAGAGCAGCGGACATCAATACTCAGATTTATCTTGAGGAGGGAAAGTTTAAGAAGAAGCTGACCTACGGCAGCAGGCTTACCATTCCGTTCTGTATAATATTAGGCTCCGACGAGATTGAGGCGGCTCAGGTGACGATAAAGAATATGAATACAGGTGAGCAGAAGACGACGGATTTACAGGAGGCAATTTCCATAATCAACAGTCAGAAGGAACTTTTGAAAAAGGTTCAGTATGTTAATATGCACTAGTTTATCCAAATGAGACTTAACAGACCTGTCGGCAGGACAATTCACATTTAATTGATCTGTTGACGGGTCTTTGCGTGTGTTTGCGGGAAATAAGGCAGGGGGGATAAAAAAATGAGGGGCAAAAAATATATCACATTTATATGTCTGCTTCTTTCAGCTTTATTATTTGCCGGATGTATTCATGGTGATGACGATGCGGAGACAGAAAAAGAATTTGCCGCAATCGTGATAGGAAGTGACAATTATGAACCATATCTGTACATAAATGAGGACGGTGAGTTCGAGGGAATAGATGTTGAGCTTGCGACGGAGGCTTTACACAGAATGGGTTATGAGCCCGAATTTAAGTTGATTGTGTGGGAGAATAAGAAGGATTATCTTTCGAAGGGAGATGTCGACTGCCTTTGGGGATGTTTCAGCATGAATGGCAGGGAGGGGGAATATCAGTGGGCAGGACCGTATCTGTACAGCCGGCAGACTGTTGTCGTCCGTATGGATAGTGACATATGGAATATTTCAGATCTGGCAGGAAAAACGGTGGCGCTTCAGGAAACCTCAAAGGTTGAGGAATATTTTCTGCACTCATCAGATAAGAATGTACCGGATGTTGAGCGGGTGTACTGTTTTTCGAGTATGGACGAGGTGTTTGCGGCGCTTAGAAAGAACTATGTGGAGGCCATATGCGGACATGAGAGTGCGCTGAGTTCATTTATACGGACGGCACCCGCTGAGTACAGACTTCTTGATGAGAGCCTGTTTTTGTCAAAGCTTGGTGTAGCATTTGACAAGGGCTATGATGCTGGGTTCGTGGAGGAGCTTGAGAGAACTCTTGATGCGATGCTTGAGGATGGGACAACAGCGGCTATTGTTGAGAAATATGGATTGGATGTGGATAAGTCTCTGGGGAGGGGGAAATAATGGTGGACAGCACGGAGAAAAAGACCGGGGCGCGAGGTGTGGTCATGCTCACTGTGGCTGTGCTCATTCTGAGCATGACAGCACTGCATGTGGTATTCGTGTATTATGGACTTGCAGTGACGGAGAGGCTTAGAACCAGGACGTTTAAATATGTTAAGGAGAAGCTTGAGACCTACGATAATTACAGAGCTAATGACAGAACGAAGAGCCTTGTGAGACTGCTTGATAAGAATCTTGTGGTTATACATAATCTGGAACATGAGGAGGATTCCGATATTCAGAGCATCGCGGCATACGCCTATGAACAGCATCTGACAGGAGTCATAGTGCTCGATGGCGATATGAATGTTGTGCTGCAGGTGACGGTGGACGATGCTGAGAGCGTTGAGTGGAGCAGCCTGATACAGCCGTATAGTGTTGCGGAGATTATAGAATGTCATAAGAAGGTGTATATGACGCGGGTAAAGGGCGGTGACGGGCAGTATGACATCGCGGCTGCGGCGCGCGAGGATGCACCGGGGGCAGTTATTTCATATACACTGCAGGATACGGTGAGTGAGGGTGTGAATGAAATAACGCTCGACAGCATATTTGAAAATACAGGGATTGCAAGAGAGGGACTCATTGTTATTACAGAGGGAGACAGGGTTGTGGCATCTAACAGCGCTGATGCCTATAGCCTTGCGTCAGGACAGTGGGAGGAGCTTTACGGTTCAGGCAAGCATGTAAAGTACAGCTTAAGCAGGGTCAGGTATAATGGCAGAAGCTGGTATGCTGATGCAGCAGATTATAAGGGTTATAAGGTATATCTTTTATTTTCGGTTTTTGAAGTGTACAGGTTATATTTGGTGATAGAAGCGGTTTTTATGCTGATCTATATATTAGCCTGTGCTCTTATGTGGGGAGTCCACAATAACACCGAGCGTAAGAATTATTACAAGGAGATGGAGCACCAAAGAGAGCTTCAGGATGCGCTTGAGCAGGCAGAGCGTGCAGCGGCGGCGAAGAGTACCTTTCTGTCGAATATGAGCCACGATATAAGAACTCCTATGAACGCGATAATCGGTTTTACGAGGCTTCTTCGGGAACAGCTCGGAAACAGGGAGAAGGCGCTCGACTATCTTGACAAGATAGACGATTCAAGCAGATATCTGCTTGAAATTCTCAATAACATTCTTGATATTGCAAGGATTGAGAGCGGAAAGACAACGCTTGAAGAGACAATCATATGTGTGGATGAACAGTGCAGGGAGATTTACAATGTATTTGAAAATCAGATGGCGGAAAAATCACTCAAATTTTCATTTGACATAAATGTTGAGCATCATTATGTGAGCTGTGACATTTTGAAGGTAAAACAGATAGTATTCAATCTGCTGAGCAATGCATACAAGTACACGCCTGCAGGTGGAAATATATGCTGCACGGTTGAGGAACTGCCGTGCGACAGGGATGGCTTTGGACTATATGTGTCGCGTATTGAGGACAGCGGGATAGGCATGTCCGAGGAGTTTATATCGCATATATTCGAGGAGTTTTCAAGGGAGAGAACTTCCACGGAGAGCAAGCAGCCTGGAACGGGACTCGGAATGGCGATAGCAGGACAGCTTGCAAAGCTTATGGGCGGCAGCATCAAGGTCGAAAGTGAGCTTGGGCGTGGGAGTACATTTACGGTGTATCTGCCACAAAGGATTGCAGAGTCTTCCACGCAGACGGAATTTGGCGTGGGGATGACACCGGAGAATGAAGGGGCAGACGGAAGGAGGATACTTCTCGCCGAGGACAACGACATGAATTCGGAGATTATAGTCGAGATACTTAATTTCAGCGGATTTGAGGTCGACAGGGCGAAGGACGGCATTGAATGTGTCAGTATGCTTGAAAAGGCTGAGGCGGGATATTACAGCCTTGTGCTCATGGATATCCAGATGCCTAACATGAACGGTTATACAGCGGCTGAGCGCATAAGGGCGATGCAGGACTGTGAGAAGGCGGATATACCCATAATAGCGATGACTGCCAACGCATTTGACGAGGACAGGAAGGCGGCGCTGCAGGCGGGTATGAACGGGCATCTTACAAAGCCTATAGAGGTTGAGAAGATGTTGCGGATGATTAATAAATATATAAATAAAAAAGGTGAAGAAAATGGATAATTTAGAGACAACAGACAATAAGAAGGATTTTTTACAGAAAACATGGGTGGTGTGCGCTCTCGCACTGGTGTGCACATTCCTGTGGGGAAGTGCATCGCCCTGTATAAAGCTCGGATATGCATATTTTCAGATACCGTCAGGTGAAACCTGGACGCAGGTATTGTTTGCGGGAATGAGGTTCGTGCTCGCAGGAATACTGACGATACTTATTGGAAGCGCAATAAACCGCAAGCCGCTTCTGCCGTCGAAATCGTCGTCGCCTAATATAGTGAAGCTCGCGCTGTTTCAGACAATAATACAGTACATATTCTTCTATATGGGACTTGCACACAACAGCGGAGTTAAGTCGTCAATCATAAATGGTTCGAACACATTTCTGTGCATACTGGTTGCAAGCCTTGTATTCCGTCAGGAGAAGCTCACAATAAGAAAGCTCGCGGGCTGTATAATAGGCTTTGCGGGAGTTATAGTCGTCACCATGAACGGGCAGAAGATAGACATGAACCTAAGCCTTAGCGGTGAGGGAAGCTTATTTCTGGCGGCATTGTCTTATGCGTTCTCGTCATGCCTTATCAAGATATATTCTAAGAAGGACAATCCGGTCATGTTAAGCGGATACCAGTTCATCTTCGGTGGCATAGTCATGGTCATATTAGGTTTCGCGATGGGCGGAAGGATAACTCATGTGACGGTCAGTGCGGTGCTGATGCTTTTCTACCTTGCATGCATATCTGCCGTGGCATATTCCCTCTGGGGAATACTGTTAAAGCACAACCCTGTGTCGAAGGTCGCAATCTTCGGCTTTACCAATCCGGTGTTCGGGGTACTCCTCTCGGCGTGGTGGCTCGGTGAGGGTGGAAAAGAGCTCGGCTTCAAGGCGGTTGTGGCGCTGGTGCTCGTGTGCATAGGCATATGCATAGTCAATATAAATATAGGCAGCAGACAAAAGGCTTGATCAAAGTGATGCCTGAAAGCGGAACTCACCGTTCTCGGCAAAGAAGCCGTAGATACCGTGGTATCTTTCTATCACCGATATCATGCTCTGTATGCCAAGACCGTGGCCGCTTGCGGTTGCTGTTGGAATATCATTTTTGAAAACGGGAGCTGTGTGATAACTGTTGGACATGTTAATACACAGATGCCCGTTTTTTTCGTACAGATTTAGGATAATGTAGCGTTTTTCTTCCTGCGGGATTTTCATACAGGCGTGGATAGCGTTTTCAAAGGCGTTTGCGAACAAGCTGCACAGGCTGGTATTCTGAAAACGTGAGAAATCCCCCGTCGTCACGCTGATGTTCACTGCAATGCCGTGAGCGCGCGCCTCGTCAGCGTAGTAGGAGAGAATAAGGTTGAGCGCCTCGTCGGAACAGTACTTTATGACCTTGCTGTTGTCTAACAGCGTGCATATCTCATTGATGTAGTTGAGTGCATCTTCGCTTCTGTTCTCCTTGATGCATCCGCGCAGAAAGTTCATGTGGTGGCGAAGATCGTGGCGGTATATTGCGGCCTGCTTTTCAGAGTTGGATATCTGTTCAATCTCCTTTTGTGCCTGCATGGCGGCTGCCTTCAGAAGAAGGTTCTCGTGCTCAGCCTTGTTCTTCCTATTGGAAAATTCGAGGGTGATTATTGAGAGGCTGAGGTACAGCAGTGCTATGAAGCTGTCCATGAAGTCTATTATGATCGTGCCGCCGTTGTAGAGAAGGTCAGTGTATACGGTGAAGGCGTACTCTAATATGTAGTATGCCAACGGCAGAAGCAGAAATGGCAGAAGCGTGGTCCTGCTCTCGTACCTGAGTTTCGCGATGTAGGGAGATATGAACTTTATCACAAGTATCAGAATAGGTATTGTGATGAGAATCTCAGCAATATTTGCTATATCAGGGTTGTAATTAAAAAAAGATGAGGTGAGCGTTCCGAGCCATTTTCTTGGTGTGCACATCAGGTATGCTGTCAGGACGGATATAATTGAGATGCATATGTCCCTTCGCATAACGATGAAAATAAGCAGTATGAGCGGAAGGTGTATGAGCAGAGGATAACATGCATACAGAGCTGATTTTCCCCAAAACAGGAAAAATATGAGCTGTGCTGCGCCAAAGCCCGGTAAAGATACCACATACAGTATTTTGTGTTCGGAAAAGGTGAGCCCCGCACAGTAGAAGGAGGCTGTCACCCCGAAAAAGAGCACGAAGGCATAGTTAGCTAAATCTAATATATTTGATATATCCATTATAACATTTCCTCCATCTGAAAGGCGAGATAGTGCCTCTTAATCTCAGTGACCCTGCGCTGTGCGAGCGGAATGACCTTGTCGTTCTGAAGCTGCATATCGGTGTTGCCTATCATTCGAATAAAGTTCATGTTTACCACAAACGAGCGATGTGCCAGTATGAATTCGGGATTTCCGAGCAGCTTTTCGCATATGGAGGCAAAACGCTCCGTGCACTCAAGCTGGGTGTTATTTTTCAGGTAGTATATAACCTTTCTGTTGAATGCTTCGACGCAGATTATGCTGGACAACATTACCTTGTGTACGCCGATGGAGCTCTTTACAACGATATATTTTTCACTCTCATGCTCCTTCTTATCGAGTATGTCGTCAAGAGCCGCAAAAAGGCTGTCGGCTGTTATAGGCTTTAACAGATAGTTCGACGCCTTGACGGTGTAGCTTGCAACGGCAAATTCGGGAGACGATGTGAGAAATATGATGTCGGCAGCCCTGTCAAAACTTCTGATTTCCTTTGCGAGAGATATCCCGTTGAGCACGGGCATTATCACATCGAGAAGGTAGAGCTCGAACTGTTCGTATGCCGCCTTTGAGACCAGCTCTACACTGCTGGTGAAGCACTTATAGGTAAGCCGAAGCTCGCGCTTCGAACTGTAAACGTCAAGCAGGGAGGTGATATTGTCAAGCTCCTTAATGTCGTCGTCGCACACTGCTATTCTGAACATTTTCCAATCCCCTTTGTAAAAATTATAATCCTATTATAATGGTTATCAGCATAAATTGCTACCTTAACCTGCTGTCGTTCATGTCAAAAAAATTGTAATTCGTGCAGGATTGTCCAAGAACATGGTTTTCTAGGCTATTATATATAATATATAAAATGTTGTAGTCCTTTTGACACATTTGTGACAACATAAAACGACACGAGGGAGGAAATGCTATGTGGAAGAAAATCTATGACGCATTATGGGCAGACAGAACCAGAAGAGCAGTGATTGTTGTTGTGCTGCTTGCGCTGCTTGTGTCCGGGGCATCATTAGCTGTTATAAACGCAGTGAATGATAAGAAGCCGGTGCAGAGTGTAGTAGATGGCGACGAGACACAGCCGACATCGATGGCAGACGTGCAGCCTGAGAGCTCAGCCTATGCGGATTCTAAACAGGAGGAGACGACGCGGTCTGACATAAAACAGACAGAGGGTCAGACGAAAGAAACGTCCGAAAACAAGACGGAGGGAGAAAGCGGACTGCCGCAGGAGAGCAAGCCTGGCAGACAGGACAATGCAGGTACTGCAGCTCCTTCTAAAAGTGAGGAGAGCACATCACAGGCTGTCCAGAATGTGACTGTGGAGAGCAGTGCCGAGGAGACGACAGCCGCAGATAACGGCGGCCACGATAATGGCGGCGGGAACAATGGCTTCTATATCAGATTTGCAACAGATGGAGGAAGCGACATAGCTCCGAGAACGGTTACACCGGGAACGAGGATAAGCAGCCTGCCTACTCCGTACAAGGACAATAGTATTTTTGATGGCTGGTACTATGATAATGAGCTTACAAGACCTGTCAGTGCGCGAGATGAGATATACGGGGATCTCACGTTGTTTGCCTCATTTTCGCCTGTTGAGGAATTAGAGCCGGTGGAGAATGTGGTATTTACGGCGGCCGAGAATGTGGACGGCGGAAGCTTTTCCATCAAGGTGGTTACCGAGGATAAGACACTTGACGCCGAGGCTGTTAAGGCGGCGCTGGATGCAAAGAACCTTACAGATCCGGTTCAGACGGATATAGTAGAAGTAACAGGCGGTGACGGAGTATTCGTCGTAACAGGTAAGAATATGGTTGTGGAGGGTGAAGCTTCCACGGCTGTAGCGGGCTTTGAGGATGGCTGTACATACAAGATAACCTTGGCTGACTCGAGGCTTACCTATGAAAATCAGCCACAGTCGGTGAGAGAGTATAACTTTACAACCACAAAGGAAGAAGTATTAAATGTGGCGCTGAACAGCGATATTACATATATCCCTGTTAGCGATCTGAAGAATATAACCAATGACGGAAAACAGGTGGAGACACTGAGCGTTGCACTCTACAAGGCTGACAGTGACGGAACCTTAGGACCTGCACAGCTCACACAGGGTGAGTTCGATTATGCGAAGGGAACCTTGCAGGTCGGCGATATCGTGTCGATATATGCAGGACTCAGACCTGACCTGCGAACGCTTGAGACACCTGATGAGCAGAACGGCGATATCGCTTATATCGAGATAACAGGTAAGAACGGAAAGCGGTACAGCTACAAGAATGCAGCACCTGAGGATGTAATATTCACGCCGGATATTCTTCCTATATCTGATAAGGTGCTTGCCGGTGCAGCGGATGGAACGATTACCGTTGACAACCTGTCACTTGACTACTCAGCAGATGTATATGCGAATATAGGTCTCGACAGTCAGACGACGGTTGACGAGGGCGATTATCTCGTATTTTACAGTGGAATATTCGGAATTTACGAGGGAAGCAGTGCGGCTCAGCTTGAGAGCTATGCGTTAGTTACCTCAGTGGCAGGAAATAAGGACGGTACGACGACCATTGGCTACGAGCTTACGGACTGGGAGACCGTACAGCAGACAATGGATATTTACACAAGCGAGCAGATGTCGGGCGCCGAGATGATAGAGGGCGTTGATGTGGCATCGATTGAAGCTTCCATTGAGCAGCAGGCGGTTGACAGCGGTTTTGCCGAGGAGGCAGCCCAGTACCTTGCATCGCTTGCACTTGCGACAGAGAACTTTACAAAGTTAAGCGACAACCTGAACCTTGAGGACTACAAGATTACCCTTGAGGACGGAACACCGGTCTCACCTGAGCAGCTCCAGCTCATGTCATCTGACCTCTCGGTTGAGTGCAAGCTGGAGGACGGTTATCCTAAGGCGACGATAAGCACACACCCACAGAATCTGTCACAGGCACAGGGCACAGCCGCAAGGGATAAGGGACTTAGCGTAATGCTCGAGGTGAAGGCTAACATCACCATGGGTAAGAAGGGCTCTGAGGACCAGTTGGTAATAACGGTAAGCGGAACCTTCACCGAGGAGGTTGGACTTGACTTAGGTGTCAGCAGTAAGGCAGTCTGGAAGGTATGGGGAATATTCCCGTACATAGCAGAGTACCGCGTTACAGCCAACATCGATGTGCTCAACTACACAGGAATCGAAGTGAACGCCGTCATGATGACAAAGAACAGTGATGACGATGACGACGATGACAAGGATAAGAGCGGCTTTGACACGGCGCTTGATATAGCTGACCAGATTAAGGAGCTTATAGACGAGGCGAAGGACAACGGCGAGGACGAGACGGCGGAGGAGAATGCCAATCGTCTTGTACAGCGCTACAGTGAGATGATGAAGGAGGAGTCGGACTGGATAAAGATTTTCGAGCAGAACATTGTTGACCAGGAGAAGCTGCTCCCGCCATGTCTGCCGATTATTGCAGTGAACCTTGAGGTTGACTTCGTCGTGAAGGTTGATGCGTGCGTGGCAGTCGGCTTTGATTTCGAATATATCACGGGCAAGCGATATACCTACACGATAGATGTATTCGCAGGAAAGGTATACAATGATACTGTACAGCTTATAGAGGACGCCTACGAGTTTGATTTCTATGTAATGGGACGGCTTGCAGTTAAGGCAGGACTTGAGTTCGAGTTTAAGGTTGGTCTGTTCTCGACGGATATAGCTTCTGTCGGCTTCGTCGCGGAGGCTGGAGCCTACACCAAGCTGTGGGGATATTTCTACTACGAGCTGCAATATACGCAGAGTCTGGGAAAGAGCCAGCAGTACTGCGGAGCGCTGCTTATAGATGTGGGAGCATATCTTGAGGTGGCATTAGAGGCGCAGGCGATAAATGGCAGATATTCGACGCAGCTTAAGCTGTACGACAACGAATGGTCACTGTGGACGGTAGGAAACAGGGACAGCATACTCGACTTCACAACTGCCGCGGAGGATATGCCTTACGTCAAGATGAAGCAGCATGTACGTTCGGCAGTGATACCTGACAGTGTATTTGACATGACATACCTTGACCTGGTTGTGGGCGGTGAGGCACATGCCGTATACAATGACTACTATGATCCGATAAAGGAGCAGAACAGCAGGAACAGGCAGAACTTCGAGATAACCATGACGAACGACAAGTTTTCCTATGACCCTCAGACAAACACCGTGACGGTAAATCCGTCTAAGGACGACAAGAAGCTCGAGGGCGAGATGATAATTACCTGGAAGGCTTATCCGCTTGCATTTTCATCGAAGCCTATACAGAGGACGCTGTCGCTGTACTGGGATAATCTGAGAGACGGATATGTAATCGTCCCTTACACCAACGGGGGAACGTATATCAACATTATAAATGCAGGATTTGAGAAGAAGATTACGAAGCCTGCTGATCCGGTAAGGACAGGATATGTATTTGCAGGCTGGTATCTGGACGAGGACTTCACACAGGAGTATGAGTTCCCTGAGCTTATGCCGGCATACGATACCAACATATATGCTAAGTGGACTCCGGCTGAGGACACTCCATATCGTGTAGAGCACTATACGGAGCAGATACAGACAGGTGAGTATAAGCTTGCAGACACACAGGAGCTTACCGGTACAACTGACAGCTATGTAACACCTGAGGTTAAGAAGTACACGGGTTATGATTCGCCGGCAGCACAGGAGATAAGGATAGAGGCTGACGGAAGTACGGTTCTGCGTTACTACTATAGTCTCGAGTGGCATACAGTCACCTTCAACGAGGGTGAGGCAGGCGACGAGAGTATGAGCTTCGACCTCAAATATGGTGCGACGATTGTACCGCCTATGGTTGCGGCTGCAGGATATACCTTCGTCGGCTGGGATAAGACGGTTGAGCCGGTGATGGGAACAGAGGATGTTGTCTACACGGCACTCTGGGAGAAGAAACCTGATACACAGTACCGTGTTGAGTACTATGTACAGGAGATTGACGGAAGCTACCGTCTGAAGGATTCCTTCGAGGCCGAGGGTTATACAGGCACACAGATTACGGCCGAGAGCCTGAGAAACACAGTGCTTGGCAGGAATCTGACGGCTGATAAGAAGTACACGGTCGACGGTGGAATTGTATTTGGAAATATGACCGTCAATGGTGAGGCATACGATACCGTGAGCATCGCACCTGACGGAAAGATGATAATTAAGGTAAACTACAGACGTGAGAAACATTCATACACCTTCGATTTGGGATATGATGATAAGCTTATCACGGCTGATACCTGCTACATGGGAGAAATCGATGTACCTGAGAATGTTACAAGAGAGGGCTACATATTCGCCGGATGGAGCTTAGACGGAAAGAACGCGGTCAAGGTAAATACAGTGATGGGTAACTCCGACGTGCTCTATGTGGCATTGTGGACACCGATAACCTACAAGGTACATTTCGATGCCAACAATAAGAACTGTGCCGGTAAGATGGAGGATATGAATTTCAGCTATGACAAGAGCATTGCTCTTGCCGGAAATACATTTGCTCTTGAGAATTATACATTTGCAGGCTGGGCGCTTTCGGTAACGGGAGAAATATGCTACGCTGATGATGAGGAGGTCATGAACCTCACGGCTGTGGATGGCAGCACGGTTGTACTGTATGCGGTCTGGAAACCGGTTGAGTTCTGCATCACATATGAAAACCTATATGATGCAGTGAACCCTAATACAGAAGCTTACACGGTTGAGAGCGCGGCAATAACACTCAAGGCAGCGGTGAGAACCGGATATGTATTCGAAGGCTGGTACGACAACGAGGAGCTTACAGGCGATGCTGTCACGGCAATCGAAACAGGAAGTTCCGGGGACCTGACGCTCTATGCTTCATGGTCACCTGCAACCGATACAGAGTACAGGGTTGAGCACTATATTGAACAGCTTGACGGCAGCTTTGCTCTCGACAGAACCGATGTGCTCACGGGAGTTACGGAGCAGACGGTTACACCAAAGACTGTTGAGTACGAGGGCTTCACGGCACCGTTGCCTGTGGAGGCTAAGATAAATGCAGACGGAAGCACGGTAGTGCGTTACGAGTACACGAGAAACAGCTACACAATCACTTTCGACGCCGACGGTGGTGCATTTGACGGCGATGTGACGATCACTGCAAAGTACGGTGCGACGATAGCACTTCCTGTTCCGGCAAGAGAGGGCTATGGCTTCGGCGGCTGGTACGAGGGAGATGTAAGATTTGATGCGGCGACGATGCCTGCGCGCGACATGGCGCTTACGGCTGCATGGAACGCAGGAGAGTACGGCTACACCGTAAATCACTATCAGCAGAATGTCGACGGCTCCGACAAGTACACACTTGTAAACAGCGTACATCTCACGGCACCTATGGACAGTGAGGTGGAAGCGGTTATCAACAGCTACGAGGGCTTTACTTCACCTGAGAGTCAGCTTGTAATCACAATCGGTGTCGATGAGACTAAGAATGTGGTTAACTACTACTATACCAGAAATCAGTACAGCCTTGCATGGAATCTATCAGGAGGCGAGGCAGAAGGCTATACGGAGGGAATGGTATACTACGGAGCTGCCGTGACAATACCTGAACCTGTGAAGTACGGATATTCATATGTGTGGGATAAGACACCGAAAGTGAACATGCCGGCTGAGAATGTTGAATACACGGCAGTGTGGACAGCTAACAGCTACACCGTAACGCTTGACCCTGCGGGAGGTGCTTTATACGCAGGTGAGGATGCGGTTAAGACTGTGGTATTTGACGCACCTTATGGAAAACTTCCTATGCCGGTAAGAAAGGGCTATCACTTCGACGGCTGGTTTACACAGCCTCAGACCTCTGATAAGGCAGGTCTGTCTGCTGCAGAGGATGCTCTTGTGAAGCTGGCATATGACCACACGGTATATGCACACTACACACCTATAGAGTACAAGATAACCTATAACAATATTGACGTGGCATTAAACGATAACCCGGGTTCCTATGACGTCACTACCGAGAGAGTTGAGCTTGCGGCTCCTGTCAGAACAGGCTTCACCTTCAAGGGCTGGTATGACAATAAGGAACTTACGGGAGAGGCGGTCACAGTGATAAGTACCGCAGGCATGCGCGACATGGAGCTGTATGCTAAGTGGAGTGAGAACAGCTACAAGGTTGTATACCACTCCAATAATGGCGGAGACGTCACAAATGAGGAGAGCTTTACATACACTGAGAGCAGAACGCTCGCGAAGAACAAGTTTGAGAAGGACGGCTACGAATTTACAGGCTGGTCATTAAAGGCAGGCCAGGAGGCAAAGTATACTGACGAAGAACTCGTCACCGGACTCATTGCTGATGATGGCGGAGCGCTTCATCTGTACGCCGTATGGACACCTGTAAGATACAAGATTATCTATGAGAACATGGAGGGAGCACAGAACACGGGTAATCCTGACAGCTTCACGGTTGAGGACGATTACCTCACACTCAGGGAGCCGGTAAAGAAGGGCTATACCTTCGGAGGCTGGTACAAGGACGCAGGCTTCAAGAATAAGGTGACGGAAACGATGAAGCTTGACAGAGGCTACGACTGGATATTCTATGCTAAGTGGACAGCCAACAAATATGTGATAACCTTCGACAGTTGTCTTGGCAGCTCTGTTCCGACAGAGACACTCAGTATGGAGTACGACAAGGCGGCAAATCTTCCGCTCATCAATGAGCTGGCAGGCTTTGCAAGACCTGGCTATACATTCCTTGGCTGGGCACTCGAGAAGGGCGGAGAGCCTGTATACAAGGACGGCGTGACAGTTACGAATCTCGCAGAGTCGGGAAATGTCAATTTCTACGCAGTATGGCAGTTGAATGTATTTAACATCACCTACGAGCCGGGAGTGGGGGCAGTAAGCAACGACAATCCTTCAAGCTACAGTATCGAGGACAACGATGTTAAGCTTAATGCACCTGAGGCTAAGGAAGGCTATCAGTTCCTTGGCTGGTATGACGGAGAGACTCTCGTATCCGAGATAGTAAAGGGAACGCAGAGAGATTACAGTCTGACGGCTAAGTGGGGCTGCGGAGGAACCTTCAATCTCTCGTTCGTCGGAGAGGAGAAGATAACCCTCAAGGACGGCTCGACAGGCTCTAAGCTGACCTACAAGGTTACAAGAACACTTCCTGAGGGCACACAGGCTACACCGAATCCGCTCTATGTTTACTACAGGACGGTAAACGGCACAGCCTACGGCTCAACGGTCGATATCGACATCGCAACAGACAAGTACCACTTCAAGCATGTCGGCGGTCAGGACGTCTACTTGACCTTCGGTCCGAACGATATGGAGCTGACCTTCACGGTTGAGGAGTGGGGAGCTGAGACATCGGCTGACGGCGCGGCAAGCTTCAACGCGAATAACACCGACCGTTACTACGATGTCGAGCTCTACAAGACAGTGGACACGGTTGGAAAATATCCGGGAGAATTCGGAGATACGAAGTCTCTTAGAAGAACAATAGGGGCACTGTCACAGTACAATGCGGTGGATATGTATAATAAGTGGTATACATATGTGCATAATACAGGCGATCCGACGATTAACCAGAAAAAACAAAAGACTGTAGACTATAGCAAGGGACCGCATATATGGTTTGCTTCACTTCATGCAGCCTTGGCAAATGCCGGAGTTGATACCGTAACCAGAGACTATGTAAAGAACGTGGCAACACAGGCAGGCTTCTATATAACGGCAGACCTGCAGGATATAGAGGATAGCTGGTGCTGGTTACGATTATACAGTGCGGGAACGGGTTATTTTGGAGAGTTCGCTTTCGACATATGTGCCGGCGGCTGGCAGCTCGATGTGGCATTTCCTTTTACGGGAGGCTCACAGGGAAATATAGCTTTCAAGTATGGAAAGGGCGATTGGACAAAGAACGGCTATGGAACCAGCTATAAGGGCAATGTAGTTGTATCAGGGTCACCGACATATGCTAAAATCAGTGTAAATGACTCTGTACAGTTGGAGGCAGCGGCTACCGGAAAGAATGAGAATAAATGGCAGCTTGGAACGGTAGATGTTCATTACAAGGTACTTGACACAAAGGCTCCTTCACAGGTAGGTATCTCAAGTCTTGCACTTTCACAGTACAAGGCGGGCGAGCAGATTTCGATTACGGTCATCTATGATGAGGTAATCGGTTCGGTACAGAATGTTGGACTGAATGCGATTGCAGGACTTCCGATAGACAATATACAGTATACAGATGGTGTCGGAACGAATGCCCTCACCTTTACGGCTACGCTCACCGAGGACTTCGAGGTAACACCTGATTTCAACAATGACATAAAGGCGTTAAAGCCGGTTACGGGAACAGTATCGGATATACTTGGCAACCATAACTAATTTGCTCACAACTTTAATATTTTACCGAAAGCGGCAGGGTGTCATTTACATGGCACCCTGCCTGCGTTATAATAAGAGAATGAAAACAACTGAAAATAAACTGATTACAATCAAAAAAATATTTGCGGCGTTGATATTTATACTGTCTATCTGTGTTGTGCCGGCGTGCAGGGCACAGCGTGGGCAGGAGACTTTTGTGACTGACAGTGGGGTGCGTGTCGGCATTATCGACACGGGCTTTTCGGAGAAGGCGATACCGGCGGATAACATATATGGCGGAAGGAATTACGTCGATGAGAGCATGGGGATAGCTGACACCTACGGGCATGGTACGGCGGTGGCGGGCATCATTCTCGATCAGGTGCCGGATGCAGAGCTGGTGGCTTTTGTGAGCAGTGTGTATGGACATGGAAAGCTTACGCAGGTGGATGCGGATACTTTTGCCGGGATAATCTTAGATGCCGTCGACGTGTACGAATGTGATATCATTAACGTGAGCATGGGCTTTGCGGCGGATGTCGAGTCAGTCCGGCTGGCGATTGAGCATGCACAGGAGGAGGGCGTGGTGATTGTGGCTGCCGCGGGCAACGATTACGCCGAAAATTCCGAGGTGGAATATTACCCGGCTGCGTATGCTACGGTTATAGCTGTGGGAGCGCTTAATGAGGAGCTGACGCAGATAGCTGATTTCTCACAGAGAGGCGGGTGGGTGAACGGCTATGAGGCGGGTGAGAATGTGGCTGTCAGGACGCTGAGCGGCAGCACGCGCACGGTGAATGGCACCTCCTACTCGGCGGCAGCGGTGACGGCGAAAGCGGCAAAGCTTTTAATGGAGAATCCCGGACTGACACCTGGGCAGGTGTTGGAAAGAATTGACTTTACGGCGCATTGATGTTAAAATCTATGAAAAGTATTTATAATTTTCAAGGAGGTTTAATATGGGATTTTTTGATAACATTGGAAAGACTTTATCTAACGCAGGCCAGACTATCGCGCAGAAGAGCAAGGATGTTGTGGACACAGCGAAGCTCAATACAGCGATAAGCGATGAGCAGAAGAAGATTACGACAGCCTACGAGCAGATTGGCAAGCTCTATGTGGAGCGCCATGCCGATTGTCCGGAGCCGGATTTTGTCGAGTATATCGATACAATCAAGGCGGCGGAGAACAACATCGCAGAGTGCAGGCAGAAGCTTCAGGATTTGAAGGGAGTTACAGTATGTCCTGCATGCGGAGCTGAGGTGACTAATGAGTCCATGTTCTGTCCGAGCTGCGGCAACAGGATCCGCACCGAGCAGCCTAAGCCACAGGGACCTGTATGTCCGAACTGCGGAGCACCGCTCACAGAGGGAAGCAAGTTCTGCACCTCATGTGGAGTTGCAGTTGAGGCTGAGGCGGCTAAGCCACAGGACGATACAACACAGGACAATGATACACAGGAATAAGTATTAAGATAAGCGTTACATATACAAGACCGCCGATGGGCGGTCTTGTTTGTGTAAGGGGCAGGGAAGACTTATTATGTGGAATATGGAACAGGAAAAAGCTACAAAGGATGCTTTTGGTTCCCCGTTTGACTTAGAAAAGTTGACAAATAACACTTTAAAGTGATATAGTGATAAAGATATATTATAATGTAGAGGGAGGACATTCCATGAGTGAGAAGAACATTCCTTATAAGATTTACCTTGAAGAGAGCGAGATGCCGAAGCAGTGGTACAATGTGCGTGCTGATATGAAGATTAAGCCGGCTCCGCTTTTAAATCCTGCCACATTAGAGCCTATGGGGTATGATGATTTAAGACCTGTTTTCTGTGATGAACTTATAAGGCAGGAACTTGATAATGACAATGCGTATATTGATATCCCGCAGGAGATACTTGACTTTTACAAGATGTACAGACCGGCGCCTCTTGTAAGGGCATATTGTCTTGAAAAGGCACTCGGAACTCCGGCGAAGATTTATTATAAGTTCGAGGGAAATAATACAAGCGGAAGCCATAAGCTGAATTCTGCGATAGCTCAGGCCTATTATGCCAAGAAGCAGGGACTTAAGGGAGTGACCACGGAGACGGGTGCAGGACAGTGGGGAACTGCGCTGTCGATGGCGAGCGCTTACCTGGGGCTTGACTGCAAGGTATTCATGGTAAAGGTTTCGTATGAGCAGAAGCCATTCAGACGTGAGGTTATGAGAACCTATGGTGCGAGTGTGACACCTTCGCCTTCGGAGACGACACAGGTCGGAAGAAAGATTCTTGCTGCACACCCGGGCACAACAGGAAGCCTTGGATGTGCCATATCAGAGGCGGTTGAGGTGGCAACACATACAGAGGGTTACAGATATGTGCTTGGAAGTGTCTTAAACCAGGTTCTTCTTCACCAGTCGGTTATCGGACTTGAGGCTAAGGCAGCACTTGAAAAGTACGGTGTCAAGCCGGATATTATCATAGGCTGTGCCGGCGGCGGCTCCAATCTTGGCGGACTTATCTCACCATTTATGGGTGAGAAGCTGAGAGGTGAGAAGGATTATAGATTTATCGCTGTTGAACCTGCAAGCTGTCCAAGCCTTACAAGAGGCAGATTTGCCTATGATTTCTGCGACACCGGCATGGTGTGTCCTCTTGCTAAGATGTACACGCTTGGAAGCAATTTCATTCCTTCGGCTAATCATGCGGGAGGTCTTCGCTACCATGGAATGAGCCCGGTTGTATCCGAGCTGTATCATCAGGGACTTATGGAAGCTGTTTCGGTTGAGCAGACCAGCGTATTTGCCGCAGCTACACAGTTTGCAAGGGTGGAGGGAATACTTCCGGCACCTGAGAGCAGCCATGCGATAAGGGTTGCGATAGATGAGGCTTTAAAGTGCAAGGAGACAGGAGAGGAGAAAACAATCCTTTTCGGGCTTACCGGTACAGGCTATTTCGATATGGTGGCATATCAGAAGTACAATGATGGACTTATGACGGATTATATTCCGACAGACGAAGATTTACAGGTTGGATTTGCAGGACTTCCTAAGGTGGATAAGTAATCAGGTTTCCGGACTGTAGGCAATGAGCCTTGCAGACCTGGTTTGCTGATAATATGATAATCAGATATGTTGTTATAAAGAGTATTATGTGACTGGCGGATTCCGGAGACGGCTTCGGGATTCGCTTGTTTCGCCTATAAAAATAATAAAAGGAGATTGGTGTTTTGGAGAGAGAACGTTTAGGCAGCCGCCTGGGATTTATATTCCTTAGCGCGGGGTGTGCAATAGGGTGTGGAAATGTATGGAAGTTTCCATGGATGGTAGGAAGCAATGGCGGAGGAGCATTCGCGCTTATCTATATAGTGTGTCTGCTTATTCTTGGGCTTCCTGCCCTTACAATGGAATTTGCAATCGGCAGAGCCGCACAGGCGAGTCCGGTGAAGATGTACCAGAAGCTGGAAAAGAAGGGACAGAAATGGCATATACACGGATATTTTGCTCTTGTGGGTAATGTATGCCTGATGGCATTTTACACTGTTGTTACAGGCTGGATGATATATTATTTCTGGAAATTCCTCACAGGTGATATCGAAAGGCTTGGGTTCGTAAATATGATAACCAATCCGGCTATCAATGTGGGATTCCTTGCAATTACGGTTGCATTAGGCTTCTTTGTGCTCACATTTCAGCTTCAGGGCGGCCTTGAGCGCGTCACAAAGTACATGATGATGCTCCTGCTTGCGCTCATGCTTGTGCTGGCGGTTGTCAGTGGAATGCAGCCCGGAGCTGTGGAGGGCTACCGCTTTTATCTGGTACCGGATTTTACTAAAATAGGTGTGGATACCATTGTAGCAGCAATGAATCAGGCATTTTTCACGTTGTCTGTGGGAATGGGGTCCATGGCGATATTCGGCAGCTATATTGATAAAGAAAGAAGCCTGCTCGGTGAAAGTGTGAACGTGATACTGCTCGATTCCTTTGTCGCGATTATGGCGGGGCTTATTATTTTCCCGTCGTGCGCTGCTTACGGAGTTGAGGTAACGGCAGGTCCGGCATTGCTGTTTGACACTATGGCGGCAGTATTTAAGCATATACAGGGTGGAAGAATCTGGGGAACACTGTTCTTTATGTTTATGACCTTTGCGGCATTTTCGACTGTCCTTGCGGTGTGTGAGAATATCCTGGCGTGTGTGAGGGAGCTGACAGGCTGGACAAGAAGGAAGGGAAGCCTTGTGTGTGCCGTGGTTGTGTTCGCCCTCGCGATTACAACGGCGTTAGGCTACAGTGTATTTAAGTTTCAGCCGTTTGCCGAGGGAACGGCATGGCTTGACTTCTGGGATTTCCTGGTGAGCAACAACATACTTCCGCTGGGCTCACTGACCATTGCAATATTCTGTACCAACGGACGCATCGGCTGGGGATGGGATAATTTTATGGCAGAGGTCAATGAAGGAAAGGGGTTAAAAATACAGAACTGGATGCGCCCGGTATTCGGGTATGTTGTACCAGTGTGTATTATAATAATATATATACTTGGAATGATTAATTTTAAATGGAAATAAAAGGGAAATCATGCTAAAAGTGATGAAGTAAGGTGTTGAAAAAAGATGGATTCGGTTATATAATATGATATGAGGGGAGAGGTACCTTTGCCCCTCATTATTATATTATTTATGTTATTGGGGTAAAGGGATACACATGGAAAGTAAAGAGAAAGGCAGCACCTATAGTGAAAAATTGAATTATCTGCTGGGCATTGAAAGACACAGCAGGAATCTGGACTATGAGAAGATAGAAGGTGCATGCAGGGATATTTTGGATGAGGCGGTGCCGGAGGACAGCACGGCATACGGACTGGCATATTTTTATTTAGGCGCAACATATTATGTAAAGAATGATTTTGATAATATGTTTGATATGATGGTCAATGCGCTCGCTTATCTGAAACGCTCAAAGCAGTGGAGGCTGGAGGCGAGGGCATATAATCTTATGGCGATAATATCGGTAACGCAGGGTAATACGGTTGCGGCATTGGAATATTATATGTTGGGACTGGGGTGCTGTAATGAGCATAATATAGGTGATGTTCAACGAAGTATTGAAATTAATATTGGGTATCTGTATCTTGACACCGGAATGTATAAGGAAGCCAGACAGTACTTCCTGAGCGCATACGCAAGATACATGGCGGCTCCTGAGAATGAGCGCGATATCAGCAGACTGACAATGATCTACACAAATCTGGCGGAAAGCTATATGCTTGAAGGGGACATGGATAATACAGCACAGTATATTGGCAGGATAGAAGCAGAATGTAAGCCGCATTTCGGAGTGATGGATAATATATATGTTGACAGCCTGTGTGCACGTTTTTATCATCTCATAGGTGCTGCAGAAAAAAGAGATATGTACATAGATGACCTTGAGAAAAGACTTGGCGGCAGAGTGCTGATTATGGACATATTTGATGATCTGTATGAGTTCTGCCTTTTGATGCTTGAGCTTGACAGGGATGATATAGTCGTGGAGATCATAAATAAAATAGAGGAGCCGATAAAGAATACCAGAATAGCCAATATTAAGCGGAAATACCTTGAGCTTAAGATCAGGCTGTACCGCAGGAATGACTGTGAACAAAAATGTATTGAGGCAATGAACAGCTTCTTTGACCTGAGTGTTCAGCTTGAGAAGGACAAGCAGAAGATGATAGCCACAATACTGCGTGTAAGGAATTCCCTCGATACGATAAAGGAAAGACAGAAGCAGCTTGAGCTGGAGACACAGAGGCTGTCAGAAAAAGCAGAGACAGACCAGCTCACGGGAATTGCCAACAGGTACCGCATGTCGAGATTTGCACAGGAGGCGCTTGAAAGGTGCAGGGCTGAGCACATACCTTTGTCGTATGAGATACTGGATATAGATTATTTTAAACAGTATAATGATGAATACGGACATCAGGCGGGCGATGAATGTGTGAAGGCGATAGCAGGTCTGCTCGCAGGCATAGAGAATGAAAATATTTTCTGTGCGAGGTATGGCGGGGACGAGTTCGTAATCGTATATGCGGGTGTGGAGGCGAAAGAGGTCAAAGAGACAGCAGAGAGGCTGAGACAGCAGGTTTATGACCTTAATATACAGCACAATGGTTCAAGTGAATATTCCGTCGTCACCATTTCACAGGGAATATGCCATGATATACCCTGCGAGGATTGCAAGGACAGGGATTTCCTTCGTGCTGCGGATGAATATCTGTATGTGGTTAAGAAAAAAGGCCGGAATGCCGTATGCATAGGTAATCTTAAAGGTGAAGAAATACACTATTGAATTAATTGGAGTTTGATAGTATAATTCAGATGATTGTTTAATAATTAACAATTAAATAAGCAGTGCTCACGTTCGGAAATCGGTAGGACGTTTGCAGAACAGGAGGATAATATGATTAACTGGAAGAATCTGGATACACTTAGCTCTTATGGGAATCTGTCTAAGGCGGACAAGGTTAGGCTGTCCGAGGTGATGAGCGCGGACCGCGTGAAGTCATACAGTACACCGATGGCGGAGGGGCTTACATATAATTACGCTGCAAAGCAGGTAGACGATAAGGTGCTTGATGCCCTTGCAAAGCTTGCCAAGGAGGCACAGCTTACAGAGAAGTTTGAGGCTCTCTACAATGGAGAGGTTGTAAATACAGGCGAGAAGAGACTTGTTCTTCACCACATGACGCGCGGGCAGCTCGGTGACGCGGTAAATGCAGACGGCGTTGATAAGAGGAGCTTCTATGTTGAGCAGCAGAACAGAATAGCGGAGTTCGCCAACAAGGTGCATGACGGTGAGATAACCAATGCGGCAGGTGAGAAGTTCACAACGGTAGTTCAGATAGGTATCGGCGGAAGCGATTTAGGTCCTCGTGCAATGTATATTGCACTTGAGAATTGGGCTAAGAAGAACGGAGCCTTCAGGATGGAGGCTAAGTTCATAAGCAATGTTGACCCGGATGACGCTGCTGCGGTTCTTGCCTCTACAGATGTGGCTCATTCCATATTCGTGCTCGTATCCAAGTCAGGAACAACACTTGAGACGCTTACAAATGAGTCCTTTGTCAAGGATGCGCTTAAGAAGGCCGGACTTGACCCGTCAAAGCACATGATAGCGGTTACCAGTGAGACATCACCTCTTGCAAAGAGCGATGATTACCTTGCGGCATTCTTCATGGATGATTATATCGGAGGACGTTTCTCCTCAACATCGGCAGTCGGCGGTGCAGTATTGTCACTTGCTTTCGGACCTGAGGTGTTCGCACAGTTCTTAGAGGGTGCGGCAGCCGAGGATAAGCTGTCTAAGAATGAGGATATCCGTAAGAATCCTGAGATGCTTGACGCTCTTATCGGTGTATATGAGAGAAATGTGTTAGGATACCCAAGCACTGCAGTTCTTCCATATTCACAGGCACTCAGCCGTTTTCCTGCTCATTTACAGCAGCTTGACATGGAGTCAAACGGCAAGTCGGTCAACAGATTCGGTGAGCCTGTGGACTATGTCACAGGACCTGTTATCTTCGGTGAGCCGGGAACTAACGGACAACATTCCTTCTATCAGCTTCTCCATCAGGGAACGGACATTGTTCCGTTACAGTTCATCGGCTTTAGAAACAGCCAGATAGGAACGGATGTTGTTATTCAGGACAGCACAAGCCAGCAGAAGCTCTGCGCTAATGTGGCAGCACAGATTGTTGCTTTCGCCTGCGGCAAGAGCGATGACAACAGAAACAAGAATTTTGAGGGCAATCGTCCTTCAAGCATTATCATCGGTGATGAGCTTAATCCTAAGACACTTGGTGCACTTCTTGCACACTTTGAGAACAAGATTATGTTCCAGGGCTTCTTATGGAACGTGAACAGCTTCGACCAGGAGGGCGTACAGCTCGGCAAGGTGCTTGCTAAGCGTGTTCTCGCACATGAGACTGACGGTGCACTCAAGGTGTACAGCGATCTGCTCAACATATAGAATATCAACAATGGTACACACGGTTACATCTGTTATTTTTTAATGGGTGTAACCGTTTTTAGCGGGCAGGGAACTATGCATGGGAGTCTTATTTTTATTTGACGATTTTATAAGAAATTTAGAAATATGATTGTATTCTTCTTCATTTTTTGTTATATTTGAAAAAATACCGGGCGTGCGGTTATCCGACATGCCTTTTAAATGAGGAGGTTTCTATGAGCAACAAAAACGAAGCAATCAAAGACGCGAGAACGCTCGGCGTTCCGAAGATGCTCCTGCTTGGCTTGCAGCATATGTTTGCAATGTTCGGGGCAACCATCTTGGTACCGATTCTTGTCGGAGGATATTTTGAAGGACAGGGCTTGTCCATTCAGGTTACATTATTCTTCGCGGGTGTCGGTACCTTATTTTTTCACTTGTGTTCTAAGATGAAGGTACCTGCTTTTCTGGGTTCATCATTTGCCTTTCTTGGAGGCTATGCCACCATGGCAGGCCTTGACACCGGAAAGTATGCGGCGATGACGATGGCGGAGAAGTTCCCTTACGCGTGCGGCGGTGTCGTCGTGGCAGGTCTTTTGTACCTTGTACTCGCACTTATTATTAAGCTTGTGGGTGTCAATAAGGTTATGAGATTTCTCCCGCCCGTCGTTACGGGACCTATCATTATATGTATCGGTTTAAGCCTAGCTCCGTCGGCTGTGAGCAATGCATCAACTAACTGGCTTATCGCTCTCATTGCGCTCGGTGTAATCATCGTGTTTAATATTTGGGGAAAGGGAATGTTCAAGATTATTCCTATACTTATGGGAGTTGTGATTTCCTATGCTGCTGCACTTATTCTTCATCTTTGCGGTGTCACAAACCCGGATGGTTCAGCAATACTCAACTTCACCGGTGTTGCAAGTGCAAGTATTGTCGGACTTCCACCTTTCCAGATATGTAAGTTTGACCTTACCGGAATACTTGTCATGGCACCTATCGCACTCGCTACCATGATGGAGCATATCGGTGACATGTCGGCAATATCAGCGACAGTCGGAAGTAATTTTATCGCCGATCCGGGACTTCACAGGACGCTCATCGGTGATGGTCTTGCAACCGCTCTTTCATCTGCCTTTGGCGGACCTGCCAACACGACCTACGGCGAGAACACAGGTGTTCTTGAGCTTAGCCATGTACATGACCCGAGAGTAATCAGAATAGCAGCCGTTTTTGCAATCGTGCTCAGCTTCATTCCTAAGGTATCAGAGATTATCGGCTCCATGCCTTCGGCAATCATCGGCGGGGTCAGCATCATGCTCTATGGTATGATTTCCGCAATAGGTGTCCGCAATGTTGTGGAGAATCAGGTTGACTTCACAAAGTCGAGAAACCTTGTAATCGCAGCCGTAATCTTAGTGTGCGGACTTGGATTTTCCTCAGGGCTTACCTTCAATGTTGGAGGTACTTCAATCACACTTACAGGTCTTGCAATCGCAGCCATTTCCGGTATCGTACTCAACGCAGTCCTTCCTGGAAATGACTATGAGTTCGGCAAGAACCCGCAGGGAGATATGAATCGTGGAGTCAGCATCCATCCGGAGGAGAAATAGTCTGATTTTTGTAAAAATAAGTCATAGAATGTCGCATTCCGGAATATATTAATAACATAATATATTCTGGAGGTGCTATATATGGACGGATGGAGCAGAAAAAAATGGATTCTTGTGTATGTGCTTGCGGTGGTTTTGGGTACGCTTTTTCACTTTGTGTATGGATTTACAGGTGAAAACAGGATTGTCGGATATTTTTTTCCGATTAATGAGTCGACATGGGAACACATGAAGCTTGTGTATTTTCCGATGCTTTTGTGCATGTGGATTTTTGTGAAAAGTGCGGATGAGAAATGGATGCTCGGAAATATTATAGGAACATGGCTCATCCCGGTAATGTTCTATACATACAAGGGTATTCTGGGCTTTGGAGTTATGGCGATAGATATACTTAACTTCTACATCGCAGTATTTGCCGCCTTCCGGTTTGCATATCACTTTGCCGGATCAGTGTGGAATAAGGCGTCTACCGTGGTGATAAGGGTGCTGTTCGTAATACAGGGAATTATGTTTGTTGTGTTCACTTATCACCCGCTGGCGCTGGGAATTTTTGCTGAACCGTGATGTGTGATGTAAGTGTGAAAAAAATATTTCAAATCTTCGTGTGCTGGGATATAGTTTATGAAGGTGGTATAAAAAAGTTTAAAAAGGATTGTCCTACATATCGCGAGGTTGGAAAATATAAGGCAGAGTGGGCTGAGAAAATAGGTGATTTTTTTGATATAGATAACAATAAATCACCTAGTTTTCAGCATTTTATATATGAAGTACAGCATAGATTAGAGACGGCATAAAAACGTCCTATTCCGCATGTGCATTGTCATAAATTATCTGGATTTCCGCCGGAAGCTTATCGGGGAGCATTTCTCTTATATGCTCCTCGTTTTCGTGCGTCATAGCTTCGTCATAGTACCAGCATTTGAATTTTAACATGTCAAGCGTTTTTTCGAGACGCTTGATCTCATTTTCTACGGATTCTCGCTGCCTTTCAAACATGGCCTTGCGTTCAGAATAGGTTGAACTTCCTTTTGCACATAAGTCCATATAGCGGCGTATATCCTTTATCTCCATGCCCGATTTCTTGAGACATTCTATCATGCGCAGGGTTTCAATCTCTGAGTCGTCGAATTTTCTTATATTGGAATCCCTTTTTATGTTTGGAAAAAGTCCTTCCTTGTCATAGTAGCGAAGCGTTGAGACAGGAATATTGAACATTTCCGATATCTGTCCGATTGTGTACATGTTGTTCTCCTTTTCTTAATTACCGCCTGAGATAAAAAATTGTTAATGCAAGTGGTAAGTATAGCGGTTTTTCCTTTTTCTGATGTAGCTATTACCGCCTGATAATGTGTATTAGACCTTTAAGCGGCAGCCATTAAGCAAAGCTCAGGTTACAGATGCAGTTTTCCATTGCATTTTGCAGTTTTCGGCAATGCTTAGTACACCAAAGCTATTAAACTCAGGTTATCAATCACTTTATGCTTTTTATCGTCCTGTGTTTCGCAATTAAAATAAAGAATAAATGCGATTTATATAGACAATATTTATTAACATATGAAGTATATTGGGATTATCCATAAATTTTGTTTTAGGCATTAGTTTTTGACAACATTTTTTTTAAGTGTTAATATGTTGCTGAAAGAATATGCGGCATATATAAGGTACGACGCATATCTGCATAAAGTTTATCATAATAAAAAATGTATGTCAATTTTGACGGCAAATAGAGACAGTGGTGTTTTGACACCAGGCAGCCCTATGCAGAAAAAAGGAGGAATCGTATATGAAGGTTTATGGAACGTCGATTTGCGTGGATTGCAGGAATTATAAGGCAGTTCAGAAAAAGAGAGGCTTTGCTGCAAAGTACATTGACATCACGGAAAATACCGCAAATCTCAGGGAGTTTCTTGCTTTGAGGGATAGGGAGCCGATATTTGACGAGGTCAGGGCGCATAATGGAATAGGAATTCCTCTTTTCGTGAATGATGACGGGGCAATGACATTTGATATAAACGAGGCTCTATCATGGATTGGAGAGACACCGGTGAGAGAGGACGAGATAGAGGAAAAGGTTATGGCGTGCAGTATACATGGCTGTAAATAAAGTGATTGCAGATGCCGCGGGATGGCGGTGGAAATGGAGAACGATATGAAATACGCATACATAAACGGAAAAATTCTAAATGGTGACAAGGACATGCAGGTTAAGCAGGGGCTTGTGATTGTCACTGAGGGGGAGAAGGTTACGGACATTGTTAAGGAGATTCCGAAGTCGCCGGATATGAAGGTAGTGGATCTTGAGGGGCGCTGCATCATGCCGGGGCTTATAAACATGCATGTGCATCTTGCGGGAAACGGAAAGCCTCAGAAGAAACAGCGCGACAACGAAAAGCTGGTAAAAACCCTTATGGGAACCGCTTTGTCAAGAGCTGTGGCATACAAGGTGGTATCTGATTTTGCAAGGACGGAGTTGTTAAGCGGTGTGACCACAATCCGCACGGTAGGAGGACTTGGGGATTTTGACACAAGACTGAGGGATGAGATAGCTGCCGGAAAGAGAGTCGGACCGCGTATCCTTGCAGCGAACGAGGGCATATCGGTTCCGGGCGGACATATGGCAGGCTCGGTTGCGGTGGCGGCGCATAGCATAGACGAGGCGTTAAAGCAGCTTGAACATGCCGGGAATGAGAAAGTCGACCTTGTCAAGCTCATGATAACGGGCGGAGTGCTCGACGCGAAGGAGAAGGGCGTGCCGGGGGAACTAAAGATGAAACCGGAGATGGTGAAGGCTGTCTGCGACAGGGCACATGCGGCAGGCTACAAGGTGGCGGCACATGTGGAATCACCTGAGGGTGTGAAGGTGGCACTCGCAAACGGAGTCGACTCCATAGAGCACGGCGCGAAACCGGACGATGAGATGATAAGACTTTTTAAGGAGAAGAACGCATTTCTGTGTACAACAATTTCTCCGGCTGTTCCTTATGCACTCTTTGACAGGTCGCTCACTAATGCGACGGAGGTTGAGCAGTACAATGGAAACATCGTGTTTGAGGGAATTGTCGAGTGTGCAAAGGCGGCGCTGGCGAACGATATTCCGGTCGTTCTCGGAAACGATGTTGGGTGTCCATGGATAACACAGTATGATTTCTGGCGGGAGCTGTGCTATTTCCACAAATACACGGGAGTTTCAAATGCGTTTGCACTTTACACGGCGACGAAACGCAGTGCAGAGCTTGCCGGTATAGGTGACATTACCGGAAGCATCGAAAAAGGAAAATGTGCTGATATGATAGTGACTAAGGGCAATCCGCTTGATAATCTTGAGGCGCTGAGGCATGTTGATATGGTCATCGTGCGCGGCAGGCTGATTGATAAACCTCAGGTTAAGATTAACAGCCTTGTGGAGAGAGAACTGGATAAATTCCTGTAAGAGTGTGGGAATGGATATAAAACTGAATTTTATGCAGCTAAGATTAACGGCTGGTGGGAATATTCTCACCAGCCGGCTTGGTCAGCGACTCCTTTACTTAATTTTGTCCAGAATTTTTATATGCGTTTTGAACATGGAATAATACTTATCGCTCAATTCTTTTCCGTATTTGCCCTGGAGGGCTGACTTAAAGGAATTGAGATTTTTTTTGTTCTTCCATGAGCCTATGGCAAAATCAGGAAAATCCTCGGGCATTTCAAGTTTTTCCTCTGAAAGCTCAAAGACTATGGAACAATAAGTATTCAGTTTTTCTTTCGTGTTCTCAGACTTGTGTTTGCTTATGTAGCTGACATATGCGTTATCTGATTTGAAAGCATTGTAGTAAATTTTCCCTTTTTTTGTACCAAAAATCTGCTGGAGCGCAAGATGCAGGAGCTGAAGATTATCCCTCCCGATTATGAAGAGAATTTCTTTGGCGCGGGAATCTATTGTTTCAGGTGTGTGTTTTGGTTCAGGGGCGGATATTGAGGCGGCGGGTGCTAAGACATCGGCGGTGGACGCCGGCTCACTGACGTGTGCGGGTTCATGTGCAGATGCAGCTGCATCGGTGGAAACCGCCGGCTCATGTACGGTTGCAGCTGCATCGGTGGAAGCCGCCGGCTCATGTACGGTTGCAGTTGTATCTGCGGCAGCCGGAGCATTTACAGGTTCGCCGGGTGATGCACAGACAACGGTACCGGTCAAAGTCTCACTGACGGCAGCAGAAGCATCGCCGGCAACGGAAGTCTGCACGGGTTCATGTATATGTGCATCATGCATGGGTCTGCGGGCAGGCGTATTTGCATTGACATTCTGCTTTGTCAGGTTGACTGTGGCACATGCCTTGCCGGGAATACGCCTGACACATTTCGAGCGCTGCACCCAGTACTTCACAACGGCGTCAAAGCCTGTGTCGTTTGACACGATGATGAACTCTGCCTCACCTAAATCGCGCACGCGATATCCAAGGTCGGTGCATAACTGAAAGTCGAGAGCATTATTTCCTTCGCAACATTCGATGAAGGTGATTTCCTTTGGCGACTGCTTCAGGAGTATAAGATTTTTGTAATTCATATGCGGACTTCTCGCGGTATAAAATACAAGAATTTCATCGTCAGGTGCGACGGTATTAAGCAGTGAAATCCAGTTGTCACCGACATTCTCGCTGTCTATAAAATATATTTTATTCATAAGCTTCACAGCGGACCAAGCATATATAAGTATACACCATAAATTAATAATGTACCACAGTGTAATTATGTAACATCATCTGGTTAAGAAAAAAAGTTAAGTGAATTTGGTAAAAAAATTAATAATTTATCAAAAACAGCCGGCTTATTGACTTTTGGCCGGAATATAAAATATACTGTGGATATTGAAGCTTGAAAAAAACATTTTCAAACTATTTATTGGTGGCAGTACTGCAGGCAGTGGTATAAAAATATATTGACAGGGAGGAAGTGTCAGGTATGAAATATGATTTTGACAGCATAATAGACAGAAATGGCAAGGACGCGATAGCGGTCGATATTATTCCATTTGAGGGGGCGCAGGTTAAGCCGGGCTTTTCTAAAATTCCGATGTGGGTGGCGGATATGAATTTTGCCACTGTTCCGACCATACAGGAGGAGGTTATTAAGAGGACGAAGCACCCGGCCTTCGGATATTTTGAGCCGAGGGAGGAATATTATTCATCGATAATAGAATGGCAGAACAGGAGAAACGGCGTGACAGGGCTTGAAAAGGAGGACATCGGTTATGAGAACGGTGTGCTCGGCTGTCTGGCGTCCGCGGTTCAGGCTTTTACGGCACCAGGGGAGGCTGTTTTGCTTCACTCACCTACATATATAGGCTTCACACATGCGCTTGAGGACAACGGTCGTAAGATTGTGCTTTCACCTCTGGTTCAGGATGAAAATGGCGTGTGGAGAATGGACTACGAGGATATGGACAGGAAGATTAAGGAGAACAACATTCATTTCTGTGTGTTCTGCTCGCCTCACAATCCGTGCGGAAGAGTGTGGGAGAGAGACGAGATTGAGAAGGCTATGGAGGTGTACAAAAACAATCAGTGTGTTGTAGTATCCGATGAAATCTGGTCCGACATAATTCTTGAGGGACACAGGCATATTCCGACCCAGAGCGTATCCGAGGATGCGAAAAACAGAACGATAGCTGTCTACGCTCCGTCAAAGACCTTCAACCTCGCAGGACTTATCGGCTCTTATCATATCATATACAATAAATATCTGCGTGACAGAGTGAGGAAGCAGTCGGGGCTCTCGCATTACAACAGCATGAATGTGCTGTCCATGTACGCACTCATAGGCGCATACAGGCATGAGGGCTATGAGTGGACGGACGAGCTAAGGCAGGTTATAACGAGGAATGTCGATTATGCCTATGATTTTATAAACAAGAATTTTGAGGGCGTGAGCCTTGCAAAGCCACAGGGTACATATATGCTGTATCTTGACTGTGAAAAATGGTGCAATGAGCATAATACAACTATGGACGAGCTCATAAAGGCGGGGATTTCCGTCGGAGTTATATGGCAGGACGGCAGGCCGTTCCACAACCCGAATGCGATAAGAATGAACCTTGCAGTGCCGTATGCGCTTGTTGTGGAGGCGTTTGACAGGCTGGATAAATATGTTTTTAACAGGAAATAAAAAAACTGAATAATAATTTCCCCAGTCACCAATAATAAGGATACGGATTGCCTTTAAGCATGAGTGCGGTCAGGGTTGTACCCTGCGAAAATCATGTGTGGAGAATTTCTGTATCTTTATTATTTATTGGAGGAAATTTTATCATGGTATTAAAGGAAAAAGAGCGTACAGTAATCGAGGACTTACAGACACAGGAGAAGAGCTGTGTGGAAAAATACACAAAGTATGCCGCTCAGGCGAAGGACCCGGAGCTTAAAAAGCTTTTCGAGACCTTAAAAGAGAAGGAGCAGGAGCATTACGACTCATTAAGCAAGGTACTCTCGGGAACGGTGCCGGAGTGCAATTGCAATGATTCCGACGGCCGCGATTATCAGCCGAAGGCTGCCTATACATCGATGACCGACTCGGAGGATAAGAAGAACGATGCATTTCTTGCGACGGACTGCATAGGCACCGAGAAGCTGGTATCGGGTACCTACAATAACGAGGTCTTTGCGTTCGGGGACAGCAGCCTTAGAAAGCTCTTGGCGGACATTCAGGTGGAGGAGCAGAACCACGCGGAGATGCTCTATAAGTACAAGGTAGCTAATGCGATGGCCTAACAGTGTGAAAAGAACATTTAACTCAGCAGAGTACGCTGATTAAAATGTTCTAAAATTTCACACTAGAAAAGAACATTTAAATCAGTAGAGTACGCTGATTAAAATGTTCTAAAACTTCACACTAGAAAAGAGTATTTAAATCAGCAAAATACACCGTCTAATATGTATTACAGTTTCAAAGTGAAAAAGCACCGTACAGAACCTAATTGTACGGTGCTTTTTTTCATAAGCCATAGAACCAGGGTGTCAAAACATGCACTGCTTCATTTTTATAAGGCGATGCCGTTGCTTCTTACATATTCCCCAATCTTCTTGTCGCTGCCGAGAATGTGGTTTGAGAGCCAGCCGATGAGAAAGTTGATGAGGTCGAGCAGGTAAGCCTGCTGGTCGTTGTCTATACTGTCTAGAGTGTCAAGGTCGATGTCCACGAGGCGTTCGATGAATACTGCGTGTGCGCGCTTCTGAGCCTCAAGTTCCGGATAGCCTATGCGCTCCATGAGAGTCTCTTCATCGTGGAAATGGAACTCGGTGTAATCTCTGAGCTTTTCGAGCAGCTCCATAATCTTGTCGTACTTGTCATGGAGAAGTTCGGCGCAGATCAGGTCGTTGGTCTCTTTTATGATTTCAAAGAGGGTGCGGTGCTCATCGTCGACAAGCGCAATACCTGTTTTGAAACGGTCGGTAAATGCAAACGGGTCGTTGGTTTCCATTTTTCCAATCATCATATCGCTGCTGAGGATATGTCTGTAGAGCCAACGGACGAGATATTTCAGGAGCTCGTTGAGGGAGTCCTTCGCAGCCTCGGGAGAGGTCGTGTCGAGCCTGAAGGAATTAATCTTCTCGGCAAAAGCGGCATGCTCGCGCTTCTGAAGCCTGAGCTCAGGGTCGTGTATGCTCTCCATATATGCCTCCTCGTGGGCAAAATGATTTATGGCGTAGTCCTTGAGCTTTGAGACAAGGTTCTTTGAGACAGCGGTGACATCAGCGCTGTCGGCGACTATAGCGATGGATTCGTTGAGCAGCGAGAACAAATGTCTGTGCTCGTTATCTATCTCTTCAATATGTATTAGGCAGTCATCTGTAAATTCGTACATGGCAATACTCCTTCCGTAAAATAAATAATGATTATTGTTTTATTATAGTACCTTCGTTTTTTTTATTCAAGCCATAATTGTTGGGTGTCCGTCGTAAAACAGATATAGAAACAGATATAATCGAGCAAAATAGTGGGAATTAACACTTGAAATTCGCGGCGTGAGGAATTATAGTAGTTTGTACAGAATATGGAAGGAATGATGGGTTTGAATAAGCTTGAGGAGAAACTGGAGGAGAGACTTCAGACCTCGGAGACATTTTTGCTCAGTTCGGTGCTCGCGTTTTCCGGCGGCTTTCAGGACGCCTACACCTATAATGTGAGGGACAGGGTGTTTTCGAATGCCCAGACGGGAAATGTCGTGTTGATGAGCCAGAACCTTATGATGGGGGATTTCGCGGCGGCTGTAAAGTATCTGCTTCCCGTACTGGCGTTTGCAGCGGGTGTGCTTCTTGCAGAGCAGATTGAACACAGGTATAAGCACTCTGAGAGGATACATTGGAGACAGATTATAGTTATTGTGGAGATAGTTCTGCTGTTTATTGTAGGTTTTCTGCCTGCTTCCTGCAATATGGCGGCGACGATAGTGGTGTCACTTTCCTGCTCGATGCAGGTTCAGACTTTCAGGAAGGTCAAGGGCTACAGTTATGCGAGCACGATGTGCATAGGAAATTTAAGAAGCGGCACGGAGAGCCTTTCGGTTTACCTAAGGGAAAAACAGCGCGGAGCGCTTAAGAAGGCATTGCACTATTATGGAATAATCGTTATTTTTGCCATTGGAGCCGGGATTGGGGGCGTGTGCTCCGGATTTATCGGAATACATTCCATATGGGTATCATGTGGGATGCTTGTAATTGCGGGACTTATGATGATTAAGTGATTTTTGGAGGTTTAGATGCTTACACAGTTTTCAAGAACGGAGCTTCTGCTTGGCAGGGAGGCCATGGAGAAGCTCAGTAATTCAAGGGTTGCGGTATTTGGTATAGGAGGGGTTGGCGGTTATGTGTGCGAGGCACTGGTAAGAAGCGGAGTCGGCGCATTTGACCTGATAGATGACGACAAGGTGTGTCTGACGAACTTAAATCGACAGATTATCGCCACCAGAAAGACTGTCGGAAAATATAAGGCAGACGTTATGCAGGAGAGAATTCTTGAGATTAACCCGAAGGCGGACGTGAGGGTGCACAAGTGCTTCTTCCTGCCTGAAAATGCGGCGGATTTTCCGTTTGAAGAGTATGATTATATAGTCGATGCAGTTGACACGGTGACAGCGAAGATAAGTCTTGTGATGAAGGCACAGGAGCTGAACGTTCCGATAATAAGCAGCATGGGAGCCGGAAATAAGCTCGACGGAAGCATGTTCCGCGTTGCCGATATATACAAGACGAAGGTGTGTCCGCTCGCAAAGGTGATGCGAAGGGAGTTAAAAAAGCGCGGTGTGAAGAAACTGAAGGTCGTGTACTCCGAGGAGCAGCCTACAAGACCTATCGAGGACATGGCTATAAGCTGTCGGACCAACTGCATATGTCCTCCGGGTGCAGAACATAAATGCACGGAACGCAGGGACATTCCGGGCAGTGTGGCTTTCGTGCCGTCGGTTGCGGGACTTATAATTGCAGGTGAGGTTGTGAAGGACCTCTGCAGGAAATAATTTTTTATATTCAAGCCGGAGCACGAGATGGAGAAGGTGCTCTACGCAGTGGATGAACTCACGGGGCTTATCGGAGCGGTTGTGATTATGCGTCCTTCTAAGAGTGTGCAGGATCTGGAACTTAAATCTGTCAAGAAAAAGTATAAGAGCAAGGGCTTTGCGGCAGGATGCTCGAGGGAGGTTATCGAGAAGGGAGCCGACATGCTCGGCTGGAGCCTTGACGAGCTTATCGAGAGAACCATTGAGGCGCTAAGAACCTTCCGCGATTAGAGAAAAGGAATTGGAGTTATGGAAAATAAGAGTATTATCATAAAGGATACCACAAAGGAGGAGCGCATTGCTCTTATAAAGCAGTGGATACCCGACGACGACGGGCTTAACGACTGCGACATGGATTTGTGGGACATCTACGATGACTATATAAAGGGAGTTCGCGAAGTAGCAGAGATTAACGCTGCAATGAGTGGTACATTTATGACGGAAGAGGACCTGAACAGAAGATAAAAATTGTCTATTTTGACATTTGACAAAATATATAACGTGAGTATAATTCTTGGTAGTACCAAATTGGTGCTACCAATTTTTTATAAATAAATACACTTCGAAAGGACAAATTTACATGAAGTACTTACACCAGTTTATGATAATTATTGGAATTACATTTGTCGGTGAGCTGTTAAAATATATGCTGCCGCTGCCTATCCCGGCGAGTATATACGGGATGGTGATTATGTTTATCGGACTTATGACGGGATTTATAAAGCTTGACGCGGTAAAAGACGTCGGAAAATTCCTGATTGAGATTATGCCGGTAATGTTCATTCCGGCCGGTGTGGGTCTTATGTCGTCGTGGAGCGTGTTGAAGCCGCTCTTGCTTCCGGTCAGCATCATAACGGTGGTAACGATAATAACGGTCATGGGCGCTGCGGGAAGAAGCTCACAGTGGGTGATTAGAAGGGACAGAAAGCGTGCCGGGAAAAAGATAAATGGGAAGGTGCAAAGATGACAGAGTTTATTGAAGATTCATTGTTTGCGGGCGTCACGATAAGTCTGCTCGCATATATATTGGGATATTTTCTCAAGAAAAAATTTAAGCTTGGTTTTTTAAATCCGCTGTTAATATCAATCGCAGCGACGATAATAGTACTTGTTGCCGCAGATGTCGACTATGAGGTGTACAACAATGGTGCCTCATATATAAGCTGGTTCCTGACCCCGGCGACGGTGTGTCTTGCCATTCCGCTGTATGAGCAGTGGCAGCTTCTGAAGGATAACTTTAGGGCGGTGCTGTGCGGAATAGTGTCGGGTGTCATCACAAGCCTTGTCACGGTGTTCGTGCTTGCGAAGCTTATGGGGCTTTCTCACGAGGAGTATGTGACACTGCTCCCGAAGTCGATAACGACGGCTATAGGAATGGGTGTTTCGGACGAGCTGGGCGGATATGTGACGATAACGGTTGCGGTTATTGTGGTGACGGGAGTCATCGGTAATATTTTCGGCGAGCTTATCTGCAAGCTTTTCAGGATAACGGAGCCGATTTCCAAGGGACTTGCACTTGGAAGTGCGTCGCATGCCATAGGAACGGCTAAGGCTATGGAGCTAGGTGAGGTCGAAGGTGCGATGAGCAGCCTTGCGATTGCCGTTGCGGGAGTGCTCACGGTGCTCGGCGCGACGATATTTTCCTATTTTATATAGAAGTTATATATGGAGGCACGCATCGTGGAACAGACCGCAGGCATTAATGCAGCAGATGACAGGAGGAACGGCATGCCGGACAATGAAAGCAGCACCCAGGAATACACGAAGGCTATTGATTATATATATGAGCTTATGAGTGACGGGACGCTTGAAATCGGCAGCAGACTCCCGACGGAGCGCACCATCGCCCAGACGCTTTGCATAGGGCGCAATTCCATAAGGGAGGCACTCAGTATTCTTCACGGAATGGGTATCATTGAGAGAAAACAGGGCTCGGGAAACTATATATCCGGCGACGCGGGCAAATCGATAAGCCGGATAATTCTTATGATGCTAACACTCAGGCGCATAAGCAACGATGATATATGTGAATTCCGCCGTATTATGGAAAAGACGGTGTGCAGTACAATATTAAAAAACGGGATATCGGCAGAGCACGCGGAAAAACTTAAAGACTGCATTGATGAGCTCGAGGCAGTTCATGGAGAACAGGCAGACGAAGAAGCGCTTGGCAGGCTCGCAGCCGCGGACGACCGTTTTCATAACGAGCTTATAAACGCTGCCGATAACGGTCTTGTGGCGGTGATAATGGCTGCGGTGACGAAGGTTTACAGCGGCTTCATAGAGCAGGCGGTCTACAGCGCGGACGCGTCGGTGAGGGAAGGGCTCATGGAATGTCACCGGGATATATACACCGGGATAATCAACTTGGATGCTCCGATGGTGGAGGATGCGCTGGACAGACATTACGATCTGGTAAAGTGATATAGCGAAAAGGAAACATTTCAAAGCAGTGAGTGATAATTAGAATGGCTAAGAAATAGTAAATATTTCATAGAAAAATTCAGTTGATTAAATTACTAAAGTGATATACAATCATAGTAAAAATTTTAAAACAAGAGAGGATATCACATGCTACAGGAAATCAACGGGATACTTACATGGCTTGACGGGGTTGTCTGGGGAGTGCCGCTCATGGTGCTCATTCTTGCGGGAGGAATTTATCTGACAGTCCGAATGGGGCTTCTCCAGATAAGGAAGCTTCCGCTTGCACTCAAGTGGATGGTTAAGAATGAGGAGGACGGACACGGAGAGGTAACCTCCTTCGGAGCGCTGTGTACTGCATTGTCCGCAACTATCGGAACGGGTAACATCGTGGGTGTCGCCACGGCGATATGTGCGGGAGGTCCGGGAGCGCTTTTCTGGATGGAGATTGCAGCTTTCTTCGGAATGGCGACGAAATACGCTGAGGGACTTCTTGCGGTGAAGTACCGTGTTGTCGATGAGAAGCACCATTCACTTGGCGGACCTTTTTATTACATCGAGAGAGGAATGGGAAAAAAGTGGAAGTGGCTTGCATGTCTGTTCGCTTTCTTCGGCGTGTGTGTAGGTCTCTTTGGAATAGGCACATTCTCGCAGGTGAACGGTATCGCCTCGGCGGTAAAGAATTTTTTTGACCCGGAGACAGCACATGCCGTCACGATACCGGGAATAGGTACATACTCGTGGACGGTTGTAATTGCTTCGCTTATGCTCAGCCTCTGCGTGGCTCTCGTGTTAATCGGTGGAATTAAGAGAATTGCGAATGTATCCCAGGTCGTTGTGCCGTTCATGGCGGTGATATATGTGATTATCAGTGTTCTGCTTCTTATATGCAATGTGACAGAAATTCCGGCTGCCCTTGTGACCATAGTTAAGGGCGCATTTAACCCACAGGCTGTCACGGGAGGAATTGTCGGAAGTGTGATAGTTGCGATGCAGAACGGTATTGCAAGAGGAATTTTCTCTAATGAGGCAGGCCTCGGCTCAGCACCTATCGCGGCTGCGGCAGCCAAGACGAAGGAGCCGGTGAGACAGGGACTTGTATCTATGACAGGTACCTTTATTGATACTATAATAATATGTACCATGACGGGACTTGCAATCGTTATCACAGGAGCATGGCAGGTTGAAGGTCTTGAGGGAGTGGCAGTGACAACCTATGCCTTTAACAGCGGACTTCCTATTCCGCAGGTTGTATCCTCATTCCTTCTGATGCTCTGTCTTGTGTTCTTTGCGTTTACGACTATACTCGGCTGGGACTACTATTCGGAGAGATGTCTTGAGTATCTGACGGGTGGAAAGATGAAGGTGGTCAAGGTATACCGCTGGCTTTACATTCTCGCTGTATTTATCGGACCGTACATGACGGTAAAGGCAGTGTGGACGATAGCGGATATCTTCAACGGACTCATGGCCATTCCGAACATGATTGCGATATTTGCCCTGAGCGGAGTCGTGATAAAGGAGACGAAGGACTTTTTCAAGAGACATAATGCATCAAAATAACATGACATGAAATACACCGTGAGCGATTGTGCAGTATGAAAAACAACTTCGCTCACGGCGTTTTTTATTATCAAGTTTAATATTTATTTTGAGATATATTTATAAATCCTACCCCTGAAACGGTGGTGCAAATCCTCCGTAGTAGGATACGGGTTCGTCATTAAGACGCAGGTGCGAGGTGTCGCCTAGCATCTGGCAGCGGAAATAGGACAGCCCGGGTATGCGTTCCTCCGCGGACAGAACAGTTACGGAGCTTGGCGGAGTGAAGAAACCCTGCCAGAGCGTGACGGGCGAGGTATTTATGAGGTGGGACATGATGCACAGCATTATTCCAAGGTGGCAGAAGAACACCAGAACCGGTTCGTCATCCGGGTGAGCTGCCATGCACTCTTTGGTGGTGCCGTTATATATCATGTAACCACAGCTTGATTCGCTGTGTGTAGTGCGGTAGGCGAGTCCATCGCGTATATAACCGTATTTTTCCAGAAGCTTGTCAAAGCTTGAGCATACATGTTCGTAGGCATTTTTGACATCACCGCTCTTCATGACAGGTGTGTCAAGCCAGTGTTTCGCATCGAGAAGCTCCGGGTAACGGTTCAGATATTCGGGCATGAAATCCCAAGGTATCGTCTTTCCGTCGAGGCGTCCCTCGGGGGATACGGGCACGCGGAATTCCTGCAGCCAGTCGCAGGTGATTGCTGTACGGCCGTGGCGGGCAAGAGTCGGCTCTCCGGTCTTTACCGCCCTGCCAAGCGGCGAACAGTAGAAATCGGTAACTCGCCAGAAGGCGGTTCTTTTTGCGAGCAGCTCTGCCTCGTGGAAGCCTTTTTCGGTGAGGGAGTCGATGCTGTAGTCAGGTTCGGCGTGTCTTATAAATATCAGCTTCATTGTGTTTCCTTTCTTTTGGTGAATTTGAATATATCAATCCTGCGTTTGTCTGCCGCAGATGTTCTTTTCTTTCTATTATATATTTCATTAATGTAAATCTCAACTTGATTTTCACACGCATTAAGGGTAGTATATAGTTACGGTTCGTAGGTCGCATTGGCACGTCGTGTATGAACCGCGAGTATCCGGAGGGCGTGTATGGCAGAGATTAATAAAAATACTAACACTAAAAATACTAACACTAAAAATACGAATATAAATAACAGAACATATAATAATAGAAATAATATATATGAGAGTACGGCAGAGAAAAGGACAGGAAACATAAAAAAAAGAAGTAAGAAGAAAAAGGGCAGAAAAAAGAGCGGAATACTCGGCCCGCTTATCGGCCTGCTGTTTGGCTCGGGTACGGTTGCACTTTTACTGCTTGTTGTGCTTCTGATTGACACGGTTGGAAAAACAGGTAAAACGAATGTACCGCAGGGAGTGACAGATGCACATGGAAGACATTACAGCGCGGATGAAGAATATATAAATATTGATGCGGATCCTTTTATGGGTTATATAGGCCAGTCATATACCCTTTCATTGTCGGCTAATCCTGTTGAGCTTGTTGAGTCAGTTATATGGTCAAGCAATAACGAGGATGCCGTGGTTGTCGATGACAGAGGGCAGATAGTTCTTGTCGGTGAAGGGGTTGCGGCAATAACAGCCACGGCAGGGCAGTATTCGTCAGCCATTGTTATCGAGGTGGTGAAGAATGCAGGTGATACCGGAAACATGGGTTTTAATACGGTAGGGCAGATTGATAAACCGGACACCTCCGACACTGCTGAGACGGCTGAGGAGAGCCAGCCTGTACAGAATGAGACGGATACTACGACATGGGACGGTCAGAACGGTGGTACGGATGCTGCTGACGACGACGCACAGACGGGTGCGGCTGGAGACATAAACAGCGGTGGCAGTACCGGCGCTGCGGAGTCGGCAACTCAGGAGACCACGCATGACCATGGTCAGGACAGCAGCTTTGAGGAGACTACTGCAGAGTTCGTTCCGCCTACGACGACAGCGGCAGGAGCGATAGACACGGCAGAGATGTTCTCGGTTTTGTCGAGCGCGGGCTTCTCGCAGTATCTTCCTAACGCGAGCATCTATGAAGTCGACGGGGAATACTACGGAGAGATAATTGTCGAGTCAGACAGTGTACATATATATATTAAGAAACGCTCGGGGCAGTTTGATATGGCAATAAGGGGGGCGCTTGCATATCTCCTTCCTGATACCTCAGAGTCGGTATGGAATGTGTATAACACGCTTTCAAAAGACAAGACGATAAACAGCGATGGAAGAAAGGTGCGCTTTATTATGCCGGCGGCCAACGCACATTCACAGATTATAGTATACAATCCATAGAAAAAATACTGTAAATTTTCAAAAGATATGTTATTATGATATCAGGTCAAAGGTCAGAAGTCCGATGCAGGCTTGCCTGCGTGAGGATACAAGAGCCTTATATATTTTTTAATTTGTTTGTCGGTAAAATGAGGAGAACAGATGGTTAATAAACGCAAAGTCAGGCTCATGGCAAGAACTGCCATGTATGAGAAACATGATGGCAGAAAGGAACTTAAAAATGCACAGTATTATCGTGGCGATTATATAGGCATGCATATGCTGTTCGCCGGAATAGGTGTCACGGGAGGATATCTGCTCACGCTTATTCTTGTCTGTGTATACAGGTTCGAATATATAGTCAATAATCTTACCAAGATTGACTACAGAAGGCTTGGCAGTACTCTTATTGTGACGTATGTGCTTTTGCTGATTGCGGCACAGGTGATGGCGTATTTCGTTTTCTCAATCCGCTATGGTGATTATGAGGACGGAATGAAGATGTATATCAGCCGCTTGAAGAAGATTGACAAGCTTAGCAGGGAAGAGAAAAAAGAGAATAATGATGGAGAGGAAGAATAATGACCGAATTGTTAAAGATTAAAGATATTTTGCAGCGCCTGTACGGAAAATATGACATGGTTATAAGCCGTGTACTCAGGTTTGCTTCGGCATTTTTATCTTTTATGCTGATAAGGGGGATGACAGGGTATAATTCTCTTGCATCGAATGTATTTATGCTGATACTGCTGTCTGCCGTATGTGCATTTTTGCCGGGTGGAATTACCGCACTTATGGGGTGCGTGCTTATAATACTTCAGTTGTACGGTCTGTCACTGGAGTATGCACTGATTACACTGGCGGTGCTTCTCATACTGCTGCTTGTGTATTATGTATTTGCTCCGGGGACGGGGTGGATACTGCTTCTTACTCCGGTGATGTTTATCCTGCATATTCCGTATGTTGTTCCGGTGATAATAGGGCTCACGGCAGGAATTGCAGGTATAGTTCCGGCGGTTTTTGGAACTTATTTGTATTTTGCGCTGGCCTTCAGTTCGGAATTTGCCGCATCGGCATCAATGTTCGGAGAGGATGATTTGGTGCAGAAGATTGTGTTTATCATGGATAACACGATAATGAACAAGGAGATGCTGGTTATGTCCATCGTGTTTGCGGCAGCGATAGTCCTTGTGTTTGCCATAAAGAGCTTCTCGATAGATCATTCGAGGACGATAGCTGTTGTGACGGGAAGTATCGTGGAGGCTGTGCTTGTCATTATGTCACATGTTATGATGAATCTGCCATTTAACATGTTTACACTCATACTTGGCTGTGCGGCTGCCATTGCGATAGGTCTTGTGCTTAATTTCTTTATCCTGTCAGTTGATTATTCGAGAACGGAAAAAGTTCAGTTTGAGGATGATGATTATTACTATTATGTCAAGGCTGTGCCTAAGTTTAATATGGCGAAGGAAGAGGTCAGGATTAAGAAGATTAACAGCAGGACGGCAGATGAGAGAAATTATGACCCGGAGGATTCTTATGCAGCGGGAGGAAGCAATGAGCCTGAGGAGTTAGAACGTCAGAAGGCGTACGAGCGTGATATGCTTAATCTTGAGGATGACGATTAATGACAGCAGCTTGAGGCGCTGGCAGGGAATAAGATAAAGAGGATGTGAAGGCATGAGTGCGGTTACCAATTTTGTGGGAGATTTTCTGAATAATATATACAGACCGAGTGTTGAGTTCTCAGATATTGCCGAGATACTTATAATTGCATTCTTTCTGTATCATATCATATTGTGGATGAAAAACAGCAGGGCGTGGACTCTGTTAAAGGGTATTCTTGTGATACTTGTTTTTGCACTTATTGCGTATGTATGCAAGTTCACGACTATATTGTGGATTGCAGGAAAGACAATCAATGTGGCGTTGATAGCGCTCGTTGTCATTTTTCAGCCGGAGCTTAGAAAGGCACTTGAGCAGCTCGGAAATAAGAAATATCTTTCGGGACTGCTGCAGTTTGACGATATGAAGGACAAGAAGGAGCTGTTCAGCGAAAAGACGATAAATGAGCTTGTGAAAGCTTCGTATGAGATGGCTAAGCAGAAGACGGGTGCACTTATTGTCATTGAGCAGGAGATCAACCTTGAAGATTATATAAAGACGGGTATTGATATCGATGCCTTTGTAAGCAGCCAGCTTCTCATCAATATATTTGAACACAATACGCCGCTGCATGATGGTGCGGTTATCATACGGGGAAACAGAATCGTATCGGCGACCTGCTATCTTCCGCTCTCGGACAATATGGATCTGAGCAAGGAACTTGGAACAAGACATCGTGCAGGGGCAGGAATAAGCGAGGCGACAGACGCATTTGTAATTATTGTCTCGGAGGAAACCGGAAAGGTATCAATAGCTCACAATGGACAGCTTGTCAGAAATGTGGATGGGGAGTATCTGCACAATAAGCTTGAGCTATTGAAGATAGGAAATCTTGATACGGGAAAGCGTATTAAGATATGGAAGAGGGGAGGAAAGTCTGATGAAGAAAAAAATATTCAATAATATAGGACTTAAAATTCTCGCCCTTCTGATTGCCATTTTAGTGTGGTGGATTGTAATGAATATTGATGACCCGCTTGTAAAAAAGACGATATCGGGAATAGCGGTTGAACTTCGCAATGACGACGACCTTACTGATAAAGGGTATATATATGAGGTGGATTCGGGCAGTGTCATCTCGATTACCGTGTGGGCACCTGAGAGTGTTGCAAAGGATTTAAAGGCATCTGACTTCATAGCTTACGCAGATCTGAGCCAGCTCAGTCCTCTTACCGATACGGCGAACATTACAATAGAATGTGTAAAGTCTGACGTGAAGAGTGACATAAAGGAGATTTCCTCAAAGGTTCAGGTGGTCAAGCTGAGCATCGACAATAAGGAGACAGCCGAGATACCTGTTACAGTGAATATCACCGGAACCCCTGCCGAGAACTATGTGAGGGGTGATTATTCAATTTCACAGAATAAGATTGATATAACAGGTGCGGCAAGTGTCATAGAGAAGATTGTGCGGGCAGAGATTAAGTATGATGTTTCTAATATGATGCAGTCGGTGAATGAGATGGTAGCACCGACATTTTACGATGAAGATGGTAATGTTGTGGACACGAGTACAATACAGCTTAGCAGAAACAGCTTAAGGCTCAGCGTGGCAATCAATCCTACCAAGTGGGTCAGTGTCACCATCAACCCGACCGTCACAACGGCGGACGACTATAAGCTGATGGGCTATACACAGAGCTTTGATCAGGTGAAGATAGCGGGAACAAGTGAGAGCCTTGCGAATATAACTTCGATAGATCTGCCAAGCGATGCCATAGAGCTTGAGAATGTGAGTGAGAGCCAGGATTGTACGGTCAATCTCACCAATTATCTTAAGGCAAGCTATACCATAGTATCAGGAACCTCGGAGCTGGTGGTTCACATAGAGGTTGAACCGCTTTTGGTAGAGAGCTATACTATACGCAGAAACGGAATTATGATAAATAATCTCGGTGACGGGTTGGAGGCGCAGATAGAGGACAGCTCCATCAGTGTGAAGGTTAAGGCTGTAAAAGAGGTTCACGACAGCTTTAATCTGGATGTGCTGAATCCTAATATTGACTTGAAGGATTATGAGCCGGGTGAGTATGAGGTACCGGTGATAATGTCGGAGGATACGAATAACTATTCGCTTGTCGAGCAGGTGAGTGTCAAGGTTGTCATAACCGGAGACACAGAGGAGACGCAGACTGAGACAGAGAGTTCGACCAGGAAGCGCTAGCCGGGCTTGCAGGATATTGTGTGCAATGGATATTATATGTAATTGGTATTGAATGTGATAGGTATTATATGTGATGGACATTACATATGTAATGAATATTACTTATGTAATGAATATTACTTATGTAATGAATATTACCTATGTAATGAATATTACATATGTATAGGGAAAGATTTGGAAATGAAAGATCCGATTATAGATGTTATTATTCCGGTGTGCCGTCCGGATGAAAAGTATGCCGTGCTGCTTAGGATGCTTGAAAAACAGTCAGTTGGCGTTAGGCGGGTGTATGTTATAAACACCGAAGAAGGATATTATGAAAATGGGAAGTATACCTACAATGGAGATATGAATATAAGGCATATCAGAGCTGATGAATTCGACCATGGACGCACCAGACATGAGGGGATAATGTCATCAGATGCCGATTATTGTCTGCTTATGACTCAGGACGCGGTGCCATATGATGAGTATCTTGTGGAGCGCCTGCTTTCCTGCTTTGATATACCGGATGTGGCAGTGGCTTATGCAAGACAGCTTCCCGCTGATGACTGCCGCATAATGGAAAGGCTCGCAAGAGCCTTCAACTATCCCGGCACGAGCTGCATAAAATATAAAAAGGATATAGAGCGGCTTGGTATAAAAGCTTTTTTCTGTTCGGACGTATGTGCCATGTATGACAGAAAGAAGTATATTGAGCAGGGCGGTTTCATACGCAGAACCATTTTTAACGAAGATATGATTATGGCATACCGGTTTCTGATGGCGGGATATGGGGTATACTATAAGGCGGATGCGTGTGTGATACATTCGCACAATTACACCAATATGCAGCAGTTTCACAGGAATTTCGATCTGGGTGTGTCGCAGGCTGACAATCAGGAGGTCTTTGGAAACATATCGTCCGAGAGCGAGGGGCTTTCCTATGTAAAGCGTATGACCTGTCTGCTTGCAAAGGAGCATGCGGTATATTATATACCATATTTTTATGTAAACAGTGCGTTCAGGCTTGCAGGCTACAAGCTGGGAAAGGCATACAAAAGACTGCCACGGAGACTTGTGATGGCATGCACGATGAATAAGAACTATTGGAGGCAGCTTTGATTAAGAGCAATCAGAAATATTTTAATAGATTACATGTGATTTTGGATGCGTTTATCATAGCTGTATCATATGGTCTGGCATGGATGATAAAGTTCTATGACGATGGCGTGACTATGATGAACGGTATGTACATTGTCGGTCTTATATGTACAATACCGATGTATCTGATATTATATTTTTTCTTTAATGTATACAGCCCTAAGAGGGTTCAGACCATAAAGGAAGAGACAGGGAATATAATTAAGTCCAATACGGCAGGGCTTGTTATATTCATACTGGCACTGTATATGCTGCATCAGCCTCATTTTTCGAGACAGATGATGTTCATATTCTATGTTATAAATAATGCAGCGGAGATTATATTCAGAAATCTTATAAGAAGGATTTTGAGAAATATAAGAAACAGGGGTTTTAATCAGAAACATATTCTGCTTGTAGGCTACAGCCGTGCAGCCGAGGGCTATATCGACAGGATTAAATTAAATCCTCAGTGGGGATATCACATAATGGGAATTCTCGATGACAATGTGGAGGCAGGGACGAAGTACCGCGGTGAGCAGGTTATCGGAAAGATTTCCATGCTCGAGAGTATCCTTGTCGAAAATGAGCTTGATGAGATTGCCATAACGCTCGGAATAGCGGAGTATGTCAAGCTCGAGTCGATTGTGACGACCTGTGAGAAGTCAGGTGTGCACACGAAATTCATTCCGGATTATAACAACGTCATTCCCACAAGACCTTACACGGAGGATTTGCTGGGACTGCCTGTGATTAATATAAGACATGTACCGCTTAACGGCAGCTTTAACAGATTTATAAAGAGGCTTACCGACATAGTGGGTTCATTCCTGCTGATAGTCTTATTCTCACCATTGATGCTTGTGGTTGCTCTTGCAGTGAGGTTCTCCTCAAAGGGACCGGTGATATACAAGCAGGTGAGGGTGGGGCTTCACAACAGGAATTTTGTCATGTATAAGTTCCGCTCAATGAAAATCGACAGATGCGATGAGTTGCATTTTACGACGCAGAATGATGACAGAACGACGAGAATTGGAAGATTTATCAGAAAGTTCAGCCTTGATGAACTGCCGCAGCTATTCAATGTGTTCAAGGGTGACATGAGCCTTGTGGGTCCGAGACCGGAGCGCCCGGAGTTCGTTGAGAAATTCAGGGAGCAGATACCAAGATACATGATAAAGCATCAGGTGCGTCCGGGAATGACAGGCTGGGCTCAGATTAACGGTTACAGAGGAAACACTTCGATTGAGAAGAGAATAGAGTATGATTTGTATTATATTGAGAACTGGACGCTTGGATTTGACATTCTGATATTGTTCCAGACACTTTTTAAAGGGTTTGTCAATAAGAATGCGTATTAGTGTCATGCGTAGTATTTAGAAGGAATAGAGGCTCTGGGATATGGCTATGAAGAAAAAAAAGAGAAAAATGAAGGTATGGCAGAAGGCACTATTATTTTTTGCTGAGATAGTTGTGCTGTTTGTTGTTATTGTGGCATGGTATATTGTGGATAAGTTTGGAAAACTGGAGGTTCACGAGATTGACAGGAAGGCGATAGAAATTAACATTGCATCGGAGGTCAAGGAAAATGAAGCACTCAAGGGGTATACGAACTATCTGCTGCTCGGAACCGATGCGAGAGATAATTCTCTTGAGGCGATGAACAAGATGGGCGAGGGAAACACGGATGCCATCATAATCGCGAGTCTCAACAATGATACCAAGGAGGTTAAGCTGGTATCGGTATACAGGGATACATTGCTTATGGTTCCGGCATCGGGTTCTTTCAATGATACCTACAGGAAGGCTACGGAGGCATTTTTCTATTCAGGAGTTGAGGCGACAATCAATATGATTAACTTGAATCTTGACCTCAATATAACTGACTATGTTATGGTTAATTTCGAGGCGCTTATAAGGATTGTCGATGCTATGGGCGGAGTTGATCTTGAGATTACCGATGATGAGCTTTACTGGCTCAATGAATATCTGAGAGATACCGGACTTAACACGGGAAGAACCTATGAGAATGTGCCTAATTCCGGAATGGTGCATCTTGACGGAATACAGGCGACAGCATATTGCCGTATAAGATATGCTGACGGAACACTTGATTACGGACGTGCGGAGAGACAGCGTAAGATTATCAGTCTTATATTTGAGAAGGCTAAGAAGATGAATCTGAATCAGCTCAACAATGCCATAAACGGTGTGCTTGACAATGTTGTGACGAGCGTGCCGGCGGCAGATATACTCGGCATGGTGCCGAGCGTGTTCGATTTTTCACTTGTGGACCAGACGGGTTTCCCGTTTGAGAAGTTTGGCTCCATGAAAAAAGTACCTGAACTTGACATTGCAGACCCGGTATTTGCCATGACGCTCGAGTCTAACGTGAGCGAGCTGCACAAATACCTGTTTGGAGTTGACAACTATGAGCCGACATCAAGAATAAAGGATATAAGCGCTTATCTTCAGGCGCTGTACGATAAAAACTATTATCCTGACAATATTTATCAATAATGGGGAATGGCATGAAGGAAAGAAAATTGGACTCCTCGAAAAACAGAGGCATGAAAAAATATATTGCAGGCATAGCGATTGTCATTGCGGTCAGTTTGATTCTGGCGTTTGCTGTGGAATTGTTCTCAAATATGAAGCTTTTGACGCTCGATTCAAAGCAGAAGGGTGTAAGGGAAGAACCTTTTTCTGAGACGGTATTTGACACGGCTGAGGTGGTTGAGGGTGACCCGGAGAATGGGCTTGAGTACAGGCCGCACCCGGAGTATGAGCAGTATCAGGGAAAGCGATGCTACTATATTGAGCCGGACAGCTATGTGAATAAGCTTGTGCTTGATTACGAGAATGTATCGGCGGCGTATTTTGATATACTGGTTCTGTATGAGAACAGATTCGGATATCTTGAGAGTTGGACGACGAAGGATGACAATCCGATGTACATTTCACATTCAACGGTCAGAATTGACAAGAATGTGAAGGGCATGTGGATAATACCGATGGATAACAATACACCTCAGTACGACAATGAGGTCACGCTCACGGGGGTGAGCATAAGAAATGCCGCAGTGTTCAACCATTTCAGGTTTCTTTTCATATTCCTTATGGCACTTGCGGCAGGTCTTATAATTGTGCTGAGAAATCAGCTTGCAAAGCAGGTAGAGTATGGATTTTTGATTGTCGGATTGTGTTCGGGAATTATATTCACTCTCGCCATGCCGCTCTCGCGTGTGGGCTGGGACGAGGAAACACATCTTAGAAGTGTCTACTGGCTTGACATAACCGGAAGCTATGAATACAACTGTTTCCTTCACAATTATATTGACGGCGGCGCGGAGAACCTGCCTTTTGAGTACAGCACGACCTACGAGGAGTATATGCATGTGTTTGACAGGGTAAATGAGCTCTCCACTCCGAGTGAGTCGGATCCTGCGACTTCACATCGCTGGGGGACGAGCGGTTTTGCCACATTCTCGTATTTCTTTATGGCGGTGACTTGCAATATATGCAAGCTTTTTGGTGTGCCGTTTGCGTACACCTACATTCTTCTTAGAATGACCAATATGCTCATGTATGTCATTGTCGTGTTCCTCGCGGTGCGTAAGCTGCCTAAGGGCAAGCTTATCATGAGCGCCATAGCGCTCATGCCGACGCCGATGTATCTCGCATCGACGATATCGTATGACACGGTTGTTACGGGATTTCTTTTCCTCGGAATGGCATATCTGTTCTATCTGATGTTCACGGATAAGAAGCTTACCTGGTGGGAGTATCTCGTGTTCATCGGTGGCATGGCTTACGGTTCATCGAGAAAATCGATATACATTCCGCTTATACTGCTGGGCGTATTCCTGCCGCATAGGATATTTAAGGACAAAAAGCAGGAGAGGATAATGAAAACGGGAGTGGTGATTGTCCTTCTCGTTATTCTGAGCACCTTTGTACTTCCGGCAATTTTCAGCCCTTCGGCTGAGGGAGATCTGCGCGGAGGCACCACAAGCCACGCGGGACAGATGAGCGCGGTATTTTCCAATCCGGCCGGCTATGCGGCACTTCTGCTGTCGACTATGTGGCAGCATCTGTGGGATTTCGGAATAGGGACACCGGCGCTCGATTTCATGGCGTATTTAGGTGCAGGCAGCCTCACCTATGTGATAGTTATATATTTGGTGACGATAACTATTACATCCGAGAACACGGTATATGTAAAAAACAATAAGAACAGATGGGCAGCAGAAGGGATGCCGCTATGGCTCAAAGCATTGATATATTTTCTGGTGTTCGGCGTCATGTGTCTTATCTGGACCTCGATGTATATAAGTTACACTGAGGTGGGAAAGACCGCGATGGCGGGAGTTCAGGGAAGATATTATATACCACTGCTGTTCCCTGTGCTGTTTACCCTGAGCTTTAACAAGGTGAACACTAACCGGGATAAGGTGCGTTACAATATGGTCTGTATGCTGATTTCGACATTTATCATTTTCTACAGTATATGGGAGATACTCATAAGACAGTGCAGTCTCTAAAGCGTATGTGGTATGCCATGGGGAAGGTGATTTTGCAGGGGCTTTTTGGGAGACGGTCATATTATTGCAAATAATTGTGAAGGAGATAAACGATGAAAAAGTTAATTATTACCGGCTGTAACGGACAGCTTGGAAGAGCGATGAATAAGGTGTTAGAGGGAAACAGTGAGTATGAGCTTGTGAACACGGATGTGGCAGAGCTTGATATCACGGACATAGCTGCGGTTCTCGCATTTGTGGAGAAGGTACAGCCGTATGCTATTGTGAACTGTGCAGCCTACACGGCAGTCGATGCCTGTGAGGTGAATCAGGAGCTTGCATACAAGATTAATGCAATCGGACCAAGAAACCTTGCCATCGCGGCTGAGAAGTTCGATGCGAAGCTTATCCATGTATCTACCGATTATGTATTCGGCGGTGACGGGACAAGACCGTACACGGAGTTTGACACGGTCGGGCCTAAGAGCATGTACGGCTTTACGAAGCTTGCCGGAGAGAATTTTGTGAAGAGCTTTTCAAGACATTATTTCATAGTCAGAACGGCATGGCTGTATGGCGACGGAAAGAACTTTCTAAAGACGATGCTGAGACTTTCAGAGAACCATGATGAGATTACGGTCGTCGATGACCAGATAGGCTCGCCAACGAGTGCGATGGAGCTTGCGAGAGCAATAAGCAGTCTTATACCGACCGAAAGCTACGGAGTTTACCACGGAACCTGTGAGAACTACTGCTCATGGGCTGATTTTACCGAGGCGATATTTAAAAAGACCGGAAAGAACACGAAGGTGGTTCATGTCAGCACGGCAGAGTACAAGGCTGCTCATCCGGAGTCAGCGGACAGACCTGCATACTCGGTTCTTGATAATTATATGTTCCGTCTCACCGGCGGATATACCTTCGCGGACTGGGAGAGCGCCCTCGACGAGTATCTTAAAGAAAACGGGCTTGCATAAAGGTGCGAATATACCTGAACTAACAGGTTGAATTATAAAATGACTTATGGTAACATACAATAGCTTATGCGGCTTTTTTTGGAAGGAAAATTATCGAAAATGAGAACTTATCTTGCGACGGGAGGAGCCGGATTTCGCGCCATCAATGTGGACGTGCTCACATACGCGGGAAACCTTGAGAACCTCAAGGATATCGCTGACAAGCGGCGACTACCGGAAGTATTACGCCGAGATGTATAAATAAGTAAAATAACAGGTTGCGGAAAGGATTAATGCAATGAACCGGTCAGTCAGAGCTAATTTCAGAAAATTTAAGCCGCTTTTGTTCGAGCTTATGTCGCGTGACATCAAAAATAAATATCGTCGTTCTGTATTGGGAGTATTGTGGACTCTTTTGAACCCATTGTTTATGATGATAATTCTCTCTGCAGTTTTCTCACATCTTTTTGGCTTTGCCGTGGAGAATTATCCTATATATATACTGTGCGGGCAGGTGCTCTACAACTTCTTTTCAGAGTCCACCCAGTCAGCAATGAACTCCATAATCAACAGTGCGGCGCTCATTAAGAAGGTGTATGTACCTAAGTATATATTTGTGCTTTCGAGAATATTATCGTGCTCAATCAATATATTTGCATCGTATGCGGCACTTCTCATTGTGATGGTCGTACTCAGGACTCCGCTCCACTATACCATGTTTCTGTCGGTAATACCTATAGCGATAATGATTATATTCTCGATGGGTGTCGGCTTCATATTGGCGGCGTTGTCTGTGAAGTACAGGGACATAGTCCATTTGTATTCGGTATTTTTGACGGGTTTCATATATCTTGCGCCTATAATGTACCCGCTTGATATTCTCGGGAATGTGCTTCTCAGTATAGTGAAGCTGAATCCGGTGACTAACATATTGGTGATGTTCAGGGGATTTATGATGTACAACTCAATTCCAGATGTCTACACAGTGGTTATGTCCGTTGTGCCGAGTGTGATTGTTTTTGTGTTCGGATTATGGGTGTTTTATAAGAAACAGGATGAATTTATATTATACTTATAGTGCTTATATAATTATTTATAACGACTGTAAGTATTGGCTGCTGCCTTAGCAAAGTAGGGAATGAAAAGATGGAAGAAAATAAATCATTAGATGATGTGATTATAGAAGTTAATAATGTGTCGCGCTGCTTTAATCTCGCGAGGGAGAGAGTCGACAGCCTCAAGGAGTACATTGTGAGAAAGCTCAAGGGCAATCTTCATTTTGATGAGTTCTGGGCTCTGAATGATGTGTCCTTCAAGGTAAGACGCGGCGAGTCAATAGGGCTTATCGGCTTAAACGGAAGTGGTAAGAGTACCATGCTTAAGGTGATTGCCGGGGTGTTAAAGCCGACGGGAGGAAGTGTCAGGGTATCGGGAAGTGTTGCACCGCTCATTGAGCTCGGTGCAGGCTTCGACTCAGATCTTACTGCGCGTGAGAATATATTTCTTAACGGCGCACTGCTCGGACATTCTAGGGCGGTGATGCGCGGTTTTTATGATGATATAGTGGAGTTTGCCGAGCTTGCGGATTTCATGGATGTTCCGGTTAAGAATTTCTCGTCCGGAATGACCTCGAGACTGGCATTTTCCATTGCGACAATCGGAAAGCCGGATATTCTCATTGTAGATGAGGTTCTCGCGGTCGGCGATTCAAAGTTCCAGCAGAAATGTATAGACCGTATTCAGGATATGATGAGACAGGGAACGACAGTGCTCTTTGTATCCCACAGCATAGAACAGGTAAAACTTGTGTGCAACAAGGTAGTATGGCTTGAGCATGGAAAGCTCAGGGCTTACGGCGGTACCATGGAGATATGTGAACAGTATGAAGAACTGTATGGCGGCAGATAATAGTAAAGGATGGATGGGAATATGAAGTATATAAAGAGAATAGTGCTTGCAGTAGTGTATGTTGTGTTTGCATATTTTTATGCGCTTCTTCCCGAATTTCATGTGAAGGGCGGCTTAGCTGTGAGTGTCAGCCCTTTTAATTTAGAGACATTTATTATGATGTTGTTTATAGGTGTGTATTTGACAGCGTTCTGGATAATTATTAACAGGCTGTTTAGAAATTAGGGCACGCGCTCGGAAATGGGGAAGAGCTTGGATAATTTTATTTTTATTTATAAAAAAAGAATAGATTTAAAGAACAGTGACAGGCTTATCATCCAGACAGGCTCATGTAAGGCTTACATGGAGGATGTTAAGGCTGTTTCCTACGTTAATGGAGTGGAAACTCCTGTGGATATTGTGGAAAATGTGCATACTCCGCTTCTTTTTGTGTATAAAAACGCTGAACCGGAGTTCGATGGTGAACATAATTTCTGTATTGATCTGCCAAAGAAGGTTGACAGTGTAAAAGTGATTTTCACAAAAGATACTTATCCGTCCGGAACTCAGGAGATTTATATATCAGGAAAGCAGATTGAGTATCTCAGAAATATGATAGAGGTAAACCTCATCGGGGTCCAGGTGGACAAAAAATCGGGAAAGATAAAGGTGACAGGCTGGGCTGAGGCGGCGCGTGAGCCGCAGCTTTGTGCCTATTCGGGAAACCGGAGGCTTGATGCCGAGATAAAATTCTTTACGAGAGCCGACATGGTGAACCGCTATTTTCCGGGTGAACTTAACAAGCTGTGCGGCTTTGAGATGCTCGTTGAGGACGATGGCGGGAAAAGGTTGAAGATTACAACGGAGTGCGATGGAAGGCACGGCAGTGTGAGCGTTCTGGTCGACAGGGACGACGACGAGAGACGGCAGCGTGTTGTGGGAGTCGGAGGCAGACGAAACGACTATTTCACAAGGGCAAGGGATTATATCGCTCTGTATGGGATGAAGCGTTTCATGGTAAAGGTCTGCGGAAAGCTTACCGGAAAGGCAAAGAGGCAGACACACGACTATTTCAGTAAGATAAATCCTGATGAGAAGAGGCTTGACGAGCAGAGAAGCTATCAGTTTGACTTCAGACCTAAGTTCTCAATTCTGATACCTATATACCGCCCAAATGAGAAATTTTTCAGGCTGATGCTCGAGTCCGTGGTGAACCAGACCTACGACAACTGGCAGATATGTCTGGCGGACGGAGGCGGTGAGGGTTACACGGTCGAGAAGGTGGTTCAGCCGTATATTGACCGCTTTGGAGCTGACAGGGTGCGCTATGTGAAGCTTACGGACAATCTTGGAATTGCACAGAACACCAACGCTGCGCTGCACCTTGCGGACGGCGACTATATCGTGTTCGGTGACCATGACGATGAGCTTCATCCGACGGCATTTTTTGAGTGCATGAGGGAAATTGAGCGTTTTCCTGACGCGGACATGCTCTATTCTGACGAGGACAAGATAATCGAAGATACTGGAAAACATACCGAGGCACATTTTAAATCCGACCTGAATATTGAACTTTTAAGGTGCAACAACTATATCTGTCATCTCTGTGTGGTAAAGAGAAGCCTTGTTGACAAGGTGGGTGAACTAAGAGGTGAGTACAATGGCTCACAGGATCACGACTATGTACTTCGCTGTGTGGAGCAGGCCAAGTGCGTGCGCCACATTCCGCGCATACTCTACCACTGGAGAATAAACGAGAACTCCACGGCAAAGAGCGCATCGACAAAGACCTATGCGAACACGGCGGGAGTGAATGCCGTGAGCGCGCATCTTAAAAGGGTGGGTGTGGACGGAATCGTGAAGGGCGGCGTTGCACCGGGCTTCTATGAAGTTGACTACAGCTTTGAGGACGAACCGCTTGTGTCGGTTATCATACCGAACAAGGATCATCTCGATGACCTTACAAGATGCATCGAGTCCATGGAAAATGTAAATAACTATCACAACATTGAGTACATTGTTGTCGAGAACAACAGCGTGCTTGACGAGACCTTCGCGGGTTATGAGGCTATGGAGAAAAAGTACGGCGGCAGATTTAAGCTTGTGAGGTGGGACGGAATATTTAACTATTCCGCCATAAACAATTATGGAGCGCAGTTTGCAAAGGGAGATTATATCCTTCTGCTCAACAACGACACCGAGGTTATCGAGCCTGACAGTTTAAGGCGCATGCTTGCCCTGTGTCAGCGCCCGGAGGTCGGAATTGTAGGGGCAAAGCTTCTGTATGATGACAACACGGTTCAGCATGCAGGTGTTATCATAGGTTATCAGGGTGTGGCGGGTCATGCCTTCACCGGGATAGGCGATGAGGTCTACGGCTATTTTGCGAGGGCTGTGCTCACGCAGGAGCTCTCAGCCGTGACTGCGGCATGCCTTCTGACAAAGCGCAGCGTGTTCGAGCAGGTCGGAAAGCTGGATGAGACCTTCGAGGTGGCATTTAATGATATCGACTACTGCATGAAGGTGCGCGAGGCAGGCTATAAGATTATATATGAGCCGCGCGCGAAGCTGCACCATTATGAGTACAAGTCGAGGGGCGCTGAGGACACCGGAAAGAAGCAGGAGCGCTTCGGTGGTGAGATTATGCACTTTATCGACAAGTGGAGGGCGCAGCTCATAAAGGGCGACCCTTATTACAACCCGAACCTTGAGCTGGTCGGAGAGCTGTATACAATAAAGAAGATTTAGGCGGATATTACTAGTGTGATTATATATATTGTTGGAGGACGCAGGTATGTTGCTTATTAGAAATGCAAGAGTTGTTGACCCGGTGAGCGGTGTGGATAAGGTCATGGATATTCTCGTCGGCGGTGGACAGATCATGAAGGTCGGAGACGGGGCGGCGGAAATGTTCGAGGAGAACAGGCTGAACGTGCAGAAAATTGGGGCAGAGAATGATGCGAGGGTTATCGATGCCACGGGGCTTGTGGCTGCGCCGGGTCTCGTCGACACACATGTACATTTCCGTGACCCGGGCTTTACCTACAAGGAGGATATCTTTACCGGTGCTGCGGCTGCCGCGAGGGGCGGCTTCACGACCGTTGTCTGCATGGCGAATACCAAGCCTGCGGTTGACAATGTGGACACACTCGGCTATGTTCTGGAAAAAGGTGCACAGACGGGAATACATGTGCTGTCTGCAGCCACAGTCACCAAGGAAATCGGCGGTAAAGAGCTCGTGGATATGGAGGCACTTGCAAAGGCGGGCGCAGCGGGCTTCACCGACGATGGTATACCGATTATGGATGAGAAGGTGCTTGTGGCGGCGATGGAGGAGGCAAAGAGGCTCAACCTTCCTATAAGCCTCCATGAGGAGGATCCTGCATTTATCGATGCTCCCGGTGTACATCAGGGCGAGGTGTCCAAGGCGATTGGCTATGGCGGAGCTTCAAGAACCGCGGAAGATGTCATGGTGGCACGGGACTGCGCGCTGGCACTTCACACGGGGGCATCGGTGTGCATACAGCATATCAGCTCGAAAAACGCCGTGGAGTATGTGAAAACTGCCAAAAAGCTCGGTGCAGATGTCCACGCGGAGGCGACGCCTCATCATTTCACACTGACGGACAAGGCAGTGCTCGAGTACGGCACGCTTGCGAGAATGAATCCACCTGTCAGAACCGAGGCGGACAGGCTTAAGATTATAGAGGGGCTTAAGGACGGCACCATAGATATGATAGTAACAGACCACGCTCCACACAGCACCGAGGAGAAGGCAAGACCGATGGAGAGCGCGCCGAGCGGAATTACAGGGCTTGAGACTTCGCTGGGGCTTGGAATAAAGTCGCTTGTCGAGCCGGGACATCTCACGCTCATGCAGTTAATGGCATGCATGAGCCGCAACCCGATGGAATTTTACAGGAGAAAGCCTGTGAGCATCGCGGAGGGAAATCCTGCTGACATAGTGATATTCGGTGAGAAGGAGAAATGGGTGGTAGACCACTTTGCATCCAAGGCCGTGAACAGTCCGTTTCTTGGCTGGGAACTGCCGGGAAAGGTACACTTTACCATCTGCGGCGGCAAGGTGGTGTATGAGGCGTCAGTGTAAAACTTTCAAACTACTTATTGATAGCAATACTGCAAGCAATGCTTGCAGTATGCATGGGTATAAGTTTGAAAATAAAACTTTCAAACTATTTATTGGTGGCAATACTGCAAGCAATGCTTGCAGTATTGCATGGGTGTAGATATGGATATGATAAATCATGTGATAAACGTATATAAAAATTGCGGTTTAAAGCCTGCTGTAAAGACTGTGCTGAATGTTATGGTTACGGCCTCATCGGCGCGTAAGCAGAGGCTCTTCTATTCGCGCAGTCTTTTTTCGGAGAGTGAGAGGGAAAATACTTCAATCTCCGGTTACAGAATTGTAAAGACCGATGGCGTTCGGCTTCACATGGACATGGTGTGCGAGCTTCACAAGATTATAGAGGAAAAAAATCCGGCAGTCATATACACAGATGAGCTTAGAAACGGGGAATTCCTGTACAAGCCTGATTTTGCACCGGACAACCTTGAGGCGCACAACTATATCGGAAACTGTATTATCGTGCGGGAGGATTTATTCGATGACACAGCAGGTGCGCTGACAGGGGGAACGTCGCTGTGGAGCTTTAACAGGTATATATGCGGGAAATGTATTTGCAATAATGGCGCAGACAATAGAAGCATAAGTGATAAATGCATAAGCAGTAGCTGCTTAGATGAAAAATTCCCGGGCGGCGGGATAGCGCATGTGAGCCGGGCACTTTTTGAAGATGAGGGGTATGTGGACGACGAGCCGGTTGATAATGAAATCTCACATATTTCACATGCTATCAGCCACGACAATCAGTATACGGGCATAAATAATGCTGCGGATACGGATATTGATATGGCGAACGAAACGCTTATCTCCATTATCATTCCAAACTATGAGCATGTGGACGATCTGCGTCGGTGTGTGGAGTCTCTTCTATATGTAAACAGCTATAAGAATATTGAGATAATAATTGTCGAAAATAACAGTAAGTCTGATGAGATATTTGCCTATTATGATGAAATTTTAAAGCAGCAGCCTGATATAGTGAAGGTTGTCAAATGGGAGGGCAGTTTTAACTACTCGGCAATCAATAATTATGGTGTCGGATTTGCTAAGGGAGAGCTTCTGCTGCTTCTAAACAACGACACGAAGCTTATTGAGCCGGGCTCGCTTTATGCCATGGCGCGCTATGCGCTCAGGGAGAACACGGGAGCCGTGGGAGCATGTCTGTTGTATGAGGACAAGACCGTACAGCATGCCGGAGTCATAGTAGGGATAGGACCTGACAGGACGGCTGTGCACCCTAATTCGGGTGTGCCCTTTATTGAAAAAGGATACCGTGAAAGCATACATCATGTACAGAATTATTCTGCCGTGACGGGCGCATGCCTGATGGTGAAAAAGGTGCTGTATGACAGGCTCGGAGGTCTCGATGAGGAGCTTGCCGTGGCGTACAACGACGTGGATTTCTGTCTGAGGCTCAGGACGAGGGGACTTTTGAATGTATATGTCCCGCAGGCCTTTTTTTTTCATTATGAGTCGAGGTCAAGAGGTTACGACGACAGAGGAGAAAGACATGAGAGATTTCTTCGTGAATCGGCATTGTTTCGTGACAGATGGCAGGGCATTATTGCTGATGGCGACCCGTACTATAATAGATGTCTTTCAAAGACGGTGCCATGGAAGCCGGAATTGAAGGCTTGAACTTAAATCGAAAAATAAGAAAGGCGGTTGATATATAATGGAATTTAACTTATATAAGGTGAAAAAAGCTTCAGCCTACATTAAACATTATGGACCGGATAAGCTTGTCAAGAAGGCTTTAGGAAAGCTTATTGACAGGGATGATTATTCGGAGAGCTTTGCCAGGCTCAAGCCCGACGAGGAGGAGCTCTTCTATGAGAGGGGACGAAGCTTTACAAAGAAGCCTCTTATAAGCATACTTGTTCCTGTGTATAATCCGCCTGTTGAATATTTCAGGGAGATGCTTCTCTCAGTGATAAACCAGACGTATTTTAACTGGCAGCTTTGTCTTGTGGATGCCGGAACCCAAAAAATCGGGGACGTTGTTGCCGAGATTACAGATGGCGATGAGCGTGTGCGATATGCGGAGACAGATAATTGCGGGATTGCCGAAAATACAAATAAGGCATTAGCCATGGCAGAAGGAGAGTATATAGCGCTTCTTGACAACGATGATACACTTTCGCCGGATGCACTCTATCGTATGGTGGAGGAGTTAAACAGAGCAGATGCGGATTGTGTGTATTCGGACGAGGATAAGATGGACGGTGAGGGAAAAAGGCATTTTTGTCCTCACATTAAGCCTGATTTTGATTCCCAGCTTCTGCGGAGCAACAATTATATCTGTCATCTGTTCATGGTAAAAACGGAGCTTGCGAGAGCAGTTGGCGGTTTTTCGAAGGAGTATGACGGCGCGCAGGACTATGATTTTATCTTAAAATGTACCGAAAGAGCAGGAAAGACAGCACATGTCAGACGCGTGCTGTACCATTGGCGCACCCATGAAAGCTCGACAGCCTCTAACCCTTTGTCTAAGCTGTATGCGTATGAGGCAGGTAAGAAGGCTATAGAGGCTCAGCTTGCGAGAATGGGAATAACAGGCAGAGTAAGCATGCTTGATGATATGGGCTTTTACAGGGTAGAGTATGGCGAAAATATAAATAGTAATGAATGTTCAGTGGTGCTTGCCGTCACGGGAGTCAGAGATAATGACACGGCGCAGAAATATTTTAGATATTTAAGAAAAAATACTGACTATGAAAATATGCAGCTTTGTGCTATGAATGAGCTTGACAAGACAAAACTTCAGTCATATACAAGTGATTATTTCTGTATTTTAATGTGTGGCATAAAGCCCGGAAAAAAGAGTTGGCTTAAAGAGCTTGTAAGAGAGGCTGATGTACTCAGCGCAGATGCCATAGCAGCAAAGCTTCTTGTAAAACAGGCTTTTCCTATATATGATAAAATCAGCAGAAGCTTTATAGTGTATTCAGGCGATGAGTATACGGATGCATTTGGCAAGGTTCATGTAAATGCAGGGAAGCCGGCATGGTATAAAGGGCTTTTTAACAGAAATATATTGCAGCAGAACATAAAGAGCCTTCCAAGGACAGCACTGCTTGTACGTCGCGAGGAGCTTATGCGGCTTCTTGCTGACGGCTGGAAGGGGCAGGAGAAAAAGACATATCTGTATGAGCCGGGCGTGGAACTGTACAAGTAAATGGTTATGTGAATATAAGTAAAAGGGAGATGGCATTATGGTCAGCGTGATTATTCCGAATTATAATGGTGAGCGTTTTCTTAAAGGTTGTCTTGAAGCATTAAAGATACAGACCTACGAGGAGCTTGAAGTGATTCTGGTTGACAACGCCTCAACCGATAACAGTATAGAGACGGCAAGGGAACTTTACCCTGAAATAAGAGTGATTGAACTTTTAGAAAACACAGGCTTTGCCTATGCAGTAAACCGTGGGATAGAGGCAGCCGATGGAGAGTATGTGCTGCTTCTAAACAACGATACCATAGTATTTCCTAATTTTGTGAAAAATCAGTACAAGATGATTAAGGGCAAGCCCGACGTGTTCTCCTGCTCGGCGCTTATGATACAGAACGGAAACCATGAGCTTGTCGACGACGCGGGCGACGAGCTTGCGGCACTTGGCTGGGGCTTCGCGCCTGACAGGGATAAGCCTGTATCAGGCTGTATGGTGCCACATGAGGTTTTTTCTTCGTGTGCGGGGGCAGCGATATACAGAAAATCAGTATTTGACGAGATTGGCTTGTTTGACGAGAGCTTTTTTGCCTATCTTGAGGACATGGATATCGGCTACAGGGCAAGGCTTGCAGGCTACAGAAACCTGTACAATCCGTATGCTAAGGTGTATCACCTTGGAAGTGCTTCGAGCGGTTCAAGACATAATGCCTTCAAGGTGGAGCTGTCAGCCCGCAACAGCATGTGGATGCTAAGAAAGAATATGCCGGTCTGGCAGCTTGTATTTAACATGCCGTTTATTGCGGCGGGAATTGTTATAAAGATGGTGTATTTCGTAAAGAAGGGGCTTGTGAAGGCATACTTGAAAGGTATCATAAAAGGGCTGTCCGGCAAGCTTAGGAATACTTCAAAAAATGCGGGTGAAAAACATAAGGATACAGGCTTTGCAACGTATTTAGGACTTCAGATGTGGCTGTTCAAAGGGATGGTTAAGAGGATGAAAAGATAAGAAAACAGGTTACCATGTAGTGCAGGAATTATGGCTTATATATCAGGAGGGCAGAGGTAGGGCTTGATGGAATATAAATATATAGCAAACTTAATAGCTATGGAAAGACATAAGAAAGATTTATCTGCAGTAGAGGTTTGTGATGGATTGTGCAGTAGTGGTGTTTTTAGTAAAATAGAAAATGGAAGTCACAGAGGAGATATTCATTTAATCATTGCTATATTGCAAAGACTTGGAATGAATGGTGGTAAGGCTGGCAGATATCTGTGTAGAGATGAATATGATGAAATGTATGACAGATTTATAATACTTGAATATATAAAATCTAGATATCTGGTACAGGCAGAAGAAGCACTTAATAAGTATCGGAAAAAACATTGTAATAATAACCAACTGAATAAGCAGTTTGCTGAATACATGGAAGCGAGGATTGCTGAACTTGAAGGTGATTTGAATACAGCATTAAAAAAATATGAATTTACGGTGTTATATACAAAACCAAAATATAATGAAGATATATCATATAAATGTGTATCAGTATATGAATTTTTTATGCTCGCCAATATTGCACGACTTAATGCAGAATTGGGAAAAAATGATGTTGCTGCTTCGATATATGATAAACTCCATAAATATTGTAAAAGTAATGAATTTGAGGAGTGGAACTTTGTGTGCATTTATCCTAAGCTGTTAAATGAAATGCTTATGACAGTATATCCACCTGAAAATATGGGGAATTATGAGAGAAGAATGTGGCTTAATGAGATTGGGGAAGCTCTCAGCGTATTAAGAAAAACATCAAGACTGCATTATGTATGCTCACTTATAGAAAAACGCAATATGCTTATTGATCTGATGGGCATGGAACCAGATGAACAATTGAGTATTTTTATGGCGGATATTATTAAACTCAGGGAAAAAAATAATATAACCTATGATTTGTTTGAGTGGTATCCATACTATATTGATGGCGGTTTCTATTCGGCAGAAAAAATGTTAGGTGAGCGTAGGTGCCTGAAAGGTATTACAGTTGAGAAAATGTCTGATGGAGTATGCACGGTAGAAACAGCTAGTAGAATTTTAAATATGAAGGTCTCAGCTCAATATAATACAGTTACAAAATTATTCAATAATATTGAATTACAAGGAGTGATGTGTGAAGATATTTTAGTATCCGATGACTTGGAAACACATAAAATGTGGGATGTATTGGTACAGTGCAGTCAGATAGAGGATTACATAACGGCTGGAAAAGTATTCGAAAAATTAAAGAAAAAATTAGATGATTCCATAAAAATAAATCAAATGGTATTAAAATATAAGGCTGCTGAACTGGAAATACAAGAGAAAGATACAGAATATAAAAAGAATGCACAGATATATGAGCAAATATTGGGATTTTCTATAAATAAAATTGAAGATATAACAGTTTTTACCAATATAGAATGTATGATTATTAATAGATTTTTTTACTGGATGGACAGGGGAAAAGAGTACAGTCAACTGGATATTTATGAAAAGATGTGCGAAGTATATCAGAAGAAAAATGGCGTTATGCGTAGGGCGTTTGCAAGCGAATGTGAGAGATTGCTTGTAAATTGTGCTAATTATGAAGGAAATGCAGGAGAATACGAAAAATCCACTTGCCATGCATATCAGGGAATAGCATTGGAACTTGAATGTGAAAGATGTGATGCCTTATCGACTCTTTTATATTGTATTCCATGGAATCATGTAGCAAGTGGAAAAATTGCTGATTCTAAGGATATTGAGTTATGTGAATATGCGTATCAAATTGCATGGTATCTGCAAGAAAATCAGCGTATGCAGTTGTATAGAAAATGGATTGAAACAAATAGAAACAAATAGAGAATATTTGTTTCTATTTTTTATTATCTTTGGAAGTTAAGTCATCTGAATAAACGGATATTGAAATTGCAGATGTTGCAGGGATGAAATTAGTGCTGATAATTGTTAAAGCTTGAATAGTAACAAGGATAATAGCGATGAAGGTACAGATTTTTTTTCATAAATATATACTCCTTTTTAATTTGTAAATATTGTAAAAATTATTACACATAATAATAAATTTGACCATGACATCCAGTGAAATAAAATATTCCATAAATGTCATGGAAGAATGAATAGATGTAATATATAATTGTCATGTAGTAATATTTTTTATGTTTTTACTAGAAGAAAGGAAAAGGTACATTTATGGTCAGAGACTGAGTATGACGGATGGCAGCTTACATGGAGTGTAGGAAATTTTTATGACAGGCTTGACAAAATAGATAAGGATGGAATAATATACTTATATAGTTATGACGGCAATGGTAATAGAATAAGCTGATGCATCTTCCCCAGAGACTTCGGACTTCAGTATTCAAGGATATGTATACGATAACAATAATTATAAATACTATTCTCATGATGCTTACCAGACTTCTGCATGTTCATTTAGTGATACATGGAATTTTGAGCCTGATTTTGCAGAGGCAGTATTCAATGTGGGAGGATATACGGGTGATTGTACTATCAGACTGAATATAACTAATGGGGTAATATCATAGGTTAGCATTTTGAAAGCAGAAAAGGAGACTGGGATAATGAAAAAAATAAAGGGGATATCTATTGTGTTGTTAGTGCTGGTGTTGACAGCCTGTTCCAAAAATGGCAGTTCGCCTGATAGTATAACAAATGATACTGCAAAAGAGTATGAGGAGCTTCAGCCTTTATGGAAAATCAGGGAGATAACAGCCGGGCCGGATGGTTTTTATTATCAGATACCTCAAAGCGATGCTGGTGGGCTGCATGTTCTGACATATTTTTTTGATAAAGCTACAAGAGAGCAGTATCCGGTATGCAGCAAGCCTGAATGCAGTCATAATGACAGCAGTTGTATGGCAAGCAGTGGACCAGATGAATACCTGACCGGGATATGGTATTATAAAGACAAAATTTATCGTACTAAAAATGACAAAGGGAATGCATGGCTGTGCAGAATGGATACCGATGGAGATAACAGAGAGAAGTTGTTTGAAATAGGAGATGCAGATTTATGGGGAGAGAATTTATATTATCTGTATTTCAGGGATGAAGATGTATACATTACATGCACCCATGCCGGTGGAGGAAAGGCAATTTTTATAAGAAAAAGGAGTCTTGATGGAACTCATGATGAGGTAGTATATGAAAATACAGACGATAAATATATTCAGGATGGGTTACAGTGGTATTCATCAAAACTGTATTTAAAAGAATATCTGACGGAGGAGGCTTCTGAAAATGGAGCAAGTTCGACAAGACTTGCAGCTTATGATTTTAATACCCGGAAAACAGAGTATATTGAACTTGGGAATTTTAGCGGATATTGTTTTTCTAAGGATGAAAATTATTGCTTCTTTTACCGTATTAATGATGGATTGTACAAAAAGAACATGAAGACAGGAAAAGAAAATAAAATATATGAAAGCAGCGATGGAAACAATAACTTTAATATAAGGTGCATAGGGGAATATCTGTTGCTGGAGAGTATGGACAAAGGCCGGCAGCCTGGTGTGTATGTCATGGATTTGGATGGAAATATTCTTAATGAGATACCGCGGGTTTCGAGTGTGGATAGTGTGATATTTGGAAATGAGAATTACATATTTCAGCGAGGGGTAGTTGACAAGGAAGAGGGTCGGGTAATGACATATATGTACATACCGATGTCCGAAATAGAAAGCACCAAGGAGTGGATTTGGTTTGATGAGGATATGTCATTATTGTAAAACTTTTGATGAAATGTCTGCCAGCTTGGATAGTGATTAAACGTCAGGAAAAAACGCATTCGAAATGGGGATTAGTATGGATAGATATAAGACGGTTATAAATAAAAAAAATATTATAATTCTTTTATCTATTCTGTTTGTGTGTTTAGGAATGTTTCTTTTCAGACAGGTGGAGGATACAGGTTTTATAGGGTTGCTTGATAACAGAAGGGTATTGGAAAAATATATTGATACATATAGCGGATTAGACTTTGCTGCAGCATATAATGAGGTATCGGAGGCGAGAAAGAGTAATTACTCTGATAAAATTCTGCGTGCTGTATGTGAAAAACTTGAATATCTTAGTGGGTATGGGGAGTACGTTGACAATGTAATTTCCAATGCTGAGACGATGAGCAGACGCAGGCTCTTTGTGGCGCAGGGAGGCTATAGGCTGAAGAATATTATCAAGACGATGCAGGATTACGCTGGAATCAGGGAAGTCAGGCTGATATTTGATAATGACATGGGTTTTGAAGCTTTTTTGGAATATCGGGCTTTGTATTACTTTATAGCTATGGCTATGCTGGCTGTAGTGATGATGCTTCTGGACTTCAATTCGCCACAGAGCCGCAATATAACTTATTATTGCCCTGACGGAAGAGGGCGGCTTGGAATGAGCCATGTGATACAGCTTTTTGGTACGGAGCTGTTTGTCAGTGCATTTATTTATTTTGCAGTATTACTGGAGGCTTTTTCCCTATATGGCTTCTGTGATTTGAATGTGTCTGTGCAGAGCACGGAAATGTTCAGAAATTACACATTTGAAATCAGCCGCATGGAATATATTCTGATTAATTATGCACAGTTTTTTGCCATAGTTTTCATGCTTTCACTGCTTGTGTGGGTATTTTTAAATGGCTGTAAGGCGGCAAGTCTTGGCATAATCGGACTGTGTGTGCTTGTGGGGGCAGAGGTTCTTCTGTATGTCAATATTGAGCAGAACAGCAGATGGCAGTTATTAAAAAAGATTAATCTTGTAAATTTATTGTATGTTCCCGGAATCAATGTGGGATATTCTAATGCCAATATTTTTGGAAAGCCATTGAATTTTATGGGAGTTGTTATCACCTGCACTATCGCACTTATAGTTGTGTTATCCATGGTGAGTGTATTGATGGCTGAATATCAGAAGCCTGTCGAGGAATACCCTTCAGGCATAAAAGGATGGTTTGCAGAAAAATTACACGCGTCTGCATCAAAAAGCACGGTATTTATAAAGGAAATGTATAAGCTGCTTATAACCAGAAAGGCATTGGTAATCAGCATATTTTTTTATATAACCGCAATATGCTTTATAAATGACAATAAAGTATATATTGGTGAAAACCAGATTAACTATGATGAAATGTTTTTGGAGATAGGACAGCAGGGGATAGCCGGCTTGCGGGCAGAATATGAGGAACTGGAGGCTGACATAAGACAGACGGTGGCGGATATGGCGGCAGCGGATGCTAAGCTTGCGGCAGGAGAACTTACCGAAGATGAGTATATGCACATATACGTTAAGTATATTGAAGTGGAGAATAAAAAAAATATAAGTTTTATGCTGCTTAATAAGCTTAATTATCTTGAGGAGGTGGAAGCGGCATACGGAATACAGACGGTGGTGATGCCTGAGAATGGCTATAATAATGCGATTGGCAGAGCAAGCATTAAGAGGGAGCTTATAACCGGAGTATTGTTCATGGCAGCTATATGGGTGATGGTGGCAGACTATTTCAGCTACGAAAAGGGATTAAATTCAAGGGAACTGTTTTATATGATGAAAAGGGGAGGCTCATGGCTGTATGCGAGGAAAATGCTGGTGTGCATAGCATTGCTGGCAGTGTTGTTTATGTTAGTGTATGGATATGATGCAGTGAAAATGGCGAAGTGGTATGATATGCCGTTTATGGATTCTTCAGCAATGAATCTGAGCTTTATGAGGGATTCTGGGTATACAGGAAGCATAAAGGGATATATTGTCGCACTGCTAACATTGAGACTGGCAGCGGGACTGACGGTATGTACATGTGCAGCCACATTTTCAATAAAGCTCGGACAGAAGGCACAGCTTGGAGTTGTGCCGGCAGCAGGTGTGGCAGTGATGGTAGTGTTACTTGCGTTTGTCAGATTATGGTTTGAGGTTATGCTCATTGGTTTTGTATTTGTAACGGTAATAATGACAGTAATCGGCGGCAGGCTGTGGAACAGAAGGTGGGAGTGATTACATGGAACTTGCCATAAGAAATTTAAAAAAATCATATGGAAAAAAAGAGGTTTTAAAGGGAGTAAACTATGTATTTACTCCTGGAATATATGGTGTGCTGGGTGTGAACGGAGCAGGGAAAAGCACCTTAATCAGGCTTATTGCCGATTATATTAAGGCTGACAGTGGTGAAATAACCTATAACGGTGAAAACATAACACAATTAAAGAGAGCCTTCAGAAAGAAGCTCGGATATATGCCGCAGCAGCAGGATGTATATAAGGATATGACTGCTCAGGCATTTCTGTATTATATAGCTGATCTTAAAGGAGTAAGCAGACGCAAGGCGCAGGTGCAGGTTGAGGAACTGTTAAATGCACTGAATCTTGACCAGTACAGATATGACAATATAGGGAAGTTTTCGGGTGGAATGCGGCAGAGGCTGCTTCTTGCTCAGGCACTTATAGGAAATCCGGAGGTACTCCTTTTAGATGAGCCGACAGCAGGACTTGACCCTAAGGAAAGAATAGCGGTCAGAAATTATATTTCGTCCTTATCAGATGAGAGAATCATTCTTCTGACGACGCATATTATAAGTGATATTGAATCTATAGCAGATGAGGTTCTTTTTCTTGATAATGGGAGACTTGAGATATCGGGTTCGCCTATCGAACTTATAGATATGATATATGACAAGGTGGGCGAAATATATATTGATGATAATAATATGGATGAGCTGAAAAAAAAATATCCGTTCGGAACTATTGTGCAGCGTATGAACGGAAGAAGCTATAGGATAGTCTGCGACAGGCTGCCGGACGAAGCAGTAAGGGTTAAGGATAATATAACACTTGAGGATGTATACATGTATATACAGCAAAGGAATATATAACAACTGTAATAGTTTTACAAAGATAACAATTGCTATCGGCTGATTATGTCTTGATAAGCGTCCACGGATATGTTAAAATAAATACAATCCGTGGGCGCTTATGTTGTCCGTTCACAGTTTGCGGACAGGCAGGGGCAGATAACCGTGGAAATGTTTCGTATGCATCTATTGGGGGTGCAGGAAGGAGATAGCATGTCATACATGGATACCTACAAGCAGTGGTGTGAGAACCCTTACTTTGATGAATCGGTCAGAGAGGAGCTTAGGTCCATCGCAGGTAATGAGAAGGAGATTGAGGACAGATTTTACAAGGATTTGGAGTTCGGAACCGGTGGCCTCAGAGGAGTTATCGGATACGGCACTAACAGAATGAACGTATATACAGTCAGAAGAGCTACACAGGGACTTGCGAACTTTATTATAAAGGAAGGCGCACAGGACAAGGGTGTTGCTATTGCATTTGATTCGAGAAGAATGTCACCTGAATTTTCCGATGAGGCAGCGCTCTGTCTTGCAGCTAACGGAATAAAGGCTTATATTTTTCCATCACTTCGTCCTACACCGGAGCTCTCATTTGCAGTGAGATATCTTGGCTGTACGGCAGGAATAGTCGTGACAGCGAGCCACAATCCGCCTGAATATAACGGTTACAAGGTTTACTGGGAGGACGGTGCACAGATTACCGCTCCTAAGGATAAGCAGATTATCACAGAGGTACTTAATGTAACGGATTTCAATACAGTCAAGACTATGGACAAGGAGGCAGCTAAGGCAGCAGGTCTTTACAATGTCATCGGCTCAGACCTCGACGATGCCTACATAGCAGAGCTCAAGAAGCAGATTGTCAACCCTGACGTTATTAAGGAGATGGGAAAGACAATGAAGATTGTCTACACACCGCTTCACGGAACCGGAAATATTCCTGCGAGAAGAGTTCTCAAGGAAATCGGCTTCGAGAACGTGTATGTTGTTCCTGAGCAGGAGCTTCCTGACGGAAATTTCCCTACAGTAAGCTATCCTAACCCTGAGGATCCGGCAGCCTTCGCACTTGCGCTCAAGCTTGCCAAGGAGAAGGACGCAGATGTCGTTCTCGCAACAGACCCTGATGCCGACAGACTCGGCGTATATGCCAAGGACTCCAAGACAGGCGAGTATGTATCGTTCACAGGTAATATGTCAGGTATGCTTATCGCCGAGTACCTTCTCTCACAGAAGAAGGCTAAGGGACTTATCCCGGCTAACGGCGCGCTCGTAAAGACCATCGTTTCCACGAATATGGCAGATGCGGTTGCCAAGGAGTACAACCTCAAGCTCATCGAGGTTCTCACCGGCTTTAAGTACATCGGAGAGCAGATTAAGTTCTTCGAGCAGCAGCATACCTATGAGTATATGTTCGGATTTGAGGAGAGCTACGGCTGTCTTGTCGGAACACATGCAAGGGATAAGGACGCGATCGTGGCTGTCATGGCTCTGTGCGAGGCAGCAGCTTACTATAAGAAGCAGGGGCTTACTCTCTGGGATCAGATGGTAAACATCTATGAGAAGTACGGCTACTACAGAGAAGGTCTTAAGTCAATCACGCTCAAGGGCGTTGAGGGTGTTGCTAAGATTAAGCAGATGCTTGACAATCTTCGTGAAAATCCACCTAAGAAGTTCGGCGATTTCACGGTTCTCTCAGCTAGAGACTACGACAGGGATGTAATCGTAGATTTACAGACCGGCGGGAAGAAGCCTACAGGACTTCCTAAGTCGAATGTTCTCTACTACGACCTGAATGACGGCGCATGGTGCTGTGCAAGACCATCGGGAACAGAGCCTAAGGTTAAGTTCTACATGGGCGTAAAGGGTACAAGCTTCGACGACGCACAGACCAAGCTCGCAGCACTCTCCGATGCGGTTATGGAAGTTGTGGCCGCAGAGTAGTGTTAAAATATATCTAAGGCAGTAAAAAACAGCCTAAGATGTATTGCAATTTCACAACCGGATTGATAATATTTATACCCAGCACGAGGCTGACATATCGGATATGTCAGCCTCGTGTATTGCAGAGGGGATGTATAATATAACTTACATACGAGGTAATCTACAATCACATGAAAGACCTTACACATGGCAGACCTGCGAAGATAATATTGTATTTCGCGCTGCCGATACTTATTGGAAATCTATTTAATCTTGCCTACAATCTTGCGGACACACGCATTGTCGGCACATATCTTGGAAATGATGCACTTGCTGCTGTCGGCTCCATAAGTACGTTAAATGACCTGCTTGTAGGCTTTGTAGTCGGGCTGGCTAACGGCTTTGCGGTCATAATGGCACAGCACTTCGGAAGCGGGAACCGCGATAAATCAAGAAAAATATTTGCTCTCTCAATCCTTATGGGGCTTATTGTTACAGCACTTATTGTGGCGGGAAGCCTTATTTTTATGGATGGACTGCTTGACTGGATGAATGTTATGGACGAGCACAGGTCAACCTCGGTCGAGTATATCACGGTGATTATAGCAGGACTTTTCTTCTCGATAATATACAATGTGCTGGCGGCAAATCTAAGGGCGATAGGCGACGCGTACACGCCGCTCATTTTCCTTGTGATATCGGCTGTATTGAATGTGGCGCTTGACATAATATGTGTAAAATACCTGAATATGGGAGTGAGGGGCGCCGCAGTGGCGACGGCTGCGTCACAGGCGGTTTCTGCCGTGCTCTGTTTTATATATACATGGAAAAAGTATGCTTTTCTGCATTTTAATCTGAAGGATTTCGTTCTTAAGAAGGAGTTTGTAAAGCCGATGCTCGAGAGCGGAATGTCGATGGGACTTATGAACTCACTTGTAGCGTTCGGAACGCTGTCATTGCAGACGGCGATAAACACTCTGGGAACGAACACCATAGTGGCACATGCTGCGACGAGAAAACTGTCAAACCTCTATATGATGCCATTCAGTGTGCTGGGCACGGCCATGGCTACTTACAGTGGACAGAACTATGGTGCAGGGCGCTATGACAGAATACGCGCAGGCCTGAAGGTATCGCTGGGGTGTTCATACATATGGTGTGTTATTGTTTTTATCGCGAGCTACACGATATGTCCGTATCTGATTGTGGCGATAACGGACACGAGCATACAGGAAGTCATAGATACGGCATGTCTGTATCAGCGCTTTGACACCTGCTTTTATCTGATTGTGCCTACAATAACCGTATTGAGAAACAGCCTGCAGGGAATGGGCGACCATATAACACCTATCTTTTCGAGCGGGCTTGAGCTTGTGGGAAAGGTGCTCATTGCGATGCTTTTGACGCCTGTTATAGGTTACTGGGGAATTATTATCTCTGAGCCTGTTGTATGGATGGTTATGGTTGTACCGCTAATCATAAGCATGGTTAAGCGGATGGGGAAGACTGTTGTAAATGAGAAAATAATGGTTGAAAAATAGTACATTATTCCGTATTGACATTTAAGTGCAGACACTGCATAATGTATTTTGTACATTACGGAAACACAATATATTGTGGTTATTTGTTTGGGAGGGTTTTAATGAAGATTATAAAGAGAAATGGCTCGGAGGAAGTATTTGATGTGAGTAAGGTTGCCTCAGCCATTGCGAAGGCTAACGCTGCGGCAGACAATGCGCCTCTTAGCAAGGAGCAGATAGCTGATATAGCAGACTATGTGGAGTACAAGTGCAACAAGCTCAACAGAGCTGTGTCCGTAGAGGAGATACAGGATATGGTGGAGAACCAGATAATGTCCACCGGAGCATTTGATGTTGCAAGAGGATATGTTCGCTACCGCTATAAGCGTTCTTTAGTCAGGAAGGCGAATACTACAGATACGAGAATCCTTTCATTGATTGAATATAATAACGAAGAGGTTAAGCAGGAGAATTCCAACAAAAATCCGGCTGTAAACAGTGTCCAGAGAGATTATATGGCAGGAGAGGTCAGCAAGGATATCACGAGGAGACTTCTTCTGCCGGCAGAGATTGTTGAGGCTGATGAGCAGGGAATAATCCATTTCCACGACTCGGATTACTATGCACAGCATATGCATAACTGTGATCTGGTCAATCTTGAGGATATGCTGCAGAACGGAACGGTTATCAGTGAGACACTCATTGAAAAACCGCACAGCTTTTCAACTGCCTGCAACATAGCGACGCAGATTATAGCACAGGTTGCGTCAAGCCAGTATGGCGGACAGAGCATATCGCTTGCACATCTTGCACCGTTTGTGAATATATCCCGTGAGAAGATTCGCAAGGACGTCATGGAGGAGCTTGAGCTCTTAGAGTGTAAGCCGTCGGAGAACAAGATTTCCGAGATAGTCGAGTCGAGACTTAAAAAGGAGATTACCAAGGGCGTGCAGACAATCCAGTATCAGGTTATCACGCTTATGACGACCAACGGTCAGGCACCTTTCCTTACCGTTTTCATGTACCTCAACGAGGCTAAGAATGATCAGGAGAAGGCAGACCTTGCCATGATTATAGAGGAGACTCTAAAGCAGAGACTTCAGGGTGTTAAAAACGAGGCAGGAGTGTGGGTGACACCTGCATTCCCTAAGCTTATATATGTCTTAGAGGACGATAATATAACGGAGGGCTCCAGGTATTTTTACCTCACGGAGCTCTCAGCGAGATGTTCAGCCAAGAGACTTGTGCCTGACTATATTTCAGAGAAGAAGATGAAGGAACTCAAGGAGGGTAACTGTTTTCCTGTTATGGGATGCCGAAGTGCACTCAATCCCTGGAAGGACGAGAACGGTAACTATAAGTTCTACGGACGTTTCAATCAGGGGGTTGTGACAATCAACCTTGTCGATGTGGCACTCACCTCCGGTGGAGATTACACTAAGTTCTGGGAGATTTTTGATGACAGACTTGAGCTGTGTTATCGTGCACTTATGTGCCGCCACAACAGACTTAAAGGTACACTCTCGGATGTTGCGCCGATACTCTGGCAGAACGGCGCGCTTGCCCGCCTTAAGAAGGGTGAGGAGATAGACAAGCTTCTCTACGGCGGATACTCGACGATTTCGCTCGGCTATGCCGGACTTTACGAGTGTGTAAAATATATGACGGGGCTTTCGCACACTAATCCTGAGGCTACTCCGTTTGCAATCTCGGTTATGGAGCACATGAACGACAAGTGCAGGGAGTGGACGGACAACACCAATATAGCCTTCAGCATTTACGGTTCACCTATTGAGAGCACTACATACAAGTTTGCCAAGTGCCTCCAGAAGAGATTTGGAATTATTCCGGGAATTACGGACAAGGGCTATATAACCAACAGCTATCATGTACATGTGACAGAGCCTATCGATGCATTCTCCAAGCTCGCCTTTGAGTCGCAGTTCCAGGCTCTCTCGACGGGCGGAGCGGTCAGCTATGTCGAGGTTCCGAACATGCAGCACAATATACCTGCGGTGCTCGAGGTCATCAAGTTCATATACGAGAACATCATGTATGCCGAGCTCAACACCAAGAGCGACTACTGCCAGAAGTGCGGTTTCTCCGGTGAGATACAGACCGTGGTAGATGAGGATAAGAAGATTGTCTGGGAGTGCCCACAGTGCGGCAACAGGGACGAGAACACGCTCAATGTGGCGCGTCGTACCTGCGGATATATCGGAACGCAGTTCTGGAATCAGGGAAGAACCCAGGAAATCAGGGAGAGAGTGCTTCATCTGTAAAATCATAGACAGCTAAATTTCAGAGTGAATGAATTGTGGAAACATTTCTCAATTCATTCACTTTTTTATCACAAAAAGAACACAATTCGTTGTTATAGTGTACTCATAAAAGAGAGAGGGAAACGAAGATAGGAAAAGCCCTCAAGATAAATAAGGAGGTAATAATATGGATAACAACGAGTATGGATTTAACAATAAGAGTGACAATGACAACAATACAGGGATGAATGTAAATGAAGCAGTTAACAGCGGTGCAGAGGTGGATGTAAACGAAGCTGTTAACAGCGGTGCAGAGGTGGATGTAAACGAAGCAGTTAACAGCGGCACAGAGATGAATGTAAATGAAGCGGTTAACAGCAATGCACAGATGAACATGAACACAACCGTGAACAGCAGCGCGCAGATGAACAGCTCTGATATGTCACAGAACACAGTCAATGCGTCAGATGCATCGGCAGCGTCAAGCGAGAATGCATACCGGTCAACTTACAGCCAGAGCAGCTTTGAAAGCCGGTCAGCCTACAGCAGCCTGTACGGCACGAACAATGACAACAATAACGACAACAATGATAAGAAGTCAGGGAAGGCTAAGGCAAAGAAGGAGAAGAAGCAGCACGGCTTCATGTTCAGGGCTGTGAGAGGTGTTGCGTGTGCGGTCGTGATTGGCGCGGTTGCGGGAGCATCCTGCTATGGAGCAATGTATGCCGGATACATTAACTTCCCTGCAAAGTCCTCGACAGAGCTTACTGATGAGCAGTTGAGCCAGATTGCAAAGGAGCTTAACAAGAGCTATCTTGCAGGAATAACTGATGCATCAACTGCAGGTTCCACACTTACAAGCGTGTCATCGAACTCAGCCACATCGGGTGCAAAGGTTCTGGATGTATCGGATATCGTAGATAACGTCATCAGCTCTGTTGTCGCAATAAGCGGTACACAGACAGTTACAAGCAGCTCCTATGGTTTCAGCTTCTGGGGCAATTACCCACAGTCCTACGAGGCGAGCGTGAGCGGTTCGGGTATCATTATCGGAGCAAATGACAAGGAGCTTCTGGTTGTGACCAACGCTCATGTCGTAGAGAATGTGAATAATCTTAAAGTAACCTTCGGTGACGGCGCTGAGGTGGATGCGGTTATCAAGGGCATGAAGGCTGACAGTGACCTTGCGGTTGTTGCGGTTAAGCTTGATGACATAAGCAATTCTACAATGTCAGCCATCTCAATAGCTAAGCTCGGTTCCTCCACTGATGTGAAGGTCGGTGAGGCTGCCATCGCCATAGGTAATGCAGCAGGCTATGGAATATCCGTAACAACAGGTATTGTAAGTGCGGTTGACAAGAGCCTCACTGTTGACGAGGTTGTATATGAGCACCTTATCCAGACAGATGCGGCAATCAACCCGGGAAACAGCGGTGGTGCATTGTTCAATGCAGAGGGAGAGGTAATAGGTATCAACTCCGTAAAGATGACGGATACCAAGGTTGAGGGTATGGGTTATGCCATCTCAATCGAGTCCGTTAAGGATATAATTGATGATCTGTCAACACAGACGACAAGAGTGGCACTCGACAATGATGAGAGAGGTTATCTTGGAGTATCGGGAAGCTCGGTAACATCTGAGATTTCACAGACCTATGGCTGGCCGGTTGGCGTTCTTATCAGAAGTGTTTCAGAGGGCTCGGCGGCAGAGGCAGCAGGCCTTAGGGTGAATGATGTCATCACAAGCTTTGACGGCAAGGATGTTGACTCCTGGGAGACACTTGTGAACATGATGCAGTACTATGAGGTCGGCGAGGAGGTGGAGGTTACCTACTCACACCTTGAGAACGGCGAGTTTGTCGAGAACACGACAACGGTAACTTTGACGGAGAAGCCGCAGACAAACAGCAACAGATAAATGTATAAAACGGTGAAAGTGAAAAAAATATAACTGCTGTTGTGTGATACAACAGTCTGATATAGTGAGTGGAAGCGGATATTGTATGTGTAAGGCGTATATATCCGCTTCCGCTTTTTCTTGCAATATCGATATATATTGTGTATACTGTATAAATAGTTGCAGCATTTATGATTATTACTGCGACGATGATAATTTTTGAGAGTATACATGGACTGATTTATGCCGGTGCGAAACATTGGCAGGGGAGGTTTTCGGATGAAAGATTTAATTTCCGTTGTTGTGCCTTGTTATAATGAGAGTGAGGCATTGCCTAAGTTTATCGAGGTTTTAGATAGAATAATTGCTAAGATGGATTATGTGGATTTTCAGGTTGTGCTGGTAAACGACGGCTCGAGGGACAACACGTTTGAGGTGATGAAGGAGATAGCACAGACACACCCTATTGTAAAATATGTGTCGTTTTCGAGGAATTTTGGAAAAGAGGCAGGAATGTATGCAGGACTTGCATATGCTGACGGTGATTACGTTGCAATAATGGACGCAGACCTTCAGGACCCGCCGGAATTTCTTATAGATATGTATGATGCGGTTACGAAGGAGGGCTATGACTGTGCGGCTGCAAGACGTGTAACCCGCAAGGGGGAGCCTCCGATAAGGTCTTTTTTTGCGAGAATGTTCTATAAGCTTATGGGAAAGATGTCGACAACCGAGGTGGTCGACGGGGCAAGAGATTTCAGGCTGATGAACAGGCGCTTTGTCAACGCGCTCTTAAACTGCCGCGAGTACAATCGTTTCTCAAAGGGAATGTTTGGCTGGGTAGGCTTTAAGACGAAGTGGCTTGCTTATGAGAATGTAGAGCGTGTGGCAGGGCAGACAAAGTGGAATTTCTGGTCACTGTTTAAGTACAGTATAGAGGGTATTGTGGCGTTTTCCACAACGCCGTTGGTTTTTGCGTCGTTTATAGGAATTTTGTTCTGTCTCATAGCTTTTATTGCGGTGGTTTTTATTATTGTGAGAAAGTTTGCTTTCGGGGACCCTGTGGCAGGCTGGGCTTCAATGACATGCATAATAACATTTTTAGGCGGATTGCAGTTGTTTTTCATGGGAATATTCGGACAGTACCTTGCAAAGACCTATCTCGAGGTCAAGGACAGACCTATTTATATAGTTGCTGACACTAATATGGAGGGAAAAGAAGGAGTAAGATATGGCAGAAGATAGAAATAACATGGATAACAGCGAGGAGTCTAAGGTAAACAGTGTCAATAACGGCACGGTAAACGGTGACAGTAAGAGCAATGATGATGAGTACGAGAAGGTCTGTTCCATCTGCCGCCGCCCGGAGAGCAAGGCGGGCAAGATGATACAGATGGGTATGGGGATGTATGTGTGTCCTGACTGTATGCAGCGCTCGATGGATACCATCATGAAGGGCGATTTCAACTATGATGAGATGATGAAGCTCTCGAAGGATATGCCGGGCATACATTTTATGAACATGTCGGATTTTGCCGGGGAGATTCCCAAGAAGCAGAAGATCAAGAAAAAGAAGGAGGGTGAGAAGAAGGTTCCTCTCATCAACCTCAAGGATATTCCGGCGCCTCACAAGATTAAGGAGAAGCTTGACGAGTATGTTATCGGCCAGGAGTACGCTAAGAAGGTTATCTCTGTCGCTGTCTACAACCACTACAAGAGGGTTGCGACAGACACGATGGATTCCATAGAGATAGAGAAGTCCAATATGCTTATGATAGGACCTACGGGAAGCGGTAAGACTTACCTTGTAAAGACACTTGCAAGGCTTTTAAATGTGCCTCTTGCGATAGCGGACGCGACCTCGCTCACTGAGGCGGGCTATATTGGCGATGATATCGAGAGCGTTGTGTCAAAGCTTCTTGCGGCGGCCGACAACGATGTTGAGAAGGCTGAACAGGGCATTATATTTATTGATGAGATAGATAAGATTGCCAAGAAGAAGGAGACCAGAAGCCGCGATGTGAGCGGTGAGTCGGTTCAGCAGGGAATGTTAAAGCTCTTAGAGGGCGCGGACATAGAGGTTCCTGTCGGCTCTAACAGCAAGAACGCGATGGTTCCGCTTGTGACAGTCAACACCAGAAACATTCTCTTTATCTGTGGCGGTGCTTTCCCCGACCTTGAGGATATCATAAAGGAGCGTCTCAATAAGCAGGCTTCCATCGGCTTCATGGCGGATTTGAAGGATAAGTATGACAAGGTTGAGAACCTTATCTCACAGGTGACGATAGAGGATTTGAGAAAATACGGCATGATACCTGAGTTCTTAGGACGGCTTCCTGTAGTGTTCACGCTCGACGCGCTCACGAAGGACATGCTTATCAAGATACTCAAGGAGCCGAAGAATGCAATACTCAAGCAGTACGAGAAGCTTCTTGAACTCGATGAGGTCAAGCTTGAGTTCGACGATGATGCGATAGAGGCTATCGCTGAGAAGGCGCTCGAGAAAAAGACGGGCGCGAGGGCGCTCCGCTCAATTATCGAGGAGTTCATGCTCGACATCATGTATGAGATACCTAAGGATGATAATATCGGTAAGGTGACTATAACCAGAGCCTATATCGAGAAAAAGGGCGGCCCGCTCGTAGAGATGAGAACGGCGGGGTATCTGCCGGCGTAAAAGGAGAAAATAGAACATGGCTTTGATATAGCCATGATATGGCAGGACAGGGGGGATGCCCCTGTCCTGTTTAAATATCGGTGGTTTTAATTTGAGTCGGGCTGTATTAGGTGGATTTGTCCGGGTGTAATTTCGTATGAAAATGATGTTTTTTCATAGTGCGAATATGTTATTGCAATAATATCACCTATTTTAAGCATGGGAGCATTAGAGCTGTCGTTGATATTTTTACAATTGATGGTAACAATATCGCCTATTATAAAATTTTTATCTTCTCCGGTAATTTTTACCTGGTATATTCCGTCACTGCTAATCTCAATTATTTCTGCAAGCACTCCGTAGACGGGGGTATTGCTATCAGAATCAGGGGACAAATTACGGCTGATTTTGATTGTGCCAAATATAATCGTACACAAACAGGCTGCAATAACACAATAGCGGAGCCATACCAATCGTATGTATGACGGTCTATACATGACTGCTTCGGAGATGAGGTCATCGTCAATATAATTCATAGCGATAACAAGTTTTGGAATGTTCATACTTCAATCCCTTCTTTCTCAAGATATTTTTTTAATCTGTTACGTGAGTGATACAGCATATTTTTGACCTTGCTTTCGGTGAATGAGTAGCGTTTGGCTATGTCGTTTATGGAGTCGAAAAAATAATATTTGCGTATAAATACATTGCGCGAAGTTTCTTTTTCCTCATCTGATATGATTTTCTAAAATATAAGTCCCTATTTACCTTTGTTTGTCTAATACCAAGACAGTATAATTATACATTTCACGAATTGCGTAAGCAATTAGAAAATCAAGTAGTCCCAATTCAAATACAATCCTAAGAGGCTTTTCAGATAATCTGGAGAGCCTTTTTATATTCATAGAGTGCATTAGAGAGTATGAATTTTATTTTTACATGGAGGTTCATACTATGGCACTCACAAATGAAGAACTACAACAAATTTTAAGTGGTTTATCACCAGAAGAACAAAAGGCACTTTTTGAAAAATTAAGACAGATTTATGGAGACACTCCAACACCACAACCACATCCTAAACCCACTTCTTCAACATCAAAGGTTTACCATTCGTTTTTGACTACTGCATATCATTTCCTTCAACAAGGTGTCATTTTCAGCATACAGCCTGTCGTAATCATCACCGAGATAAGCAATGCGCTGGGCATGACTTCTATGGTGTCGTGGCAATCTTCCTAATTTGTCAATAAAGAAAGATTTATCTTTACAACCTTTAAAGGAAATTCGCTCATACTTTCCATCAGCTTCAACGATACTATTAAAAGTATCACAATAACCATAGATATTTTTAAGAGTATCATATATTTTCATTCTACATAGCCATGCGGTCTTAGTTGACACGTTGATATTTTTAGCTAGTTCAGTAAGTGAAATACCAACAACAGTAGCCCTCACAGCTTCTTGCCATTGCCATTCTAACAAGTGCGAATAATGTGTAATAAGACCATAATTTTCAGTAAATGACTTATATCTACTACAGCTTTTTCAAACTGTAATCTCTTTTCAACTGCTGTTGTACTCATAGGCACCTATTTTCTAACAATATTTGAAATATTCAGACTATTTCAAAATCATCTATTTTTGTTCTTGTGCCTATAAATATTTTTACGTCTGCACATCATGTGAGTGAGCATTTAAGGCAATGAGTACAAGCATTAACCAATGTCTATGAGACTGTTTTTCAAACACCAAGATATAGAAAATATAAAATATTTTTGAAAAGAAACTATTATGGAAAACAAATCACAAACATTAGTTTGGATGTAGTATTTTTTATCAACATGTGTTAGATTACTGTTATACAAACCGGAATTTACAGAACTACAAAGAAAGGATACATATTATGGAAGGAAGATTAATAGCATTTGTTATTTGTGTAATAATCGGCGTATTATTTATTGTAATGGGCATTTATGATTTTAATTCCAAGAAAGCAAAACCTTTCGGTTTTTGGGCAAATGCCGAGGTAGCGCCCATAGAAGATGTGAAAGGCTATAATCGTGCTTTGGGCATATTGTGGTGCGTGTATGGTATTTTGTTTACGTTAATTGGATTGCCTTTATTAGATGGGCTGAATTCGGGTTTGATTATTATACCTATATTGGGTGCAATGCTTATTAGTATTGCGGCTATGGTAGCGTATGTAGTAGGTATTGAACCCAAATACCGCAAAAAGAAATAAATGGAAACTTCCAGTTTGTCAATTACATGAGATATTGAAAGAGCCAGTCCATTCAAGGTGCTGGCTCTTTCAAAATTCAAATCTAATAAATTGCACGACAACTTAGTGTAAAAATGAATACCCATTAGCCAGAAATGAATAGAAAATGAATAAAAGAGTGGTGTTTCGTATAATTATGAGTTAGTATGCATCAGACACACTTTTGTAAAAAGGGAGATAATGTATTTTACACCATAAGGTATCTGCAATGTCGGAATTCTTTAAAATTCCTTCTTGATTTGCAATTTCGGTCAATGCAACAACCCCACAGGCATATTTGTATGTTGAGAGCATAATTTTGCGGAATGCTCATAATATTTAGAAAAAACATACAGGAAGTTTGATGGATAACTGCGGAAAATATATAACGGGCGAGGAATATATTGATCTTTTGTACAGGCACTCCGATGAGTTTGCACCGGGAGCGGAGGGCTTTAGGGACTACTGTGTGACACAGATAGATGACAGATGGGGAATAATACATCTTAATAGGAATGAAACGGGAGAGGTGAACTACGGGAATTTCGGGTACACCTCTTTTCCTGTTGTGTACGGAACACAGGATTATGGAGCCATGGGCGCGGCAGGCATAACACAGGTGAGGGAACAGCCGTTTCTTGCACTGCGTGGGACAGGAACGCTTATAGGCATAGTCGATACTGGGATAAGGTATGAGCATGAAGTATTTGTGCGTGAGGATGGGAGCAGCATTATAGATGCGGTATGGGACCAGACGGTGGAAAGCCCTACAATAAACGGCAAGACGGCAGGCGGTGTGCAGGAAGGCAGCAGAAGAATAACGAAGGAAGCAACGGCAGACATAAACGCGGAACGTGGGCTCGACAGCATGGTGATGTATGGGAAGGTGTACAACAATGCCATGATAAATGAGGCGCTATCCTCGCCAAATCCGCAGGAGATAGTTCCGGTTACGGACGCGGCGGGCGGACATGGGACGATGCTTGCAGGGCTTGCGGCAGGACAGGAGAAGCCTGAGCAGGGCTTTACAGGGGCGGCACCGGGTGCGAGGCTTGTGGTCGTAAAACTTAGGCAGGCGAAGAGATATCTGCGGGAATTTTACCTTGTAAATGACAGCGCCTTGTGCTATTCGGAGATTGACATAATACTGGGCGTGAAGTTCCTTGAGCAGTACGCGCGAATGGCAGGCATGCCAATATCCATAGTGGTAGGGCTTGGAACCAACATATCTTCGCATGCCGGGAGTACGGTGCTCTCGGACTATCTTGACAATATCGGGAGAAATATAGGAAGGTGCGTGACGACATGCACGGGAAATTACGCCAACAGCAGGCTTCATTTTCGGGGAAATCTTCTGCCCGATGCGGAGTATATTCCTGTTGAGATAAGAGTTGGGGAAAATGACAAGGGCTTTTACTGCGTCCTGTGGTCAGAACCGCCCGAGGTGTTCTCGCTTGAATTTATTTCGCCGATAGGGCGCGTGGAGCAGAGAGTTCCGCCAAAGATAAATGAGAGGACGACGCTGAGGTTCATACTGGAAGGGACGCAGATAGAGGTTTTTTACGGGCTGAATCAGGCGGTGTCCGGGCTTAATTTCGTGACGCTGCGTTTCTTAACGCCGTCTCCGGGAATATGGACGATAAGGGTGTACGGCTATTCAGTGTTATCGGGCGGCTTTAACATGTGGATAAACAACAGGGAATTTTTGTGGTCGGACACATATTTTTTGCAGCCCGACCCGTACAATACGATAACGGACCCAGGAAATACCAATGTTCCTATCACGGTAGGGGCATACAACTACAGGGACGGGAGCATATACTTAGGAAGCGGCAGGGGCAGGGCTGCCTACAGCGGCAGCAAGCCGGATATCGTTGCACCTGGAGTGAAGGTGCTATGTCCGATGCCTGACAGAGATGATTCATACGGGCAGATGACGGGAAGCAGCCTTGCAGCGGCGATAACCGGAGGAGGGGCGGCACTCATTCTCGAGTATGGAATTGTAAAGGGATTTTACCCCTACATGCGCTCGTACACCGTGAAAAATTTCCTCATCAGCGGCGCGGGCAGAAGGGAGGACTATAGATATCCCGACCCGCTGTTCGGATATGGTACGTTAAATGTCTATAAGGCGATAGAGAATATAAGAAAGTGATAAGTTTGTCTATTATTTATCTTTCATTGACTTTAGTGTGTTAAATCGTATAAGATATACATAAGTACGAAATTTTGTGAAGAATGGAGAAGAATTATGAGCAGACTTAAGATTGCCACAGCAAATGTGGCAGGACAGACCGTTGAGAGCCTGTATAAGGATCTTGAGCGCATGATTATTGCCAGCCCTCCGGGAATATGCCCGGTTGATCTTGCACTCAATTTTCTCAGATTGTGCCATGCACAGACCTGCGGCAAATGTGTACCATGCCGTGTAGGGCTTGGACAGCTTGCCAACCTTATATCGGATGTGCTTGACGGAAGAGCGGATATGGGCACATTAGATACAATTGAGAAGCTTGCGAAGGACATCAATAATTCTGCCGACTGTGCCATAGGTTATGAGGCGGCAGGAATGGTTATGCGAGGTCTTGCAGGCTTCAGGGACGATTATATTGCACATATCAAGACAGGAAAGTGTACATATCACATAACGCAGCCTGTGCCTTGTGTTGCACTCTGTCCGGCAGGAGTTGATATTCCGGGTTATGTCGCACTTGTGGGTGAGGGAAGATATGCCGACGCAGTAAGGCTTATCAGAAAAGATAATCCGTTTCCTACGGCTTGTGCACTTATATGTGAGCACCCTTGTGAGGCGCGCTGCAGACGCAACATGATCGACAGTTCGATAAATATCCGCGGTCTCAAGAGATTTGCAGTCGACCATGCGGGAAAGGTTCCTGTGCCGGAGTGCGGTGAGCCTACCGGTAAGAGGGTTGCAATTGTGGGCGGAGGTCCGGGAGGACTCTCGGCGGCATACTTTTTGTCGCTCATGGGTCATAAATGTGTCGTATATGAGATGAAAACGAAGCTCGGGGGCATGTTAAGGTACGGTATCCCGAATTATCGTTTCCCGAGAGAGAGGCTTCAGGAGGATTTAGATGCAATTCTTTCAACAGGAGTTGAAGTTAAGTACAACACAAAAATAGGTGAGGACATCACCATAAAACAGCTGCGCGAGGAGTATGACGCGGTGTACATCGCCATCGGAGCTCATCAGGATAAGAAGGTTGGAATCGAGGGCGAGGACAGCAAGGGCGTTATATCCGCTGTCGAGCTTTTGAATGATATAGGGCACGAGAACATGCCTGATTTTACGGGAAAAACAGTGGTTGTAATCGGCGGCGGAAATGTAGCGATGGACTGTGTGCGCTCATCTGTCAGACTCGGTGCAAAGAAGTCAATCATAGCCTACAGAAGGCGCAAGCTTGATATGACAGCACTTCCTGAGGAGGTAGACGGCGCGCTTGAGGAGGGCTGTGAGCTGTATGAGCTCCACGCACCTGTCAGGATAGAGGCTGACGAGGATGGCAATGTGAAGGCTCTCTGGGCTAAGCCTCAGATTATAGGAAAGATTGACGCGTGGGGAAGGGCACGGCCTGTCGACTCCATGAAGGAGGAAGTGAGAATACCATGTGATATCGTTATCGTGGCTATCGGTCAGGGTATCGAGACAAGACATTTTGAGGAGGCAGGTATCCCTGTCAAGAGGGGAAATATAAAGGCTATGGCAGACAGCGAGATTTCCGACCTTCCGGGTGTTTTTGCGGGTGGAGACTGCGTTACGGGACCGGCGACCGTCATCCGTGCGATTGCGGCAGGCAAGGTTGCGGCAGCCAACATCGACGAATATCTCGGCTATCACCACCTTATCAGTGTGGACGTGGATATTCCTTCGGCGAGCCTTGACGATAAGCCTGCATGCGGCCGCGTGAATCTGTCCGAGATGGAGGCAGGCGGGCGCAAGTGCACCTTTGAACCGTTTGAATGTGGAATGAGCGAGGAGGAGGCATGTCAGGAGGCATCAAGATGCTTACGATGTGACCACTTCGGCTACGGAAAGTTCAAGGGAGGCAGAGCTGCGATATGGTAAATCTTACAATAAACAACAGAAAGTTAAGCGTTCCGGAAGGAACTACAATTATGGCTGCGGCTGCAAGTATAGGAATAAACATCCCTCATCTTTGCTATCTCAAAGAGATTAACGAGATTGCGGCGTGCCGCGTGTGTGTTGTGGAGTTAAAGGGCAAGGATAAGCTCATAACTGCCTGCAACAATAAGGTTGAGGAGGGCATGGAGATATACACCAACTCACCTAAGGTTAGAGAAATAAGAAAGATGAATGTACAACTGATTCTCTCACAGCATGACGGGCATTGTGCAACCTGTGTCAGAAGCGGTAACTGTTCGCTTCAGTCCATCTCAAACAACCTTGGAATCATAGACGTGCCTTTCCGCGAGGAGCTTGAAAAGACTTCGTGGAATATGGATTTTCCGCTTATAAGGGACAATACCAAATGTATCAAGTGCATGCGCTGTATACAGATATGCGACAAGGTTCAGAGTCTGAGCGTGTGGGATGTGGTGAATACCGGAAGCAGAACTACGGTAAATGTATCCGGAAACCGCCCTATCGAGGAGGCGGACTGCTCCATATGCGGTCAGTGCATAACCCACTGTCCTGTCGGGGCTCTAAGAGAGCGCGATGACACGGATAGGGTGTTTGACGCACTCAACAATCCTGATGTAATCACGGTTGTACAGGTGGCACCATCGGTTCGTGCAGCATGGGGTGAGCAGCTTGGCATGACCAATGAGCAGGCTACCGAGAAGAGACTTGCCGCTACATTGAAGCACATGGGCTTCGACTATGTATTCGATACGAATTTCTCAGCAGACCTCACCATCATGGAGGAGGGAACGGAGTTTGTAGAGAAGCTCAAGAGGAGAAATCTCAACAAGTTCCCTATGTTTACGTCCTGCTGTCCGGGCTGGGTGCGTTTTGTCAAGTCACAGTATCCTGAGTTTGTCGACCATCTTTCAACAGCAAAGTCACCTCAGCAGATGTTCGGTGCGGTTACTAAGAGCTATTTTGCAAAGAAGGCTGACATCGATCCGGCGAGAATATGCTCGATATCCATTATGCCTTGTGTATCCAAAAAGGAGGAGGCTGCACTTCCTCAGATGGCGGATGCGGGATATGGCCAGGATGTCGATATTGTCATCACGACGAGGGAGCTTGTCAGAATGATAAGGGCTGAGAGCGTGTATCCTATGGCACTTGATGAGGAGGAGTTCGACTCACCTCTTGGCGAGTACTCGGGCGCGGGTGTCATCTTCGGAGCTACGGGCGGTGTTATGGAGGCGGCACTTCGTACAGCTTATAACCTCGTGACAGGAAAGAATCCTGACCCTGATGCCTTTAAGGTTGTGCGCGGTCTGGGGGACGGACCATGGAAGGAGGCGACCTTTGACGTGGGAGGTGTCGAAGTCAAGACGGCGACGGTTCATGGTCTTGGCAATGCCAGAAAGCTATTAGAGGCGGTAAAGCGCGGCGATGCGGCATACGATTTTGTCGAGGTCATGGCATGTCCGGGCGGCTGCGTAGGCGGTGGCGGACAGCCAATCCACGATGGGGTGGAGATGGCGGCGGACAGGGCGAAGGAATTATATAAGCTTGACAAGAACAAGCAGATACGATTCAGCCATTGCAATCCGCAGATACACACAATATACAAGGAGTTCTTTGGCAAACCATTGTCACCTGAGTCACACCATCTGCTTCACACAGACCACAAGTACAGGGTTGTTGATCAGTTAGAGTTTTAGCGGAAATTATCCCCGCTTTGTTACATCAGCATGTGTTTTACGTTATGCATGATTATGTAGCAGAGCGGGGATTTTATGTTTTATAAAAAGTTTTTGACAAACGTGTTCTATTGCTAAATATAAGAAAATAGGTTATAATTTCCTACAAAGTGGGTTTACAGGTCTTGATAGTGGATTCAGAGTACCGCGCAGAATGAGTGCGCTTAGTGTGAAAGGAATTGTGTAAATGGTTTTTTCTTCAACAGTATTTTTATTTTTATTTTTGCCGGTTGTGATTGCGGTTTATTATAACCCTTTTGTGAAAAAGAGGGGATTTCGCAATATAGTTCTTCTGATTGCGAGCCTTTTCTTCTACGGATGGGGTGAGCCGGTGTTCGTTTTCCTGATGACGCTTTCAATTATTGTGAACTGGGCATTGGGGCTTATGGTTGACGTAATGGCAAAAAAAGGAAATACGCCTGGGATGAAGCTTGGGATGATTCTGTCCGTAGTGTATAACCTTGGACTTATGTTCGTCTTTAAGTACCTTACATTTGTAACAAAAAATATAAGCTATCTGCTTCACAATGACAGCATGGTTGTAAATATTGCACTTCCTATCGGAATATCATTTTTTACATTCCAGCTTATGTCCTATGTGTTTGATGTGTATTACGGCACAGCCAAGGTTCAGAAGAATCTTCTGTATGTAGGCTTATATGTCTCAATGTTCCCGCAGCTCATCGCGGGTCCTATTGTAAGATACGAGACGGTTGCTGATGAGATAGTTAACAGGGTTGAGAGCAGGAAGGATTTTGCCGATGGTTTTGGAAGATTCGTTGTGGGTCTTGGAAAGAAGATTCTCATTTCCAATTATGTCGGGAAAATTGCGGATATTGCGTTCGCAACGGAGGGAGGCATGTCCGTTGCGATGGCATGGCTCGGTGCGGCAGCTTACACCCTGCAGATTTATTTTGATTTTTCGGGATATTCGGATATGGCAATCGGGCTTGGAAGAATGTTCGGCTTCCATTTCCTTGAAAACTTCAATTTTCCGTATGTATCCAAGTCCATAACAGAATTCTGGAGAAGATGGCATATCACACTCAGCACCTGGTTCAGGGACTATGTCTATATACCCCTTGGCGGAAACAGGGTTAGCAAGGGAAGGCATATATGGAATATATTTGTCGTGTGGTTCCTGACCGGTGTATGGCATGGCGCCAACTGGACTTTTATATGCTGGGGATTATTATATTTCGTGCTTCTTATGTTTGAGAAGCTCACAGGCTTTCATAAGAAAAATGGCTGGTATATGCATATATATACCATGCTTTTCGTCATTTTAGGCTGGGTGCTTTTCAGGGCTGACAGCATAACCGCGGCAGGACAATACATTGGAAATATGTTCGGGGCAGGAGCGACGGGCTTCATTGACGCAACCTTTATCGACTGTGTAAAAAATTCAGCGGTCATATTTGTGGCGGCAGTCATTTTTTCATTTCCTGTTGTTTCTAAGGTGGGAGAATTACTTGAAAAGAAACCTATGTTTAAAAATGTGCTTGCCTCAGTGTGTATGGTTGTTGTGTTCATTGCCTCAATTCTTATATGTATAAAGGCAACATATAATCCATTCATTTATCTGAATTTCTAGCAGGGAGGGTTTATTAAGTGGTTAAAAATCAGGCAGAACCAATATCACATAACGATAAAGCCGGCGGGCAGTCCGTAAAAGGCAATACGGTATACAGAATTACCGCCATGTGCTGTATGGGAATATTGTTTTTGATGTTTATATTTATCATTTTGAGAATTGTTATTAAGAATGTTGTATATGAAAAAATGGGAATTTACAATCCGGTGGTCGCGTTTTTTCTGGAGGGTGACAATGATGTGACGCCGGATGATGACAAGAATAGCTCTACAAAGATAGACTGGGCGGACATATACCCGTATGCGAAGGAGGATATGTACGTCAACATAAGTAAGAATATGAGTACTCTGGAAAAATATACCTCACTTGTGGGGAAGATTGAAGCGCAGGCTGAGTGGTATGCGACGGATGGGCTTCCGATGCAGACGAAACTCACCGAGCTGGCTGCAGGCTATGAGGGACTTATAGGCTGGAAGGTTCAGGAGGAGGACTATGATGCGGTCATAACTCTGCGAAACGGCTATCTTACCTGCATCAGTCCGGTGAGAGACGACAGTGTTATAGGTGAGATTACCGACAGCATAATGGGATTTAAGGATTTTCTTGATGAGAGGAATATAAATCTTATGTATGTGATGGTGCCATTCCTTGTCGACACCGTGGACAGCGAGCTTCCACTCGGAATAACCGATGCAAGCAACGACAATGCCGACAGGCTTATTGAGAGCCTTGAGAAAAACGGCGTTGATTATCTGGATCTGAGGGTGTGTGAGAAGGAGGACGGCATAAGCCATTATGACATGTTCTATCGTACCGACCATCACTGGAACGCGAGGGCGGCAGTGTGGGCAGGCGGCCGCGTGGCTGAAAAGCTGTCCGAGCTGTATGGCTATAAGTACACCCCTGAGCTTTTTGACATTGATAATTATACAAGCAGAATATACGAGAAGGTATTTCTCGGGAGCTACGGCAGAAGGGTGACGCTCAGTAAGGCTTCGCCGGAGGATTTTGAGATATTGTACCCGAAAAATAACATGACCTATCATCTTGTCATGCCTGAGCGTCAGATTGATGCGACGGGAACCTTTGACGAGGTATTTATTGACTATGACAAGCTCAAGATTACCGACTATTATGAGATGGATGCCTACAGCGCATACGTCACGCTCAGAAGCTATGTTGCAGTGATTGAGAACGAGAATGCAGCTAACCCTGACAAGAAGATACTTATTCTCAGGGACTCCTTCGGAAACAATTTTGCTCCATACTTTGCACAGCAGTATGGAACTGTTGAGCTTGTCGATGTTGCAGACTTCACGGGCAGCATAAAGAGCTATATCGAGGAGTCAAAGCCGGACACGGTGCTGCTTTTGTATAATCCGACAATGATTGAACCGATAGACTGGAGCTCATATACCAGCAGCAAGTTTGATTTCAGATAGGAAACAGGTAACTGCATGGTATGCGTTTATCGGGATAAAGTAATGGAAACGGAGAATGTATATGAAGGTATTATGGCTTATAAATGCGCCCATTCCGGCTCTGTGTGAGCGGGCGGGGCTGTCGGTGCAGGTTAAGGAGGGCTGGATAGACGGGCTTTACAATTCGCTTATGGCACTTGTGAAGGAGAGAAATCTGGATTTTAAGCTTGCCATAGCTTTCCCGCAGTTTGTTAATAGGGAGACCATAGAGGGGGAACTTGACGGCAACGAATTCTACGGCTTTTATAAGGAGGAGGACAAGCCCTACAAGTACAATCCGAATGTCGAGGGAAGACTTAGGGATATACTTGCTAAGGCAGTTCCTGATGTGGTTCACATAGCAGGGACGGAGTATGACCATGCGGCTGCGATGGTGAGGGCGTTTGGCAGACCTGACAGGACTATCGTGTCAATCCAGGGACTCACAAGCGTATATGCAAGGCATTACATGGCAGATCTTCCCGTGAGCGTGAGATACGGCTTCACCCTCAGGGACGTGTTAAAGCTGGATAATCTGTTCTTTGACAGGAAAAAATATTATAAAAGAGGAGCTCTTGAGAAAGAGACCATAAGAGGGGCAGGGCATATTATCGGAAGGACCGACTGGGACAACATATGCACGCGCCTTATAAATCCTACCGCGAAATACTATTACTGCAGTGAGATACTAAGAAAGGATTTCTACGACGGCAGCCGATGGAGTTCTGACGACTGTGACAGGCACACTATATTCGTATCACAGGGCTACTATCCGATTAAAGGACTTCACTACATGCTTGAGGCGCTCAAGGATATAAGAAAATTCTATCCGGAGGTTAAGCTCAGGGTAGCGGGTGGTGTCAGTCTCAACGATGAAGGCTTTAAAAACAGGCTCAGACAGAAGAATTATCAGCGGTACCTGTCAAAGCTCATAGTGAAATATAATCTCTCGGACTGTGTGGAATTTCTTCCGCCACTGAAAGCTGATGAGATGAAGAAAATGTATCTTAAAAGCAATGTATTCGTGTCGCCTTCGTCCATAGAAAACTCTCCTAATTCGCTGGGTGAGGCGATGATACTTGGTGTGCCGTGCGTTTCCTCGCTGGTCGGCGGTGTCGGGAATATGCTTATAGATGGAGTCGAAGGCTTCTTCTACCAGCACGATGCGCCGTATATGCTTGCCTTCTATGTTATGCGGATATTTGAGACACAGGACAGGCAGAGAGAGCAGCTTGTGTATATGACTGATGCAGCGCAGGCTCACGCACAGAGACTTTTTGACAGAAGGAAAAATGCAGAGCAGATGCTTGAGATATACGGAGAAGTTAAGTTTGAAAGTAAAAACTCTTAAACTGTCTATTAAATAAGAATTAGTGTGAAGCTTGTAAATAAAATTTTCAAACTATTTATTGCTTGCAGTATGCAGTAGTATAGCAATGAAAAAGAGCGTTTTTCATTACTATTTGTACTGTCGTTTGGCGGCGGAATGGGGATTAATATGTGTAAAAAGCGTTGGCTGTGGATTGTCGGTGCAGAGCTGGTTATCATGATTGTGCTGGCGGCTGTGCTCGGACTTCCGGGAGTAAATGAGAACTTTCATGCCATGGACTTTGTGTATCAGCAGGGAGAGAATGTGGATGGCTTGGCGGTTGCGGGCAGTGATGGTGCACAGAGTGGATGGTTTATATCGACACCGCAGATAAAGCTCGGTTATGGTGTGTACCGGGTGGAGGTCGAGTACGAGAGCACCTCGCAGGAGAGCTTTTTGTATTTTGTGTCTGTGTCAGAGCAGTCAACACAGATAAAAAATATAGGGCAGTATGCTGCGGGCACGGAGTACTTTAAGACTGACAGGAATAAGCTGTCTACACAGGTGTTTGTAAACAGAGGAGATGTCTACTACGCCGGCTGTATATATGGCGGCGACGGAGAGCTTGCGGTGAGGAGCATATCTATAAAAAAGGAGCCCGGCGGGGTATTAAAGGGCTGTCTGATTTATATACTGGCTGCCGCTGTCGTGGATTTGCTTATTTTGTTTGCAGATAGGAGAAAAAGGGGACTTGTTGGCGATGAGAGCATAAGGGTATTCTTTGCGCTTGGGCTCACAGTGATATTCGCCTCGTTTCCTCTTGGAACGGTTTTTCTGGTAAATGGACATGATATGGGTTTCCACCTCGCAAGAATAGACAGTATAAAGAACGGGATACTGTCGGGTGAATTTCCCATAAAGCTGTATTCTGACTGGCTGTGCGGAAACGGCTATGCGTCCGGTGTGTTTTACGGTGATGCACTTCTCTACATTCCGGCGCTCTTTAGGATAGCCGGGTTTAATCTCATGCAGAGCTACAAGATTTTTGTGCTTCTTTGCAATCTTGCAACCTGTGTGATTTCGTATTACTGCTTTAAGGGAATGTCGGGAAGCAGAAAAACGGCTGTCATAGGGGCGGCACTGTATACGGCATCTATCTATAGGCTTATTGACATATATGTGCGCGCTTCGGTCGGGGAGTATACCGCGATGATATTCCTCCCTGTCATAGCTTATGGCATGTACAGAGTCTATGCCGACGATGTGGACTCGGTGGGCTTTAAAAAGAACTGGATAATTCCGGTTATAGGTTTTTCGGGGATAATCAACTCGCATATACTGACCTGCGAGATGACGGGAATGTTTACTGTGCTGCTGTGCCTTATTATGTTTAGAAAGACCTTCGCAAAAAAGAGATTTATCCTGCTGGTGAAGATAGTTGTATATACGCTGATTGTCAATATCGGCTTTATTCTGCCGTTCGTGCAGTATTTTGTCCGCGGTGGCATAGTGGCGACGGATACCGACCGCTTCTTTACGGGAATACAGCAATACGGTGCGTTTCTGGCACAGATATTTGAGCCTGTCACTACCTACGCGGGACTGTCGACATATATTGACTGGGCGATAAGAGAGTCGATGCCTGTCAATGTCGGAGCGGGTCTTGCTCTTGGAGGGGTAGTGCTGTTGTATGTGCTGATCATGGGCTATGTAAAGAAGAAGGGCGAGAGAACGGCAGCATGGCTTACACTCGCTTTTGCAGCCTTGGCGATATGGATGTCCACCAGCAGTTTTCCATGGAATATGTTAAAGAAATCGGGCAGTGTGATGAGCAGTCTCGTCTCGAGCATACAGTATCCGTGGAGATTTCTCAGCATAGCTTCAATAATGCTTGTTGTGGGCTTTATTCTTGCACTTAAAGCCGTGGAGGACAAAAAGAGACTGTATATGTGTGCGGGGGCGGTGGTGCTCGCTGTCAATATCTGGCAGGGAGCGGTGCTTATGAGCAATATCCTGAACAATGCCGAGCCGTACCTCATATATCAGGGCAGTGAAATCGATACGACGCAGGCTGTCACGGGGGCCGAGTATCTCCCGGCGGACACGCTTGTGCAGGTATACTCTGCACAGTATGTACTGCCTGACGATGGCATAAGCTGCGAGGTGAGCTGCAGGGACAATAATTATGTGGAATGTCATATCACAAACAGCACAAATATCGATGGAAGAATTATATTCTCCATGGTGTATTACGATGGCTATACCGCAGTCGATGCAGTCACCGGCGAGAAGCTTGAAGTATATATGGATGGGGGAAGGGTAGCTGTCAATGTAAGCGGCGGTTATTCAGGGGACGTCATCGTGAAATTCTCAGGCTTTGTATCGTGGAAAATAGCTGGTGTGGTATCAATTATAGGCTTTTTGATGCTTATGGCAGAATTTATAAAATACAGGACGAAGGCTTATGAAAAATGGAGGCATGAATGGATAAAAAGGCGTGGATAAAAATTATAGCCGTGGAGGCAGCCATAACAATAGCGCTTATGGTCGCCGCAATATTTCCGTGGGTTGATATGAAATACAGTGTACAAGAGTTACAGGACATTACGGCTGAGTGCGTGAAGTCGCCGAACATATTTTTAGGATATGGAACTTACAGGTATGTTATAGAATACGATACAGACACTGACACTTCGTTCGCATTTTTGGAGATGCAGTCGGTAAATGAGCAGGGAAAGCAGCTCATAGGTCATATGGATATGGACGCAGTTTTTCTTTTGCAGGATAGAAACAGCGTTTCAGGTGAGGCATTTATAAGGCTTCCGGCAAAGGACTATGCCGTGTACGCATACCGTCTTGCAGACGCCGCACTGACGGTCAAGAGTGTGTCGATACACAAGACTCCGGGCGGAATTTTCAAGCTGGGAATAATGGCAGTGCTCATAGCAGCGGCTGTCGACCTGATTATTCTCTATAACGACAGAAGAAGGCGAGGAAGGATAAAGCAGGGAAGCACGGAAGTGTTTTTCGTGCTTTTTGCGACGGTTATGTTCACCTCCATTCCACTGCTTTTCGGATACTTGATAAACGGACATGACCTTCAATATCATCTCCTCAGAATAGAGGGTATCAAGGACGGACTGCTTGCAGGCGATTTTCCGATAAAGATACAGTCTAACTGGCTGTGCGGAAACGGTTACGCGACAGCGGTATTCTACGGCGATTTGCTGCTGTATATACCTGCCGTTCTGAGGCTGTGCGGCTTCTCGGTGGTGCATAGCTACAATATATATGTGTTCCTGTGCAACGCAGCCACCTGCACCATAGCATATTTCTGCTTTAAGGGCATGTCGGGCAGAAGAAAAACTGCAGTGGTTGGAGCAGTGCTGTATACGACTTCAATCTACAGACTTCTTGACATCTATGTCAGGTCATCAGTTGGCGAGTATTCGGCTATGACATTTTTACCTATGATAGCGTATGGTCTGTGGAAGATATATAATGACGAGTGTGGCGCTGAGAATTTCAGGAGAAGCTGGATAATACCTGTGCTCGGCTTTACCGGCGTGATAAACACACATATACTTACCTGTGAGATGACTGCCATATTTACCATTCTGCTATGTCTTATCTTTATTAAAAAGACATTTCAGAAGGAGAGGTTCATCGTGCTTGTCAAGATTGTCGTGTATACGACGGTGCTCAACCTCGCATTTTTTGTGCCATTCTTCCACTATATGTCTCTTGGAAAATTTGTGATAACATCGAATGCTCCGAAATATATACAGCAGTACGGCGCATATCTCGGACAGTTGTTTGCGCCTACCATGACTTATTCAGGACTCACCGAGGGTTATCAGGAGGGAATAGCTTCGGAGCTGCCGATAACAACAGGGCTGGGACTTGTCATGGGCGCGGTGGCACTGCTGTATTCGTTTGCCATGGGCTATGTCAAGGACAGGAAAGAGAAGGCGGAGGGCATCGTTTTCATAGTGTTCTCCGCACTGTCGATATGGTTCTCGACCTATCTGTTCCCGTGGGATTTCATACAGAATATTGACAAAATATTAATGAAGGTTGTCTCGACAATGCAGTTCCCATGGCGTTTCTTAAGCATAGCAAGTATCACGCTTGCACTTTGCGCGGTGTGGGCACTAAAGCACATCGATATCAAAAGCAGGTTGTATAAGTATATCGCAGTAGGAATGGTGGCAGCAGCGTTTATCCAGTCAGGATATCTTATCGGAAATGTGATAAATACTTACAAGCCGTTTTTTGTGTATGGTGAGAGCAAGCTTGACACCACAAGCGTTGTAGGTGCCGAGTATCTACCGGCGGGGGTTAGGGTAGAAACCTACACAAGTCAGTACGCTCTTGTCGATGAGAACGTTGATTACACACAGAATTACAGAAACAATAACTATATCGACTGTACACTCAAAAATGACAGCGACAGCTATGGTACAGTTGCTTTTTCTATAGTGTATTATGACGGCTACTCTGCTGTTGACAAGGCGACGGGGGATAAGCTTCAGGTGTTCGGCAATGAGGGCAGGCTGTGCGTATATGTGCCGTCTCATTATTCCGGCGATGTCATTGTAAGCTTCACGGGCTTTGCGTCATGGAGAATAGCCACGGTTATATCTATTATAGCCGCGGTTGTGTTTATTGTTGTTATTGCGGACAGAAAAAAAGTTATATACAGCAGACTGAGAAAAAAGAGATTAGTGTGAAAAATACATCTAAGACAATAAAAAACATTGTCTAAGATGTATTACGATTTCACACAAGAAAAACGCAATAGAGCGTTTTTCATTACTATTTGTGCCGCCGCATGGCGGCGGAATGGGGATTTGTATGCAGAATTTTGAAAAGGTTGACAGTATCAGAAAAAATATCTCGTCGGTGATTGTGGGTAAGGACGAGATAATAGGTCTTATTCTCACGTCGGTGCTGGCGGGGGGACATATTCTCCTCGAGGATGTTCCGGGAACGGGAAAGACTGTGCTCGCGAAGAGTCTCGCGGGAAGCATTGACGGAGAGTTCTCGAGAGTACAGTTTACTCCTGACCTTCTTCCGTCGGATGTGACGGGAATTAACTTCTATAACCAGAAGGCTGGGGAATTCACGCTTAGGAAGGGACCGGTGTTCGGAAACATCATTCTTGCGGATGAGATTAACCGTGCGACTCCGAGAACGCAGTCGAGCCTTCTTGAGTGTATGGAAGAACACCAGGTCACAATCGATGGTGTGACCTACAGGCTTACAGAGCCGTTTGTGGTAATTGCGACACAGAACCCGGTGGAGACGGCGGGAACCTTCCCACTTCCGGAGGCGCAGCTTGACAGATTTCTTATGAAGCTGTCGATGGGTCTTCCGGACAAGGAGGAGGAGATTAAGATAATGGAGCGCTTTATGGGCGATATACCGGGAGGCAGCAGCGCAAAGCAGGTGAGCGCGGTGTGCACGGCGGAGGATATCGTGGGTATGCAGCAGGAGGCGGCGAAGGTCTATGTGCACAAGGCAGTTCTCGAGTACATAGCGTCGATAGTGCAGGCTACGCGGAAGAATTCGGAAATAAAGCTTGGAATAAGCCCGAGAGGAACGCTTGCTCTTTTGCGCGCGGTCAAAGCGCACGCGTACATAGACGGAAGGGAGTATGCGGTTCCTGAGGACGTGAAATCCCTCGCGGTGCCTGTGCTCGCACACAGACTTGTGCTCATGTCATCTTTTGCCGGAGACGAGGGCAAGAAAAAACTCATAAATGATATCCTGTCATCGACGGAGATAGTCACGGAGGACTGGAGCAGATAGATGAGTCTTATTTTGATGGGCGCTGCGGTGCTGCTCGTAATGTTTGTTGTCAGAAAAATATATATTAAGAATTGGCTTAGAGGAGTGGAAACGGGAATAGAGGTATCAAAAAATACAACTTTCCCGGGCGATGAGCTTATATTGACTGAGACGGTGGTGAACCGCAAGTGGCTGCCGCTCCCGATGGTCATGGTTAAGTTCGAGGTCGACAGAAGCTTCGTGTTCGGCAATGATGTGGTCAACACCAATGTCTCCGATTATTGTTACAAGAGCGATGTGTTCTCGCTGCTTTTTTATCAGAAGATAATAAGGAACATACCGCTCGTGTGTACAAAGAGAGGGTATTTCACAATCGACAGGCTGAATATCGTCTCGACTGACGTGATGATGGATAAGACCCTTGCGTCATATTTTGATGTGGGAAAGGCCATCACGGTGTATCCGGCCGAGGCGTCGTCGTCGGAGGTTGATATTCCGTACCGCCGCATCATGGGTACGGTACTCACCAGACAGTACACCTACGAAGACCCGTTTGAATTTCTCGGTATAAGGCAGTACCAGAACTATGACAGCTTGAAGGACGTCAACTGGACGGCATCCGCCAAGACCGGCGAGCTTAAGGTAAATGTACATGCACACACGGCGGCGCAGCAGGTCTGTATTCTTCTCAATCTTGAGAAGGATGGAGTGTGGGACTACGAGGAGCTGAAGGAAAAAGCCATATCCATGGCATGCAGCCTTGCCTGCCGCCTCACAAGGCAGGCTGTGGCGGTCAGTGTGCTCGCAAACGGAAAGGACATTATTACCGGAAATGAGCTTCTTATAGAGGCGGGCTGTGACGAGGGCCACAGGACGAATATAATGACGGCGCTTGCAAGACTTGACCTGAAAAAGCCGTGCAGGGATTTTGAGGTTGTCATAAGGGAGCATATAAAGGAGCTTGGTGATGACATGATATACTGTATGATATCGACGAGCAGAAGAGAGCCGCTGCAGAGATACTTTGCCGGACTTGCCGTGCAGAGTGAGGGGTCGCTTTGGATTTATCCGTGCCATAAGAGCTTCGAGAACAATTTCGATTATCTTGGCGACGTAGATGTGGTGCGCTGGGAGGTGGAGCATGGGTAATAGGAAGGTAGCTGCAAAAAATGCAGGCGGTAATGCCGTGAGCAGGAATACGGCTGTCGTGTATGTCATCAGGGGCATAGAGTTTGCAATGCAGCTTCTCGTGTTCTCGCTGGCATATATGCTTATCCTCATAGGGTTTCTGGGGAGGACGGATTTTTCCCCGATGGTGTGTGCGGCTGTGACCGGCATATCGATTCTGCTTCTGTACATAGTCAGAGGCTGGTGTGAGAACAGGGCTGTCACCATAGCGGCACATGTGCTTGCAGTTCTGCCCGTGCTCATTGTTTTGCACGATATGATGGCATTTATGTCATTTGTTATTATATATATAGTTATTGTTATCTATTCGATAAGTCTCATTCTCAACAAGAAGAACCACACGGACGAGCATATGCCGATAGGGATGGCAGCCTTCTTCGTGGCAGCGATGATTGTCGGGGGAATTACCGGGCGCGAGGTGATTGAGAGCCGCGCACTGTATTACGGTGCCATATTTATAATGCTTCAGGTTATCTACCACAATCTGAACAATATGAATGACATCATTATTATGAACCATGAGGTGAGCAATTTCCCTGCAAAGCAGATGATAGGCGTGAACACGTTCATCATATCGGCAGTTGTGCTCGTGTGCATGGGAGCCATGCTCATAATAAACAATTCCTATGTCTACAGAATGTTAGGTGCGTTAAAGAATGTCATGATCGCGGCGCTGAGGTTCATAATAGGGCTGATACCGGATGACACGGAGGAGGAGCCGATTACCTTTGAAACCGAGGCCGACAGGACGCAGGGCGGTGCGGCGATGCCTGTAGAGTTTGAGAGCGGAGTTGTTCAGGATATCTTAAACGGGATAGCAATGATAATAGGTATTGTGGCTGTCATAGCCGTGGTCATAGGCATAGCCGTGGCCGTCGTCAGGCTTCTGAAGAAAATTCATGGAGGTGACGGAGTTTCGGAGGATATAAAGGAGTTCGTATCACCCGATGAAAAACGTGTGAGGGTGAAGAGAAAAGAGAGAAAATCCGGCTGCGGTGCAGACGACGCCGTAAACGTCAGAATAAGGAAAATATACAGGCGTATGGTGTTAGACAAGGCTAAGAAGAACAAAAAGTCCGTAAACGCATGCCTGACGCCGATGGAGCTCTCAGGTCAGTATATCACCTCCGGGGCAGAGGATGCCACCGCAATATATGAGAGGGCGAGATATAGTGGACAGCAGCTCACCGAGATGGAGCTTGATGATATGAAGGAAATAAAGAAAAGACAGAAATAAGAGGATATCAGGGTTACGCTCATATCATAAAATTTTGTTACTATATGCCGGGTATGTGGGCGGCATAGGGGGGAAGTTAAATGGGTACATCGAAGAGAAAACATAAGTCATCGGAAAGGAAGGATTTTGAGAGAAGGCTGGCACTATTAAACTGCCGGCGCTCGCTGCTGCTTGCAGTGTTTTTATCGCTGCTGCTTGCGGTATTCTATTTTTCGTGCAGGGGACAGGAGAGGCTGCCGTACCTGTACAGTGCAATGCTGATTGTGATTTTTACCGTTGAGCTGGCTTCGGCGGTTCTGCTCTTCTATATCATAAGGAATGTGCCGGGCTGGCAGATGACCGCGTACAGGGTATACTATATAGTGACCCTCGCGGCAGCCGTGCCAGTGTCGATTGCAGACTACACAATGAGCGGAAGTCTGATGACTTATGTGCTCTTACTCGGGGCGGCGGTGTTCGTTCCGGTATTGCAGCGGAGTGAACAGAACGCGCAGATGGTGTTAATGGCTGTCGTTACCACCGTCTGCAGTGTGTGTGCTGCAAAAAACGGAAACCGTGCGGTCGTGGAGTTCGTTGTCATAGGTATACTGGCAATGGCAGCAGGCAGATACGGACAGCAGAGGTTTCGAAACTATGAGAAGTGTGTAAACGATAGCAGGGGAAAATATCTGTTGTCCGATGTTGACCCGCTTACAGGTCTGACAAACAAGAGTGGTCTCATAAACACTGCCGGAATTATGTGGAGATTTTGTGTGAGAAACCGTTCCATGGCAGGCGCGATATTTATAGATGTAGATTATTTTAAGAACTATAACGACACCTTCGGGCACGAGCAGGGCGATGAGTCGCTCAAGAGCATAGCAGGAGTGGTAGCAGACTGTGCACGCAGGGACACTGATACCGTGGCGAGAGTGGGCGGTGAGGCGTTTTTCGTGCTGGTGCAGGGCGTTGAGAAGGAAAAGCTGGTCGGTCTTGCCCTCAAAATCAGGTCGGCAATCGCACAGCTCGGGCTCGAGCAGGGTTATAACGGAAGCTCAAAGTATGTCACAGTAAGCATCGGAGCTGCCTGTGCATATCCTGATAAGGGGGATACTTTCAAAAATCTCTATGAAGCGTCGTCTGACGCGATGTATCTGGCAAAGGACAACGGACGCAACTGTATCGTGTGTGACGGAGTGGTGTACGGCAGGATGAAAAATGGTATAGGAACAGCGATAGATAATTAAACAGGCGGTGTGATATATGGAATATGAGTATCTTCATAATACTAATCTTGTCTCGACCATGTTAAGGCTTATGCTCGCGCTGGTATGCGGAGGTCTTTTAGGGCTTGAGCGCGGAAAAAAGAAACGCCCGGCGGGCTTTAGGACGCATATGCTTGTCTGTGTCGGTTCGGCGCTTGCCATGATAACCAATCAGTATATGGCTGAACATTATACAGGGATAGATGCCTCGCGGATGGCTTCACAGGTAATAAGCGGCATCGGTTTTCTTGGCGCAGGCACAATCATGGTGACTGGACTGCAGAAGATAAGAGGACTTACCACGGCGGCAGGTCTGTGGGTTGTGGCGTGCATTGGACTTGCATTTGGAACGGGTTTTTACTCAGGCGGACTAATAGCGACAGTAATGTGCTATGTGATTAACACAGTACTGCATCGTTTTGAGACGAGGATGGAGACAAATGCGAGAGTTATAGGCTTATATGTAGAGCTTGCGGATGTCTCTTATGTAGGGAAGCTTCTCGAGAAGCTGAGACAGCTTGACATAAACGTGACGGAGTTTGAGACAGGCAAGGCGCGCATGTCGGATAACCATGTGGGTGTGCTTCTCGTGGTCAAGCTTATGCATTTTGTCCAGCACTCCGAGGTTATAGAGCAGCTTGAACTGGTTGAGGGAGTGAGTTTCGTGGAGGAGGTCAACTGAGAATTTTTAATATAGATTCAGATGTCAAAACATGCCAATTTACTCTATGAGTGTATAACGGCATGTTTTGACATATTAATGAATATAAAAATGTATAACGAATTTTGTACAGCCTCTTGGTATATATTTTAAGTAGGAATATATACCGGGGGTTTTTATGTTTATAAAGAAAAAAATTAATCTGGGTGACTTAAGGACGGAAGTGGGAGGCACATTAAAAAGGGTGCGTCCGGCTGTCAGGAGAAATAAGAAAACCGTGGCGGCGGGGCTCATGCTTCTGCTGCTTGCCGGTATTGCGTATGCAGGCCCAAGGGCTGTTGTGGCAGCGTCACAGAATGCGATGGCTGCTTCTAAGGAGCTGCCTATATACTGTGTCGACAGGAAAGACAAGGTGGTGGCGCTCACATTTGATGCCGCCTGGGGGAATGAGGACACGCAGCAGATACTTGACATTCTGGAAAAGCATAATGTGAAGGTGACCTTCTTTGCCACAGGCGGCTGGGTTGAGACTTACCCGGAGGATGTTAAGAAAATTATAGACGCCGGGCATGCATTTGGCAATCACAGCGAGAACCATAAGTTTATGACAAAGCTTTCCGATGAACAGAAAAAGCAGGAGCTTATGAAGGTTCATGACAAGGTTAGGGCACTTACTGGCTATGAGATGTGCCTGTTCCGCCCTCCTTATGGCGATTACAATGATGCGGTAGTGAGGACTGCGGAAAGCCTTGGATACTATACGATACAGTGGAGCGTGGATAGTCTTGACTGGAAGGATTATGGTGTCGATTCAATCATAAAGACCGTCACTCAACACAAGAATCTGGATAGCGGTGCGATAATACTCATGCACAACGGTGCTAAGTATACTGCGGACGCATTGGACAGCGTTATAACGAACCTGAAGGAGCAGGGCTACAGCTTCGTCACGGTTGCACAGCTTATACATACAGGCAAGTATCATATAGACCATACAGGGAAGCAGATTGCGGACGAATAACGGAAGTGTGGGACAGGGGTCAGGTACATGTCCCAACGCCACTGTCTGGTACACGTACCTGACCCCTGTCCCATCCCTGACCCCTGTCCCATCCTGTCCTATATCTACACTAACGCCTTATTTTTATCATAAATCTTCTGGATAATCTCCTGAGTATATGCGCCAAGGAATTTCTTCTGCTCCTTGTCAAGCAATTTGACATCTATAGGCTCACCGAACTCAAGAACCGTGTGTGTCTTTCTGATGAACGGAGAATGTGCCTCCATAATCTGTCTGGTATTGTTCTGCACAACCGGAATTATCTTACAACCGGTCTTTTCCGCGAACTTAAGGCTTCCCTCCTTGAAAGGTGCCATCTCCCCGGTCTTGCTTCTGGTTCCCTCCGGGAAAATGGTTATCGATATACCATTCTTGATATATTCGATACCCTGAAGCACGGTCTTAAGTCCCTCCTTGATGTTCTTTCTGTCAAGGAAAAGACAGTACAGAAGCTTCATCCAGTGGTGAAGAAGCGGTATCTTCTCCATCTCCTTCTTAGCAACGAAGCCCGTAAGTCCCGGAAGCATTGAGTACACTATAATTGTGTCAAAATTGCTATTATGGTTGCCTACGAATAACACCGGCTCATCCTTCGGGATATTCTCATATCCGATAACCGTTGTCTTGACCCCGCACAGGAATCTGATTACTTTAAACGCCCACTGCACGATTCTCAGCGCAAGGATATCCTTCTTCGGCTTGTTGAATTTGCCGATAATCCACAGTATGCCGAACATCGGAATACTGAATATAAAAAATACTACCAAAAATAAAGCTGTGATAATCAATCTTAGCATGTCATTTCTCTCCTGATACTTTTTTATTATTTTCCGGGTAATTTCAGAGCTCAAATATACCGCACAATATCCTGCAGTCACGCACTGAATTTTCAATTACCTGTAATTGCTGCTATATTACCTTCTTTAAGGTCACCACCTCATCATACCTTCCAACCATGTCATCCGACAGCTTATGTGCCACCGATATAACAAGCTTGTCCTTAATATCAAGTATGATGTTCTCAATCTGCTCAGTACTCTCCGAATCCAGATTGGACGAAATCTCATCCAGCAGAAAAATCTTCCTGTCATGCAACAGCGCTCTGGCAAGATTTATCTTCTGCTTCTCCCCACCGGAAAAATTCACTCCGTTCCCGCTTACCATCGTGTCAAGCCCTTCCGGAAGCGCCTCCAGCATTTTTTCCAGCTTGCATTTTCTCATCACCGCAAGAATCTCGTCATCGGAGTAATCGCCATAAAGTGAAATATTGTTTCTCAACGTATCGTTGAAAAGATACGGCTCCTGCCCCACAAGCGTGACCACCTTGGAAAGACTTGTCTCAGCCACATTCTTAATCTCGGTGCCTGCATAAATAACCTTGCCCTCATAGCTCTTGTAAAGACCCGCTATGACGGACAGAAGTGTGCTCTTTCCGCAGCCATTCTCACCCATGACAAGATATTTATGATTTTTCTTGAAGGTATATGAAAAATTATCAATTATAGTTTTGCCGCCAAGTCTCAGTGACATGCTTTCCAACGCAATGTCACCATACTGCACATCGGCATCCGAAGTCTCAGATGACTTGTCAAAAAGCAGCTCCTCGTATTTCTTCCTTATCTGCTTCGATGACTTGAAGCCCATCCATATGTCGGAGGCACTCATTATCGGAGATATAATTTTTCCCGATAATTGTCCAAATGCCAGCACGAAACCAATACTGAAATCGCCCTTTATCGCAAAAAATGATGCTATCGACATTATGGCTATCGTTGTAATCAATCCTACCAGCTCGTTAGAACAGCCAAAGCTTACCCTGTCATTGAGATTCTTTTCCTTTTTCCCTTCGACCAGCACATTCCCGGCATGGTGCCGTTCGCGCAGCTTTTCCCCTATTGCGTACAGCTTTACAACGCGGTGTCCGCCAAGTATGTCATCAATCTCACCTGTATAGCCCGCAAGTGCCTCAGAAAAATCCTTTGTGCTCTTTTGAAGCCTGCTCATCATAAGCTTCACAACCATCGTTGTGAAAAGTGAAAACACGATGATTAACAGCAGCATGATCGGCTCTATATACAGGCATGCCGCAATGGCAATGAGAAAAGAGCATATCACCATCGGTATATCAAGAACATTGTTAAAATAGAGCGACTCAAGCATGTCAAGATTCTGCAAAAAATTACTGACATACACTGAAGTCTTTTCACCTTCAAATGCCAAGGTGTCGCGCTTCATAAGTCCTGCCAGCATATCCTCCTTCACGCCCATCCTTGCCAGCTTCACCAGCCTGTTTTTCGCGATTCCGTACAAATATTCAGACCCGACCGTTATCACAAGAAATATTATTCCTCCGATTGTATATCTGAGCAGTATTGATACACTTCCCTGAACCGCCGAATCCATGATTCCGCCCAGCACAAATGAAAACATAACGCTGAACACGGATGATAAAACCAGAAAAATCACGTAGAACACGTACGTTCCTTTATTTTTTGTTATGTATCTGTACATCAACATCCTCCCATTTTCCACCGCACCGGCCGCAGCCCATGCAGCCATAATCCTGCACACACCTGACATGCATTTTACTGTATGTTCTGATTATATTTCAAAAAACATAATTAGACAATATTATTCACAAAATATATAACTAATATATTCTGACTAATGCACCTACACAATATCTGCCTACCAATACAAAATGTGACATAATGCGCAGCTATGGGTATATATAACTTATTTTAATTTATATACCCCTGCATACTGCAAGCATTGCTTGCAGTACTGCCACCAATAAATAGTTTGAAAGTTTTTCTTTCAAACTTATACCCCGCAAACAATGCAAAATCCAATAATATGAACCTAAAATATACTTGCATGGGTATATACAACCATAATATACTGTTTATACCCACAAAACCCTCACTGTCCGGGCATAGAACACACAAATATACAAAATATACCCTCCACGCCGGTAATAAATGCCGCTCAATAAGCAGCTATGGGTATATAAAAGCAATTCCAACATAAAATACCCACAATAAAACAACAGCAAGTATTTGTCCTTGCATTCTTCACAGACTCGTGTATAATAATTGTAATGTTAATATATTAACAGGACTTAATAAGCCAAAAACACAACAATCAAGCCATGCAAATGCCATTTACAGGCTGTTATGTCTATCGCTATCACTTGATAAAAGCAATGTTTTTGTTAATATTTTAACAATGTTATAAAATAAACATAAACTATACTATTCATTACCCCCGCGATAATATCGCAGAAAGAAGGTTCAGACATGAGCGATTCAAGAAATTTAACTCTGCTCACCGACTTATATGAGCTCACCATGATGCAGGGTTATTTTAAGAACCACACCAACCCTACAGTCGTATTTGACGCGTTTTTCCGCAAAAACCCATTTGACAGCAGCTATTCAATTGCAGCCGGACTTGAGCAGGCTATAGAATATATCAAGGATTTACACTTTTCACAGGAGGACGTCGACTACCTTCGAAGCACTAAGCTGTTCGACGAGGATTTTCTCGACTATCTCCTCAATTTCCATTTTTCAGGTGATATATACGCTATACCAGAGGGAACGGTTGTGTTCCCGAGAGAACCGCTCGTGAAGGTCGTCGCACCTATCATGGAGGCTCAGCTCGTCGAGACTGCACTGCTTAACATTGTAAACCACCAGAGCCTCATCGCCACAAAGGCTTCCCGCGTCGTGTATGCTGCCGGTGGTGATGGTATCATGGAGTTCGGGCTTCGCCGTGCACAGGGTCCTGATGCGGGACTTTACGGTGCGCGCGCAGCGATGATTGGCGGCTGTATCGGAACGAGCTGTGTTCTCACCGGTCAGATGTTTGACGTTCCTGTAAAGGGCACCCACGCACATAGCTGGATAATGAGCTTCCCTGACGAGTACACCGCGTTCAAGAAATATGCCGAGCTCTACCCTAACGCCTGCATACTTCTTGTCGACACCTACGACACGCTCGGTTCAGGTGTGCCTAACGCAATCCGCGTATTCAAGGAGATGAAGGAGGCAGGCATCAAGTCCGGATTCTACGGAATAAGACTCGACTCCGGCGACCTCGCTTACCTGTCAAAGAAGGCTCGTAAGATGCTCGATGACGCCGGCTTTACAGATGCTGTTATCTCCGCCTCAAGTGACCTTGATGAGTACTTGATTTCCTCTCTGAAAAATCAGGGCGCAGCCATCACCTCCTGGGGTGTCGGCACCAACCTCATCACAGCCAAGGACTGCCCTGCATTCGGCGGTGTGTATAAGCTTGCCGCAGTCCAGGATGAAAAGACCGGCGAATTTATCCCTAAGATTAAGCTCTCCGAGAACTCCGAGAAGATTACAAACCCGGGCAACAAGACCGTATTCCGTCTCTATGACAAGGAGAACGGCAAGATTAAGGCTGACCTCATCGCTTTTGCCGACGAGCATTTTGATGAGAGCAAGGACCTTATGATTTTCGACCCTATACACACCTGGAAGAAAACTCTCTTAAAGGGCGGCACCTACACAGTCCGCGAGATTATGGTTCCCGTATTCCTAAAGGGTGAATGTGTATATGAGACACCGGCAGTCATGGACATTCAGGCATACTGCAAGAAGGAGCTTAACACTCTCTGGGATGAGTCGAGACGTTTTGAGAACCCGCAGGAGATACATGTTGACCTTTCAGACAAGTTGTATGATGTGAAGAAGGAGCTTCTTAATAATTATCATAGAAACTGAAATTAAATAAAATAAGCCCACACACGTCCTACAACGTGTATGGGCTTATTCCCATTTTTCATGTGAAATTACTTACTCTTCTTAGCCTTCCTGCCGTTATCTGCGACATTCTTGTCTGCCTTAGCGTCCTTTGGCTGCTTGTCCTTCGTGGACTTGGCATTATCCTTCATGGAGTTCTTGGCATTTCTTGAAGCCTTCTGCATAAGTCCTGCAAGCCCCTTCTTCTTAGGTGGGGCAGGGATAACGCCGCCGCGGACACTCTTAATCTCTGTGATATAGATACCGCTGACTACTACCTTACATTCCTTACCTACCGGAAGAATATCAAAAACTGCTGCATCTGCAATGAGGTTCATAGGCTTGCTTCCGCCGCCCACAACTCTTGCCTTTACAATCGGGAACTTAGCACGGCGCGCGTACTTAGGAACCTGATCAGTTACTACCTTCGGAAGATTGGCTTCCGTAATTTTCAATTTCTTTTTGTCAATGATAAGCATCGAGACTGTCTGTGCCGCCGAAGCGAGAGCCTCCTGCTGCGAATTAGCTTTCTTCTGCAATCTGCCGCCCACTATCATAAGCACGATAAATGCTACAAGCACTACCGCAAGTATGGACAGGATTACTATCAACCAAGCTGGCATAATGTACCTCCCTATGTAAAAATGTCATACTCATATATTTTACCATTTTTGAAGAAAAATTCAACTGTTTTTCTCAGAGCAAACTACTTTTTTAAATTGAGATACAATACAAATCCCGCTCCAACCAGAACGACAACCACTGCCGCAAGGATAAGAACCTGCTTAATACCGCCAAACGAGGAGGCATTATTCTTTCCCGTCATCTGGATTTCCTCAGAAGTTTTCTCCTGCGCGGTCGTGTCTGTCTCCTGCGTGCTCTCCGGATTCTGCACTGTCGTCTCCGACTGTGTGCTGCCCGTCGTTGTCGGCTGCACGTTACCCTGATTTACTGCGGTTGTCGTCTCAGACTGCCTGTTTGCAGATGTTGTAATCTCTGACTCATTATTGGCTGACGTTGTAGTCTCCTGCTGTCTGTTGTCTGCCGCCGTCGTGCCTGCCTGACCGGAATTTCCTGCGTTGGTCTCAGACTGTTTATTTCCCGATGCCGTTGTCTCTGTCTGGCTCGGTTTCTCCGTCGTCGTCTCAGGCTGGCTCGGTCTATCCGTCGTCGTCTCAGGCTGACTTGGCCTTTCTGTCGTCGTTTCAGGCTGGCTTGGTCTCTCCGTCGTCGTCTCAGGCTGGCTCGGTCTATCCGTCGTCGTCTCAGGCTGTGTGGTTGTGCTCTCCTTGTCAACGCTTACAGCATCGGACTTCACGGTGAGCAGTGCGCGGCTGCCGAAAGCGGAATTGGCAACCTCAAGCGAACCCTCCTTGTAGCTCACGGTTGCGGACAGGGCATCTGTCGATGCATTGTCGCCCAATGACAGCTCACCGAGAAAAATCGTATCGTTCTCGTCAAAAATGACGTCCTGACCTGCCACATACAGATAGAGCGTATTTCCCTCATAGCGGCTTCCGTACACCGTATCCTTAAGCGCTTCCGCAAAGCTGAAGTCCGCCGTGTTCTCTCCCTTTTTTATGTCCACATCGAGTGCCAGCGACACCGCCGTGAGTTTCTCATCGCGCGCATTGTCAACCGTGACCGTCACCTTCACGCTGTCACCTGACACTTCAAGTGTCACTGCGTCCGCCGTACTTTTGCTGCTTACTGCTGCCTGCACAACATTTATTATCATAAACATGGCAAGCAGACAGACAGGAATAACTGCAAAGGCAGCAAACCTAAAATGTCTATCTTTTCTTTTCGGGCGCATACCGCGCCCATTTTTTATGTTAGTCAACAAAAATCCTCCTATGTCAGTCGGTAAGCTCAATACTGCCAAGCTTATCAGGTATGGTAAGCCAAGGTGTATCGCTCACAATTCTCTGTCCCTCGTTGGTCATGGCATTGTCAACGCGGTAAAGCTCTGCGCGCACTGCCCCGGAAAACTCAGGCACATTGCCCTTCGCATCAGGCTCTATCCAGTATATCCATGTGCCGTCACTCACCTCGCCGAGAAGTCCGTTCTCAGGAACCGCTGCCAGAATTATCTGCTGTGCGTTTACGCTTCCGTCCTCGTCCGCACCTCCGACAATGTTTCCGTCCTCATCGTAAAGAAGCACCACATTGTATGCCGGATTTCCCTTGTAGCTTCCCATAAATACGAGTGAGCCCTGCGGTATATACTTTCCTGTCTCGTACTCGTAGTCATTTGCAAGTATTCCTACTGACGTTCCATCCGCACCGAAGCTTATACTGTCACCGCTTGGTCCAAGAAGATCAAGCTCATTTATGGCTACCTTCTGTCCTTCTGAGCCGACAGCCGTGATACGCACATAAGCCACGTCGTAGGTTGCAACCCAAGGGTCCTTGTTCTCATTCTCAAAGTAGACCGTGTTGCTCGTCGTTCCCTCTTTGAAGGTTCCCTCTGCCACCGTTTTCCAGTCTGCTCCGTCCTCACTCACCTCGATGCGATAAGCTGTTATGCCGTCAGCGTCAGGTGAAGTATACTTAAGCGCCGATACCGCACTTGTCCTGTTGAGTGAGATTGTAACATAGGCATCTGCGCCATCTGCGGCACCTATGTATGTGCTGTCGTAATCATTGTCAATCACACCAATGACGGCCGGCTTCTCCTCCGGCTCACATGGGTTCTTCTCAGTCGCATCAACTGTTGTATCAGCGCCCGACTTCATGTTGGTCGTCACGGTCCACATGCTCTTGTCAAGGCTTCCATCGTGCTCTATTCTCACTGAGCCGATGTTTTCCGCCTTTGAGCGATAGCCGAACTTATCGACAGCCGTAACCTCATATGCGGCAACGCGGTTATTTACCGTAGAAACATAATCCTTCCACTCTGCGGCTGATGCCCCTGCATCAGGCACGGCAAAGCCCGCAACCTCACGGACTTCCTGTCCGTTCTCGTACATTATTCTTGTAATCTCATAGCCAAGAAGTATATCCGCATCAACACTGCTGTTTATTGTCAGGACTACTTCGTTGGCAGCATTTTTACCAAGCTTAACCGAGCTTGTATCAGAAATGACAGCGGAGTTCTTTATAGTATTATCAGTTCCGTTCTCAATCTCATACACTCTAGCCTCATCGGTTATGTAATATATCGCTCTCTCCTCGGCAGGGAACTGACCTGCATACTCAAGTGTTCCCTCATCAGGCTCCATACCCCAGCGCACAAAATACTCCGTGAGGTCTTTCCCGGCTGCCGCACATGCAAGACGCATAAAGTTCTGATTTTTGTCCGTGCCGAGAGTGAGTGTAACTCCCTTTGGTGCCGGCGCATTGTCAACATTTCTTGCATAGGAGTCAACCCTCGCGTAGAACAGGTTCTTCATCTGCTCCTCATGGGTGTCATATGTCTTAAAGTTGTATCCTCTGTCGTAAGCTAAGTGCAACTGCCAGTACATCGCAAGCTGCACCGCAAGATCAGGCGATGCACCCTTGGTGCCTGAGGTAACCTTTTCATACACATCTGCATATTTCCAGCGCACGGACTCATTCGTATCCCTCGCGGTCGTAAGCTGTGCAAAGTAATTGTTGGTTATCTCGGCTATCGAGTATGCGCTCTGATTGATATTGTGTCCTATCTCATGTGCGATACCCCAGCCAAATAGAAGTCCTCCTTTGTACTTTCCATCGTCCGATGTAATCGGAACAGCACTTGAAAGTCCTGAAACGGAATTCCAGTCGATTCCTATATGGTCGCCCGCCGCGTACATGAATGCCCCCGCAAACATTCTCATATAACGAATGTTGAGGTGTTCTGACGGCATTCTGTCGGAAGCGTCAGCTCCTTCCTCGTCGGTAAGTCCCTTGTGCTGGTAGAACAGCTCCATCATCTCGTCCATCGCTGTGAGAGATGCACTGAGTTTGTCGGCGCGCTCCTTAGTTGTTCCGTTTCCAAGACCTGCAAGGAGCGTCTTGGCTGATACTGAATACATCATCTTATCGAGCATGATATCCGTCGCGCCTGCTATACAGTTCTGCTCGTCGAACTCTCTTGCCGCGCCGGTGTCATTTCCGGCCGCCTCATGCACTGTGTCATGTATTTCTTCTATATTTGCGACATGCTCCTCGAGTGCCTCGACATAGCTGTATATTTTCTCCTCCCTCTCAGTATCATTCGTGACACCGTAGAGATTTAATACAGGTATGTTTACACCGCCGGATACGCGCACCGCGTAGCGGTCATTCTCGTTATTGCCGGTATATGCCACATAGAGCGCACCGCCGCTCTCTGCCGAAAGGCTCTGCAGCTTAGGTATAGTGACCTCGTTGCGTCCGACCTTCAATGTCGCCACCTCTGTCTTTACCGTGCCGGACTCGGCATGGTACTGTGTCGCAATAAGCTTTAACTGTGCTGTATCACCTGTCTTTTTGGTGTTGTGTCCGACATATATTGTTACCTGTTCACCCGACGCTGCCGACACACCGAGAGGCTGCCATGCGTTGAGTCCGCTTATTCCAAGATGGCCGTCCTTAGTTGCTGTTATCTCTGATGATATCTCAATCACGTCCCCGAGTTTCGTGTCCAGAAGCCCCTTCGCATTGTCAAGCTCCTTCTGTATCGACTCTCTCTCCGGATTGTACTCACCGCTCTTTTCGTCCACCGTGTCCAGGCGCTTCTGCAGTGCGGCTATGGTCTCTGCCGTCGTGCCGTCCTTGAGCGTCGTGTGCAAATCATCAGCATAGAGTGCGAGCACATCGTCCTCAAGGCTGTCATAATAATAAAATCTTACCTCTGATATTGTAATGCTTCTGTAAGCTCCGTAGCGCGTGAAGCCGACTCTTATCATATCAGACTCTATCGGCTCACTAAGCTTTATGACATAATACTTTCTGCCGTCTGCATCGGTCTTTTGAAGCACGCCCGCAATGCCTGCCGCATGGTTGGTCTTGTGGTCGTCCTCATACCAGTACAGCGATGCTCCCGCATAACTTACCATGTCCTCCGGCTCCGCAAAGGCTATGTAATTCATCTTGTATTTTGCATCAAAGGTAAAATAAATTCCCTTGTTGTCCGCCGGGTACGCGCCACCCTCATCCCAATCTGCAACGTAGTAATATGAGTTATAATCGTTATCGACAATTCCGAGTGCACTGTCGGTTCCCTCCTCATCGAGCGGGCTGTTGACCATGCTTCCTCTAGGGTGTGTTGCCGATACAATGTGAGCGGTGAGCTCACCCTCACCCTGCGGCTCGTTTATCATATTGTACTTAGGAAGCTGTGCCGGAATGACAACCGTGGTCTCCGCCTCGGATACAAGCGATGCCGCACTCTCTCCAAGCTCGTTCACGCCTGTGACATACACTTCATACACCGTCTTATCCGCAAGACCGGTAATCTCATATGTACTGCCCTCAATTCCGGATATTTTTGTGTATTCCGCATCGCCCTTAACACGGTAATATACACAGTAGCTGTCCGTATCGTCCATATCCTTCCATGTGAGCTTTAGCTTTCTGTATGCTCCGGCCGCCTTCAGATAGTCCGGCGCGTCCGGCCGTCCGGCAAGCTTCGGAACCGCCTCAACGGCACTTGTGTAGCCGCTTCGCCATGCCCCGTTTACAGCCTGCACGCGCACACTGTAAATTTCCTTATTAACAAGCTCCTTACCCGCAAAGGTTGATACCTTCAGGGTATTGCCAGCCGTCCTGACAGTCTCCGTCTCACCGTCGTGTGTTATCTCAACCTCATAACCCGTGACATTTTTGCTGTTATCCCAGGTCAGCGTAAAGCTCTTATCAGCGCCCTGCGCCTTTACATTCTGCGGTATGTCCATCTCAGGCTCAGGTATTCTGTTTTCCATGCCATTTAAAAACTCAACCTTGGAGATATCTACAAGGCTTGCCCCCTTAGCTGCCGCCGTAACGCGTATTATAACCTTCTTTACGGCTACCTGACCGCCAAGGCTTATGACGATGCTGCTGCCCTCAGCCGAGCGGGCGCTGTATGCCGCAACCGCCGCAGCCGCAGTCCCTATCTGAAAATATTTCACTCCGTCCTCAGTCTCGACTATGAGCGTTCCGCTCTCAATTCCTACATCACCGGTCTCAATGACAACCTGCTCCATTGTAAGCCCGGTCTCTGCTTGAGCCATATCCTCATTCTGAAAGGATATTCCTATCTCAACAGGGTTGTCCTCAGAGACAGGCTCCTCATTCGCCGTCGAAAATGTCAGCCCGCCGTTTCCGGTGAGAAGGTCAGCTATATCTCCCGTCACAATAGTATTTTCGTCATTTACCTTTACGGCTGCCGCATCGGGAGCAATGCTCTCCGTCACGGAAGCAGTCGTATCAATCCCGTCATTCTTTACATGCTGTGCGAAAGCATAGTACTGTAAATCAAGAATATCCGTCCTTCCATCGCCGTTGAGGTCAGTGAGTCCCTGCACCGGTTTTCCGGATGCCGCATCTAGTATCGTGTCCTTATCCGACTGCGTAATCTCTCCATCACCGTCCACATCGCCGACAAGGAACAGCCCCGGGTGTGTATCTCCCTGCTCATAGTTTATCCCGTCAAGGCTGACCATTCCTGTTCCCACATAGAGGTACAGAATATTCCCTTTCACCTCCAGCTCCTGCACATAGTCCTCAAAGCCGGCTGCCTGTAGTCTGAGCGTATAGCTTCCGTCCGCAAGACCTCCAATAAATAGGTCAGTGCTGTCCGTGCCTGCCTGCAAGATAGTCTGAACCTTGTTTACCTTACCGCTATCATTGTTTGTTGCGGTCGCGGTCACATTCACATCTCGGTACATCGGAAGCACCTTCGCGAGTGTGATGCTCACTGCGCCTGCCGCCCCACTCTGCACAAATGCGTCCAGCCATTCTGTTGACACCTCACCCGCTGACTGCTCTGCCACTGCCTTTTTCACAGCATGTACAGCCGGCACCGAACTTTGTACACCCGCTTGTACAGGTACGGTGTTTTGCAGCAATAACCCTGCCGTCAACAGGAATGTCGTAAATTTCTTCATATATGTAACTCCTTTGTTTTTAATCCTCATCACGGACCTTAATCACCACATGGCTGCGCGACACATGGTTCCCGTTCATCTCAAGACTGTAATTGATATCAACAATAAGCTCGCTGTTTTCCTCAGTCACGCTCATATCCGAAGTATCTATCCCCATTGTCACGCTTCCGTATGGGGTTTCATAGTAGCTTAGATTTTTTTCGCCCATGGTGAAGAGCATATTGGTGGTCATCGGTCCTTTTCTGATAAGCTCCACCTCTTCCGGCGAAATCTTTATCATATTGTCCGTCACCAGCCCCTCCTCAAGGCTCTCCTGATACTTTATAAAATGCTTTCCATTCCTGAAAAAATGCCGTCCGGCATATATCATCTCCACGCAGTCGTCGTCATCACCTGCACTGTGGAGACCGGAAATATATAAAACTATGTTATCTTTCATAATAAAAATATCCTAATATTCATCAATGTTTATCTGCTTCGTGGTCTTTATGTCAAACGGAAGTATCATATTCGCTATGTTCTTGAATTTTTCCGCCGCATCACTGACATAGAAACGGTACATCACACTCGGCTCCTCAACGTCCCTTACATTTGCAAGCTCCCGCCCTGCAAGCAGGCTCTTCAGCTCAAGAGCCGTCTCGTATGCCGGATTTACCAGATTGACGCTGTCACCCATAATTTTCCCTATAGAGCTTCTAAGAAGCGGATAGTGCGTACAGCCAAGCACCAGCGTGTCAATGTCCTCCTGCTTCAAGCTCTCAAGGTAGCGCTCAAGCACCTGGTCTGTTATGCTGTCATGAAGCCAGCCCTCCTCCACAAGCGAAACCAGAAGCGGGCATGCCTTTCCGATGACCTCGATATCGGGATTTTCCTCATGTATAAACCTTGTGTAAAGACCGCTGTTTATCGTTCCCTCGGTCGCTATTATTCCTATGCGGTTGTTTTTTGTGACCGAAACTGCCGTCCTGGCTCCTGGTCTTACAACGCCGATTATCGGAACCTCTATCTCATCCTTAATCTCCTCAAGGGCGTAGGCGCTCGCAGTGTTACATGCCACCACAATCGCCTTCACGCCCTCACTCATAAGAAAATTCACAATCTGTCTTGCATAACGTATAATCGTGTCCTTAGACTTGGTTCCGTACGGAAGCCTCGCCGTATCGCCAAAATATACAATGCGCTCGTTCGGTATCTGCCTGATAATCTCTCTCGCAACGGTGAGACCGCCGACACCTGAATCAAACACTCCTATCGGGGCATCTTTTCTCATATGTCCCTCCTAAAACCTGTTGAGTGCAAGCTCTATCTGCCTGTCAATAAGTGTTCTGACATCAACGCCCTTTGCCTCCCAGAGCATAGGATACATGCTTATCGATGTGAAGCCCGGAAGTGTATTTATCTCATTGAACACAACCGTTCCGTCCGGCTTAAGGAAGAAATCGACTCTTGCAAGCCCGTAGCCGTCTACAGCCTTGAAGATGTTCACTGCGCTGCGCCTTATCTCATCCTCCTTGCCCTCCGGAAATGAAGGATGTGTATCCGTCTTAGACTCCGCATTTGCGTACTTAGCATCGTAATCGTAGAATACTGCCTCGCCTGCCGGAAGAACCTCGCCGACACCTGATGCCTCCGGATTTTCACCGCCGAGAACAGCACACTCAACCTCACGTCCGACTATTGTCTCCTCGACAAGAATTTTTCTGTCATGCTGTGCCGCAAGGTTAAGTCCCTTTATGAGTCCTTCCCTGTTCTCCGCCTTGCTGACACCGCAGGAGGAGCCCGCATTGGCAGGCTTTATAAATACAGGGTAAGGCAGCGCCTTCTCAATCCTCCCTGCCACCTTGTCAATGTCCGCAAGCTCAGAACGCCTTACAGCCTCATACCTTGCCTGCTTAACGCCCACTGTGGCAGCAACTATCTTGGTGAACAGCTTATCCATCGAAACACCTGATGCGACCACACCGCAGCCGACATACGGAATTCTCGCAAGCTCAAGAACGCCCTGCACAGTTCCGTCCTCGCCGTACAGACCGTGAAGCACAGGAAATACCACGTCAACAGGAACAACCTGCGATTTGCCGTCCTTCATGGCTATAAATCCCCTATGTGTGGTATCAGGCGATAAAATCATCTCCGTGCTGCCTTCTTTCCAGCTTCCGTCCTCGATTGCCCCGGCACTCTGTGTAAGCAGCCACCTGCCCTCCTTGGTGATTCCCACCAAAATCTGCTCGCAGCGCTCCCTGTCCATATTATGTATTATCGTAAGCGCTGAACGGCAGGACACCTCATGCTCCGAGGACTGTCCGCCAAACAGCACCGCAACCTTTAACTTTGCCATATTATTCCTCCATTCCGCCGGCATACGACGGCACAAACAATAATGAAAAACCTGCTTTTAATGTCATCACAGGTATTCTATTTTATAAGCTTATTAAGAAACTTTAATATTTTGAATTCACACACATATCCGCGCTTGGTTCCAGCCTTATTCTCGTACAGAAGCTCAAGCTCATCCTCATCAAGAACCGCCTCAAGCTCTTTTTTTGCATCGTCATCCACGCTTCCATGGGTGATATCCGCAAAACAGAGACTCGGATAGAGCACACACCACCAGTTTTTCCCCTGTGCAGCCCCAATGTCCACGCGGAACGCCTCATACACACCCTGCGGAAATGTCATGTCACCATAGGTCTTAACCGGAAAGTATGAATCCTCAAAATAAGCCTTTACATTATATTCCTTTTTATTATCCTTGATAACCCTTTTTGCAATATTTTCTATATTTTCAATGTTTCCGCCAAGTATCCGCTCCGCCTCGTCACGGCTTGCGGCATCGCCAAGAAGCCTGCCAATATACTCCACAAGCTCTGCCTTTACAAGCAGCTTTAGCTGCTGATCCTCATCTGTGTCGCTGTTGGCGCGGACATGAAATCTTATTATTTTCCCCGCTATATCCTGCTGCAGCTCGGCCGTCTGGCGCTGTTGTTCTCCATTATATGTAAAAAAAACAACCGCGCACAGTACCATAAAAATCCATGCCGTAAAATTCCATCTGCTCATACCTGCTACCTGCCTTTCCTATGTGGAAAGTATTACCGCTGTGCAGATATTTTAAACCACATTTTTAACTAGGATTTCTTGACCTTTATCGATTTAAGGATATTCTCCTCCTGATTTTCAACATGAAGCTTTATCGCTGCCTTGGCCTCATTTATGTCGCCGCCCTTCATTGCCGCTATTATCCTGTTATGCTCAGCGAAGAGTCTTTCGTGGCTTGATTTATCCTTGATGTACTCCAGACGATATCTGTACATCTGCTCCCTCAGATTGTTTATCATCTGGATAAGGCGGTTGTTTCCTGTCGCCGTATAGATTAACTCATGGAACGCCACGTCCGATTCAGCTATCTTAATAAGGTCATCACCTTCCGAGTTCTTGGCAAAGGCTTCGTTAGCTGCCTCAAGCTCCTCGAAATTCTTCTCCAGCATATTTTTCATGGCAAGCTCTATCGAGAGCTCCTCAAGTGCCGTTCTCACCTCGAGTACATCGCGCAGATCCTTCTCGGTGATATCGGCAACCTCCGCACCTTTTCTCGGAACCATGACCACCAGCCCCTCAAGTTCAAGCTTCCTTATCGCCTCCCTGATTGGTGTACGGCTCACGCCGAGCTTCTGTGCAAGCGCTATCTCCATGAGCCTTTCCCCCGGCTCAAGCTCCCCCTTTAAAATTGCATGTCTCAATGTATTAAATACAACATCACGAAGCGGAAGATACTCGCTCATCGTGACCTGAAAATTGCTGTCCTCTAACATAAAAAGTCCTCTTTTCCAAATCTATTACTGCGCCATAAAACCGCCATTGCAGCACTCTGCAACGTAGGCGGTCTTTACTCTGCTGTCCTGCCTTAATATGAGGTTGCACTCATCAGCCTTGTCCTTGTCATCGAAAATCCCGAACACTGTCGGGCCGCTTCCGCTCATAAGCGCGTTGAGTGCCCCGTGCTCTCTCATCTTCGCCTTTATGCCCTCTATATCCGGATATTCCTTCGCTGTCACGGTCTCAAGCACATTGAGCAGCCTTGAGGCTATTCCGTTCACGTCCTGATGTTCTATCGCCGCCATAATTCCATCTATATCCGGGTGTATGGTGTTCCCATCGAGCACAAGCTTCTCATACACAAGCTTCGTGGACACCGCAAAAGGTGGCTTAGCCACGACAAAATAACAGTCCGGGCATGCCCTGAGTCTTGTGAGCTTCTCTCCTATTCCCTCGGCGAGCACCGTTCCGCCCATGAGACAGTACGGTATATCCGCACCGAGCTTCACTCCTCTTTTCATAAGCTCCTCGAGGCTTAAGCCAAGCCCGAAAAGCTCATTCATTCCATACAAAACTGCCGCTGCATCGGCACTTCCTCCTGCCATTCCCGCAGCCACGGGTATAAACTTATATAAATCAATGTCAACTCCGCTCCGGATATCAAATTCCCCGATAAGCAGGTCTGCCGCCCTGTATACAAGGTTATTCGAGTCAGTCGGAAGATATGGCAGATTAGTCTTTACATTGATGCCCTTATCCCTTTTCTTTCTTATTGTGAGCTTATCGAACAGATTAACATTCTGCATTATCATACGCACATCGTGATATCCGTTCTCCCTGCGGCCTAACACGTCGAGCCCTAAATTCACCTTGGCATATGCCTTCAATCTTATCTCGTCCATGGTGTCCCTTTCCTGCCCAATGGCATTTTGTGTACTGTATTATGAATTTTGTATACAGTGCACGTTATATTATATACAACAAACTAAAACAAATCAACCTGAAAGATGTCCCACGATTAAGTTTTTTGCCCTGTATGCCGATAAATATAATGTAGAGAAAAGTGTATCAGAAAATAATTTTGGAAAGGAGTCCATAAAATAAAAATGAGTGTAAACGGAATTACAACCAATGGATATGATAAGACTGCATATACTTCAGGTGCAGCCAGGAACAGTTCTGACACCGCTAAGACCCCGGAATCTAAGACTTCATCAACCACCTTCTCCAAAGATGCCGCTATATATGAGGCAGTTGACAGGACGACAACAAAGCAGAAGAGCAATGCCGCTGTGGTCGCACAGATGAAGCAGGATCTCGCTGACCGCACCAACAAGATGCGCTCTCTCGTCGCAGATATGTTCTCCAAGCAGGGGCAGACCTTCGCATCGAGTTCCGATATGATTAAGGCTCTCGCAAACGGTGAGCTCAAGGTTGACTCTGCCACAGCAGCACAGGCTAAGGAGGATATCTCCGAGGATGGCTACTGGGGAGTTAAGCAGACCTCAGACCGTATTTTTGATTTTGCACAGGCTCTCTCAGGCGGCGACAAGGAGAAGATGCAGAGCATGCTTGAGGCATTCAAAAAGGGCTATGAACAGGCTACAGGTGCATGGGGCAGGGAGCTTCCTTCACTTTGCAAGGATACCTACGACGCTGTAGAAAAGAAATTCAATGACTACTTCGGCAAAGAGGAGAATTAATTTTCTTTAGATTTTCCCCTTAATCCCAAAATATCGCTTTTGAAAAAGCGGCTTCCGGGCTGCAGATTCAAAAGCGATATTTTTATGCTTTATTCTATATGATGTTGTCGTCAAAACATGCCAATATAATGTATGAGTGTATAACGTATTATATTTATGCATCCACCACCGCGAATTCAAACACTGCCTTCACGTTCCCGGCTGTGTCCTTAAATGCCATGGTATCCACTGCCATGCCGCCTGTTTCATCACCGCAATCGATGATATCCGTCTTTAGAACCGGACAGATAACGCTCTGTGCCTTTACCTGCTCCTTGAATTCTGCACGGAGGCGCACACAGCTTCCGTTGTCGGCACCCGCAAGGCGCATTGCCAGCTCTGTGAGCCTCACATTGTTGGCATGTCCGTTGGTATCTAATATATATCCCTCAGCGATACAGTCCCCAAGCCTTTTTCCATCCACAGGAACTCTTATCCTGCGTGGCATCGGTATAGCTCTATCTTCTGTTCTGCAATTTTCAACGATTCTGCCGCCGAAATCCTCCGGCAGCCAGCCTGCCGCCGTGTCCTCAGCCGGTTCAGCCGGCTCCTGCCTGTCAACATTCACATACACCCACATAGTATCTCCAAGCGCAAGACAATTTCCATCGCTGTCATACATCGCAATGCTCTTATGTGCGAGTGATGCCCTCATGTCATATATGCAGGTTCTAAGTGTAATCTTCTCACCTGCCCGCGGCATTCTAAAGGCCTCTATCTGCCATGACAGCAGATACCATGTACAGCGCGTCCTTCCGGTATATTCAAGCCCGAAGCCCCTTTCAAGTGCATGTGCATAGCCCACGTCCTGAAAAAGCCTTAAAAGACCATTCATTGACATTACGCCGTTTCTGTCCGTCTCACTGAACCTGACCTTGCATGACATCTCATACATCAGACATTGCCCCTTTCATTCTCCCAGAACTTCTTGAGCAGAAGCTTGAACCTGCGCTCATTAAATGGTGCCTCGCGCAGCTTGAGAATCGTCTCCTCAGCCAATGTCCCGGTTGTGGCAAGCTCTTTTCCGGCATCCACATATTTCTCAAGATATGCTTCCATCCTATCATAAAGCTCCGGCACTGAGAGCGTCTTTCCCTGCGGACATAAAAGTGCATAATAATTGCCCGGACCGCAGATACAATCATACTCCCTAAGAAGCGGGTCATATATAAGGTCGGTCTGCGCGTATCCGCAAGTGGATACTATTATGAACTTCTTACCGCTCATATCCCCGCGTATACCATGGAACGGCTGTCCGACGACCGGTGACTGCCCCTCATAGGTGCACATCATAGACAACATTCTGTCCGTGAACACCTTCATTATTCCCGGCATTCCGAAAAAATACAGAGGATAGCTCTCTATAATGACATCCGCTGCAAGAATCTTCTCCTTGAGCATCGGAATATCATCATTTTTGATAACACACTCTCCCTCTGTGCGCCCCCAACAGCTTAAGCAGCCAAGACAAGGCGTAATTCTGCAGTCACTTATGTTTATCTCCTCAACCTCACATTCGCCTGCCGCCCTCAGACCGTCCACGAACTTATGAGCCACCCTTATAGTACAGCTTTTTTCCCTTCGCGGGCTGCCATTTAAAAGAAGTACTCTCATAAAACCTTCCTTTCTCACCGCTTTATAATAAAGCCGATTGCAAATCCCAAGCTATAGCAGGAAATTTCACAATCAGCTAACTATCTTATACTATGTCTTCGTATTTTCCAATCCGGCGGTATCTTCCGTAGCGCTCAAGCACAAGCTGCTGCCCCGGGACATTCATAAGCTCCGAAAGCTTCTCCCTGAGTGACAGCTTAAGCTCGTCCATAAAAGGCTCTAATGCACATTCCGACTCCCCGAAATTTTCAGGCTCCGGAATAACCTTTTCAATAATTTCCAGCTTTAAAAGGTCATCTGCAAACATCTTAAGGTGGTCTGCCGCCTCAGCAACCCTCGAAGAATCCTTAAAGAGAATACTTGCACATGCCTCAGGTGAGACAACGCTGTAGTAAGCATTCTCAAGCATCCACACCTCGTCCGCTATCGCAAGTGCAAGGGCTCCGCCGCTTCCTCCTTCACCCGCCATAATGGATATAACAGGTGTTTTTAAGGTAATAAGCTCATAGAGATTGTCGGCAATCGCCTGGCCTGCACCTCTTTTTTCTGCCCCCTGACCGCAGCTTGCACCTTGGGTATCAACAAAGCATATAACAGGACGGTGGAATTTCTCCGCCTCCTTCATAAGTCTCTGTGCCTTTCTGTAGCCCTCCGGAAGCACACAGCCAAAATTCCTGTACACCCTCTCATCAAGGCTGTGCCCCTTCTCTATACCTATAACTGTCACAGGCATATCATCAAGCCACGCAACTCCTCCGACAATGGCATGGTCATCACCGAAGGTTCTGTCGCCATGCAGCTCCATAAATCCACTGAATATTGAACTGATATAGTCATTCGCTGTAGGCCGGCCTGCCTTTCTGGCACACCGTATCTTTTCGTATGCGTCCATCGTACTTCCTCATTTCTGCGCCGGTCTGTGCGCCTTAATTATGTATAATTTCCATAAGCTTCTGAACTGCACCACCGCTTATTGCCGGTCTGTGTACAAGCTCCCTGAGCTTAAGGTGCTGTTCGCGTGACCTCACATGAAGCATATCATCACCTGAAGCTGGCTTATGAAGCTTAAGCATTGATGCTATGTAGCTTCTCTGGTCATTTCTTCTGACTATAGCATCAAGGAAGCCATTCTCAAGCTGGAACTCAGCACTCTGGAAGCCCTCCGGAAGCTTCTCTCCTGTAACCTGCTCAATGACACGCTTGCCCGCAAAGCCCACAAGTGCGCCCGGTTCGCCGATAATCACATCCCCAAGCATCGCGAAGCTCGCTGTCACGCCGCCTGTTGTAGGATCTGTCACACATACCATGTAGAAAAGCCCCTCATCGCTGTGAAGCTTCACCGCACCGGACACCTTTGCCATCTGCATAAGTGATAACATTCCCTCCTGCATTCTGGCTCCGCCGGATGCCGCATAACCGATAACCGGAAGTCTGTGCTCAATGGCATATTCAAACAGAGCCGCAATCTTGTCCCCGACAATCGTACCCATGGAACCCATCATAAACTTCGGCTCCATAACATATATGCAGCACTCATTTCCTTCAACCGTGGCGGTTCCGCAGATAACGCCCTCATTCTCATGGCTTGCCGCTCTCGCCCGGCTGCTCTTCTCCTCATAATCGGGAAATCCAATCGGATTTCCCGTAGTTGCCTCATTCCACAGCTCCTTAAAGCTTCCGTCATCAGTAATAAGCTCTATGCGCGCCCTCGCCGGTATCTTGTTGTACTTACCGCACTTAGGACATACAAAGTAATTCTTTGCAAGAGCCCCCTGTGCAATCGGCTCCTTACACTTCTCACACGCTGTCTCCTTTGTGGAAGCAAGATATTCTTCTATAACCAAACCGGTATCCCCTTTCATGGTCATTTTTATATATTCTTTACTGTCTCCTCAAGTGTCGCCATATCGCACACATTAAATACCCTGACGTCTGTGAGTGTTCTCTTCACAAGTCCTGAGAGTGTTGTTCCCGCTCCTACCTCAATGAAGGTGTCGACACCATTAGCTGCCATATCGCGTATTGTCTTTTCCCAGCGCACACTGTTGGACGCCTGTTTTGAGATTGTCTCAATAATCTGCTCCTTCTGTGAAGGATACACCTCGCCTGTGAGGTTTGAGTACAGTGTAAGCTCAGGCGCATTGACCTGCATCGTCTCAAGCTTGGCTGCAAGTGCCTGTGTTGTCTCAGCCATAAAAGGTGTGTGGAAGGCTCCGCTCACTGCAAGCTTCACCGCTCTTCCTCCTGCTGCCTTGACAGCGTCCACAAATGCATCAAGCTCCTCAACCGCTCCTGCACAGGAGAGCTGTCCCGGACAGTTATAGTTGACCGGATATACATTCTTAAAGCCCGCACATACCTCCTCAACCTTCGCATTGTCCAGTTTAAGTGCAGCAACCATTGAGCCGGGATGCTTAGAAGCACACTCTGACATCTTCTGGCCTCTCAATGTTACAAGCCTGAATGCATCATCGTCCGATAACACACCTGCAAATGCAAGTGCCGGAAGCTCCCCAAGAGAAAAGCCTGCTGCCACATCTGCCTTAACGCCCGCTGCCTCTAATGCTCTCGCACATGCGAGGTCTGTGAGGAAAAGACATGGCTGTGTGTTCTCCGTCTGTGTGAGCGCCTCGCCAGGTCCTTCAAAGCACATTGACTCACTGCCCGGTCTTATAGCCTCACCCATATCAAATACTGCCTTTGCGGCAGCGTTGTTGTCATATAAATCCTTGCCCATGCCGACTGACTGGGCACCCTGTCCTGCAAACAAAAATGCGATTTTACCCATATTGCATCCTCCAACCCTGTATTATTTGTATACATTCTCTTTAGGTACGGCGGTAAATACCATTGAACCCTTGGCTCTGATTTCTCCGTCGACCATGACTTTTGCGTCAAAATATGCTAGCGTGCCTCCGCTCTTAGTCTTGGTGACCGTGATGTCAAGCACATCGCCCGGAATGACAGGCTTCACGAACTTGAAGTTGTCCACCTTTAAAAGTACATATAACAAATCGTCATTCACACCGTCATCCTCGATGACAAGGGAGCAGAGCTGCGCGCAGCTCTCTATGATGAGCACGCCCGGCATAATCGGAGCGTCCGGGAAATGTCCCATAAAGTATGGCTCGTTTATGCACACGTTCTTGGTTCCCCTTGCGGATTCACCAGGTGTAAGCTCGAGAACCTTCTCTATCATCTGGAACGGCGGTCTCTGGCGGAGACGCTTGTTGACTTCCATTATGTTCATCATAAGCTTAGTCCTCCGTCTAACACGATTGCCTGTCCTGTTATATAGCTTGCGTCATCGCTGCAAAGGAAGGACACAAGTCCTGCCACCTCATCGACGTCGGCAAAGCGTCCAAGAGGGACTTCCTTTAAATATTCCTTCTTTTTGTCCTCAGGGAGCTGGTCCACCATCTCTGTCTGTACAAAGCCCGGGCATACTGCGTTTACACGAATCTTCTTTCTGGCAAGCTCCTTAGCCATCGTCTGTGTCATGGAGTTGACAGCGCCCTTTGTCGCACTGTACACGGACTGGCCTGCAAGCGCCATCTTAGAGCTTACAGATGACATATTTACGATAACTCCCGACTTCTGGCTGAACATCTTGAGTGCCGCCTGCTGTGCACAGTAGAAATATCCCTTTATGTTGAGGTCAAGACACTTGTCAAGATTCTCCTGTGTGAGCATCAAAAGATACTCGTCCCTCACGATTCCGGCATTGTTTACCAGAACATCTACACGTCCGTAGGTATCTGACACGAACTTGAACATATCCTTTACCTGATTAAGGTCTGACACATCAGCCTTGTATGCCACTGCGTCACCGCCCGCTGCCTTAATCTCCTCAACCGCCTTAGCTGCCTCCGCGTCGGAATGGCTGTAGTTTACAACCACCGTCATTCCGTCCTTTGCAAGACGAAGAGCGCATGCACGGCCGATTCCCTTAGAAGCTCCCGTAACAACCGCTATCTTTCCCATCTATCGCACCTCTTTCTTTATCCCATACAATTTTTACAGCAAATATATATTATGATATCCACGGATTGCTCCGCCGTAAAACAGCTCATGATATCATATTACTTCTTTATTATCACTGCACAGTATGAACCGCCGAGACCATAAGATGTGACGAGCACATTCTTTAGTGACTTGGCGTCAACTATTGTCTTAGTCATCTTTTCTCCATCAAGCTTGTAGGCTCTTCCTGCAACCTCGTACTTGCCGGAAAGAAGGAGTGCCGCGTGACCTGCTGAAAGTGCTGCTGAAGCTGCACGTCCCTCGCCTGTTGTATCCTTAACCGTAAATACAGGAAGCTCATTAAGCTTATCGCCGAAAAGCTTCTTGTATGCGTCAAGCTCAAGGTTATCCGTAGCCGCATCACCGTTTCCGAAGCCGACAATCGCATCTATCTCATCAAGCTTCATGCCTGCATCCTCTGCTGCAAGCTTCACTGCCTCGACAAGTGCTGCCCCGGAGCCGTCAAGCTTACCGAATGCGACTGCCTCATGTGACATGCCGTAGCCTGCAACCTCGGCATAAGGCTTAACGTCTCTCTCCTTAACGCTGCTCTCAGTCTCAAGAACAAGTGTTGTACTTCCATCGCCGAGAACATAGCCTGTCATGCCTGAGTATGCTCCATCAACCTCTGCTGCAACCTTGCCAAGCTTGCCATAAAGCTCTGTCATGGTATCGCAGTTCTCATCTGTTCCTGTCGCAAGCATAATCTTGTTCTTGCCCTGTCTTAATACCTCAACGCCGTAGGCGATGCTTGAAAGACCGGACTGCGCGCCGTTGGTAACAGTCACGTTGTAGCCCTTTATGCCTGAGCAGATTGAAAGGTATCCGCCTGCCGCATTGTAAACCGTATTAGGGAACTTGAATGCGCTTCCGGCAATATTGCCTCCCTCAATCAGATCCTTCTGGAAATGACATATAGTTGCAAGAGGGCCTGCTGCTGTTCCTACCGCAATACCGATATCCTTCGCATTGTCATCATTTATTGTAAGTCCTGCATTCTGTATAGCATTCATGCCTGATACAGCCTGTAACTGGCTGAACTTATCAAGCTTTCTGTAGAATGCCATCTTAAGTCCGCAGGCTGCATAATCTGCACTTCCTACAGCGGAGGCAACCGAGGTACTCTCCGGCTTTACATCCGCATTGAACTTCTCAACATAGTTCTCAACACCGTTTCCGCAAGGAGCAACAACGCCAAGACCTGTTATGTATACCTTCTCCTTCTTTGGAAGCTCTACATTTCCGGCATTCCTGCTGAAAATAATACTTGCATTGTTTCCGCCGAATGCGAAAGAGTTGCTCATAACCGTTTCAAGCTTCTTCTCCTTAGGCTCGTTAGGTCTGAAGTCAATCTTTCCGGCTTTTTCTTTAAGGTTCTCTATATCCTCATCTGAGTACCCGACCGTAGGCGGAACCATGTTCTCTGTGAGCGCCTTTATTGAAAATACAGCCTCGATTGAACCTGCTGCACCTAGGCAGTGGCCAACCATGGCCTTGGTTGAGCTTACACTCAGATTATCGTTCTTTTCATCAAAAATTGTGTGGAGTGAGAGGAACTCTGCCATATCGTTCTTGGCAGTTCCTGTTCCGTGTGCATTGATGTAGCCTATTTCGCTCTCGTCAACACCTGAAGCCTTCATGCCCCAGCGGATAGCGTTCATCTGTCCTTCGCCGTCCTCTCTTGGAGCCGTGATGTGGTGTGCATCGGAGCTTACGCCTGAGCCGAGAACCTCACAGTAAATCTTCGCTCCTCTTGCCACAGCGTGCTCATAGGACTCAACGATGAGCACACCTGAGCCCTCACCAAGTGTGATACCATCACAGTGGTTGAACGGTGAGCAGCCGTTCTCAGCAAGTGCATGAAGTGATAAGAAGCCTGCATAAGGAACGGAAGCAAATGCATCTGCACCGCCTGCTATAGCTACATCACACTTTCCCGCTCTGATTAAATCACAGGCGTAGGCGATGCTTATTGTACCTGCTGCACATGCATTTGCAATATTCGTGACAATTCCGTCTGCTCCGTATATATAGGCAACCTCATTTGCAATGGCTGAAATAGGCATCTTCGTAACGTCCTCAGCCTTCTCACCATTTCTGTAGTATGCCTCAACGCTGTTCACACCGCCGACGCAGCTACCCATAATTACGCTGACACGCTTCTTCTCGTCCTCAGGTATTGTGTAAGCTGCATCTGCCAGAGCCTCCTTAGCTGCCTTAACGCAGAGCTTTGAGACTCTGTCCATCTCATCTGCATGAGGGCACTCGTCCAATGTATTGTCATGAACCTCAGCCGCAAGTGTTGCATAGCAGCCCTCGGTATCAACTGTTTTCGTATTCTTAATTCCCGATACTCCCTTAAGGGCATTGTTCCAGGTCTCATCAACGCTGTTTCCTATAGCGCAGACCATTCCAAGACCTGTGATAACACAACGATTTCTGTTCTCTGTCATATCCATACCTCCACTATCATCAAAAGAATCCTTGCCGGAGGACCCTTTATGTGACATAAACACATATATTAAAAAATTTCCTGCCAGACAAAAACTGTCCATCAGGCAGCCATATAGCTGCCTGACAGACATTCCTTTGCTTCTTACTTATGCTCTGCTACATACTTTGCAAGGCTTGCTACATTGTAGAATGGCTCCTTGCCTACACCTGTCATTGATACACCGAACTCCTTGTCGATAGCTGCTATCATCTCAAGTGAGTCGATTGAATCAAGACCAATTCCGTCTCCGAAAAGAGGTACATCATCTGTTAAGACCTCTGCCTCAATACCAAGGCTGTCAATAAGAAGCTCCTTAATTTTTTCTCTGATTTCCTGCTCGTTCATGGTTATTCTCCTTTTCTTCTATATAGAAATATTATTTTAATGCCGGCCCCGGAGTTTTCCGAAACGGCAATGCATGCAAGACTTTTGTTAAAAAGTATTGCAAAAAAACTGTGGCAGATACTATGCCTGTGCCTCATCTGTTTTGTCAGATTTATGAAGCATATCCTCAAGCTGCCGCTGACAGCTTGCTGCACCCTCGCGAAGTATCACCGAAGGTCTTCCTTTTGCATGTACATCAAAAGTATTTACTGAACCCACCACAACACTCTGGCGGTGAAACTTCCTATAGCCGCCGGATATTGCAAGTGGAATTACAGGCGCATCCGTGAGTCGTGCAAGCATCAGAAAGCCCGGCTGGAACTCAGACAGCTTTCCGTCCCTGGAGAGCTTACCCTCCGGAAAGATCAGCACCGACTCGCCTCTTTTTATTGCCTCCACCGCCCTGTCCATCCAGGAATTATCCATCTCCTTGAGATTAATCGGAATGTACCTTAGATGTGTAAAAAACGTGTGGAGCATCTTCTTATCATACCACTTGGTCGTGACAAGCACATTTATCCTGCTTCTCCAGAATACCTGTGGAATAAATGAACCGTCATTGTGACTCGTGTGGTTCGCTATCAGGATACAAGGCTCTCTGAGCTTCTGCTTAACCGCCTTATCCTCGTATGTAATCTTCGGCAGATAGAGCACATGTGTTATCCCTGTCCATACAAAGAATGCCGCATGTATTACCGCTCCAAGACATCTGTCGCCAACCTTTGCCAAAAAATTTTTCATGATTTGATAAATTCCTGTAGCCTGTCCATATTCTTTTCCATAAGCTCGTAGCCGTGCTTATAGAAATCATTAATCTTTTCAACATCATTTTCAAAATGGCCTATGCTGCCAATCTCGGGACGGATTATGACAGCCTTCCCGTCCTGCTCTAACTCCTCAAGGCGGCGCATCTGCCTGTCATAATTGTAACGGCGCTCCACCATAGCCTCAGCAACCTTAGGATATGTAGAATGATAGCATACATTGAGAAGAAGCTTCATCTTCGAATAGTCAGTAGGAGCCTCCCCCGCCTTTCTCGTCTGGACGACAACCACCTTGTCACAGCCTCGCTCAAACGCACGCGCATAGGGAATCGAATCCACAATGCTTCCGTCAAGATATGCCTTTCCGCCAATCTTAACCGGCGCGCACATAAGCGGCACGGAACATGATGCCTTACATATCTGTAAAATGCTCTCCGAAGTTCCGTCATCTGTCAGGTACTCCGCCTTGCCCGTCTCACAGTTCACCGCAACAAATTCTCTCTCCACCTTGGAAGCAAAAAAGCTGTCAAAGTTGAGCGGCTCCTTATCGTAGGCAAGCATCTGGTCCAGGTCAAGAACCTTCCCATTATTCCTGAGTGTTCCAAGCCCATAGTATGCGTCCGCATTCTCATGTGTTATGACCTTCTTAGTCCTGCCCTCCTGTCCTGCAATGAAATTCACCGCATTGCCGGAACCGGCAGACACTCCGATAACATAAGGGAATGAAATATGATGCTCCAATAATGAGTCAAGGACACCGGCGGTAAAAATACCTCTGAACGAGCCGCCCTCTAAAACAAGTCCTATCTTACTCACATCGTCACCTCCAGCTTGATGATATAGTTCGTACTTTAACGGACATCTGTTGCTTTTTCCAAAAATACGAGTATAATTATACTCAAACCACCCAAAATGGTCAATGGACACAATTATACACATCTGTTACATAAGTGCATAAGTCGGTAGCAATACAGAAACGCATCGACTGCTTGCAGGCGCATGCGGTTATGTATTCGCTGCCACAACAGATATGAGCAAGTAATAGGGGCAGCCCTCCGCTGCCACTATGGATTGCGAATATATGTTGAGAGCTTGCACCGCAAGCTCGCTGACTTATGCACTTCCGCACAGGCGCGACATAGCCAGACAGCAATACTTAAAACGCATCGACTGCTTGCAGGCGCATGCGGTTATGTATTCGCTGCCACAACAGATATGAGCAAGTAATAGGGGCAGCCCTCCGCTGCCACTATGGATTGCGAATATATGTTGAGAGCTTGCACCGCAAGCTCGCTGACTTATGCACTTCCACACAGGCGCGACATAGCCAGACAGCAATACTTAAAACGCATCGACTGCTTGCAGGCGCATGCCAAAAGGAGGTTTCCCATGAACGAACAAGATGTACGAGTTATAAAATCAAAAAAGGCAATCCGCGACGCCCTGTTTTCCATACTCGCAGCCAAGCCCATAAACAAGATTACCATTAAGGAGATATCCGAAACAGCGGGCATCAACCGAAAGACCTTCTATTCCCACTATTCCAGCATTGAGGACATCATAACCGAGATGGAGAATGAGCTCGTTGTGAGCATAGACTCGTATCTAAAGAACTGTATTATCGCAGAATATGGGCTCAATCCCTACTATTTTATACAATTCATAAATGCGATTTACTCGAGCAACCCCGATTTTTGCGAGAGTCTCGTCTCCGTGCACAACTATCACTTTTTGGCTGAGAAAATTAAGAAGGTTTTTAAAAAACAGCTTACGGACAGCATGAAGCTCCCTGAGAAAGACAGATATATCATGGATTTCAAAATTGAATTCTATTTAAGCGGTGTGAGTTCAGTATATATTGACTGGATAAAACAAGGGAAACCATGCCCGTTTGAAGAACTTTCAGCTATTATAAATAATCTTGTCCTTGAGCAGCTCTCTATATAATCGGCATCGCATCACCCGGGCATTTTTTCTCGATTATATTATTCTGTCTGAATATGTACCCTATCTGGTTCTTTAGTTTTACGTTTCCATTCTTTTCAACTATCAACAGGTCTATCTGCAACGGTTTTCTGCTGAGATTGTACTCAGAAAAATATCCGAGTGCCTCCCTGTCCTCACTGAATTCAAGTCTTGCCGCGGCACAGAACACCGGGTGCCACTGCAGCTTTACTTCCTTGTTATTCACTTAAACCTCCTTATATGTTGCAGGAGGCATCGTCTGCTTCATTCAATCATCATCCTTTCCGGAATTATATATATTATTAGTCTCAAGTTTAACAAGCTTGCAGAAAAATCAAATCAATGCTACACTGAGAAAACAGCATCGGGCATGACTGCCCGTTTCACACGGAAAAAGCACTGCCGGACAGTGTTTTTCATCACTTTTGAGCCATTGTAAAACAGTGGCATGGAGGATTAAAATGCTACGCGAATGTGATATCAACGATATATCTGACGGAAAATTATATACTCTCAACGACATGGTACGCGCGGACTGTCAGGACTGCGCCGGCTGCTCGGCATGCTGCCGCGGCATGGGAAACTCGATTGTACTCACGCCTTATGATGTCTGCCTGCTCACAAACAACCTCGGCTGCGGCTTTGACAGGCTTATCACAGACAGGGTCGAGCTGGGTGTCATTGACGGTCTTATTCTTCCGAGCCTCAAGATGGCGGGCGACAAGGAGCAATGTTCATTTCTTGACGAAAACGGAAGATGCAGCATACACTCATTCCGCCCCGGCATATGCCGTCTTTTTCCGCTCGGACGCATCTATGACGAGAACGGTTTCAAATATTTCTTACAGACAAACGAGTGTCTCAACACCCACCGTTCCAAGATAAAGGTAGAAAAATGGCTCGACACGCCACAAATAGAGAAAAATGAGCGTTTTATCCTGGAATGGCATGAACTGTTAAAAAGGCTTCGAAACGAGACAAAAGCTGACCCCGACTACGAGTCAGCCAAGAAACGCAACATGCTTCTGCTGCAGTTATTCTACTTTACGCCCTACACCATCGATGGCTTTTACACCCAGATTGAGGAGCGCATGAAGCTCGTCTAAAAACCACTTTCGCAGGGCACGCATATATTAAACATGCCAATTTAGTCTATAAGTGTATAACGTGTTATAGTAAGGTAAAATAGGACTTTTCCATCAAATTGCATTAATTATTTTAATTGTTTGATATGAATACGTTAAATCAAGCAATCACTTTACATTATACAAGAATTTTATTGATTGATTATCACACAATTTACAAACAATTAATTCAATTTGCAGCTGTTAGTATATTTGCCCTACATTATCATATTGGATAATAAAAAAGAAGAAATAATAATACAGAATTATAAAGCTCCAGTCTAAACAAAACAGTTGTTCAATTTTATCGGTACGTTGCCGGACCTTTTGAAAAGCGTCGGTGCTTAGCGGCTGTATTTTAGCCGCTTATGCACCGCTACGTTTTTCAAGGAATGCGAATGTGTCCGGAAACGTACCGGCAAAATTGAACAACGTCCGTTTCACTCCCATTAATATTCCTCATATCTTCTCCATAAAGTACACCCTCGATGCAAAATCCGGGAAATGTCTTATCTCCTCGGAAAAACCCGTCGCGGCAAATGCCTGTTTCAGTTGAACGCTGCCCTCCATTAGAAGTGCACCGCCAAGCTCATACTTCTCTGTCTCACCCGGCATGGTGACGAATTTTGCGACCATGCTGTGCAGAAGCGAGCCCTGCCTTATATGAATAGGTGCCGCTGTATTTATGAGGTCGCCGAACTCTTTGACATTGTGCTTTAACGGTCTGTTATAGAAACGGTAAACGGCATCGGCATCAAGACCTGCCGCATAGTATACCTCATTCTGGGTGTTTGCGTGGACGAGCTCCTGCATCACGAGCCCGACCGCCCTGCTGCCGTCCGCCTCCGCCACCGTCCACTGATGGATATTTCCGGTGCGCTGCCGGTAAAACGTGCCGAACTGCATCGTATGTCTCCACTGCTTATAAATGCTTATCTGCGTCTTTATCTCGTTTAACTCCTCACGCTTCATGTCCACAAGATTGCACTCATAACCGCAGACTGCGAATGCCGCCACATTGAAACGCGTCGTGAGCGGTGTCACGCGAAGTGTCTGGTGGTTCGGACATGCGGACACATGCGCCGACACGACCGACATCGGGTAGCCGTAGCTTAGGCCCTCCTGTATATAGGTTCTGCTGACCGCATCGGTGTTGTCACTCGCCCATATCTGAGGAAAATAGCACAGTATTCCCAGGTCAAAGCGGTTTCCGCCCGCCGCACAGCCCTCGAACAATATATGCGGAAAGCGCTCCACGAGCGTCCGCATAATCCTTCCAAGCGCCACCACATATCGGTGAGCCGTCTCCCCCTGCGGTCTGCCCTGTGCATGAAGATACTTTGAATAGTAATCGGAAAAAATCCTGTTCATGTCCCATTTCACATAGGCGATATTTGCCGATGAAAACACCCTCGTCATGCTCTCAACGATGTACTCCGCCACCTCGGGATTGCACAGGTCGAGCACTCTCTGGCTGCGCCCCTCGGAGTGTGCACAGCCCGGAATATCCATCGCCCAGTCAGGGTGTTTTCTGTACAGTCCGCTGTTTACATTGACCATCTCAGGCTCAACCCATATTCCAAACGACATTCCAAGACCGTTTATCCTGTCACAGATGCCCTTTAAGCCGCCCGGGAGCTTCTTTTTGTTCACATACCAGTCGCCGAGAGACTGACTGTCATCATTTCGGGTTCCAAACCAGCCGTCGTCCATGACAAAAAGCTCAATCCCCACATCGCGTCCCGCCTTTGCGAGGTCATAGAGCTTTCTCTCACTTATGTCAAAGTAAGCTGCCTCCCAACTGTTTAGCAGCACGGGGCGCTCCTTGTACTGCCACTCTCCGCGCACAATATGTTTTCTCACAAAGGCGTGCATATTGTGGCTCATCGCATTAAAGCCGCTGTCCGAATACGTCAGAACCGCCTCGGGTGCCTCGAAATCACTGCCCGGCTCCAGAATATAGGAGAAGGACTGCGGATTTATACCCGCAGCCATCCTCGTCGTATCGCACATTCCCACCTCGACAGCCTCATAGTGATTGCCGCTGTAAATGAGGTTAAGACCAATACATGAGCCATGCTCCTGCGTTGTGTCCTTATGCGAAACCATGACAAACGGATTTGCCCTGCTCGACGAGGTTCCGGTGTACGACGAATTGACGTGCTTTCCGGCGGCCACCACCGTGTCGTGCCTGTCCATCTCGCGCGCCCACGCCCCGTTGAAGGTTGTGAACACATATCCCGCACCGTCAATGTCCATCAGCATGCTCATGATGCGCCTGATATTTACGCTGTCCTGACTGTCATTTACAAGGCGGCAGCTTCTTCCTATCACGTCACATTCCTCATATACATAGTAATATAGCTCGAGCGTGAGTCCATAGCTTTTATCCTTCAGGATAATCTTTAGCTGCGAGACCTCGTCCTCACTGCCGTAGGAGCATGGCAGGGTCTCAAGCTCGTCCCTGCCCTTTTTTATCTCATAGCTGTCGTACAAAAAATCCGACGTGAACGAGCCGTCAGCGTGAACAAGCTCGACAAATGGCTCCCTTATGTCCCCTTTTCCGTATGAGGACATCTCAAGCCTCGCCGCCTCGAGCGAAAACGAAGGATTGTCCTTCGAGTAGCTGACCGTATTTCCGACCGGCATCGTCTGTCTGCGAGAAAGCGCCTGTACTCCGCCGCCGATATTTATTTTTTTTCCATAATACAGATGCTCAAGGTGCCCCGTAGGAAGCACCTTGAAGGCATAAGTCGTGTTCGCGGTGTCAAGCGTGAACAAGCCAATGTTTTCTGATATCATATATTATCCTTTCTTGTCGGCTGCAAGCTCCTTGGAAATCTGTGCCAGCTTCTCGTCGGTGAGCATATATTTCTTTACAAATATGATGAGCGCCGCGCAGAGTCCGAATATCGGCAGCATCGCCATAGTGGTTCTTAAAACCATTCTCGAGCTGTCGGACAGGGCAGCAGCAGCCGCTGCCTCCGTCGTGTCCCTGCTGATTTTTCCGACGGAGATGCATATGCTCGCAACAAGGATTGCCACGCCGCTCGCGAGCTTTACAACAAAGGTCTGCATCGAGAATATGATGCTCTCGTCCCTTCTATTGTTTTTAAGCTCGCCGTAGTCAACCGTGTTCGCAAGGAATACCGTCGTGAGCACCGTGAGCATACCGAAGGCGGCAAAGATGAGAAAGCCCGGCGCAAGCAGCACATACACGCTCGACACTCCGAGGCACATCATGACAAACAGCACAATATAGCCCGTTATCGCCATTCCGAAGCTGACATAGAAAACCTTTATCGAGCTCATAAATTTTCTGAGCAGCGGGTAAAACAGCATCATCGAGATAATCTGAACCGCGCCGCCCACAGTGTTGAACAGCACATAATTTGCGTTCCAGTCTGCGCCGCCTATATCATACTTGAAAAAGTAGATAAGAAGGTTGGAGGTGATGTAGAGTGAGCAGTTTATGAGCACTATCGTCACAACGACGGTCACTGCCTGGTCGTTTGAAAAGAGCGCCTTGAACATCTGCCCTACAGTCGGAGACTGCATGTTTACCGTCGATTTTTCCTTGATGCAGATACAGGTCACGGCTATAAATGCCACAAACAGTATCGCAATTATGAGTGCAAACCACTTAAAACCGCTTCTCTCTATGAGCCTGCCCGCCTCAATTCCGGCAAGCCTTGCGCTGTCAGCGGCACCCTCGGCATTTCCCGCTGCCACAAGTACTGCCTTGTCAGCATTTCCAATCTCGCCGAGCTTAGGAACACATATCATCGTTATGACAGTTATTATCGCGGAACCGACGCCCGCACAGGAACGGGCAAGTGTGGAGAGATTTTCCCTCTCCCTGCCGCCCTCGGTGAATGCAGGTATCATTGACCAGAATGGTATGTCCATCATGGTGTATGTTATGCCCCATGTAATGTAGAGTACCGCAGCGTAAGCCACGAGCCCGCCGCCCGTGACGGATTTAGGCACCGCAAACATGAAGAACAGCACGATGGCGTTCAAAATTGTGCCGATTAACAGCCACGGTCTGAATTTTCCCCACCTTGTCTGCGTCTTTGCAACAATAACACCCATAATAGGGTCATTAAACGCGTCAAAAATTCGCGCAGCCATGAGTATCACTCCCATGACCCATGAGCTGACGCCCAGCAAATCCTGGTAATAGTACAGAATGTAGCTCGCCGAGAGCATGTAAACCATGTCCTTTCCCACGGCTCCAAGCCCGTAGGACGCTTTTTCCTTCACTGAAAGCTTCATAAATACCTCCTTAATATATATAAATTTCCCGTTCTATAAGTTCTGCCTGCTCATGGCAAGCTCAACAACCTTGTATGCTCCGTCATATATGCCCATCTGCTTGTTTTTCACAATGTTATCACACATGTCCTGCAGCAGGTGCTCATCGTTCATAAAGAGCTCCACCATCTGCAGAGTGTGAGCTATATCCTCACACTCGAGGGTTCCGTCGCCGATTTCGGCGGAGTGGATTGCGCCCCAGCGCTCATGTCCGCCTACCCTCTTTATGAAGAGCTTCGGAACCGGATAAAAGGCGAGCTCACTCGGCTTTGTCACGAGGATATCACAGCTTCTTAGCAGAAGGTTCGTGCAGTAGACCGCCTCAAATATGTTGGAATGATAGAAGCCGTGTATTCCCTTGACCTCACCGCCAAGCGCCTTTGCAGCAAATTTCTTTGTCTCCTCCCAGTTGTCAAAGTGCTCATGGGCTATATGTCCAAGCTGCGGGATTTCCTCTTTTAACTGCTCCCACACGTTCCTGTAATCGCCGACGTTCACATACAATGCGGCTTTTCCCTGACGTATCGCCGGAAGAAGTCTTTTTATTATAGCGGCAAATATCTCCTTCTGCGCTCCCGCGCCTCCTATGGTGAGCAGAAAACGCATAGGCTCGCCGTTCTTCTTTCTCGCAACTCTCGCCTCACAGTCGTTCTCGATATTTGACACCAGCTCATGGTCGATGTAGTGACCGGTGTACACAAGGCTGTCGGCAGGCATCGGCTTCAAAACCCTTTTGCCGTCCATGCCGTTCAATATTCTGTAGCCCATATACGAGTTGTGGGTCTGAATGGTGTGTATGCTGCCCTCAGAGAGGTGGAGCGCCATCGGCCAGTTGTCGGGAATGGCATTCACAACATGCTCCATTCCTGCATGAACCGCCGCCTGTGCCGGCCATACATGCGTGCCGACAACCGGGATATCCTTTGGAATTTTTCTGTAAACAGGTGCCATAAGCTCCGCATTCTTCTGGTCACAGGCGTTGTATGACAGCTTTCTGAAGCCCTCGTAGTTCATAGGCTCCCAGACAAGCTTGTTGAAAAGTCTGCTCTTCTGCGAAATTCTTGAGCCCAGCGAATATAAATCGTTCTGTGCGCTGATGACCTTCGTGCAGGTCGTGTCCGGGAATGAATTTAAGTCCATCCAGTACGGTGTGCAGCCCATGCTGTGCGCCGCTGAAGCAATCGCCATGGATATGCGGTAATGTCCAAAGCCCATTCTGATATTTCCGACAATCAGCCCCTTCTCCCGGTCAAACTGCGGCTTTTCCAAGGCGGCGCCGCTTCCGTTTTTCGGTCTTGCGACAACGATGTCCTTCACCCCGAGAATATCCCCGATATGCCTGTTGTCCCTGATTGTCAGCTCATAATCAACCCCCGAGTCGTCGCCGAAACGCCTCACATACCCCTTCTTTCCGCGGATTGCCTTCCTGTACGTCCCACCGCTCATCTTGTTGCCAAAAATAACCTTCGATTTGTCCATGTCAATCCTCCTACATTTATTTTTTTATTCCGTTGCAGATGATATCCACCACCTCAGCCAGCGCCTCGCTGTAGCTTATCCCGTTCTTCACGAGCACGTCACGCCTGAAAAACTGCTCAAGCGTCGCCTCGAACATCACCTTCACAATCGCCGTGTCCACAGGCTTTATCACCCCCTCATCCATTCCCCGCTTCAAAAGCTCGATTGTGGTATCCCACCCGCTCTCTAAGCGCTCCTCGACTCTGGTGTATATGCGCGGATATTTGTCCCTGAGTATATAGAGCTGCGCGAAATCAATCTCCTTGTACCCGTCAGGCAGCACGCCTAAGATTGCCTGAATTTTCTCGAGCGTCGAAAGTCCGCCGTTTTTCATCACCCGCTCCTCGCTCTCCTTAATCGAGTCGAAGCAGTAGTCAACCATGTCGTACACCAGCTCCTGCTTATCGGAGAACACCGTGTATATGGTTTTCTTGCTCATTCCGGCCTCCCGCGCCACATCGTCCATCGTAAACTTTATACCCTTCTTGTTAAAGACAAGCACCGTAGCAGCAAGTATCTCTTTTCTTATGTCCATATCTGCCATTTCTGCACCACCCTCATCAATCTTTCCCACTTAGGAAACTCTTTTTATTCTTCCAGTTTCCTAAATTGTAGCACACCCCACACCCATTAACAAGAAACTCATTTAACGATTTTAGTTTCCATTTTTTGTATATATTTCACAAACTATATCTTGAAATTGCCTAAACATGTGAGCTTTCATACAATGTCACTTATCATATATCACATCTCACTAAGCACAGGGCGGCAAAACATGCTCACACCCTGCGCCGTGTATACAGGACTGTATTTATATGCGGGCGCGACTTTTGGAGAGAAGCCTAGATGTTCTTGGCGCTCTGCCTCATCACCCAGCCGGAGCCGGCACGGACGCCGGCTCAGATGCCACGACCACGGAAGGTCGGTTGGCATCGTCGGCGTCCCTCTCACACTGCACTTTCCAGAGCTCCTAGAACATCTCAGCTTCGCCCAACTAAGCCCCGCATATAAATACAGTCCCGGATACACCCACAACCTCACCACATGTTTTGCCGCCCATTCCCCTCATGTATGGTCATTTCCCACAAAAAATCCCCGGACAGCCACTCCTGCCCGGGGACAATTCCCGCTTCAATATTAAACTACATTATATTTTGTCTCAAACTCCTGTATAGGAATAGGTTTTGAAAAATAATAGCCCTGAAACACACGGCAGCCCATATCCGTGAGCATGTCGACCTGCTCCCTCGTCTCAACACCCTCGGTGATGACCGTCATGTTCATTCTGTTGGAAAGTCTTATAATCTCCTCAAGAATATCCCTGCTCCTGACGGCGTTCTCCGTCTCACGCAGGAACTCGCGGTCAATCTTCAGCACATCGCTGCAAATATCCTTCAACATGTTGAGGGACGAATATCCGCTTCCGAAATCATCTATCTCTATTATGAAGCCGGCATCGTGGAGCTTTCTTATAACCTCCATATTGTCATTCTCGTTCACAACGGCCGTCTCGGTAAGCTCAAGCCTCAGATTCCGGACATCAACACCATACTTATTTACAAGTCCTGTTATAACATCGTAAACGTCAAGATAGAAGAAGTCTTTTGCTGAGATATTGATGGAGATATGTAAATCATTGCGCCCTAAGTCCATCCATCGTCTGAGCGTCTTTACCGCCTGCTCCCACACATATTCATCCAGCTTGTGTATGAGACCGCATCTCTCATAGCAGTCAACAAATGAGCCCGGATACATAAGCCCGGTCTTAGGGTGTTTCCAGCGCACAAGCGCCTCCGCCCCGTGGCAGGTTCCGTCCGCGTCGGTCTGCGGCTGTAAAAATACACAAAACTCATCGTTCTCGAGTGCCCGGTCAAACTCAGCCACCAGCTTCTTCTGGTTGAGCTCCTCCTCGAGTATTGCCTCATCATAGTACGCAACAGCCTTCTGATAATTGCCCTTCATGCACTTTATTGCCATATTGGCCTTATCACACATATTTCCGACAGGCTCTTCCCTGTCCTTAACGTCATAGACCCCTATATATATGAACATCTGATAGTACCCTGTGGAAAACTCCTTCTTCATGTCAACAATACTATCCACAAATTCCGACTCATTAAAATTCTCTTTAGGCATGCATATGGCAAACCTGTCGCCGCCTATTCTTCCTGCCACTGCCCGTGGTCCGGCAAGCTTTGTCAGAAGCTCTGCCTCCCTTACAAGGACCTTATCTCCTACCTCGTCCCCGTAAATGTCATTTATCATCTTGAAGTCTTTCACATCAGAACACACTATGATATATTCCGCTGTTTCATTGCTTCTTAGAATCTTTCCGGCTTTATTTATAAATCCCTCTCGATTTAAAATTCCCGTAAGCATATCATAATCAGCTCTGTATGCAAGATGCTCCGTTTTGTGATAAATCTCAGATATAAATCTTCCTGAGTAGAATATCAATGCAATCATCGAAAACATTGCATTTCCCCTGAATATTCCAAGAACCGCATATTCTGTCACATATGGGACAAGATTATATCCGCAGCCAATCGTCGCAGTAATAGCAATTACAACTAAATCTATAATTGCGATATAGCGCGGCGTTCTAGATCTTGCGTTCTGACTGTCCAGATAAAAGAAATAGTAAACTATCGGAATGATCATAACCCCGTACATACTATATCCGTATCCCCAGCCTATAACAATATTGCTCACCGCAACATCTACAAGAAATTCTATCACAAAAAGAAATATCCATCTTCTGCTATGTTGTGATTTATGCATCACAGCCACTCCTGCCAGATAGAAAATGGTGGCAGCAACACTCTCATACATCATTATCTTTATATCAAGCTTCATAAAGCAAAAAGCCATAATCACATGCATGGCAGCACATGCACAATATAAAATTATGCACTCTCTCGTAATGTCTGTTACACTGACATACCTTGCCATACTCTCAGTACCTTTTTTTACGTCATTCATTCTGTCCGACGCCATACCTTCATCCTCCACACTTCCTATGTAATGTACAGTCCATTCAATCTGCCCAGTTTCATAACTGATACAAACCCCTATACATTAAATTTATACCCGCATTTAGGGCATTCCTTCATATTCTTATACACATATCCACATCTAAAACAGCATATCACCTCGTGATTTTCTTTCGCCAGGTATTTCTCCTTTCTCGAAAAAGGTTTTTCCTTCAGATAAGCGACAAACTCATCCAATGTTCTTACATAATCAATAAGCTCACCGGCGTTGACCACCTTTGGCAGCTTCACCTTTGAACCATCAACGAGATATACTACCACATGATTGTGAATAAATCCAGAGGATATATCAATTCTTTCAACATCCTCTGCACTGATACGTCCATAAGTATAAAAATTTCCATAATATATCGCATCAGGCGTGACAAACATTCCCTGTCTTCCGTTCTGCTTTTTCGTGGTATCCTGCATGACAATAGGATATTCATATTCGCCAAGCTCAGGTGCATAGGCTTCACATGCATTCTCCATGTGCTCTAACAGCTCTGAGTCGGCACATCCGTCGAGCACCTCCTCGGCCGGATAGAAGTACATGCGCTCGTTCTCCGCCACACCATTCTCCGCAAGCCCGTTTTTCAGACGTTTCACCAGAAGCCCTGCCTCCTCATTTCTGATTTTCCACAGTCTTTTAGATACCGGTCCAATAGCTGCCTCCTTTATCTCCGGCAGGAATTCTTCCTCCCGTATGCGGTTGTACAGCCCATAAAGCTCATCGCTGTCATACTCAAGATAGTGCTGACACGCCTCGTCCATTCGCCTCTTATCAAGGCTTACAAGCTCATCGTGTATTCTATCAAGATACTCCTTCTCCACAGTCTTTGGAAAATGCTTTTTCTTTATGGCCTTTAGAAGCTCGTTAAAATCAGCTCTGGTGCTCCCAGCGCCCGCCTCCATAATCTTTTCAGCCTCTTTCCTCTGTGTCTGAAAGGCGTCCGTCTCCGCACCGCTTTCCATATGAAAACTGTCCGCCACGACATTCTCGGCAAATGTACTCTCAATCTCCGATTTATATTTTCCATTCGTCCTGGCAGCCCTCTTTAAAGCTGACCTTCTACGCAGCCCCGTAAACAGCCCTGTAAGCTTAGGAAAAAGATTTATCTTCAACCTTTTTGCCGCCTTCTTAGGACTTCTCTTCGCCACAGCACTGCTGTGCATCCGTGACTCAGTTTCAGGAACGCAGCGTCCTGTCACTTCCGCGGTATATTCACCCACTCCGCCTAAGCCATCACGGTCATCTTGTATTCCCTTATCGACTCCATTCAGGTCTCTTCGCTCATCGCGTATCCCCTTGTCTATTCCGTTGAGACTTCTTCGCTCATCCCCTATTCCCTTGTCTACTCCGTTGAGGCTTCTTCGCTCGTCGTGTATTCCCTTATCGACTCCGTTCAGGTCTCTCCGCTCATCGTGTATTCCCTTATCGACTCCATTCAGGTCTCTTCGCTCACCTCGTATCCCCTTCTCTATTCCGTTGAGACTTCTTCGCTCATCCCCTATTCCCTTATCGACTCCGTTCAGGTCTCTCCGCTCGTCGTGTATTCCCTTATCGACTCCGTTCAGGTCTCTTCGCTCGTCGTGTATTCCTTTATCGATTCCGTTCAGGCTTCTCCGCTCGTCATGTATCCCCTTGTCTACTCCGTTCAGGCTTCTCCGCTCGTCATGTATCCCCTTGTCTACTCCGTTCAGGCTTCTCCGCTCGTCGTGTATTCCTT
>CAKRJT010000006.1 GCA_934351925.1 uncultured Lachnospiraceae bacterium
GGGTATTGCTTGATGCTGATTTAGCAGAGATATATGGCTATGATACGAAGGGATTTAATAGACAGGTAAAAAATAATATTGAAAAATTTGATGAAGATTTTATGTTTGAATTGACAGATGAGGAATTAGAAGATTTGCGGTACAAAAATTGTACCGCAAATATAAGTTCAAAAAGTCGTTATAATCCTCATGTATTTACAGAGCAAGGATTATATATGCTGATGACTGTCTTGAAAGGACCGTTGGCTGTTAAGCAGAGCAAGGCATTAATAAGAACCTTTAAGAAAATGAAAGATTACATATTAGAAAATCGTGATTTAATAGGTCAGCGGGAAATACTTCAGTTAAGCATGGAAACTGCTAACAACAGAATAGAAATTAACAAAATCAACTCAGATATGATATCTCTTGAAAAGCAGATTTCAGATGTTGCAGAAGGACTGAAGGATGTTGTGACAAAATCTGAGTTGGCTGATATGATGAACAGCTTTGTTTCAGACGATGATGACAAGTGGCTCATGTTTAATGCAAAATTCAGTAGTGCAGATGAGGTATATGAGTCCATTTATAAGCAGGCAAAGTCGTCAATATATGTCGTTGACAATTATATTGGCTTAAGAACGCTGGTACATCTTAAAAATTCTCCTACAGGAGTAAATATTACTTTATTCAGCGATAATGTTGGCAATAATAAACTTCATAATATAGAATTTACGGATTTTTGCAAAGAATATCCATCCGTAAAAATATCAATGAAAAAGACAGGCGGTATATTTCATGATCGATTTATAGTGTTGGATTATGGAATATCTAAATATGCTCCGGTTATTGCCACACTGTTGAAAAATCCAACTTTGATTTTACCACAGTAGAGGGGGAGTGAATGTATTGAAAAAGAAAACGAAATGTTACATATATACTCGTGTATCAACAGCAATTCAGGTTGATGATTACAGCTTGGATGCGCAGAAGGACAAGCTTAGAAAATATGCAGAATTTCAAGACATGGATATTGTAGGAGAATATTCCGATGAAGGGCATTCCGGGAAGAATATAAAAGGTCGTCAGGAATTTATGCGGATGCTGAATGATATCGAAGATGGCAAGGATGGAGTTGATTTCGTCCTTGTATTTAAATTATCCCGATTTGGCAGAAATGCGGCGGATGTATTCAGCTCTTTACAGCTTATGCAGGATTATGGTGTGAAACGCATGTAGTGGAGCAATCAGATTTCCCTGTTTATGAGGGAATTCATGAAGCAATTATTTCCGAGGAAGACTGGGATCTTGCACAGGAAAAACGTTCAAAAAATAATTACAGACGTGAAAAAGTTCATGATCCGGAACATGCACATATCTTGTCCGGAATATTAAAATGTCCTTGCTGTGGAAAAGGAATGTATGGAAAAAGTGTACTTTCCGACGCAACATCGAGCAGTCACAGATTGATGATATGCTTGCAAAGCTGATTACAATGGAAAAGGTTACATACCACATTTGACTAAACTTCCAATTGCCATAACCTACAAAATACAGTAAAATAATAACAAATCCGTAAGACACAAGGAGTAACAGTTATCATGCAGTTTAAGAGAACACTGGGAATTAAGGCAGATCATAAGCTTATGGTGATTGATGTCGCAGATATACTATATATCGAGGCAGCGGTGAATGACTGTTATATCCATATGACAAGCAAAAGAGTGTATAAGACCAGAAGTACCTTGGAGGCAATGGAGGCACAGGTTGGAGAATACTTCCTGAAGGTACACCGCACCTATCTTGTATGTATCATGGCAATCCATGCATTAGAAGATACGCTGACACTTATCAACGGAGAAGAGCTGAACTACGCAACCCGCAGGAGAAAGGAAATCCTTGCATTGATGCGGGAAAAGCAGAAAAAGCTGATTGAGGGCTTTGCCATGCCGAATACACCAAAGACGCCGGAAGAGTATCATGCGTTCTATCGGAGCTTTGATCAGATGCCATTTGCTTTTACGGATATTGAGATGATATTCAATGAGGACAGGCATGCAGTGGACTGGATATTCCGCTATGGTAACGAGAAGCTGGCAGAGGTGGAGCGAGTACCTCTAAGTGGACTCATCGGTAACAGCTTCGGCAGTATCTTCTCCAATATGGACGATAAATGGCTGTGTACTTACGAGCGGGCAACACTGTATGGGGAACGGCTTGAGATTATGGCTTACAGTCCGGAGATAGATACCGAACTTAAGATTATCTGTTTCCCGACATTTCCGGGACACTGCGGATGTATGTTATTCCCGCTGGATGAGATACACTGTGCACAAAAACAAGATGAGCTGTCACAGATATGGAAGAATTACCTGTTAAAGCAGGAATAAATTCTGTGACGAACTGCATAAAGGAACTAAAAAATGTCATTTCATCACAAAAAAGTGGCTGAATGGCTTTTTTTTAGAAAAAACAGAACAAATAGTCACATAATATCTTGAAAAAATCGAGATGAGATGGTAAAATCTAGCTGGACATGTGACAGGGAAGATTCTGTATAACACATGCAAAATAGATACAGATAATTATAAAATACGGATTACAATGAAAATTGTGGCTAGTTTAAGTGAAAGGAAGGAAAAAGAAATGAAAGAAGCTTATGAAGCAGCAGAAATGGAAATTATTGAATTTGAAACAGAAGATGTGATCACTTCTAGTGGTGGTGAGATTGGTGGCGGTGATGAAGGTTTCGGAGACTAAGAATACCATTATGCAGGAGGCGGCGGTGTAAACCGCCGCTTTTTCCAAATAACAGAGAATATATTGGAATAATTCAAAACAGTTGTAGGCGTTTACAAATGGCAGTCATATCTGTCATATAGAGGAGATTGATTGTGAAGACAGATGACGGGGTTACAGCACAGAATAGTGGCACAGAAAAGCAGAGTAGTGGAGCAGAGATTGCAGGAATTGATGAAGGCTTAGATGCAGACGAAGCTGCCATCAGCTCAAATACAGATACCGTCTCCGAAAAATCACAAAGCATGCCGGTGTGGGGAATTATATTGCTAGTAGTTGTAGCAGTGATTGCAGTGGCAGGAACGGTTTTATTTATCCGGAAGAAAAAGAAACAGAAGTAGAAATAGAATTTGAATGGAATCAGAGGTCGCATATGGAGAGCTTTACAATCCGGCTGGCAGGACAGTATTTTACGCTCTGCCCTGTCTGTGATTATATCAGAGAATATTGCAAAGATTATATAGTGGCAGATGTAACAGAACATTCAAGGCTTGCTGATGGAGATACAGAGTATACATCGCCTGGAGTTGGTGATATTACAACAGAGAGTGTAACAAGGATTACGATAACCCAGTCCGACATCGACTTTGAGCGTGAGAAATCCGCCAGAGAAGATATCAAAGAGGACATTCCTATCCGCCGGTTTTCAGATGCATACTTAGAGACACTTGCGGTGTATCGCAAGATTGCAGACCACCTCTTATACTGCGATACCCTGCTTTTTCATGGCTCGGTCATTGCTGTAGATGGCGAAGGCTATCTTTTTACCGCCAAAAGCGGTACCGGCAAGTCCACCCATACACGGCTGTGGAGAGAGTATTTCGGGGAGCGTGCCGTCATGGTAAACGATGACAAGCCGCTTCTTCATATCACAGACTCCGGGGTGACAGCCTATGGCACACCTTGGGATGGAAAGCACAGATTAAGCACGAATACCGCAGTGCCGTTAAAGGGCATCTGCATATTGACAAGAGACACCACAAATCATATCGAATCGGTAGAGCCACATGCCGTATATCCGCTGATCGTTCAGCAGACCAACCGCAGCCTGTCGTCAGATGGAGTGAAGCATACACTTTCCCTCATAGACCATATGCTCAATGTAGTGCCGGTTTACCGGCTTGGCTGCAACATGGATATAGAAGCGGCAGTGGTGGCTTATGAAGGAATGAACAGACTTAAGAAACAGGAGGAATCATAGATGAGATTAAAAGATACATTTATCACACATGACAGTGATGGAGAGCAGGTACTAATTGATGTAACAAGCTCATTTGCCGGACTTGTCAGAAGCAACAAGACAGCGGCATTTATCGTGCAGTGCCTGAAATCAGATACTACCAAAGAGCAGATCGTTGAGGCTATGTATGAGAAATACGATGCCCCGAAGGAGGTACTGCAAAAGGATGTGGAGTCAATCGTGGAGAAGCTGCGTGGCATTGGAGCGATAGAGGAATGACCAGATTATCTTACGAGGAGTATCTACGGAAATATCATACTCTCACATACAAGAATGTAGGAGTGAGTATGCTGCCGTTGTTAAAGCAGGGACGGGATTCTTTTACGGTGCGTGAGGTGAAGCAGGGCGAAGGCTGTAAGCTATGGGATGTCGTGTTGTATAAGAGAGGTACAGACCAGTATGTGCTTCACAGAATTATCAAGGTATATGATAATTCCTATGATATCCTTGGCGATAACTGCATTGGGATAGAGCGTGGAATCCCAAGGACAGATGTTCTTGGTGTGATGACAGACTTTATCCACAAAGGAAAGCAGTACAAGACTGATGACCGTAGATATCGATTGTATGTGTGGCTATGGTGCAGACCATATAAGCTGCGGATATTTTTAAAGAAGATCAGAATGAGATTACAATCTGTTTATAGAAAAAAGAGAGAAAATGAATCGAAGTTGGTGTGATTATATATGAGAAAGACGAATAAATCCGCTCTGCACTTTATCAACGAGGCTGCAGGCAAAAGCAGATTATATATCATATTTCTGCTGCTGGTGCAGATGGTACTTGGCATCAGCAGTGTTTTTTATGCTCTGCTGCTGCGTGGATTGATTGATGGTGCAGTGGCACATGACAGCAAAAAAATGCTGACCTTCTGCGTCCTCTTTGCGGCACTTGTGGCAGGGCAGATTGCACTCCGGGCAGTTCTTAGGTTCTTAGAAGAATACGCTAAGGCAACCTATGAGAATGCATTCAAAAGCAGGCTGTTTGCAGGGCTTCTTACACACAATTACGGAGCAGTCACCGCAACCCATTCCGGTGAGTGGATGAACCGCCTGACATCAGATACTGTTGTCGTGTCAGAGGGGCTTGCCACGATTGTGCCGGGCGTAGCCGGAATGGTAACTAAGATGGCAGGAGCACTTGTGGTAATCCTTATTATGGAACCGAGGTTTGCCTATATCCTTGTGCCCGGTGGAATACTTCTGGTGCTGCTTACTTATATTTTCAGAAAGCAGCTAAAGAAGCTGCACAAGCAGATGCAGGAAAAGGATGGATTTGTCCGTATATTCTTGCAGGAGCATCTTGGCAGTCTGATGATCGTCAAGGCATTTGGCAAGGAAGCGGACAGTCTTACTGAGGCTGAAAGCCACATGAGTGAGCACAGGAAAGCCCGCATGCGTAAGAATCATTTCTCCAATGTCTGCAATATCGGCTTTGGAGCAGTTATGAACGGAGCTTATGTGTTCGGAGCAGTCTATGGAGCTTTTGGTATCTATAATGGCACTATGACCTATGGTACATTCATGGCGATGCTGCAGCTTATCAGCCAGATACAGAATCCGTTTGCCAATATCACAGGCTATCTGCCGAAGTATTTTGCGATGATTGCGAGTGCGGAGCGGCTGATGGAGGTTGAGGCGTATGAAAAGGATAAGGAGCGTGCTTGGGAAGATGTATGTGCCAAGGCTGAGATGAGTGACGAGCAATCAAGATATATTCAGGATAACAACACCTTCGGCTTGTCGCATGTGGATTTTACATACCTTCCGCTGGTCATTACCGAGGGAGATACGATTATGCCAATTGTATTAAAGGATTACAGCTTAGAGATACGAAAGGGCGAGTTTGTGGCATTTACCGGTCCGAGTGGCTGTGGCAAGAGTACGGTGTTAAAGCTTTTGATGGGACTGTATACAGTAGATGCCGGAGAGGTCTATGGGTGCAGGAGGAATATGTTTGCTTATGTGCCACAGGGAAATCAGCTTATGAGCGGAAGTATCCGGGATATCATTACATTTTCCGATAAAGATAAGAGTGGCGATGAATCAGGTATTTACAGAGCCTTACGGATTGCATGTGCGGATGGCTTTATCGCAGAGCTGGAACAGGGCATAGATACACTTCTTGGCGAGCGGGGCTTAGGACTTTCTGAGGGACAGATGCAGAGACTTGCAATCGCAAGGGCTATTTATTCCGACCGACCGGTACTGCTTTTGGATGAAGCTACAAGTGCACTGGATGCCGGGACGGAAGAAGCAGTGCTTGAGAACCTTCGCAGCATGACAGATAAGACAGTGATCATTGTAACCCACCGTCCGGCAGCACTTAAGCTGTGTGACAGGCAGGTAGTATTCGGAGAAGGAAGAGGGTGATAACATGCAGGAAATACATAATATAGAGCAGATTTCGTATGACATGCTGTATCTGGCTTCTTTTGGAATAAATCATAAAAGCAATCTGGATGAAAGCTGTCTGGCTCGTTATCGAACAAATGAAGAAAACAGGAAAGCACTTTTCCGTATGAGTGCGAAGCATTTTATAGATGCACTTGTGGGAACAACCTTAAAGCAGGCGGGAGTTGCTTTACCGAAATACTGGGAAGACCGCATGGTAAAGGCTGTCCGTAAGGTGCTGCTCTTTGACGCAGAGCGGAAGAAGCTGTGGGCATGGATGGACAGCGAGCATATATGGTATCTGCCATTAAAGGGCATTATCCTAAAGGACTACTATCCGTCAGTCGGAATGCGGCAGATGTCGGACAATGATATTTTATTTGACGAGGACGCATGGGAGCGGGTGGAGAAGCATATGCTTTCCGAGGGCTATGAGGCAGAGTATGTAGGAAAGGGCAACCATGATGTCTATCAGAAGCCGCCCGTCTATAACTTTGAGATGCATCGCTCGCTTTATGGTAAGGGACATGATGAGAGATGGGTAGAGTATTATAGTGATATCAAGGATCGTCTGATACCGGATAGAGCAGATGATAGATGCTATGGCTATCATATGAGTGACGAGGATTTCTACATTTACATCACAAGCCACGCTTACAAGCATTACAGCGGTTGTGGTACAGGCTTGCGTACCTTACTGGATTTCTATGCCTATCTGAATGTAAAGGAAGACAGACTTGATTTTGATTATATCCGGACAGAGTGTAAAAAGCTTGGGATTGATGATTTCGAGCAGCACAACCGTATATTATGCAGGAAAGTATTTGCACCACAGCAGACATATAATCAGGATTCCTTTGAGCAGTCATTATCGGCAGATGAATTGGAGATGCTTGAATACTATCTTTCGTCCGGCGTGTACGGAACCTTTGACCGCATGGTCGCAAACCGCATGGAGAAGCAGACAAAAGCAGATGGAAAGAAGAAACTGTCAAAGCTTAGTTATTATCGGCATAGAGTATTTCCGGGAATGGAGTGGTATGAGAATTATCCTTTGCTGGTAAAGCATAAGTGGCTGATACCGGCGTGCTGGCTTTATCGGATTGTGAGGATGCTGTTTAGCAGGGAACGCAGGGATTATATGCTTCGTGAAGTGAAGGCAGTGGAGAGAGTGGCGGCACAGGAAAAGTAACAGGTTATACAGATACCGGATGGCGATAGTGTGCAGGGCGGGGACAATGTGGAGGATAATATTTACACGGAGAGGACTGACGTGCAGATGCCGTGCGGAATAAGATTTATGGAAAAATATAGGTAAAATTATGGAGGTTAATCATGGAACCGATTTTAGTTAATACCGTGGATATTTCCGCGGCGGGAAAGAATTGTAAGGTGCTGCTTGGCGACATAAACGGTGACGGGCGCATGGAACTTGTGTGCGTGCAGGCAAACGGCGGGACGGACTCAAGATATGTGCCGTTTTATGTGACCTGTGTGACGGCGTTTGCGCTCACGGGTGAACTGCTGTGGCAGGTTGGAATGCCTTGGAAGGAGCCGGGCGGCTTCGGCGCTGATTTTCCGGCGCAGATATACGACATAGACGGTGACGGCAGGCTCGAGGTGATTGCCGTTATGGCGGAGAATACAGTGGTTGAAAAATCAGGCGGCGACAGCGCTGCAGCAGACGTAAGTGCAGCTATTGTAGATAAGAACATAGTGGTGCTTGACGGGCGCACAGGGCAGATTAAGAGAAGAAAGCCCGTTCCTGCGCCGGAGGCACACGACTGTATACTTATTGCCAATCTCTCGGGAAATCCTACGGCCAGAGAGATTATCGTAAAGGACAGGTATGAGAACATGTGGGCGCTCGATGAGAATTTCGACGTCATGTGGACACATTCAGGCAATCTCGGGCATTTTCCGCTGGTTTATGATATCAACGGTGACGGAAGAGATGAGGTTATGGCGGGCTATGATATGCTGTCAGCGGACGGCAGGCTTATGTGGTCCTGCAAGGATCTGGACGACCATGCGGACTGTCTGTGGATTGGTGATGTGAACGGTGACGGAAAGCTCGAGATGTGTGTAGGCGGAAGCGTGACCTGCCTTTATGATATGGAGGGGAATGAACTCTGGAGATACGACGGCTCCATAGAGTCACAGCATATAGCGCTTGGAAAATATATTCCGGGAGCACCGGGGCTTCAGGTTTCCGGGCTTGACAGAATAAGCAGGGGCGACGGCTACAAGGGAATGTGGCATGGCAAGGACGGAATGTTCTTGCTAGACTGCGGTGGCAGGGAGCTCTGGAAGGAGGACAGAAAGACTGACGGTTGGCTTACGATTGTTAATACCTACCGCAACTGGAACGGCGAGGGCAGGGACTATATTCTCGCCTACAGAAGAGGCGGCGGTGTGATGCCTGCGCTCTATGACGGGGATATGAATGTGGTTGTCTCATTCCCTGCTGACGGCTATGTTGTCAGCGCTGATTTGTTTGGAAGGAATATCGAGGATACGGTCATATATGCCGATGGAAAGGCTTGGATTTATTCGGGAACGGAGTATGACCTTTCGCAGACACCGTCAGGCAGGCAGCTTGCACAGACGGATAAGCTGTTCCGCTCAACCCTGTATCCTGGCTGTATTTATTAGGGCTGTATAAATTTTACTCTGTCTCACAGAAAAGTGTTGAACATACGTTGATGTGTGGTGTATAATTACGGAATGAAAGGCAGGTATCAAAATAGATTATAGAGTATGATATGTGCTTTCCAAATACATACAAGAGAGGTGGAACGTATGAAAAGAATTTTTAAGAAACTTGTTGCAGTAATGCTTGCGGCGACACTTGTAATCAGTATGGCAGGATGCAGCAGCTCTGATGACAACAGTAAGAAGAAGCAGGCAACTGATGCCTTCAATGACACGGCTGCGGAATTTAACAAGGTTGCGGCACTCGTGAATGAGAATGCAGGGGTAATCGATGATGATACGATAAGTGTATTTAAGGAGATGTCAGACGTATTGTCACAATACACGGAGCTTCTCAGTAAGGACGAAGTTCTTGATGATGCAAAGTATGATGAGATGATAGATTGGTTTGCAACAGTCAGGAGCTGGACTAAGGAGGCAGAGACGTCAATCAATGAGATGATAAGTGCGGCGCAGGATACCACAGTGCAGGAGAGCACGGAGCAGGTATCAGAGTCGGCGGGAAATGATGAGGTTGTATCTGACGGCGGTATACCGGCTGTACTTTCCAACTACGACGCCTATCAGATTGAGGATCTTGCATGGTCCTGCTGGGAGTTAAACGGCGGCTTTGCCGACGGAGTTGAGATGAATGAGGCTTCGGTTCAGGCGGTTAAGGATCAGCTTGGCGGCAGCTTTGAGCTGAGATTTGCAGATGGCAACGAAGTGAATGCTTACTGCAATGGAAATTACGCAGACGGAACCTTTGAACTTTTAGAGGATAATTATGTGGTTCATATGGTTTTTGATAATGCTGAGTACTATGGAATTATGACACAGTCAGGTGACGATGTAATCTATGTAATCTCCAATGTAGCTTCACCTGATATAGCACTTTACCTCACATATTTTGAGGAGGGCTGATTGTAACATCGGCTTAGAAAATCACGACCAAGGTTACTGGTCGTGATTTTTTTCATTTCCGATGGTCAGGCAATGTCAATCGTTAGGCGTTTGCGAATTACCGCCTAAAAATATGTATTAGGCTTTTTAGCGGTAATTTGCACAAAAAGGAGTTTTAAATCCGGGCAGGAAATTGTATAATGAAGCCAGGGTCAGAAGGTATTATTCACATGGCTATTTGCTTATGAGCGAAAGCAGATAGCTTTTATGGCAGAAGGGAAACCGCCTCCGCGGATTTCTTTCGCCTCTTCGCGACGAGGCGCTCAGAAATGAGGATTTATATGACACAGAATGAACTTGATGAACTTCTCAGAGATATGTCGCTTGAGGAGAAGATAGGACAGCTCGTGCAGGTTCCGGGAAACTGCTACGAGGAAGAAGCGGTGATCACCGGAGGAATGAACAACGGCTGGCGTGAGGAGACCTGCAGGCTGGCAGGAAGCACTCTCGGCTTGTGGGGGGCAGAGAAGCTGAAGAAAATTCAGGAAAAATATATGAAAACACAGCCACATGGGATACCGCTCATGTTTATGCTTGATGTTATACATGGTCACAAGACCGTGTTTCCGTGTCCGCTCGGACAGGGTGCGGCATTTTCGCCCGAGACCTCGGAGCGCTGTGCCGAGGCGGCTGCTAAGGAGGCGGGAGCGAGCGGTGTCCAGGTGACATTTGCCCCGATGGCGGATCTGGTCAGGGACTCGAGGTGGGGACGTGTCATGGAGTCGACGGGCGAGGACCCTTACCTTAACAGCAGGCTGGCAGCAGCCATGGTGAAGGGCTTTCAGGGAGAAAATGTCGGGGACGAGGGCAGGCTCGCGTCCTGCATCAAGCATGTGGCAGCCTACGGCGGAGCTGTGGCAGGACTTGACTACCAGAATGTGGAGCTTTCGGAGCACACACTCAGGGAATTTTATCTTCCGGCGTACAAGGCGGCGGTGGACGCAGGCTGTGAGATGGCGATGACCTCTTTCAATCTGTTAAACGGCGTACCTTCGTCCGGAAATAAATGGCTTATGCGCGATGTACTCCGCGGAGAGTGGGGGTTTGACGGGGTGCTGATATCCGACTGGGCGGCTGTCGGTGAGATGGTGGCTCACGGGTACTGTGAGGACAACAGGGAGGCGGCGCAGCGTGCGATGGAGACTGGCGTGGATATCGAGATGTGCACACCTGCCTATGCGGACCACCTCGCGGAGCTCATAAAAGAGGGGAAAATATCCGAGAAGCTTGTCGATGAGGCGGTTATGAGGGTTCTGCGCCTTAAAAACAAGCTCGGTCTTTTTGAAAATCCGTACAAAAATGCAGACGAACGGTTTGAGAAAGAGATTCAGCTCTGTGAGGAGCACAGAGCTCTTGCAAGGCAGGCGGTAAGGGAGTCGATTGTACTTCTCAAAAATGATGCCTCACAGGATAGGGACGGCAAAGTGGGAGATGCAATACTTCCGATTGACACAGCGCGTGTGAGAAAGCTTGCATTTATAGGACCTTACATTGAGGGACAGGATATGAGAAGCTCCTGGTCGGTCTCGGGTGATGAGAAGGACAATATTACGATAAAGATGGCTGCCGAGGAGATATTTAAGTCGGACAAGGCTATGGAAAACCAGTCTGTTGAGCTTGGATTTGCCAAAGGCTGTACACTTCTTGACAATCATACGATAGTAAATCTTGGTCAGTACGATGAGGACAACTGGGAGGAGATTAATGAAAAGCTGCTGAGTGAGGCGCAGGAGTGTGCAAAGGGCGCGGATGTGGTTGTTCTCGCACTCGGCGAGCATCGCTTCCAGACAGGCGAGGCGACGAGCAGAACGCAGATTACGCTTCCGGATATTCAGTTGGAGCTCCTAAGACGTGTGGCTGCCGTGAACAAAAATGTGGTAACGGTTATTTTTAGCGGCAGACCGCTTGATTTGAGGGAGGTTTCAGAGTACTCAAAGGCAATCGTGGAGGCTTGGATGCCGGGCACGGAGGGCGGACATGGTATCATGGACGTGCTCACAGGGGCATATAATCCGTCGGGAAAGCTTCCTATGAGCTTCCCGTACAATGTAGGTCAGCTTCCAATGAGCTATAATCATTACAGTTCAGGCCGCCCTAAGCCTGCCGGCAGCAGAGGAGATTATAATTGCAGATATCTCGACGCGCCTACCGAGCCGCTGTATCCGTTTGGGTATGGTTTGAGCTATACATCATTTGACATAAGCCCGGTAAGCCTAAGCGCTGACAAGCTGACCAGCGACGGTAAGCTCACGGCCTCGGTAAAGGTAAAGAACACGGGAACAGTCAGCGGAACACAGCTTGTCCAGCTCTACATAAGGGACGTCGCTGCGAGCGCAGTCCGACCGGTGAAGGAGCTGAAGGGCTTTAAGAAGGTAGTGCTTCTTCCGGGAGAGGAGAAGCAGGTGGAATTTGAGATAGACGAGAAGCTTCTCAGATTTTTCCGCGGTGACGGAAGCTTCGGCAGCGAGCCCGGAAAATTCAAGCTGTGGATTGCCGACAGCAGCAGTACAGAAGGTGAGGCGGCAGAGTTCACATTGCTTTAAAATCATCCCGCCGTATATACCAACTTTACGCACCAATTAAAAGTTAGTGTACAAAGATAGAAAATACCACAACTGTCCATCTGGTTAATATAAAATATTAAAAAATGGCTGAGCCCTGCGGAAAGAGAAATCAGTTCGCCGGGCTCAGCCCTTTTTCATTTATATATCATCTTCATTTATATATTTAAGTTTGCCCCTATTATCACATTATTTGTGCCCCTCAAAGTAGCTGTGTATCTCCGTGATGGTATCCATGCTCTCCTTCAAATCCGGTCTGAATACGCTGAAAGCGTGTGTGAGACGCTTATCCGGCGGGAAGCATAGTATCTCGTGCGGCATATCGTTGTCGAGGAGCGCCCTCTCAAAATCAAGAGTATATTTTTTTAGATTGTCATTGTGGCTGGTTACGAGAATACATGGCGGCAGTGCAGTCACAAGGTCGGGATTTTCAGGGTTCACATAAGCCGCGAAACGCCCCTTTTTATAATTTTTGCCGTAGAGGTAGGCAGGCAGAAACAGGCCTATCTTGTCAAAACGGTTGGTGTAGAACATTCCGCTTATAAGCCCGAGAGCACGGAAGGAGAACCTGTGCGGCTTCACATGTGCGGCTCTTGCAAGGGCGCGGCGCTTCGACATGGCGGCGGTGTAGGTGAGAAGGTATGCTCCGCCGCTGTCAGCAACACCGTAGATATGTGAGGCATCACCGTTGTACTCATTAAGATGTGAGTGTATATATTTGAAGGCGTTGCACACATCGGAAAACTGGTCGTACACCATGCAGTCAGGTACGAGGCGGTACTCTATACTGAACACCAGATAGCCCAGCTTACAGAGCCTTGCACAGAAGAAGCGGTTAAATTCCTTATTTCCTATGAGCAGACCGCCGCCGTGAATATTTATTATGACGGGAAGGGTGGTGTCGCGGCTTCCCGTTGGGCGGTAGATGTCCATAAGGTGCGCTTTGTCGCCGTCGCTCATGTACGCTATGTCAGTCTGTATCTCGACACCGTCGGGCATAACCTGTGTCTTGTCGCGTTCCGCGGCTGACCGCTCGAAGTCGGAGCGCTGTTTATAAAATTGTTTTCTCATCAAGTCCTGCATATGTTAGTCCTTTCGTGACGCATAGTAACATCAACATAGTAAAAAAGTCACAATTACTCTCATGGATTGTAGCACAACCGGGTTCAGAATTTCAATATATTTGGACGTATATTTTTTATTTTTAATGTTGTATAATGTACATATATTTTTTTATAATCGAAGGTGTAAAAATGCGTATTGTAAAGAAAAAAATTATATTGCCGCTGATGGTATTTATTGTTGGTATCAGTGTTCTCGCCGGGACTTTGTGTTCCATAAGAGCCGGTCAGTTAAAACAGAACCGGGAGATGGCGAATTTGAATGCCATGAATTATGCCGAGCACATAAAAACGGATTTAATGAGCGGAATCGGAGTTGTGGAGACGCTTGAACAGGTGCTTGTGAGTGAAAATGGAAAAATAGAAAAATTTACACAGATTGCGGAAAATATGATGACATCTTCAATCCAGAGTATTCAGATTGCGCCTGACGGTATCGTGACGGATATCTATCCGGAGGAGGAAAACGAGGCTGGCAGGATTGACCTGATACACGATACGGACAGAGGAAAAATATCCTGCTACGCGAGGGACAATCATGTGATGATTATGCAGGGACCGTTTAAGCTTAAACAGGGCGGTTACGGGATAGCGGTGAGAAATCCAGTGTATCTGCAAAACAACGAAGGTCAGGAGACATTCTGGGGATTTACGATAGTTATTATCCGCGTACCCGACATTTTCGATGAGTCGTTCAAGGCGCTCTTGGATTTCGGCTATCAGTACAGACTTCTAAAGACGGTCTCGCCGTGGGATATGACCTACGAGGTGGTTGACAGCTCGGACGGGGAAATAGTAAACCCTGTCTCATATAGCTTTGAGATGGGCGGTATTGAGTGGAAGCTTGAGGTCATGCCGCAGAGTGAATGGAAAACGGGAACATACATGTACGGTGTTTTAGGCGGTGGCATGGTTATTGTGCTTCTTCTGACAGGATTAACCTGTGTGATGGTAATTCTTGATGAGCACAGAAAAAGATTTAAGGGGCTTGCCGTGACGGACGCGCTGACAGGAATTTACAATCGCCACGGCTTCGACGAGCTGGTAACAAGGTATCTTAAAGAGTACCCGAAAAATCACTGTATCGGTGTCCAGTTCGATATAGACGATTTTAAGTTTATAAATGATATGTATGGGCACACTTCGGGGGATAGGGCGCTGCAGGCTCTGGCCGGGAGCATGAGGGACTTCTTTGGAGGAAAAGCCTTTTTAGGGCGCAGTGGAGGTGATGAATTCTGCATCTTTCTGCCAGACTGTGCCGGTGATGAGGCAAAGGAGCTCATGGAAAAATTTACCAAGCTTGAGAGGACATTTGAGTACGATGGGGAGGAGCATACATTCAGCATATCGCTTGGATATGCTGAATACCCACTGTATGCATGCGATTATAGGCAGCTCATGCGATGCGCTGATGCTGCTCTCTACCAGGTAAAGCTGAGAGGAAAGAACGGCTGTATGGCATACAGGGATGGAATCAGCATGGAGATAAGGACACGGCTGGGCTTTGATCTCAAGGATGTATCTGAAAATCTTCCCGGGGCATTCATTATCTATAGGGCGAGCAAAGACGACGATACCATACTCTTTGCGAACCGTGAGCTCATAAAGCTTACCGGCTGTAGGGATATGGACGACCTGTTGGACTATACCGGAAACAGTTTCAGCGGTCTTATCCGCGAGGATGAGAGGGAGATGGTCGAGCAGGATATATGGCAGCAGATAAATGAGGAAAATGTCAATGATTATGTACATTTTCATATGAAGAAAAAGGACGGAGGCTGCCTGCATGTGCTCGACCACGGAAGAATTGTGGAGAATGGGCGTTATGGTGAAGTTTTTTATGTGCTGATTATGAACAGCCAGTCAATAGAGGAACATTATAAGTAGGTTGTTTAAAACATGGTTTTGTCTCGTCGACAACCAGGGTTTTGACGGATTTTGGGAAATTCAGGGACGAAGTAAAAAGAGAGGATTTTAAGTATGATATGAAAAGGCTATAACACTTATATTTGCCTGAAATTAGGTTTTATATAAGATGATATAGCCTTTTCTTGACATTAATTATATTAATTTTGCATTGGTGGACTACACATCATCTAAAAGTAATAGACTTCTGATGTGCAGATGCACCTATTCAGGAAATCTGATATTAAGAAGTTATACAATCGCTGAAAAGCTCATGTAATACTCCTTAAAAAACTCGCTTATTCTTTCGATAAATTTCTTCATAATAGCCTCCATTCTGCCGCTAAGTGGCGGCACAAATAATAATTACAATGTTTTTAATTCATTAGGTATCTATGGTATATCATGTGTCATTCTCATAATTGATTTCGAAATCTTTATGTTTTCCTTTGATGATTTTAATATAACACCTTGTATTTACAATGTGAAATACATATAATAAATGCATTACAATACTTTTAAAGTATTATACGGATAAGGTGCGGCAAAACAAATTAGTGTGAAGAGGAGACTGACATGGAGCTCAGACATATAAGGTATTTCAAGGCGGTTGCCGAGGAGAAGAATTTCACGAGGGCGGCGGAGAAACTTGCGATAGCGCAGCCGCCGTTGAGCAGACAGATACAGGACTTAGAGGCGGAGCTTGGCACGGAGCTTTTTGTGCGCTCGCCGCACAAGGTCACTTTGACGGAGGAGGGTGAGCTGTTTTTGCAGTACGCCTCACAGATACTCGATTTGGTAAACAAGTCCGAGGAGGAAGTGCGCGAGATGCGGGAGGGGCTTACGGGGACGCTCTACATAGCCTCGGTTGAGGGCTGTGCGCCCAGACTCTTTGCGGAGTGGATTTCCGCGTTTAGAAAAAAGCACCCGAATGTGCAGTACAATCTGTGGAACGGCAACACGGACGATGTGAACAGCCGTGTCACGAAGGGCTTGTGTGAGGTAGCTATGATTACCGCGCCGTACAATACGGAGGAATTTCATGTGCTTCCGGTGTACGACGAGCCGTGGGTTGCCGTTATACCGAAGGGGCATGCGCTGTATTCGCCGGATAATCGCCCGGTTGCACCGGACGAGCTGCTCCCGTATGATTTGTTAATTCCATCGAGGGAGTCGAGAAAGGGCGAGATTGACAAATGGTTTTCGAGGACGGGGCACACGCCGACGATACGCGGGCGCATCGCCCACATGATGAATGCCTATGAGCTCAGCCTGAACGGTGTCGGGATATCGATTTATCCTGAGTCGATATCCTCGCTCGTGCATGACGACAGCGTGTGCGTAAGGCAGATAGACCACCCCGACGCATACGCTTCATACGCGCTCATATGGAACAAAAAGCATGCGCTCTCACACGTCGCGAAGGAGTTTATAGGGTTCGTGGAGGGGATTTATGAGGCATGATGTTTGCATTTATCCAGAAATCCTTACTCGTGGAACATGGATTTTTATGAGTACGAGGACGGAAGCGGCTATGAGGCGAGGTTTACAACCTGCGGAATATGTGCGCTTATGAGGGAGCTCGGGCTTGAGAAGCTCATTCCGGCGATGTGCCGTTTCGATTACACAATGAGCGAGGCAGGCGGAGTGACCGATTTTGTCAGACAGTACACGCTTGCCTCGGGTGGACCCTATTGCGACTGCGGCTATAAGAAAAAGGTTAAATAAGCTTCAGCTCGAAATCCTTATCCCTGTCGCAGACGAGCACGCCGTCCTTAATCTCAAGCTGTGCCGCCTGGATACATGCTCTTCCGTCGTCGGCGGTAGGAACGTAGGCTTTGTTTAACCTGTTTTCGTTGAGAAAATACGGGTGCGTGAAGTAGAAAATATATGCGTTGTCACCTGATACCACGACATCGGCATGGTTAGCCATTACGCCGTCTCCTGAGCGTTTTCCCCCGTCAAAGAGGATAGCACCCTGCCTGTTCCAGTGTGTGAAATCTTCGGTTTCGTACACGCCGAGACCATGCCATTCGTCGGTAATCATCCATTTTTTTCCGCCAAATTCAAACACGTTAGGCCCCTCATGGCTGTTGACGTTAATCTCCTCGCCGACAACCTCCCAGTTGTACAGATCATCGCTTATGGCGCTGTAGGTGTGGGAGTCGTGGCGCTCGTCCTTGTACCACATCTTGTACATGCCGTTTCCGACAGGGTGCACGCAGGCATCGATGACGCGGTCTGAGGACAGTTCAAGCACGCTCTCAAAATGCCAGCTCCACAAATCGTCAGCGGTGTAGTGTACGATATGTCTTGACCAGTTCCAGTCTGTAGGCACGCCTGTTATGTATGAGACGTACATGTGATATTCGCCCTCAGCGAATATGATTTCAGGCGCCCAGAAGGTGTTGTGTCCCGGCTCAAAATCGAGTCCCGGAAGTGTTCCGCGGTAGAGCCAGCGGTTCCCATCGTCAGATGAGGCCACGCCGATAGCGGTTCCGTGGATATGTGAGACGCCTATGGTATTCACGCTGCTTCTTCTTTGGGTGTAGAGCATCCACCAGTTGTTTTCCTTGTTGTTTTTGATAATCACCGGGTCTGTCGGCGCATCGTAAATCGGGTCGCGAAAAAGCGGTGCATTTACGGTATCAATTTTTCTGTTTACCTCCATAATTTTACCTCTCCATTTGATAGTTATATGGCAAACGCCCATGAGCTGTATTCTGCGGCACATAGTATATTTACGGCTTGCCTGATATGTATATCAATTATATATTATTGTTATAAAAGAGACAACCTGATATAATGGCATGGTACTTAGAAAATTTTTTGAAAGGATTTGACGTTATGGAAAATATTCTTCATTTAAAGGCACCGGGTGACTGGATTAACGACCCCAACGGATTTATTTTTTACAAAGGAAAATATCATCTGTTCTATCAGTATTTTCCATGCGCTCCTGTATGGGGGACGATGCATTGGGGACATGCTGTGAGCGAGGATTTAATTCACTGGAGGCATCTTGGCATTGCACTTTTCCCGACAAAATATTATGACCGGAACGGAGTATTTTCGGGGAGTGCGCTTGAGATTGACGGGAAAATGAATCTCTACTACACCGCTGTAAGGTACCTTAAAGAAAATGCCGAGAATATTAATACCATCGTTGACGGACTGTGTGAACAGAGTCAGGCGATGATAAGCTCAGAGGATGGCATTACCTTTGACAATTTTAATGGAAAAAAGCAGATTATTCCTCCTGTGACGGATCTTGAAATCGGGCATCCTTATGAGTGCCGCGACCCTAAGGTGTGGAAGGAGGATGGGCGCTATTTTATGTGTCTTGCGAGCACGCACAATAAGGAGACGGGTGTGCTCCTCATATATACGAGTGCCGATGGTGAAAATTGGACATACCTTAGCAGGCTTAAGGACAAGCAGTTCGGAACGATTTTGGAGTGTCCGGACGTGTTCTGCATAGATGGACAGCATATTCTCATCGCATCGCCGATAGGAGTTCTAAAGGGGACGGAATATCCGGAAAATCAGAGCACGATGCAGAAGCTTTCATTTGATGCAAAGGACGGAAAAATGGAGCTTGAGAGTGCGGCGCAGTTCCTCGATTACGGAATGGATTTGTATGCACCGCAGAGCTGTCTTGACGAGAAGGGACGCCGGTGTGTTATTGCGTGGGCGCGCATGCCGGTACCGCAGGAGGCGGAGGACAATGAGGCTTCCGATGGACGCCCTTGGAGCGGCATGATGTGCCTGCCAAGAGTGGTTTCGCTTCGGGACGGTGAGATTTATACGTCGGTGCATCCGAACATAAGAAAATATTTTGAGGACTGTACCTGCGAGGTAAAGGCCGGGGGATATACAGAGTGGCACAGGGACGGCAGAAGCCGCGCCGAGGCAGAGCTGTCGGAGGGACAGACAATTGAGCTTGCCGGAGTAAAAATAGAGCTGAAAGACGGGTGCATTTGCACGGACAGGAAAAAGCGCGTGCCTGCCAATGCCGCAGTGCACACAAAATGCAAAACGCCGTATGTCGGAGACAAGTGTGGACTTGAAATATATGCCGAGAACAATCTTATAGAAATTTTTGTAAACGACGGGCAGTATGTAGTCAGCAACGTGCTTTACAGGACGGCATGGAAAGCGGGATGAAATGACATTACAGCAATTAAAGTATATAGTCATGGTTGCGGAGTGCAAGAACATAACGGAGGCGGCGGAAAGGCTTTTTATCGCACAGCCGAGCCTCACGACAGCCATTCAGAGTGTTGAGAAGGAAATGGGGATAACGGCGTTTGTCAGGACGAACAAGGGCGTGGAACTCACCAGAGACGGCGAAGCACTGCTTTCCTATGCCAGGCAGATACTAGAGCAGATGGACGTTATGACGGAGCATTTTAAGGGGGAACGCCACCTGAAACCGCATTTTTCGGTGTCATGTCAGCACTATTCGTTTGCGGTAAATGCGTTTGTCGACGTTATCAGGGAGTACGATGCGGACTCCTACAGCTTCACGCTGCGGGAGACGCAGACCTACGAAATCATTGACGACGTGTCGGTGGGAAGAAGCGAAATCGGAATCCTATATCTGAGCGAGCACAATGAGGCGGTGCTTAGAAAGCTTATTGCAAAGAGCGACCTCAAATTCGAGGAGCTGTTCGAGGCAAAGCCGCATGTGTTCATATCGAATGGTCACCCGCTTGCGGACAGGAAAAAGCTGACGGTGCAGGATCTGCTTCCTTATCCGTATCTGGTGTTCGAGCAGGGACAGCACAATTCCTTCTATTTCTCCGAGGAATTTCTTAGTATGCTCGAACTCCCGAAGAATATCATGGTGCGCGACAGGGCTACGCTTTTTAACCTGCTCATTGGCCTTAATGGTTTTACCGTGTGCTCGGGTGTGCTTGACGCGGAGTTAAACGGCGAGAATATTATCGCGAAGCCGCTCGACTCGGACTGCACGATGCGGATTGGGGTTGTGACGCGAACAGACGCGGCGCTAAGCAGGTATGGGGTGTCGTATATGGAGGCGCTGAGGAGGCATATTTAAAGGTGTGAGGTGTATAATATGTTATACACATTTACGGGGTGGAATATGTTTTGCTATTAGAGCCTTTTTGAAATAGTTTTAAACTATGACAAGATGTGTCTTTAATATATTTTACTATTGGTTAGGCGGCTGGTATATTGGTATTCATAGCATGGCGGTGGGGTGATGGAGCCGTGGAAGCTTGGGGGATCAGGGTGTTCAGTATGTGTGCTGAAATATCTAATCTAATATCAAATATATCAGGAGGAAAAGATTATGAGCAGAAATATACCGTTTAGATACGATTTTGTGGGGAGCTTTTTGAGACCAGAGAAGTTGAAGGCTGCCAGAGCGGCTTTTGGAAAGGGAGAGATTGACGCGGCGCAGTTAAAGAGCGTTGAGGACGAGTGCATCACCGAGCTTGTGGCTAAGCAGAAGGAAGCAGGGTATCAGGTGATAACTGACGGAGAGTTCAGACGCGCTGCCTGGCATCTGGATTTCATGTGGGGATTTGACGGGGTAGGACATTCAAAGACTGAGACGGGACTTCCTTTTCACGGGGAGCAGGCGATGATTGATGATACATATTTGACAGGAAAGGTCGGTGTGAGCGGGGTTCACCCTTTTGTGGAGCATTTTAAGTTCGTGAAGCAGTTTGAGGACGGGAATACTGTTGCGAAGCAGACCATACCGGCGCCGGCGCAGTTTCTTGAGCAGATGATATTACCTTTTGCGGCTGAGAATACGGCTAAGTATTATTCTGACAATGAGGAGCTTGTCAAGGATATCGCGGTGGGCTACAGAAAGGTGATTGCGGATTTATATGCGGCAGGCTGTAGAAATCTCCAGCTTGACGACTGCTCCTGGGGAATGTTGGTTGACCCGATGGCGAAGATGTTCTTTGACACTGACGATGGGGGACTATTGAAGGTGCAGGAGCTCTTTGTGAGAATAAACAATCTCGCGATAGAGGGCGCTCCTGACGATATGACGGTTGCCACACATGTGTGCCGCGGAAACTTCCATTCAACTTACGCCAGCAGCGGTGCCTATAACGATGTTGCGAAGGAGCTTTTCGAGCAGGAGAATGTCGATGCTTATTACCTTGAGTTCGACGATGAGAGAAGCGGAGGCTTTGAGCCGCTCGCACATGTAAACGGCGGCAAGAAGGTTGTCTTAGGTCTCATCACAACCAAGAAGCCTGAGCTTGAGGACAAGCAGGCTGTCATCGCGAGAATACACGAGGCAGCAAAATATATACCGCTCGACAGACTTTGCCTCAGCCCTCAGTGCGGCTTTGCGTCCTGCGAGATTGGCAACAAGCTCACACAGGAACAGCAGTGGGCGAAGCTGGAGCTCGTGAAGGAGATTGCGGAAGAGGTTTGGAAATAAAAATAAGATATTGCTGATAAAATGTGTTTTATAATATACCATTATCAATATTCAGACATTCAGAGGTATTAAAAATTTTGCGCTGAAATCTTTTTCTGTATTCTCTGGGCGAGAGGTTTACGGTATTTTTAAATATGTGTGAGAAGCTGTGAGTGTCGCTGTAGCCGAGCTGTTCACTCACGGCGGCTATTGGCGTGTCGGTATATTCCAAAATATGCTTGGCACGCTTTATCATTTCAGATTTCAGGTGCTTTTTCAGTGACTCACCTGTCTCGAGCGTGAAGCAGTGCGTGAGATATTTTTCGTTGTACTTAAAGTGTGCGGCTATGGCTGACACCTTCAGCTCCTCGCTGGGAGCGAATTGTATGTAGGACAGGATTCGGCGGCACAGCTCGGAGGTGTTGCCTGCGGAGATATTTTTGTCGCCCTTTTGGATTTCCAGCAGGATAATCGCCATTATGTGGTTGGAAATCTCCTTGGTCAGATTTTCGTCCGACAACAGGGCATAATATTTTTCTATGATATCAATATTCTTGTAGCTTCCAAGGCATGGAAAATCTCCCATGCAGGTGCCATCGGCAAACCAGTGAAAATAATAAAATGTACATTCGCAGGGCTTCCAGCCGTGTTGGTTTTTGCATGGCGGGGTTATGACATATTCACCCGTTTTCACGGTGTAATCATTGTCATCGTCGGAGATGTAGAGCGTCCCCTTGGTCACATAGAACAGCTCGCAGCTCGTGATGCTGCGGCTCATGTGGACCCATGTGCTGTCGGGAGCCGTAAAGGTTCCGTGCATTGTAAATTCTATTTTGGTGCTGAGGTCAAAGTTCATGGTAATCTCCTGCTTTGCGAAACAATTCGATAGCATTGAGGTCAAAATACCTTTTGACCTCAACATCATTATTAAAAGTATAAGGTAAAATTCTTGGATATTCAATAACCGCAATCACATATTTTACAGTAGGAAAACGAAGAAATTGGTGATATAATTATCGCAGAATTGACGGAACGGAGAATATTTTGATGATAAAATATCCTGATTATAAAAATAGTATAGCGGGGATTCCCAACTCCATACTAAAGAGCATGGGGCTCGAGCCGGGAAGGGACACGCTGCCGCTGCTTGACAGGCATATGGAAGGGAAGGATTATGAAAATATAATAGTCATACTCCTTGATGGAATGGGAAAGAACATAATGGACGCTAATCTGTCCGGCAGGGGCTTTTTTCAGAGACATCTTGCCGGTACGTTAAGCTCCACTTTTCCGCCGACGACGGTTGCCGCGACGACATCCATACAGAGCGGTAAGGAGCCGTGTGAGCATGGGTGGCTTGGCTGGGACTGCTACTATCCGCAGATTGACAAGAATGTGACGGTTTTTTTGAATAAAGAGACAGGGACGGATGAGCAGGCGGAGAGCTACAATGTCGCGTGGAGATATTGCGGCTACGAGAGCACGGTCGACAGGCTTTTGAAGGCGGGCGTGCAGGCATATAACGCAATGCCGTTTTTAGAGCCGTTTCCCGACACGTTTGAGAAGATATGTGACAGAATCGCCGGGCTTTGTGGGAAGCCGGGGCGAAAGTACATATACAGCTATTGGAGAGAGCCTGACCACCTTATGCACGAGAAGGGGTGCTTCTGCACTGAGTCGAAGGAACTTTTGCGAAAGCTTGAAAAGCAGGTAAAGGAGCTGTGCAAAAGGCTTGAAAAAGCTGAAATGCCGCAGAAGGAAGGTGAAAGTTCCGATATCTCCGGAGTGGACGGCAGCAAAAAGAATCTGGTCATAGTGACTGCTGACCACGGACATATTGACACCAAGGGCGTGGCGCTCACGGACTATCCTAAGCTGTGCGAGTGTCTGCTAAGACTTCCGTCGATTGAGCCGAGAGCACTCAATTTTTTCATAAAGCCGGGGATGGAGGAGCAGTTTGTAAGCAAATTTAACAGGAGATTTTCCGATAAATTCCTGCTGCTTACGAAAGAGGAGGTGCTCGAGAGGAAGCTTTTCGGAGAGGGCGCGGAGCATCCGGCATTTCGCGATATGTTAGGTGATTATCTTGCTGTTGCGACGGGGGATTTGTGCATTTATAATACACGGGAGGAAGCGGATTTCTTCATCGGCGCGCATGCGGGACTCACGGCGGAGGAGATGACTATACCGCTTATATTGGTCGAATGTTAGCAGATAGAGGTTTTTAAGAAGTATTTATCAAGAGGAAAAGGGACACATATGAACGAATTACAGCAGTATTTATCAATAATATTGGAGACTGATTTTAACAAGATAATAATAAGCAATCCTGCCAGCAAGTCGGAGGAGTACCAGAAGCTCGTGATTGAACGCAGGAAGGATTTCTGCCAGATTTCCAAGTACACGCAGAAGCAGGTTTTCCATGAGAATGTGAAAAAAGAGCAGCTTGCGGACAGATGTGTGGAGCTTATCGCAGGGCATTACAGACAGGTGAACGCGATGACTGCCGACGCGGAGCACATCATACTCATTTCAAAGAACGGCAAGTGCAATTATAAGGTCAAGAGACTTGCGACTGAGGCGATAAAGGCGTCAAAAGGTGTTGGCGCAGGCAGTGTAAAAGGAACTGCGGCGGGAAATATGATTGACGCGGCAGGGGGAATGACCTTGGATAATGGGCACAACCGCAGAAAGAACTACATTCTGAGCGAGGGCATGAGCATTGAGCCGCTCGTCGACATGGGAGTATTCACCAAGGACGGCAGAGTTGTCAATTCGATGTATGACAAGTACAAGCAGATTAACCGCTTTGTCGAGATTCTCAACGACGAAATCTCAAATCTAAAGGTGAAGAAGTTAAATGTCATTGATTTTGGCTGCGGTAAGTCGTATCTCACATTTGTTGTCTACTACTATCTCACCGAGGTTATGGGGCTTGAGGTCAACATGATAGGGCTCGATTTGAAGGCAGATGTCATAGAAAAGTGCAACAGGGCAGCAGAGAAATATCATTACGACAAGCTTCATTTTGAGCTTGGGGATATCAACGGGTATAAGGCTCCGTTCGATGTCGACATGGTAATTACACTTCACGCATGCGACACCGCCACGGACTTTGCGCTTTTCAATGCGATTCAGTGGAAGGCAAAGATGATATTTTCGGTGCCGTGCTGCCAGCATGAGTTCAACAAGCAGATGAAGCCGTCAACGCTTCCTATTATGTCACGCTACGGAATAATCAAGGAGCGCTTCGCGGCACTCGCGACGGATGCGGTGAGAGCAAATCTTCTCGAGTACAGCGGCTACAGAACCCAGCTTCTTGAGTTCATCGACTTTGACCACACGCCGAAGAACATTCTCATAAGAGCCGTGTACCGCCCGGTTGCACCGAAGTCCGTGAAAGAGAATGCACTCAACGAGGTGCATGCGCTCATGAAGGAGTTCGCGTTCGAGCCGACGCTATATAAGCTGCTTGGGGTTGGGGAGAAACAGTAATTATTATGGATTCAGGTGTCAAAACATGCGGTTTTGATTCTTATGTGTATATCATGTTATATTTATACATATCGGCTCCGTTGTACGAAGCAGGTTGTTCTAACGACTCTGAAAAAAATATTTCTGCTTTCGCCACCGTTGCAAAATCAGCCCTCCATGGCTGTTTGCAACTCAGCCGGCATCCATGCCGGCTGTGGCTGTACGATAAACAGAGTCCTAAGAACAACCAAGCTTCTCCCAAAAGTCGCGATACGCATAAATATAACATGATATACATATTAAAGTTGTAAAAGCATGTTTTTGACACCGGAATCTATTATAGTAATAAAAAATATTTATTTTTAGGAGGACACCATCATGAACGAGGTAATGAAGAACATACTTACAAGAAGAAGCACCCGCAAGTTTACGGATGAGCAGGTTCCAAAGGAGATACTCAAGGATATTGTCGACGCGGCTTTACATGCGCCGTCGGGAATGGGAAAGCAGTCATGGAGCTTCACGGTAATAACCAACAAGGACGTTATTTCACGCCTTGCCGAGACTATGAGAGTGGCACTTGGAAGAGAGCACTACGATATGTACAAGCCGACCGCGCTCATCATTCCGTCCAATCTGCGCGAGAATCCTCTCGGAAGGGACGATAATTCCTGTGCGCTTGAGAACATTTTCCTCGCGGCACATTCCTACGGTGTCGATTCCGTGTGGATTAACCAGCTAGGAGCTGTCTGCGATGATGAGAAGGTCAGGGCGATGCTTGATGAGTTCGGCATTCCTTCAGACCATGTTGTGTACGGAATAGCTGCACTCGGCTATGCTGCACCTGACGCGCCTTACAAGGAGAGAACCTATGCGGGCGAGGTAAGGTATATCGACTAGTACCCGTTGGCACGCGAAGTTATTACATTGCCGGACACAGCAACATCAAGGTCTGTCGAATGTGTTGATTCAATTCCGGTCAAAATTCCGGCATGGTCGAGTACATCTACACCTGCACAAGTACCACACTTTTCATTTTGTTATTACCTCCCTGCATGAAGTCTCTGCTTATCTGGGTACATATCCTTGTCGTCCGTCTTGATTCATTGATTTTATATCAGCGCTTTGGGCTTGTCAATAAAGCCGTTTTACAGAAAAAGAGATATTTTGGAAATATTCCGTGGGTTTTTGTTTTCTCATGTGTATAATTATATAAAGGACAGAAAGTAAAGTGTGCAGAATAAATACATAGGATAGAAAAGAGGGGAGGCTTGACGGTGCAGGAACAAGAGATAATTGAAATGCTGCATAAAAGAGACGAGAAGGGCATTGACGAGCTGCTTAGGCATTACGGGCCTTTGATTAAATATGTTATAGCTCCTATTCTAGAGAGCCCACAGGACAGGGAAGAGTGTCTTGGTGAGGCAGTGATGAAGATATGGGACAAAATCGAACAGTTCAGTGAGCAGAGAGGGAGCTTCAAAGCGTGGATTACGGCAATAGCGCGAAACACTGCACTCAATCACAGGAGAAGAAACGAGGCACACGGAAGAGGTGAGGAACTCTTAGAGAGCGTGCCTGCGGGGGAGGCAACACCTGAGGAGCAGGTTTTACGGAACGAGAGACGTGAGGAGCTGAAACGGGCATTGTACAGACTGTCAGCCAAGGACAGGATTCTGTTTTACAGGAAATATTACTACTGCCAGTCCATAGAGCAGATTGCTGCCGAGGCCGGAATGACAAAGAGGGCTGTTGAGGGCAGATTGTACCGCATAAAGAAGCAGCTTCGGCAGATTTTAGGGGGTGAGTACAATGGGTAAAGCACAGTGGAGTAACCTTGATGACAATGAACTTGAACGCACATTGACGGAGAGCATTGACGAGCTTCCTATGGAGGATATCGTGGAGAATGTAGTACCGTTGAAGAGTGCTATGCTGTATGTGCTCGCAGGGCTTGTGTTAAGCTCGGTTGTCTTTAGCATTTTTAAGCTCAATTACATACTTCCTATTGTCGGGGCGGTGCTGTCGATTCTCGGTTACCGTAAGCTGAAGTCGGAGAATAAGTACTTTTCTGCCTGCTATGCTATTGAGCTTGTGAGCCTCATATATATTTTAGCGGTGCTGATTCTGAACACGATGACGCTGGGCACGGAGGTTCATGTGAAATATGTGCTTAAAACTGTAAGCGTCATAATGGCGGGAGTAAGTTTCGCGGGAGTGCTGTGTCTGTGGCTCGCCTTGAGACAGGTTCAGAAAAAGGCGGGATTAGAGCCGGGAGCGTATGCGGTCTTAGCACTTGCAGGCTTGTATGCGCTTGTGGGACTGCTCGCAGTATTCGGTTACGGCAGCGTCCATCTCATTACTATGGTTATTACAATCGCCGTCTTTGCGGTGCTTATATGCGCGATATACAAGCTTCCGAGGGAGCTTGACGAGGCGGGGTATCTTGTGAGAATATCGCGGATAAGGATTCCCGATAAAGCGATTGTGATAGCGGTGTTAGCGGTGCTTGTGACAGGCAGTGCCTACGGATATATGTTCGGAAACGGCTATAGGATGGCTTGGAGCATACGGGATGATGTGCAGCAGGGGACGGATATAGAGGGTATCAGGGAGGAACTCATCGCGCAGGGCTTTCCCGACTATGTGTTGGATGACCTGACGGCGGAGGAGATTGTCTCCTGCGGCGGCGCGGTAAATGTACTGACGCAGAATAAGAACTGCGACAACGGACTTCAGTTTACGGATGTCGCGGTTCAGGTGCAGGATGCCGATGTGGATGAGCTGTGGATAATTTTTCATTATTTCAGATGGATTGAGGATAAGAAGCCTTACGGAGCGGAGGCTGTGCAGATATGGACTACGGACCATGAGATACAGGAGGGCTGGCTTACGGCAGGAGAGGTCAAAGGCAGGCTTATGTATGACAGGGGCGGAGTGACCTACACGGCACCATATCATTCGATGGAGAGCGTCACATACAACCGAACGGCATGGATTGACAGAGTGCAGACCGTGACGGACGTTTTCGGCACATTTTCATTTCCGAGAAAGGGAGAAAATTGCAGGGGATATGTGAGCTATTCGACGGTACACACGATTAAGGATTATACATTCTATGATTTCATCAATTACACATATCAGGAGAGCTGGTGGCAATATCCTGTAATATCGGCGTATGACCATAGGACGAGCGGCAGGTTTAACCAAAAGCCGTTTATGACCGTTCAGAATCCGTTTTTCTTCTACTTTGAGGAGGATGGAATCAGGCAGTATTAAGCATAGATAAAAATATAAGCAGGAATAAAAATCTCCTTTTTTGAAATAATATTTTGGATTTATGGCAGTGAGCCGTGAAAATGATGGATTTCAGAGAGGGAGATTTTTTATGGAAAAAGAGAGAAAAATGTTCTGTTATCAGTGTCAGGAGACAGCGGGCAACGAGGGCTGTATGCAGGTCGGAATGTGCGGAAAGACGCCCGACGTTGCGGCAATGCAGGATTTGCTGGTGTATGTGACCAAGGGGCTTTCTGAGGTCACGACGAAGCTTCGTGAGCTCGGGGAGGAGATTTCACCCGACGACAACCACCGCGTCACGTTCAATCTCTTTATCACGATAACAAACGCAAGCTTTGACAGGGAATCGATTGTCGCGAGGATTAAAGACACCTTAGAGTGCAAAAAAAGACTTCTCACAAAGCTTGATAAGCTTTGCGGGGAGAAGGGCAGAAAATACAGCCTCTCGGATGCGGCGGTATGGGACGGTGACGAGAGCGAATATGATGAGAAGGCGAAAAAGGAGGGCGTACTCTCGACGAAGGATGAGGATGTGCGTTCATTACGACAGCTCATAACCTACGGTGTTAAGGGCATGAGTGCGTATTCCAAGCATGCCAACGCGCTTATGAAGGAGGCTCCGGAGATTGATGCTTTTATTCAGAGAGCACTCGCAGCCACGCTCGACGATTCGGTGACGGTTGACGAGCTTATTGCACTCGCGCTTGAGACGGGAGAGTATGGCGTAAAGGTCATGAGCTTTCTCGATGCAGCCAACACCGGGGCTTACGGAAATCCCGAGATGACGAGAGTAAATATCGGAGTGAGAAATAATCCCGGAATACTTGTATCAGGACATGATTTGAGGGACTTGGAGATGCTCCTTGAGCAGACAAAGGGGACGGGAGTCGATGTTTACACCCACAGTGAGATGCTTCCAGCCAACTCATATCCCGGTCTTAAAAAGTACTCCCATCTCGTCGGAAATTACGGAAATGCGTGGTGGGAACAGAAGAAGGAGTTCGAGCACTTCAACGGTCCTATTCTTATGACGACCAACTGTGTCGTGCCGCCGTCGGCATCATATAAGGACAGACTGTACACGACGGGAGCGACGGCATATCCGGGCTGTAAGCATATATCGGGGGCATACGGTGAAAAAAAGGATTTCTCGGAGATTATAGAGCATGCCAAGAAATGTCCGCCGCCTGAGGAACTTGAGCGTGGTGAAATCTGGGGAGGCTTCGCGCACGCACAGGTTGAGGCACTTGCAGACAAAATTGTGGAAGCCGTCAAGTCGGGTGCTGTTAAGAAGTTCGTTGTCATGGCAGGGTGTGACGGCAGGCACGGAAGCCGCGAGTACTATACAGAGTTTGCCAAGGCACTTCCTGAGGATACGGTTATTCTTACCGCGGGCTGTGCAAAGTACAGATACAACAAGCTCGACCTCGGGGACATCGGCGGCATTCCGCGCGTTCTCGACGCGGGACAGTGCAATGACTCATTTTCGATAGTCGTGACAGCACTTAAGCTCAAGGAACTCTTCGGCGTTGACGACATCAACGACCTTCCGGTTATCTATAATATTGCATGGTATGAGCAGAAGGCGGTGCTTGTCCTGCTCTCGCTTCTTGCAATCGGGATACAGAATATCCATCTTGGACCTACGCTCCCGGCATTTTTAAGCCCGAATGTCACCAAGGTGCTTGTGGAGAAGTTCCACATTGCGGGAATTGACAGCGTCGATGCCGACATGGAGCTGTTCTTCGGATAGATTGATTTTACGCGTGCTAAGGTATATAATTCACACATAAAAGACATACAGTTTGTATGAGCTTAGAGGTGAGGATTGATATGAGAACACGAGAGGAAGTATTAAGCTATGGACTTTCTTTTCCCAACACATATAAGGAAGCCCCTTTTCATGACCCGAATTGGGAGCTTGTGAGAGTGAGGAAAAGTAAGAAAGCTTTTCTGTGGGTGTATGAGAGAAACGGATATATTAACATGAATCTGAAGGCTGACGCGGGCTGGCGCGACTTATGGAGAGGAACGTATACGGCTGTGCAGCCTGCATATCACCAGAATAAGGAGCATTGGAACACGGTTGTGCTTGACGGCTCGGTACCCGATGAGGTTTTGGAGGATATGATAGCCGAGAGCTACCGGCTTGTGACCGACAGCCCGACCGGGAGAATATATGATGCCGTGAAACGCATACCGAAAGGCATGGTAGCAACATACGGACAGGTTGCGTATATGGCTGGTGACAGGAAGATGGCTCGGGCTGTCGGAAATGCTCTTCATAAGAACCCGAGTCCTGATGAGATACCATGCTTTAGGGTTGTCAATTCCAAGGGGGAGCTATCAGGTGAGTTTGCGTTCGGCGGAGCCGGAGAGCAGGCAAAAAGATTGCGCGCTGACGGCATAGAGGTGGTTGACGGGAGAGTAGACTTAAGAAAATATGGTTACACCGGAGAATAATTGATAATAAAAATAAGAAACGAATATTGACATTTATATTACTTGGTCATACAATAGTTGCAAATGCAACTGTTGGAGGTACAAGTAATGTTGAAAAGAATATTTTCTTATATGAAACAATATAAGAAATACGCATATCTTGCATTGGTATGTATAGGCATAGAGGTAGTGCTTGAGCTTATGGTGCCTATGCTCATGGCGGATTTGATTGACAATGGCGTAGCCAACGCTGATATTCCATATATTTATACCAAGGGAATACAGATGGGAGGCTGCGCCATTCTTGCGCTTATTTTGGGAATAGGAAGCTCAAAATTCTCGGCTCTTGCGGGTCAGGGGCTCGGGGCAAATATAAGAATGGCGGAATATGAGAAGCTGCAATCGTACTCCTTTTCCAATATCGACCATTTCAGAGTGTCATCGCTTGTCACGAGACTCACAAGCGACGTGACCAATATTCAGAACTCCGTATCAACGGGAATGCGCCCGTTCGGACGAAGCCCGGTGATGCTCATTGTTGCGACGTCCGTGGCTTTTTCCATCAACTCGACGCTTGCACTTGTCTTTCTGGTGGCACTGCCGGTACTTGCGGTGATGCTCATTGCGATAATCGTCCATATAAGACCGCTGTACTCGAAGATGCAGAACGCAATCGACCTTGTAAACCGCACGGTCGGTGAAAATCTCACGGCAATCCGTGTTGTAAAGGCGTATGTGCGCGGTGATTATGAGATAGAAAAGTTCGAGGAGGTCAATGAGAACCTCAAAAATCAGTCGGAAAGTGCCTTTAAGAGTTCGGTGCTTAACATGCCTGCGATGCAGCTTGTGATGTACTCGACGATTCTGGGAATACTTCTGCTCGGCGGGCATCTTGTTAAGGCAGGTGAGCTCGGAATAGGGCAGCTCACCAGCTTTTTGAGCTATGTCCTTCTCATTCTCAACTCGCTCATGATGATGTCGAATGTATTTATGATGATGACGCGTTCGCTCGTGTCGGGAGCGCGAATCATGGAGGTGCTCGATGAGAAGATTGATATCACCGACGAGCTTGCAAGGGATATAAGCGTGGAGCACGGGGAAATCGAGTTTGACCATGTATGGTTCAAATACAAGGAGGAGGCGGAGGAATATGTTCTCTCTGATATATCCTTTCATATCAAGCCCGGACAGACTGTCGGAATTATCGGGCAGACGGGTTCGGCAAAGACTACACTCGTGCAGCTTATTCCGAGACTCTACGATGTGAGCAGAGGTGTCGTGAAGGTCGACGGCGTGGATGTGAAGGAGTATCCGATGAGACATCTGAGGGATGCAATCGCGATGGTGCTTCAGAAAAATACACTTTTTTCGGGCTCACTTTTGTCAAATCTTAAATGGGGCAATGAGGATGCTACGATGGAGGAGATTGAGGAAGCGTGCCATATCGCCTGCGTGGACGAGTTCATTGACAGACTGTCTGACGGTTACGACACTGAGATGGGACAGGGCGGGGTGAATGTCTCAGGAGGACAGAAGCAGAGAATATGTATAGCACGCGCAATCCTCAAAAAGCCTAAGGTGCTCATTCTTGATGACTCGACAAGTGCCGTGGATACGGCGACTGAGGCAAAGATTCGGGAAGGGCTTGCAAGGAAGCTTCCCGACATGACAAAGATTGTGATTGCCCAGAGAATCTCTTCCGTGCGCCATGCCGATCAGATTATCATTCTCGATAAGGGAAAGGTAGACGGCATAGGAACACACGAGAGCCTGCTTGCATCAAATAAGATATATCAGGAAATATATGAATCACAGAAGGAGGGGGCAGATTTATAATGGCAAAATATGTTGGATACAAAAGGCCAAAGGACACGAAAAAGACCATGAAGCATCTGCTCGTCTACCTCGGCTTTCACAAATGGTCGTTTGTGCTTGTTGCACTTCTCGTTTTCATAAGCGCCGGTGCAAATATAATGGGAACCTACCTTTTAAAGCCCGTAATCAACAGATTCATCGTACCGGGTGACACGCCGGGACTTATCAGGGCGGTTCTTGGCATGGGAGCGATGTATCTCTGTGGTGTGCTGGCAACCTTTGGCTATAACAGACTCATGGTAATCACCTCGCAGAAGGTTATAAGGGAGATAAGGAGTGACCTGTTTGCACATACGCAGAAGCTTCCGCTCAGCTATTTTGACGCACACACGCACGGCGAGCTGATGAGCCGTTTCACGAACGATGTCGACACCGTGCAGGAGGCGATGAACAGCAGCTTTGCGATGATCATCCAGAGCTTCATGCAGCTTTTCGGAACCATAATCATGATGATGGTGCTGAGCATCAGGCTCTCGCTCATTGTAATCGTGTTCCTGTCGGTGATGTTTGTGTTCATAAAAATTAACGGAAAACAGAGTAAAAAGTATTTTAACAGGCAGCAGGCTGAGCTTGGAAAAATCAACGGTTTTGTTCAGGAGATGATGGCAGGGCAGAAGGTTGAGAAGGTGTTCAATCATGAGGCGAAGGACTTTGAGCGTTTCTGTGAGATGAACGAGAGCTTAAGAAAAGAGTCAACACACGCACTGACATTTGCCGGAAGAATGGTACCGACGATAGTTACACTCTCCTATTTTAATTATGCCGTGTCGGCGTGTGTCGGTGGACTTATGACAATTAAGGGACTGCTCGACCTTGGAAGTCTCTCGGCGTATCTCGTGTATGTGCGACAGAGTGCAATGCCGTTAAATCAGTTCACACAGCAGGTCAACTTTCTTCTCTCGGCACTCTCGGGTGCGGAGCGTATCTTTGAGATGATGGATGAGGAGCCTGAGCTTGACGAGGGAAATGTCACACTCTGCAACGCAGTCAGAACTCCTGACGGGGAGCTGCAGGAGTGCGGGGAGAGAACGGGGCTGTTCGCGTGGAAGGTGCCGGAGCGTATGACAATGCTGGACGGTTCCTTACAGAAGCAGTTCAATGTAGTGGAAGATGGGGCGGTACATGAAGCAGCTGAAGCGACAAGACTTGTGGAGCTGAAGGGAGATGTACGTTTTAAGGAGGTGGTGTTCGGTTATACTCCCGAAAAGAGAGTATTGAACGGAATATCGCTCTTTGCAAAGCCGGGACAGAAGATTGCATTTGTGGGGTCAACGGGAGCAGGAAAGACAACCATAGTCAATCTGGTGAACAGGTTCTACGAGATACAGTCGGGAACTATAACCTACGATGGAATAGATATAAAGGATATCAAAAAGGATGACCTGCGCCGTTCGCTCGCGATGGTTATTCAGGAGACGCATCTCTTCACGGGAACGATAGCGGACAATATAAGATACGGAAATCCTCATGCGACCGATGATGAGGTCATTGAGGCGGCAAAGATAGCAAATGCCGACACCTTTATAAGGTGGCTGCCGGAGGGCTACAACACGATGCTCTACTCAGACGGCGGAAATCTCTCGCAGGGACAGAGACAGCTTCTCGCCATTGCAAGAGCCGCGGTTGCCAAGCCGCCCGTGCTCATCCTCGACGAGGCGACAAGCTCGGTCGACACGAGAACAGAACGTCTCATTGAAAAAGGAATGGATGCAATAATGGAGGACAGAACCGTGTTCGTAATAGCGCATCGTCTGTCGACAGTCAGAAATGCTGAGGCGATCATGGTGCTTGAGAAGGGTGAGATTATAGAGAGAGGAGACCATGCTGAGCTGCTTTCACAGGAGGGAAGGTATTACCGGCTGTATATGGGACAGTTTGAACTAGAGTGATGAGACCGGAGTGAAAATATATTGAAGAAACACGTTTATAATTACTATTTGTGCCGTCCGGCGGCGGAATGGAGATGGAGATGGATAGAGACGGATTGGGGAGTGCTTTTTTGAGGGTGGAGCTGCTTAGAAGGCAGCTTCTGCGGCCATATTTTATTGAGCTTGGATTGACGGTGGGGCAGGGACAGCCGCGGATACTTAAGACCTTGAGGAGCATGGGCGCGATGAGCCAGAGGGAGCTTGCCGACCTGTGCGTTCTTGATGTCACCACCATGTCGCGGACGCTTGATAAGCTTGAGAAGATGGGGCTTGTAAAGCGGACTGACAACCCGGAGTGTAGGCGCTCATGGGTCATATCGCTCACACCCGCCGGTGAGGAGAAGGCGGACAAGGTCATAGAGCTTTTTAAGATGGCGGATGAGGTGTTCTCAGACGGCATGACGGCAGAGGAGGTTGAAAGGCTGTATGCTCTGATGGATGTCATTGAAAAAAATATAGAAAAGCATGGAGAGAAAATATAGCTTTGCCGCTATAAAAGCTTTTTTCAAAATATGCCGGTTAAATTTGTGAGTGAAAAGAGTGGACCGCCTTACTTGGCAGCCCACTCTTTTTTCCATATTATATTCGCATTAGAAGGCTCCACAGTGCCCATACGGGTGGTGTAATCTACAGCCTTCAGAAAATGAAAACCGCATTTTTCCTGAACGCGTGCGGACTGTCTGTTGTGCAGGAAATATTCGTAGGTGAGAAAATCCAGCGCGCAGTCCTCAAAGAGATAGCGTATCACCTCACTCACAGCCTCCGGCATCAGGCCCTGTCCCCAATAAGCCTTGGAGAGCACACAGCCGATTTCACGTCCCTTATACTCCGAAAGCTCAGGAAACTGTTTTTCATTGTAACATTCAATTCCAAGGGAGCCGATAACCTTTCCTTCGTATTCGAGGGCGAAGGTCTTTTTTTCTGCGATGAACATATCAAGTATTGTCTGCGACTCAGCCTTATCCTTGTGAGGTCTCCACCCAGCCATCTGTCCTACACCGTCCACGGAGGCATATTCATAAAAGTCATCGAGATCCGACTGCCGCCACGGACGAAGTATCATGCGATTGGTTTTCAAGGTTACATTTGAGATGTCAACAGGTGTATTCATGGCAAAACCTCACTTTCTTTTTGGTAAATTTCAGTTAATTTAACATGTACATGGACAAATGTCAATAAAAATCTGTTTTAAGAACAACTAAGCTTCTCCCAAAAGTCGTGATATTCATAAATATAATACGTTATACACGCTAAGTTTATAGAGCATGTTTTGACCTCAACATCATTGAAAGCATAATATTATAATATTTTGAAACAGATTTCTGAAAATATATCGGATAGCCGTTCGTAAATATAGCATTTCAAAAAATAGTATAAAGTGGTATATTAAAAACAAGTGTGTGAATTTTGACAGACGAAGGTATTTCGGGAGGTAGACAGATGAATAATTTTATCTATGAGACACCTACGAAGGTGTATTTTGGCAAAGATGAGGAGTTAAAGGTAGGAAAGCTTGTGGCAGAGTATAAGCCTAGGAAGGTTCTGATACATTATGGCGGGAAGTCTGCGAGGGAGAGCGGACTGCTTGACAGGGTAAAAAAGTGCCTTGATGAGGAGCATATCGCCTATGTGGAGCTTGGCGGCGTTGTTGCCAATCCGCAGCTGGCGCTTGTGAGAAAGGGAATAAAGCTGTGCCTTGACGAGGGTGTAGACTTCGTACTTGCTGTCGGAGGCGGTTCCGTAATGGATTCAGCCAAGGACATTGCAAACGGCGTGGCTAACCCGGAGGTGGATGTATGGGACTTCTCATTAAAGAAGTGTGAGCCTGCAAAGACCCTCAACAAGGGCGCCATTCTCACCCTGGCGGCGGCAGGCTCAGAGATGTCGAGCTCATGTGTCATAACGAACAGTGAGACAGGGCAGAAGATGGGGTACGGCTCCAGTCTCAACAGAATGAATTTTGCGATTGAAAATCCGGAGCTTACATACACGGTAAGCCCTTACCAGACGGCATGCGGAGCTGTGGACATTGCAATGCACACGATTGAGAGATATTTCTGCCCGGGCGAGGACACATATCTCACAGACGCCATTGCTGAGGCGGTTATAAAGAGCACGATGAAGGCTGCGGCGGACTGCCTTGAGAATCCGAAAAATTATGAGGCGCGAGCCAATATGATGTGGGCGTCATCACTTGCGCACAATGGTCTTACGCAGTGCGGCAGGCAGTTTCAGCTTGTGGTGCACCAGCTTGAGCATGAGGTTTCGGGAATGTATCCGGATGTGGCACACGGCGCAGGGCTTGCGGCATTGTGGTGCAGCTGGGCGCGCTATGTGTACAGCTGCAATATCAACAGGTGGCTTCAGTTTGCAGAGAATATCTGGAACATGGATATTGATTTCGAACACCCGAAAAAAACGATTGAGCAGGCAATAGACAAGCAGGAGCGGTACTATGCGTCTATAGGAATGCCAATCAACCTTAAGTCACTTGGGGTCAAAAAGGAGTCGCTTGAGGAGCTTGCACTGAAATGTTCGCGTAACAGGACAAGAACTCTCATCGGATATAAGCCGCTTGAATATGAGGATATCCTGAAAATATATCAGATGGCGTATGAATAAGGGCTTTAAGAATGACATTTGGAAGATATTTTAAAGAGGTTTTTACAGATGGAAATTAAAGATACCGAACTGCAATCAATTTTAGATAAAATAACGGAGCTTCGCCATGAGCTTCATAGGATTCCCGAAGCTTCCATGAAGGAGTATAAGACCAAGCAGGCAATCATGGCTTTCATATCGGACAATACAGCTCTTGAAATCGTGGACCGTGGCACATGGTTCTATGCGGCAAAAAAATCGGAGGCTTCCGTCAAGCGCGGTGCGATTGCGTTCCGCGCGGATATGGACGCGGTGTGCGGCAGGGATGGGCTTCCGGGACATTATTGCGGGCATGACGGTCACAGCAGCATACTTGCCGGGCTTGCGATTGTCATTGACGGCACGGACACGGACAGGGACGTTTACCTTATTTTTCAGCCCGGTGAGGAGACAGGTGAGGGGGCAAAAATCTGCTCACAGCTCATCAAGGAGAAAAATATTGAGGAGATATATGGGCTTCACAACATACCGGGGCATGCCTTCGGAAATATTCTGGTGAGCAGTCCGGATATGGTGCACGAGGACAGCACGGAGTCTGCAAAAGAAGCTGCAGATAAAGGCATGCTTAGGAGTACGTTTGCATGTGCATCGACAGGGCTGGAGATTTCATTGTACGGGCGTCCAAGCCATGCGGCATATCCTGAGGCGGGAATTAATCCGGGACCTGCACTTGCGAAGCTTCTTCTTGATATAGAGGAGCTCACGCGCCTGATGAATGAGCAGGAGGGCTTTGTGCTTATGACGCTCGTCGGAATGGAGGCCGGGAGCGCTAACTATGGCGTCGCTGCCTCGAGCGGAACGCTCAGACTGACTGTGAGGGGCGAAAAGGAGGATATTTTTGACAGCTATGTCGAGAAAATAAAAAAGCTTGTCCTTGAGGCTTCGGCACAGTCGGGAACGAGGATGAAGTTCGAGGAGCTTGAGAGATTTCCGGCTACCGAAAATTACGCGGAGAACGTGGAAAAGGTGACGGAGTGTGCGGAGAAGCTTGGTCTTACCGTGGAGAGGCTCAAGGAGCCTATGCGATGGTCTGAGGATTTCGGCTGGTATCTTATGATGACAAAGGGGGCCTTCTTCGGCATCGGTGATGGAGAGACTTATGCACAGCTTCATACGCAGGACTATGAGTTTCCTGATGGAATTATGGGGAACGCAGTAAGACTCTTCGCCGGGCTGATATAGCCTGCCAAAGGGTTCTTTGTGGCAAGCCAAGGTGTTGTTTACGGCTTGTGAAGCTGCCGCCGATTAGTCTTAAGCAGAGCTTTTATCATTATTTAGGAGTATTAGACATGTCTTATGCAATGACACATCTTATTATAGCGGATAATTTCGCCAATATAAGAAAAATAGAGGAGAAGGGCGTATTTCTGCTTGCCAGCATAGCGCCCGACGCGGTTCACACCAGAGCTGATTTCACTAAGAAAATGAAGGCATCGGCGCATTTTTTACAGCCGGAATACGGCTGGGGAGAGGTGTACGAGGAGGAGCCGATGAAGGTGTGGTATGGGCGGATAAGGGACTTCTACAAGCAGAGAATCGCGCTTGCCGCAGATGATAGGGAGGCAGCATTTCTGCAGGGCTATACAATCCACATTCTGACAGATATATTTAACTGCCAGCTATTGTATGCGCCCAATTTTATAAGCTATGGATTGAATCTGGACACATTCCGCGTTGAGTACAGGCGGGAATGTATCGTACAGGATAATTTTTTGTACCAGAATCATCCGGACCGGAATGAGATAGAGGAGGCGATGTCGGCGGCTGTTGCACAGGGCATAGGGCAGGAGGTCTTAGACCGCTTTGGAATAAATGATATAACTGCTGAAAATGTTCTGGACAATGCGCGATACCAGCTTAATCTATATCATGCTGAGTGTGACGCGGTGGCGCGCGGGGAGAAGAAAATGGCTTCATTTGATGGGCTTAAGATGGTTTCGGAGAAGAACAGCGCCCTTTTTCTCTCACAGGTGGCTGCCGAATGTGACAGGTTGTTGTTCGATTTTCCGGACGCGGGAAGGACTTTCAAAGTGTAAGAAAAGGAGGCGTATTTTAATGAAAATATTTTTTTATGCGCTAAGAGAATACGATGAACAGAAGTATGTAGAAAAATTCGCCGGGCAGTATTCATTTGAGTATAGCTTTACATCCGCCTATCCGTCGATGGACAATGTGCAGCTTGCGAAGGGGTATGATGCCATATCAATTATCACAAATCCGATGTATCCTGAGATACTTAAGGCATTCCACGATGTCGGTGTGCGGTATATATCGACCAGGAGCATAGGCTATGAGCACATTGACGTTGATTACGCCCATTCGCTTGGCATGAGGGCGTCGCATGTGGTGTATTCACCGAACAGTGTGGCTGACTATACGATTATGCTGATTCTCATGGCGTGCCGCAATATGCCGTGGATTATGAAAAAGGCGGACTGCCAGGACTATTCGCTCAAGGGGAAGGTCGGAAAGGAATTGTCTACCTCAACGGTCGGCGTGATAGGCACCGGAAATATAGGAAAGACGGTGGTAAAGCACCTGTCCGGCTTTGGCTGCCGCATCCTTGCCTACTCTCTGTATGAGGATGAGGAGGTAAAAAAATACGCGGAGTATGTAAGCCTTGACGAGCTTATAAAGCAGTCCGACATAATAACGCTTCACGTTCCGGGAAATGCAGAGAATACCCATCTTATCGACGCAGCGGCATTTGAAAAAATGAAGGACGGAGTGATTATCGTAAATACGGCGCGCGGACTTATAATCGACACGCAGGCGCTCATCGCGGCACTCAAGAGCGGAAAGGTCGGCTATGCCGCACTCGACACCTTCGAGGGAGAGGCGGGGCTCTACTATCTTAATAAGGAAACACAGAGGCTTGACAATGACAATATGGCACTTTTAAAGAGCTTCCCGAATGTGATTCTCTCACCTCACATGGCATTCTACACGGAGCAGGCGGTGTCCGATATGGTGGAAAATTCCATCAAGGGGCTGCTTGGCTTAGAGAGTGGGGATGACTGGCTGGAAGTGAAATAGGCGGGTACAAAGACTATGCGCGGATAACCGCAAGAAAAAGTAATTTGAATTTCATATTGGTACAACATTGATATGTTACGCTATATTGAGGAGGTAACAAGTATGGCAAAAATAATGATTGTAGAAGATAACCGTGGAACGAACAAGGCTATCTGTGAATATATGAAAACTGCCGGACATATTCTTATTTCCGCTTATGACGGAGTGGAAGCGCTGAATGTTTTTCATCAAGGCGATTTAGACTTAATCGTTCTTGATATTATGTTGCCGTCTATGTCGGGAATAACAGTGCTGCATGAAATCCGAAAGAGCAGTGATATTCCTGTAATTATGCTGACAGCGATTGAAGATGAATACACTCAATCAAATAGTTTTGATGAATTGGCTGACGATTATATCACGAAACCTTTTTCTATGCTGATTCTGGGAAAAAGAATAAATGCGCTTCTTCGTAGAAGCTACAATAAAGCTGCAATGAACAAAATACAAATAGGCGAAGTATGTATAGACTTTGCGGGGTATTCGGCTTCAGACAAAGACGGTAAAATTGACATTACTCCAAAAGAACTTGAAATATTAAAGCTTTTAATTGAAAATAAAGGATTAGTGTTATCGCGCAATCAAATACTGGACGATGTATGGGGAAATGATTGTGCAATTATAGACAGAACAATAGACGCATATATCCGTAATATACGAAAAAAACTAAAACTTGATTGCATAACAACGGTTAAAGGCATAGGATATAAGTTTGAAATTGAGGTACAGTGATGAAATTAAAAATATTTCCCAAAGTATTTCTGTTTACATTTAGTATGATGTTGCTAATTACATTTTTTGCTCATGCTTTAATTTTCTATATTGCACCTACGCAGAATGTGTTGATTACTTCAAATTATATAACAAATGCTGTTGCGACAACCTATTCTGAAATAGATATGCAGCAGCTTATTACAAACACAATATTACAATCATTTCCGCTTTCGCTTTTAGTATGTGTTATTGTATCTTTTATCTTTTCATTTCTGTTTTCAAAAGAAATAACTGCTCCTATCATTTCAATTGCAAAAACTGTTAATACTATGGCGGAACTAAAGACTGACACAAAAATAGAAATTACATCAGCCGACGAAATTGGACTTTTAGCAAGTAATATCAATCAGCTATATCAATCTCTCATTTCAACTATTCAATATTTAGAAATCGAAAAAAAAAAGGTTAGTATAGCCGAAAAAGAAAAGATAGATTTTTTGAGAACAGCTTCCCATGAATTGAAAACACCTGTTACCGAATTGAATGTAACTTTAGAAAATATGATACTTGGAATTGGAGAATACGCAGAATATGAAGTATATCTTCCAAAATGCAAAGAAATTGCGGAACAAATAGGTAAAATGATAAAGGACATTTTGAGTACATCACGCTTACATACCGACACCGAAAAAGAATGTGAGCAAGATATTTCACTCAAAGAATTTATCGGCGAAATATGTGAGCCATTCAAACTGATAGCCGAAACAAAATCAATTCGATTTAACATAATATGTGAAAATGATATATTGCTTCATTTATCATCGCAATTATTGAAAAAAGCTCTATCTAACATTTTACTTAATGCCGTCAATTATACAGAAACCGGGAAATGCATAACCGTTTCAATAAGCAAAAGAACTTTATCGGTTGTAAACGAATGTGAACCTATTCCCCCGGAACACTTGAAACATATTTTTGAGCCATTCTACCGCATGGACTATTCAAGAAGCCAAGAAACAGGAGGAAATGGATTTGGATTATACATTGTGGAAACTATTTTGAAAAAAATGAAGTTAGCATATTCCTTTGAGCCATTAAGCACTAATGACGGAATGAAATTTACAATTCAATTCTAAGTTTTCTGCCTTGCTATTTTGCAAGGCAGTTTTTGGTTCAACATATATTCAACATTGGTTTTATACTGTTACAACTTTGATAATCTATGCTTAAAAGCGAAAGGAGGACAAGACAACAAAAAACATCAAGGAAGGAGATGTAGTCTATGAAAAGCAAAATTCTGTTATGTCTTACAGCATTGCTCTTTATTGGCGGCAATGTAAGTGTTTCTGCAGCTTCAAACAGTTCGCAGACCTCATTTGCGGAGGAAACTTTTGCATGCGAGGATACCCATGATTTTTACAATCATGAAGAATTTTCAACATGGATTCAAGAGCAAAAGGTTGAAATAACAAAATTGGTAGAAGCCGGAGAATGGACACAGGAAAATGCGGACGCTGTTATTCAACAATACTATGACTTGCTGACAAGTCTGGACAACGGATTGCTGATAAGTAAAAGAGAAAGCATTGCTGATGACCAGTACCTTATGAGTTTTCCCAACGCCGTACACTCAGAAGGATTTCAAACAATGATATATACCGAAAACGGATATGAATTTTTTGGTCCCTATGATACGGAAAAAGAACTGTATGACGCATTGAAAGCATACACGGACAGTCAAATCGAAATTGGCAGTATGACATCCGACGAAGCTGACATCATTTTGAAAAAGTATGAATAGCTAAATATCTGCCGGATGACGGCAAAAGAAAAAAACGTCGCGGAGCAGAAGAATTTTCATGCGCCTGCTATTCAATATATTAGCGTTGCTATTTCCTATGCGTTTGCCTGCTTTCTGCGGGCAGGCGCATTTTGTCATTTTGGAGAAAATAATATGATATAGGAAAAATTTATAACCAATACACGGATATATGAATTACCACTTTTTTAACAGGTATGGTATGATAAACACAGTCAAAGAAACATACAATCAATAAAAACCGCCAACGCCGTGAAAATGAATGTTTGAAAAAAATGTTAAAAATGGCAGCGGTCAGCGAAAAAAAGCTAAAAATATAGCTGGACACTATCAGGAATATAACATTGATAGCTATATGACAGCTAAGCATATTGTGATGAAAAGGAGATAAAAATTATGGCAAAGAAGCATTATTCAGAGAGAAATCTTAAGTTTGAGACATTACAGTTACATGTTGGTCAGGAGAGTCCGGATCCGGTTACAGACGCAAGAGCCGTTCCGATTTACCTCACATCATCCTATGTGTTCCACAACAGCCAGCATGCCTCCGACAGATTCGCACTCAAGGACGCAGGAAACATCTACGGACGACTTACCAACCCTACAGAGGACGTGTTTGAGAGAAGAATAGCAACACTCGAGGGCGGCGTGGCAGCACTCGCAGTTGGTTCCGGAGCAGCAGCTCTCGCCTATGCATTCCAGGCAGTAGCACATGCCGGCGACCATATCGTTGCAGCCAAGAACATCTACGGCGGTACATATAACCTTCTCGCACACACACTTCCTGACTACGGCATCACAGCTACCTTCGTTGACCCGTTCGACTACGAGGCAATCGAGGCAGCTATTCAGGACAACACAAAGGCAATCGAGATTGAGACGCTCGGAAATCCTAACTCAGAGGTTGTGGACATTGAGAAGATTGCACAGATTGCACACGCACACAAGCTTCCTCTCATCGTTGACAATACATTTGCAACCCCATATCTTGTAAGACCAATCGAGTACGGTGCGGACATCGTTGTTCACTCCGCAACAAAGTTCATAGGCGGCCACGGAACAACAATCGGCGGCGTGATTGTCGACAGCGGTAAGTTTGACTGGAATTCATCGGACAAGTTTCCATGGCTTACAGAGCCGAATGTATCCTATCACGGCGTAAGCTTCGCAAAGGACTGCGCTCCGGCTGCATTCGTAACATATATAAGAGCAATTCTGCTTCGTGATACGGGTGCAACAATATCACCTGTTCATTCCTTCATATTCCTTCAGGGACTTGAGACATTATCCCTCAGAGTTGAGAGACATGTCGAGAATGCTTTAAAGGTTGTGAAGTATTTACAGAGCCAGCCGCTTGTTGAGAAGGTAAATCACCCTTCAATCTCAACAGACCCTGAGCAGCAGAAGCTCTACAAGAAGTATTTTCCTAACGGCGGCGGTTCAATCTTCACCTTCGAGATTAAGGGCGATGCTAAGAAGGCACAGGAGTGGATTGACAACCTTGAGTTATTCTCACTTCTTGCAAACGTAGCCGATGTAAAGTCACTTGCAATACACCCTGCTTCAACAACTCATTCCGAGTGCAACGAGGCTGAGCTTTTAGACCAGGGAATTAAGCCTAACACAATTAGACTCTCAATCGGTACAGAGAATATCGACGATATCATCGAGGATCTGGACGAGGCATTCAAGGCGATAGCGGAGTAAATTTATAAAATATAAGAATTAAAATAACCACGCTCGTGCGGCGTGAACCGAAAATACTATTTTAGGTTCATGGCTGTATGAGGGTGGTTGTTTTTATTTGACTCCGTGCTAACACCGGACGCAGTCGGAAAAGCACTGCGGCGCAGGTAAATATATATTTTTAACGCAAAAAATATATATTTTGTCGTGTAGAAGTGCAGGCTTGAGAGGGTATATATTAAATATGTAAGAAAACATTTGCAGTACTGCGAAGCGGCGGCAGGTGTTTTAAATTTGTGATAGTAACAAGTAAACCAACTCAAAATGATAGGAGGTCCGCGATGAAACGTGTAATCAGCATTATTATGGCAGCCATGCTTCTGACGGCATGCGCGAACGGTACTAAGGGGATATCGTATCCAAAGATATCGGAAAACAGATTATCATATGTAAAGAACAGTATGTCGCAGGTTAGCTGGGGCACATTGTCACTGTACTATGACGGCAGAATGTACAGCGGCGGGGTCTTAAAGCAGGGAGACGGTTCGGACGGTGTGTGCGAGACGGAGCTTGGAACTGTGTACGGATATGACAGGGCACTGTGGTCAACCGACAAGACTAAGCTGTATGCCGCCGAGAGTGAGGCAAAGCTGTACTCGGTGAAGGGTTACGACAGTACATTCAGGGTGTGCATCTACGACGAGAACAGTGATACGGTATATCTTTTTGAGTGTTTAAACGATGTGACACTCAGCAGCGGAAAGGATATTTTTAAGAAAAGGCTTGCACTTGACAGCTATGCGGATATTGAGCTTACAGCCGGGAAGGATGGGAATGTGAAGCTCGAGGATATAGACATTGAAAAATTTCTGGGCGCGATATGTGATGCGGCACTCATTGCACCTGATACACAGGGAGTGCCTGATATGAACACAGATTGTCTGTACGCACTCACATTCCATGACGCTGCGGGCATACCAAATGAGTTGAAGGTGTATGAAGATGGATATGTGATGTATATGCCTTTTGGGGAGACGGATTTAAGATACAGGGTTATTGTGAAGGTGGCTTTGTAGGATAAGTGCATTAGTATGATTAGTATTGCATATCCTGGTGCAATGAAGTATTATTATAAAACGATAAGGGAGATGCCCGTGTGTTGGGGCTTTGCAGATGTCGTATTTATTCCGAAGAAAGCGTCAGCATCATTGCCGGCGATTGCCGTGGAAGTGAAGCTTGAGAGTAAAATTTTCAAACTACTTATTGGCGGCAGTACTGCAAGCATTGCATGCGGTATGCAGGAGTATAAAAATTAAGTGTAAAGCTGCCCGGTGACATGAGCCTTGTTTAGTGGTTACCGCTTAAAAGCATAATACATGTTACGAAGCGGTAATATTTGAGTTAAAGGAAGAAAAAAAAGTTATAATTACTGCCTGCATTACTGAATTTCCATCTCAGGCGGTAGATTTACCGCCTTATTGTTCCACACAAAGCGGATATACGAAAAATTATACGGCTTATCAGAACAAGAAAGTCAATCAAGCGGTACTATGCGACTGAAATAAAGAAAAATGGAGATATTTTACCGCTGCTGTGTGCAAAAAGCTTGGTCAGGCGGTAATTAGATTCTGAACAACTCCGAGAGGAGATTTCTGAGTTTAGTAACAAAAAATGCCGTATTTATGCGGCTTGTGGCGTTTCACAAACGCCTAGAAAAACAGAAAAGCAAAAGGAGAAAATATTATGGCTTGCACTACATTATTAGTTGGTAAGAATGCGTCCTACGATGGTTCGACCATGATAGCGCGCAACGATGACTCTGGTTCGGGGCATTTTATGCCTAAGAAGTTTGTTGTTGTAAAGGCAGATGAGCAGAAGGAGAAGTACAGGACGGTCATATCGCATCTCGATATAAAGCTTCCTAAAAATCCGCTTCGTCACACGGAGATGCCTAATGCCGTCGACGGCGAGGGCATATGGGCTGCGAGCGGTGTCAATGAGGCGAATGTCGGAATGACAGCCACGGAGACAATCACTTCTAACCCAAGAGTTTTAGGGGCGGATCCGCTTGTCGTGTATAAGCCTGCCGCTGACGGAGAAAAGGAGGTTCCGGGCGGTATCGGAGAGGAGGATATTGTTCACATTGTCCTTCCGTACATAAAGACCGCAAGGGAGGGCGTTAAGAGACTCGGAAGCCTTCTTGAGAAGTACGGAACTTACGAGATGAACGGAATAGCCTTTCAGGATGTGAATGATATATGGTGGTTTGAGACCATAGGCGGGCATCACTGGATTGCAAAGAAGGTTCCTGACGATGTGTATGTGGTTATGCCGAACCAGCAGGGTATAGACGATTTTGATTTTGTGGACGCTCTCGGAAAAAAGAAGGCGCATATGTGCTCCGCTGATATGAAGGAATTTATTGAGAGCAATCACCTCAATCTCTCGAACATTGAGACGGACTGGACACATTTTGACGTAAGGTCGGCATTCGGAAGCCATGATGACTCGGATCATGTGTATAACACGCCGAGAGCATGGTATATGCTGAGATATTTCAATCCGCACACGGCAAGCTGGGACGGTGCGGACGCGGACTTCACACCGTCATCGGACGATCTGCCATGGTGTCTTGTGCCGGAGAAAAAGATTACGGTTGAGGACGTGAAGTATGTGCTCTCCTCACATTATCAGGGGACTTCGTATGACCCGTATGGCGCTTACGGCGACAAGAGCATGAGCGGTGCATACCGTTCAATCGGAATTAACCGCAATGACTTTCTATCTGTTATACAGATGCGCCCTGACCTTGAGAAGGACGTTCAGGCTGTGGAGTGGGTTGCCTTTGCATCGAATGCATTCAACGTGCTGGTTCCGTTTTATGCGGATGTGCTCACGACACCTGAGTATCTTTCAAACACTATGGGGGAGGTTTCGACGGACAATTTCTACTGGGGCAGCAGAATGATAGCGGCGATGGCTGACGCTTCATACAAAAAGTCGATTTTCCACATTGAGCGCTACAAGGAGAAGGTTATGTCGAGAGGACATGAGATTATCGGACGCTACGATGCGCTGCTTGCACAGGAGAGGGATGCCGATAAGCGCATGGAGTTAAAGACGGCAGCCAACGAGGAGGTCGCAGCGATGGTGAAGAAGGAGACACTTGAGACACTCGACAAGGTGCTCTACGAGCTAAGCAACCAGATGAAGAATGCGTACTCGAGGTCGGATGCGTAGGTGATATGAAATTCAATATAGATACATTCGAGCCGGAGAACAGAATATGCAGGGTGTACCGTGGCGCGGGGAATGGAAGTGACATTTCCTGCGTCATTGTGCAGGCCGTGGACAAGGAGTGGATTGTCGAAGAAGCGCAGAAAGAAACAGCCGGAGCAGCCGTTAAGGAGGACACACTCGGGGCGGAAGCTGAAAGTATTTTGAGAGGGAATGATAGTGTCATATTTGCTAACTTTGCCGTGGAGCGCTGGAATGATGAGCTGTCGCCGTGGAGTGCGGACGCCGTATTTAAAAATCAGCCGTTCGCAGGCGGGGCAGAGAGCACGCTTAAATTCGTCACGGATGTTTTTATTCCGGAGCTCAGGGCAAGATATGAATTACCGTCGGATATTAAAATTATAATCGGCGGCTATTCGCTTGCTGGGTTGTTCGCGCTGTGGGCTTCATATATGACCGACATATTTCATGCCGTCGCGGCGGTGTCGCCGTCAGTGTGGTTTCCGGGGTGGATTGAATTTGCCACGGAGAAACTTATTCTTGCGGATAAGGTCTATTTAAGCCTTGGAAACAGGGAGGAAAAGACTAACAATAGAACTATGGCAAGGGTCGGCGACAATATCAGGCTGCAAAAGGAGCTTCTCGACAGGCAGGACGTACAGAGTGTGCTCGAGTGGAATGAGGGAAATCATTTCAGGGATGTGGAGAAGCGCGTCGCGAGGGGGATGTTGTGGGCGGCGGAGACTTGATTTTAATTTGTCCCATTCTGTTTATGACCGCGCCATTTAGACGGCGCAAGCCCTGTAGCCTGTTTAAACTGTCTCGAAAAATGGACGATACTGTTGTAACCGCAGCGCTCGGCAATCTGTTCGATTGTGTATGCTGTTTCGGACAAAAGCCTTCTGGCGTTCTCAATGCGGCTGTTGATTATGTCGGCACCACATGAGATGCCGAAGGCTTTTTTATATAGTTCCTGAAAATATATTGAGCTCAGACCGGCTTCCTTCGCAAGCTTCGGGATACTGTATTCAAGCTGTGGGTTGGCATAGATGCCCTGTCTTGCTGAGAGTATGGCATTGTAATGAGGGATAAGCTCCGCGCTTTTTAAGTAACGGCTGTGAATTGTCTCAAAAAGGGCGAGCATCAGATTGTCGATGATGGCATCCCTTTTGGCAAAGCCGGAGTGAAAAGCATTCGCAATCAGTGCAAAATATGCGCCGATGGGGCTGTCGAGCCCGAAGAATAACGGCTTTGCGAGTGGGATTTTGCCTGAATTGCCTGTAGCTTTTGCACATAGGGACAAGAGTATTCCATGTGTGTCATCAAAATTCACCCAGTCGTCTTTGTATTCATTTTCATAACCGTGGTAGATTGCCTTATCGCCTGGAGGCAGCAGCACAATGCTCCCCGCCGACACCTCCTGTTTCTGCCCGTTAATGTTGAACACGGCATCAGACTTGGTATAAATCAAAATATAAAAATCCCGCTCCTCCACATGATAAATAACCTCGCCACGCGCGTGCACGGTGTTACATGCAGTATATATTATGTTAAACATGATACCTCCATAGCACATAAAAACATATAATATGTTAAATACATGATATTATATGTAATTCCATTTTACAACCAAAATGTCATAATGAGACATAGAATAAATCAAGGGACATTTATAAAGGAGGCTCATTATGTTGTATAACACACCCGCCATGGGTTGGAACTCATGGAACACATTTGGCGCAGACATTAACGAAAAGCTAATCATGGAGATGGCTGACGTGATTGTGTCGGAAGGCTACAAGGACGCAGGCTACGAATATGTCATAATCGACGATTGCTGGTCGCTTAAGGAGAGAGTCGATGGAAAGCTGGCGGCTGATCCGGCTCTTTTTCCGCACGGAATGAAGGCTCTTTCCGATTACATACATGGCAGGGGGCTCAAGTTCGGAATGTACTCCTGTGCCGGGTTTAAGACCTGTGCAGGATATCCGAGCAGCTATGGACATGAATTTGAGGATGCGAAGCAGTTTGCTGAGTGGGGAGTCGACTATCTGAAGTATGATTTCTGCAACTTTCCGGCGAGTGGCGATGCTAAGAACGCATACCTTACGATGGCTATGGCACTGAGAAACAGCGGAAGGGAAATCTTCTTTGCAGCCTGCAACTGGGGTGTGCAGGATCCGGCGAAGTGGATGCGCTCTAGAGGAGCCAACAGCTACCGTTCAACCGGAGATATTTTTGATGTGCCGAAGAGCTACAAGGACATATTTATGCAGCAGGCTGAGAACGTAGAAGGAAATGCTTCCGGCTGCTATAATGATATGGATATGCTGATTGTAGGCATGCACGGAAACGGCAATGTCGGAATAGGCGGCTGCACCGACGAGCAGTATTTGCAGCATTTTGCGATGTGGGCGTTCCTCGGCTCACCGCTTATCATCGGCTCAGATATAAGAAGCATTGACGATACCAACAAGGCGACACTTTTGAATAGGGGGCTCATCTCAATCAGTCAGGACGAGGCAGACTGCCCGGCATTTATAATTGGAAAAGATGAGGGGAAGAAGTACACATTCGGAAAAATTCTCTCGGGAAACAGAGTAGCGCTGGCATTTTTCAACATCAATGCAGAGGACGACTGGTCACAGAACATGAGTATATCATTTGACGACCTCGGTATTCACTCAGAGTCGGGCATCGGACTTAGACTGACAGATGCAGTGACGGGTGAGGATTATGGCGTTTTCCACGACGGCTACAGCACGAAGCTTCCGGTTGACGGTAGTAAGATACTCATTGGAGAGCTGGTGCAGGGCTGATGGACAATGAGCAGTTTACCTGCCGGCAATGCGGCATTGCATTAAACAAAGATGAGATTGCTCTTCATAAAAAGCTCTACAACCGGGCTGCAAAGAGCTTTCTATGCATCAGGTGCAGCAGTGAGTATCTCGAGGTGACGCAGGAGATGCTCGCTGCGAAAATAGAGGAATTCAAGCGGATGGGATGCACGCTTTTTGATTAAATAAAAAAGCGCGGCACACCTCGCGCGGCGACTTTCCGTACTGGGCAAAATAAAAATAGTAGAAATCCTTGTCGGCTTTTACGAATGCGGTTATTCTTCCGTAGGAAATTTTTGGTTTAACCTCCTGCATTTATAAGCTTTGAAAACGTTCTGGATAATTGATTTTATTATAGCAAAATGTGTGGAGAATAAATAGTCAAGTACGATTTACCAAATCGTACTTGACTATTTTGCTTAAAAGAAGATAATAATATATATAGAAATGAAAAGAGGCGAGGTGAGATTATGTTTATCGGAAGAGAGCGGGAGCTGAGGGCGTTGGATAAAATGTATGCGTCGGGAAAATTTGAGTTTGCCGTAATATACGGGCACAGACGTGTGGGAAAGACTGCGCTTATAAATCATTTTATAAATGACAGAAAAGCCATATATTTTATGGGTGTTGAGAGCAGTGAGAAGCAGAACCTTGAGAATTTCAGCAGAAGCATCATCGAGTACACCAGCGGAATAAGTGCGGAAGGAATGTTTTCTTCGTTTCAGACAGCACTCGAGTATGCCTTCAGACTTGCGGAGAATGAAAGGCTGGTGCTCGTGATAGACGAATATCCGTATGTCGCGCGCGCGTCAAAGAGCCTTGCATCCACGCTTCAGCTTTTGATTGATAAATATAAGGATAACTCTAAGCTCATGCTGATACTTTGCGGTTCGTCGATGTCATACATGGAGGACAATGTCCTTGCATACAAGGCGCCTTTATATGGAAGAAGAACGGCACAGCTTAAAATCCTGCCATTTGATTTTGAGGAGACTTGCCGATGCCTTACCAATATGGAGGATGAGGACAAGGCACTTATATATGGAGTGGTTGGGGGGACACCGCAATATCTGTTACAGATAGACGACAGGCTGAGCGTCGAGGAGAACATAAAGGAGACGTTTCTTAACCCTGTGTCATTCCTGTTTGAGGAGCCGATTAACCTTTTAAAACAGGAGGTGCGCGAGCCTGCAATATATACCGCCGTAATAACGGCGGTCGCGCAGGGGGCAACGAGAATGTCCGAGATAGCCACCAAGGTTGGAGCGAACACGAGCGTCTGCTCCGTTTATTTAAAAAATCTCATTGATTTGGGAATTATAAAAAAGGAAATGCCGTATGGAGAGAAGGCTTCAAAGAAATCAATATATGTGATTGAGGACAATATGTTTCGTTTTTGGTACAGATTTGTCCTTGAGAACAACTCGATAATCATGCGAGGAGCCGCGGACATTGTGTACAGGCGTATATCGCCGGAATTTTCCGATTACATGGGTAGTGTTTTTGAGGAGATATGCAAGCAGTATTTGTGGAAAATGCTTATACGCGGAAGGACAACGATACAGTTTTCATCGATGGGACGCTGGTGGGGGAACAATTCCGTTGAGAAAAAGCAGGTAGAGATAGATATTGCTGCGGAACAGGACAAGGACACGGCACTGTTTGGAGAGTGCAAGTGGAGAAATGAAAAGCTTGACACGGAGGTGCTTGATGCGCTCATTTTAAAGTCAGAGCTGTTTCCATATAAGAATAAGTTCTATTATCTTTTCTCAAAATCAGGTTTTACAAAGGGATGCGAGGAAAAGGCGAAGAAGCTTGGGAATGTCCTTCTTGTGAATTTTAAAAATATCATGAATGATATTAAAAATGATGTCGGGAATGGAAGGTAAAATAAAATTTTACATTTAAAAGGTTGACGTATTTGCATGAAAGGAAGTACAATATCATACGGAGTAAGAATCCGTACACGGAAGGATTTCCGTATCAGAAGTAAAAATTATCAGGAGGTGGACTGCATGGACAGTTGCGACAGTATTGGTCGAAGTATTATCTGCGGTGGCAGACATATGAATATCATGACGCAGCTTGTCAGGTGTGGACACTGAACTGCGTCTGTTTCATGTTGCCTTTTTGCCGCCGCAGAATATGTGGCGGTATTTTTATGCTTAAATCGGGATAGGTTTAGGCGGATGGAATACCGGAGAAAATATTTTCAAAGGGGGCAGTGTGATGACAAAGAAAATTTTGAGTGAACACAATTTTGTAGATGAGATTTTAAAGCTGTTCCGCACACCGATGAAGCAGGCGGAGCTGCTTGATAAATTGTCGGATTACCATGAGAACGATATAGCGGAGGCGTTCGAGGAGTTATCCGAGGAGGAGAGAAAGAAGCTGTATCCGATTCTTGGTGCGGAGCGTGTGGCGGAGATTATAAGCTACATTGAGGACCCGGACGAGTACCTGAAGGAGATTGGCATAGACAGGGCTGCGAAGGTGATTTCCTACATGGATTCGGATGATGCGGTAGACGTTCTCGATGAATTCGATGATTCGACACAGGAGAAGCTTGTTAAGCTCCTTGATGAGGATTCAAGCCACGATATCAGGATGATTCTCTCCTATGAGGATGACGAGGCGGGAAGCAGAATGACGACAAACTATATCGTCATACACAACAACCTTACGGTCCGTCAGGCTATGCGTGAGCTTGTGAAGCAGGCGGGGGAGAACGACAATATCTCTACCGTGTATGTGCTTGATGGGAACGATAAGTTCTGTGGCGCGATAGATTTGAAGGATTTGATAATAGCGAGGGAGAACACGCCGCTTGAGGACATCATAAGCGTGTCCTACCCGTATGTGACAGACCATGAAAAGATAAGCGACTGCATCGAACGTCTGAAGGACTATGCTGAGGACTCGATTCCGGTTCTGACGGACGAGGGCGAGCTTATCGGTGTAATCACGGCACAGGATGTAGTTGAGGCTGTCGATGATGAGATGGGTGAGGACTATGCAAAGCTCGGAGGTCTCACCGAGCAGGAGGATTTGGAGGAGTCGACCCTTACAAGTGTAAAAAAGAGGCTTCCATGGCTCATAATTCTGCTGTTCTTAGGCATTGGAGTGTCCTCGGTTGTCGGAATATTCGAGACTGTTGTGGCGGTTCTTCCTATTGTAATATGTTTTCAGTCGTTAATCCTTGATATGGCGGGAAATGTCGGAACACAGTCGCTTGCGGTGACAATCCGTGTGCTCATGGATGAGAACCTCTCAGCGGGTGAAAAATTGAAGCTTGTCGGGAAAGAGGCGCGCGTGGGATTCTCGAACGGAATGATTCTAGGAGTGCTGTCATTTGCGTTTATCGGAGTGTACATCTGGCTCTTTAAGCACAATCCGGTTGGATACTCGTTTATGATTTCGGGCTGCGTCGGGCTGGCACTCATGGCGGCGATGGTCATATCGAGCCTTGTCGGGACGCTTGTGCCGATGCTTTTTCACAAGATTAAGATTGATCCCGCCGTAGCGTCGGGACCGCTCATAACAACGGTGAATGACCTGGTTGCGGTTATTGCATACTATGGTCTGGTGTGGATACTGCTCATAGATGTGCTGCACCTTGCGTAAAAAAATGTCCCATATCAAATTGATATGGGGCATTTTTAAGGGGATAAATCAAAGCCTGCCAAGTTCATCCTTCAGATTGCGGTTAATGTCAATGTAGCGCTCTACCTTAATTTTGTTATCATCCATAGCGGTTCCTCCTAAATAAAAAAAGTTTTTGACCGAAATAATAATATGTATTATAATATATGAAATGTTTACGGACAATGAAATTTAGCCATTTAGCGGAGATATAGTGTGAAAAATAAGTCTGACAGCATATTTTTCACACCTGCAATTTGTTCCTGAGCGAAAACAAATTGCTTCGCCGGCAGATGAGAAACCGCCTGCGCGGGCTTCTCACCGCCTCATCGTGATAAATCGCTCGGAAATGAGGGGTAAAATGTTAATAAATGATGCGGAAAGCAGGGAGCATAAGCGGTTCAGTGCTGTATCCAGAGTAATCCAGAGCATTCTTATTTCGGCACTTATAGTGCTTGTTGTCATTATGATGATTCAGATAAAACACCTTCAGGGCACAGCGCGTGTAATAAATTATGCCGGTCTTGTGCGCGGTGCGACGCAAAGGCTTGTGAAGTTTGAGATAATCGGAATCCATGATGATGAGCTTGTGCAGTATCTGGATGATGTTCTGGAGGATTTGAAATATGATGATGGCAGCTATGGGCTCGTGAGTCTGAAGGATGCGAATTATCAGGGCAAGCTTGACAGACTGATAGATTATTGGGAAAAATTAAAAAAAGAGATTAGGAAGGCAAGAGACTGTGGCTATGAAGCCACCGACATAGTGGCAATGAGTGAGACATACTTCCGGCTTGCAGATGAGGTCGTATCGGCGGCAGAGGCTTACTCGAATAAAGCGGCAAAAACGATGAGGCTCGTAGAGTTTTTGTCGACTGTGGATATGCTTATACTGTTTATGCTTATTACAGAGCAGTCACTTTCTTCCATGCGGATAATCAGGAAGAACAGGATACTTGAGCAGAAGGCATATATAGATGTGCATACGGGGATTCCTAATAAGAGCAAGTGTGAGGAGCTGTTTAGTGACATGTCATTTATAACAGAACCGACAGCCTGTCTGATGTTCGACCTTAACAATCTTAAGAGTGCGAACGATACGCTGGGACATTCGGCAGGCGACCAGCTTATCGCGAGCTTTGCGAGAGTGTTGAGAAATGTAATCCCGGCAAAGGATTTTGTTGGAAGGTATGGCGGTGATGAGTTCGTTGTGATTCTGTACAACATTGGAGAGAATACCGTGACCAATGTGCTTACACAACTGCAGAATGAGATTATGCAGTTTAACAGATGTGGAAATAATATTCCGATAAGCTACGCACAGGGCTGGGCTGTGTCGACGGATTACACGGACTGCACGCTCAGGACTCTGTTTGACAAGGCAGACCACTTCATGTATACGAATAAGGTGAGAGTGAAGTCGGAGTAGGAGGACTTTAATGAAGCGTATGGCAGATTATTCACCTGTCATACGCTTCATTATTTCATTGCCGTGGGTTTTAAGCCATTTTTCCTGTTCCGCATAGCCGGGAAGAATCCTTGCAACCTCATCCCAAAAGCGCCCGGAGTGGTTCATTTCCTTTCGGTGGCACAGCTCATGCACCACGACATAGTCGATTACCTCCGGGGGAGTGAGCATGAGGAGACAGTTGAAATTAAGGTTTCCCCTGCTGCTGCAGCTTCCCCAGCGTGTATGCTGGTTTCTTATGGTTATACGCCCATAGGTGACGCCGACAAGAGGTGCGAAGTGAGCCACACGCCCGGGAATGTAGGAGCAGGCTTTATCGGCAAGCTTCTTAATCTCATCGTTTGAGAGCTTTTTAACAGGCAGTGCTTCATTGCATTGTCTGTTTTTTTGTTCCATCTTCCTAAGATGTTCCACTATCCAGTCGGCGCGGTCTGATATGAACTGTTCAATATAGCTGCCGGAAGCCTGATACGGAGCGCGGACGATGACGCGCATATCGGGACGGATTTCTATGGCAAGGGTTTTTCTGGAGCTTCTTATAATTTCAATTTTTATATCGGATCTGCCGATGGGGGTATTCATGGATGTTCTCCTTTGAAATATTTTTATATAGCTGTTCTGCTGCTTTTAAATTTAATACTTATCGGTTATTATATGCTATCAGGGGCAAAAGGTCAAAAAATGTTTGTGCTTGCACGATTAGGCTTTTGAACTCATTATAACGAGCCGGAATGTTTAGGAAAAGTGTTTAGAAAAATTTTATGAATAGCTGTTGCGATTGAAAAGCCACAATGTTATAATAACGGCTGAAAAAATGTGTGCGTCACAACTAACCGCAAATAAACATGACTACCCACGGGTAAATAAGACTATCTTCGGATTTATGCGGCTACCTGTTGGCACACACAGGAAAATACACCTATTGAATATGGAGGTACATAGCTATGAGTAAGTCAAAGATTAACTGGGGCAAGACAGGACTTTTTGCAGCGGGTGTTGCATTCGGTACGGCAGGAATAAAGCTTTTATCAAGCAAGGACGCAAAGAAGCTCTATACTAACTGCACGGCAGCAGTTTTAAGAGCAAAGGACTGTGTTATGAAAACTGTATCAACAGTTCAGGAGAACTGCAGCGACATCTACTCGGATGCAAAGAGCATTAACGAGGACAGAGCAGCTAAGGAGGAGGCAGTGTACGAGGATTTTGCCGATGATTTCTCTGAGGTTAAGAACGAAGAGAAAGTAAAAGAGGAGACTAAGGCTGAGTAAGAGAATTGGGACAGGGGTCTGATACCGTGTCCCTTTTTTTCTGAAAAGCAGAATGGAGCTGTTTTGTTATGAAATTTCAGATAAAACATGAGTATGGGAACAGAATGAGAATACATGTCTGTTCATATCGCATGACCTGTGGGCAGGCGGATATATTACAGTATTATCTGCAGAAGCAGGCAGATATAGAGAGTGCGAAGGTGTACGACAGAACCGGTGATGCGGTCATAGAGTATAAGGGAGACAGGGATGAGGTTATAAAGCTTTTAAGAAAGTTTTCCTACGAGAATGAACAGCTTCCTGAGACTGTAGCCGGAAATACCGGAAGAAGCTTAAGCCATGAGTATCAGGACAAGCTCTTTGACAAGATAGTATTTCATTATGCGAGAAAATGGTTCCTTCCGTATCCGCTAAGAGCGTGTTTTACGGCATATAATGCAGTAAAGTACATTGCGGCGGGAATCAGGTGTCTGTGGAACAGAAAGATAGAGGTTCCGGTGCTTGACGCTACGGCAATCGGTGTATCGATGCTGAGAGGCGATATCGGAACGGCAGGTTCGATTATGTTCATGCTCGGTATAGGCGAGCTTCTCGAGGAGTGGACACACAAGAAGTCGGTTGATGACCTTGCAAGAACGATGTCGCTGAATGTGAGCAGTGTATGGTGCAGGGCAGGGGATGAGCAGGTGCTTGTACCTGTTCATCAGATAAAGAAGGGCGACTCCATAATTGTCCGTGTCGGAAATATGATTCCGTTCGACGGAGTTGTAAGAGAGGGCGAGGCAATGGTCAACCAGGCATCGCTCACGGGTGAATCCGTACCCGTTGAGAAGAAGCCGGGAACTGCCGTGTATGCCGGAACGGTTGTCGAGGAGGGCGAGCTTGTGATTGAGGTCCAGTCCGTCGGCGGCAGCAGCAGATATGAGAAGATTGTCACTATGATAGAGGAGTCGGAGAAGCTTAAGTCAGGCGTCGAGAGCAAGGCAGAGCATCTTGCCGACAAGCTTGTTCCGTACAGTCTCGGTGCGACAGGGCTTGTGTGGCTTCTGACACGCAATACGACAAAGGCACTTGCAGTGTTAATGGTAGATTTCAGTTGTGCACTCAAGCTTGCCATGCCTGTATCGGTTCTTTCGGCAATCAGGGAGGCGGGCAGCCGTCATCTCACAGTCAAGGGAGGAAAATTCCTTGAGGCTGTGGCAGATGCTGACACCATTGTGTTCGATAAGACAGGTACGCTCACCAAGGCTCAGCCGACTGTGGCCAAGGTTGTGTCATTTAACGGCGGCAGCGAGGATGAGCTTCTAAAGATTGCGGCTTGTCTTGAGGAGCATTTCCCTCATTCCATGGCGCGCGCGGTTGTGGAAGCGGCTAAGAACAGGGGAATTGAACACAGCGAGATGCACTCAAAGGTTGAATATATAGTCGCACACGGAATTGCTTCTGCGATAGGTGACAAGAGGGTTGTCATCGGAAGCGCCCATTTCGTATTTGAGGACGAGAAGGCGTCGATACCGGAGGATAAGAAGACTCTATATGAGGAGCTTCCGCTTGAGTATTCACATCTTTACCTTGCGATTGACGGAGTGCTTGCGGCGGTTATCTGTATCGAGGATCCTGTGCGGGAAGAGGCTGTGGCGGTTATTAGGCAGCTCAAGGCGGCAGGCATATCGAAGGTTGTGATGATGACCGGCGACAGCGAGAGGACGGCGGCAGCCATAGCAAAGAAGGTCGGGGTTGACGAGTATTATTCTGAGGTTCTCCCGCAGGATAAGGCAGGCTTCGTTGAGAAGGAAAAGGCAGCGGGCAGAAGGGTGATAATGATAGGTGACGGAATCAACGATTCGCCTGCACTTTCGGCGGCGGATGTCGGAATTGCCATAAGCGACGGAGCACAGCTTGCGCGTGAGATTGCGGATATCACAATCGGAGCGGATGACCTGAATGAGCTGGTTACATTAAAGCAGATAAGCGACCTTCTGATGAAGAGAATCCACAGGAATTACAGAACAATAGTGGGCTTTAACACATTATTGATCGTTCTTGGTGTTGCGGGAGTTATACAGCCTACCACATCGGCACTGTGCCACAACACATCCACCCTGCTTATCGGAATCAACAGCATGAAAAATCTGCTTCCGCGTTGAGAAGAACGGATTTGATAAAAAGTAAAATCCGCGGATTTGGGAAAAATCATGTGGAAGCAGGGATTATTATCTGATATAATAAGCATCAGAATGAAAAGCAGATATGCTGTCCGGCACAGTGGACTGTCCGATTGATACTACCAAAAAGTAGAAATAGTGCAATTTTAACATAATATTCTACAAGAAATATACAGGAATGTGTCGTATGATGATGTCAAAAGGTATCAATATTTAAGGAGAATGACATGGCAGCCGGAAGAAAATCATTGGCACAGCTATCTGTGCCGATATGTTTGGAAACTTTATTTTATATGCTTTCAGGTATGGTCGATACACTTATGCTATCATCAGTAAGTGATCAGGCTGTGGGAGCAGTGGGAACAGCGAACACATATATAGGTGTTTTTATTATCATGTTCGGGGTAATATCATCGGGTATGGTGGCAGTCATGTCACAGAATATCGGAGCGGGAAGACCCGGAATTGCATATCAGGCAAGACAGCTTGGATTGATGTTTAATGCGCTGATAGGCGTGCTGATGTCTATTATCCTTGCCTTTTTCTCCGGCGGAATACTTAGAATGGTAAGCATTGCCCCGGCGCTGTTTGAGCCGGCACAGACATACCTTAGAATTGTTGGAGGCACATGCTTTTTAAATGCGCTTATTCCTATTTTTTCCAGTTATTTGAGAGTGTTCGGATATACGAAGCACTCCTTAATAGGAACGGTTGTCGGAAACGCCATTAATATAATACTTAATTCGGTATTTCTGTTCGTGTTTAACTGGGGCGTAATGGGAGTTGCCGTTGCCACGGTCATTTCAAGGATTGTAAATCTTATCATTGTAGCGGTGATGGGGGCTGTGCTTATTAAGGCAAAGCAGAATCCTGAGCGTATTCCGGCAGGAAGAATACTGGCTCAGATTGTCAGGATAGGCTTTCCATCCGCGCTTGAAACAGCGCTCTACAATGTAGCGATGACACTTATAGTCCGTTTTATGAATCAGATGGATTCGGACGGAATGAATGTTACTGCCCGTTCCTATACCATGCAGATTGCCAATTTCTCGTACTGTGTCGGAGCTGCGCTTGCACAGGCCAATGCCATTATGACCGGCTGGCGGATCGGGGCAAAGGAGTATGAGGAATGTGACAGAGGTACAAGAAAGGCTGTTATATATGGACTTATAACAGCTACCTGCTTTTCTGTGACATTTGCATTGTCCGGACGTTTTATAGTCCATATATTCACGGATGACGCGCAGATGATAAATCTTGTGGTGAAGCTGCTGGTGGTGGATATATTCCTGGAATTCGGAAGGGTGACGAACCTTGTATACGGTCAGGCATTAAAGACCAGCGGGGATGCGGTTTTCCCGGTTATAATGGGTGCGATATTCATGTACCTGTTCGCAGTCGGCGGAACATATCTGTTTGGAATACACATGGGGCTTCAGGCATTAGGAGCATATATTGCCATGGCATCTGATGAGTGTGCGAGAGCCGTCGGAATGGTGCTTAGATGGAAGAGCGGAAAATGGAAGGGTAAGAGTCTTGTAGAATTGTAGGAGAGCTTATGTACTTTGAATTAAAGGAAAATAAACCACATGGTACAAAGGACGACCCCTTTAGCACATATCATATATGGAACTCGGGCCGGTCGTTTCAGATACCTGTACATTGGCATGATGAGCTTGAGATTATATATGTAAAAAGTGGTTGTCTTACTGTAAATATATCGGGAGAGAGCTACATAGGTAAACCCGGGGATGCGTTTGTCGTGTCGCCGGGTAATCTGCATCTCATGGGTGCACAGACCGGGGCGGTGGACTATTTTACTTTTCTGTTTCCGCTGAAATATATATCCTTTCGTTCGGATGACCTGTTAGATGAGAGCCTGCTTGAACCGCTAAGCAGCGGACAACTGATGATAAGTCCAAGAATAGGGGATGCGGCAGGCAGGCTGTGTGAGCAGCTTGCTGATATATATATGGAAAAAAAAGAAGGGGCTGGGGCGGATATAGCCACGCAGATAAGGATAAAGATAGTCCTTTTGCAGTTTATTCTTGAAATGTGGAATAAGGGGCTGGTGGTGGAAAATGATACAAGCGGCAGGAACACCGTGGAAAAGGAGATGGTTTCGTACATACAGCAGAACTATACGGGGACGATATCGTTAAAGGAATTTGGGGAACAGTTCCACCTTTCGGAAAAATACATATCGCGGTATTTTAAGGAGCATTTTCACATTACGCTGTCGCAATATGTAACCTATTTAAGACTGGAGCACGCGAAACAATTGCTGCAGGACACGGACATTCCTATTACGGAGATAGCACTGCAGAGCGGGTATCAGAATGTGAGCTATTTTATCAGAAGCTTCAAGAAGACATACGGGGTGTCCCCGTTGAAGTACAGGAAAAACAAGCTTTAAGTTTTGCAAACACAAGTATTATATTGGAAATCAAAGTATATTATGACAGCCTGCACATACGGGAAATTGTTCCGCTCAACTCTGTATCCGGGTTGTGTTTATTAAAAGCTTAAGAAAGGTATTGAATTTACAGTGCTGTGTGTTGTATAATTGCGGAATGAAAATTACATACCGATATCGATTACGGTTAGGTAAATGGTTTTCAAATACAAACCAGAGAGGTAAAATGTATGAAGAAGATGCTTAAGAAAATTGTTGCGGTTATGCTTGCTGCAACACTGGTAATCAGTCTGGCAGGCTGCAGCAGTTCGGATGAGAACAGCAAGAAGAAGCAGGCAACTGATGCTTTCAATGACACAGCGGCCGAGTTCAATAAGGTTGCAGCACTTGTGAACGAAAATGCAGCGGTAATTGATGAGGATACGATAAGCACATTTCAGGAGATGTCCTCCGTATTGTCAGAGTATACTGAGCTCCTCAGTCAGGACACTGTTCTTGATGATGCAAAGTATGATGAGATGATAGAGTGGTTCGCATCTGTTGACAGCTGGACTAAGGAAGCAGAGGCTGCAATCAACGATATGATTAATGCTGCAAATGCAAGCACGGAACAGGCTGGAACGGTAGAGACGGATGAGACGACAGGCAGCGATGAGAATGTTGCAGATGGCGGCATACCTGCTGTACTTTCCAACTACGAGGCGTATGCAGTTGAGGATCTCACATGGTCATGCTGGGAGCTTAACGGAGGATATGCGGATGGAGTTGAGATGAATGAAGCCGCTGTTGAGAAGGTAAAGGAGCAGCTCGGCGGAAGCTTTGAGATAAGATTCTATGAGAACAACGTAGTCAGCGCTTACAGCAACGGAAATGAGGCAGAGGGAGCCTATGAGCTTTTAGAGGACGATTATGTGGTTCACATGGTATTTGACAATGCCGAGTTCTACGGAATTATGACACAGTCAGGCGATGACGTTATTTTCGTTATATCCAATGTCACCTCACCTGATATAGCGCTTTACCTTACATATTTTGAGGAAGGCTGATAGAGTCTGAATCAGAGAAATATGCTCTGAAGCAATTTTGTCGGAAGCACGGCCGCACACGCAGCGATGGTTATTCCTCTCGAGATTTTTGACAGCGCGGAATATAATAAAATGCACAGCTGAGCAGTATTGATAGAATCACGACCGATCTAACAGGTCGTGATTTTTTCGTTTATTCCGAACGTAAATGAGACTGAAAGATATCCAATGGAAATTTAATATATTTTTAATTGATTTTTTAATAAAAGCATGGTATCATCACTTAACTTAAAGAGAAATAACCATCGGCTTGGAGTTATTAATGCTGAAGCCCTGTGGCATTTAATCTTAAAACTCAAATCGAAAGGAAAAAAACAAAGGAAGGGAAAGTTATTATGGAAAAGCTCAGAAAATTTATAGTTAACTTGAAGGTAGCAGGAAAGTTGAAAGCATACCGGGTGACGGTGCTCGCTATGACAGTATTCTTAGTGGCTGTGGCACTTATCTCAACCTTGGTGATACGCTCCAACGTAAAGAAGATTACGGCTGTATGGTCCCCGGCAATAGGGTATATACAGGAGATGGAGACTTTGACCACCGAATACAGAGTTAAGCAGTACCAGCATCTTGTGGAATCGGATGCCGCTGTCATGACCGCCTGTGAGAAGGAGCTTGAGAGCATATCAGGACAGATTACTGAGAATGGCAAGGCGTTAGGTGAAATAATCAATTCTAATGCAATTGCACGAAAAGGACAGGCCGATTACGATAAGGCAAACGCCGCATGGGAGGACTATAAGTCCTTCTCGGAAGAGATAATACGGCTGAGCACCGCCGGAAAACAGGCTGAGGCATCAGATATTATGACGGGAAGCGCGTATGAAAAGTATACATCATTCAGAAACGTGTTCAGCACGCTGAGAGATGAATTCCAGGTTGAGCTGGACAGCTCTAAGCAGGCTGCCAATGTGTGTACGGTAATTATTTTTATAGTGATATTTGCGGCAGGAATTGCGATTGCCGTAGCGACAACCTTTATCGGAAGGGTAATCACAGATTCCATTACAGAGCCGGTAGCGCAGATAGATGCAGCGGTAGCCAGCTTAAGAAAGGGTGAGCTGTCCAACGTGGATATGCTCACATATGAGTCGGAGGATGAGTTCGGCGACACTGTGAGAAATCTGAAAGAGGCCATGAATATTCTTTCGGATTATGTCCGTGAGATTTCGGAGGAAGTTAAATATATTGCACAGGGTAATCTGACAAGAAATGGCGATGACATCACAGATTTCCTGGGTGATTTTTCAGAATTGAAGCACTCACTCCTGTTTATTTTAAAGAGGTTTAACAGCACACTGTCAGAGATTACCAATATTGCGGAGAAGGTATCCTCGAATGCTAAGGATGTCGAGGAGGCATCTAAATCCTTGTCCGATGGTGCGACAGAGCAGGCGGGAGTAATTGAGGAGCTGAACGCTACAATAGATACTGTTGTCAGCCTTGCCGCAGATACGGCAAAGGAGACAAAGAGTGCATCCGAGAGGGTGAAGGCTTCCGCAGGCAAAGCCAACGAAGAGAGGGAAAAGATGAACGGGCTGCTCACAGAGATGGAGCGTATTACGGAGATTTCCAAGGAAATCGGCAATATTATCACGGATATTGAAGATATTGCGTCCCAGACCAATCTTTTATCACTCAATGCTTCGATTGAGGCGGCGAGGGCAGGCGAAGCCGGAAGAGGCTTTGCGGTGGTTGCCGACCAGATAGGCAAGCTCGCATCAGATAGTGCGAAGTCGGTTATAAATACAAGAGAGCTGATTGATAAGACTCTGGTTGAGATTGAAAAGGGAAATGCCATTACAAGAACAACGGCAGATGCATTCAACCAGATTATTGCGGATATGGAGTCCTTTGCGGAAATGGCGCAGAATACAATGGAGAAGGCTAATTCCCAGGCTGATTCGTTAGAACAGATCGGACAGGGTATCGAGCAGCTTTCAGGTGTGGTACAGGGTACAGCGGCTTCCTCAGAAGAAAATACTGCAATCAGTGTCAACCTGGCAGACGAGGCAGCCAAGATGCAGGACCGCGTGAATACATTTAAGCTATTCTAAGGGAGACGGAAAATTATAATCTATTAGAAGGAAGGTCCTTGCTGTGATAGATGATATGTATAAAGTACTTGGAGAGCACACGGCAGAAATATTATTTGAAATAATCACTGAATCCATGGATGATTATCTGTACATATTTGATCTGCAGGATAATACACTTGAGATTTCCCAGTCGGCTGTGGATAGGTTTATGATATCCGGCTGTGTCATTACTGATGCCGCCGATGCTGTCATGAAGGTGATATATGAAGATGACCGCAGGATGTTTGCAAGGCATCTTGCGGATATAAGCGAAGGAAAAGAAAAGGTACATAATCTTCATTATAGGTGGCTTGACAAAAACGGTCTGCCGGTATGGATTAACTGCCGCGGTATCGTGATTGATGATAGTGAAGGACATGCGAAGTATCTGGTGGGCTGCATAAACGAGACAGGAAACAAGAGAAGGGCGGATAATGTCACGGGACTGCTGGGCGGTCCGGAATTTATTGCTTATCTGCGCTCGCAGGCGGAGAACCTTTCTAAGGGCTTTTTGATACATATAGGCATCGACAATTTCGGCTCAATCAACAGCACCAGAGGAGCAGCTTATGGTGATTATATCTTACGAAGCGTAGCCGGCTGTATGAAGAAAAGTCTCTCCGGCAGTCAGAGAATTTACCACCTTGTGGCTGACCAGTATGTTATTGTGGATCTGGAAGCAGCCTCGAAGGAGGATATGCTAAAGCTGAAGAAAAGGATTACTGATAAGCTCTATGAGTTTATAGTAGCTGAGGATTATGAGGCTGTATTTTCGATTTCTGTGGGTGTTATAGCAGCGGCGACCTTTTATGAGGGAGTCGAAGAATGTCGCAGGAAATTTGAATTTGTCCTGAAGCAGGCAAAGAACATGGGGAAGAACGGCTTCTATTTCTTCGATGAGAATGATTATGAAGCCTTTCAGAGAAAGGGAAGAATAATAGCGGCACTTCGTAATGCTGTCGTAAACGGCTGTAAGGGCTTTGAAATGTATTATCAGCCGATTGTGGACTGCCGCTCGGAGAAAATCATCGGTGCGGAGGCTCTTATGCGCTTTTCCATGATGTCCGGGGATGAACAGGTGTCTGTTTCACCGGTGGAGTTCATTCCGCTGCTTGAGGAAACAGGATTGATTATTCCTGCCGGAAGATATGTCTTGAACGAAGCAACGGAAATGTGCCGTGAAATGCAGCAGTATATTCCCGGCTTCAAGATGAATGTAAATGTATCGTATGTCCAGATTATTCAGGGCAATGTAGAGCATGATATATTGGCTACAATCGAGAAGAACTCTTTAAAGCCGGAGAACATCTGCATCGAAATGACAGAAAGCGGCTTTATGGATATGACACCATCGTTCTGCAGATTCCGAAAGACTCTGGATGACAACAATATCAATTTTGTAATCGATGATTTTGGAACGGGGTATTCCAATTTCCATTGTATACGAGATATGAATCCGAGCTATGTGAAAATGGATAAGGATTTTACCGCAAAGGCAATGAACGATGCCAGAGATAATGAATTGTATAGGAATATCATTCCGCTGGTACACAGCATTGATGTCAGGATATGTGCAGAAGGCATAGAGGAAAGAGACTGGTACCTTAAAATGAAAGAAATGCAGGTCGATTATCTGCAAGGATATTATTTTGGCAGACCCTGCGGAAAAGAACAATTTATACAGCGATATGCAGAAGTATCGGAATAAGACAGAGGAGCGTGAGAATTCACGCTCCTTTATCTATGTGTAGGTGAAGCTTCAAGCTAAGCGTTTGCTTCCAGGTTGGACATATCGGCTGCTACCTTAGGTCCGATAAAGAAAAGTATACAATGCATCTGCCTTACATCGCCATAAAATACTCATGTACCGATGTGTTGTCCGTAAGCTCCGGATGAAACGCAGTTACAAGCTGTCTGTCCTGACGGGCTGCCACGATGCGCCCGTCGACGGTCGCGAGAACCCTTGCATTGTCGTAGACCTCTTCGGCGAAGGGTGCACGGATAAAGGTCATCGGGACTGTCCCTATGCCGTCAAAGCAGTCCTCGGTGTAGAAGCTTCCAAGCTGTCTGCCGTAGGCATTTCGGCGGACCCGGATATCCATGGTGCCGAAGCAGGGCTTTCCGTCCTCAACCTCGCGGGACAGAAGAATCATTCCGGCGCAGGTGCCGAACACAGGCATGCCGCCATTGATCAGTTTCTTTATCGGTTCATACAGACCAAGCTCGTGTAAGAGCTTATTCATCACAGTGCTCTCGCCGCCGGGAAGTATAAGCCTGTCGGTCTTTTTATCCAGGTCGCGAAGCTGCCTTATCTCAAAATGTTCTACTCCAAGCTTGTCAAGCATCTGCCCATGTTCCGCAAATGCCCCCTGAAGCGCTAATATACCAACTGCCATATATAATCCTCGTTTCCGTTATTTTCCTTGTTTCCGTTATTTACCTCTCTCTGCCATAAGCAGGGCAGTTTGTTTCCGTTATAATCCTCGTTTCCGCTATTTACCTCTCTCTGCCATAAGCAGGGCAATCTATTTCCGTTATTTTCCTCGTTTGCGCTATTTTCCTCTCTCTGTCATAAGCAGGGCAGTTTGTTTCCGTTATTTTCCTCGTTCGCGCTATTTTCCTCTCTCAGCCATAAGAAGTGCAATCTCGTTCTCGTTGATTCCGACCATGGCTTCACCGAGGTCTGCGGATAATTCGGCAATAAGCTTGGCATCAGTGTAGTTAGTTACAGCCTGAACGATTGCGGCTGCACGCTTGGCAGGGTTGCCTGACTTGAATATTCCGGAGCCGACGAACACGCCCTCTGCGCCGAGCTGCATCATAAGTGCTGCATCAGCAGGGGTTGCGACACCGCCGGCGGCAAAGTTTACAACAGGGAGTCTGCCGTGGTCATGAACATATCTGACAAGCTCAACAGGAACCTGAAGCTGCTTGGCTGCTTCGTACAGTTCATCATCGCGGAGGTTCTGGACACGGCGTATTTCGGCGTTCATGGCTCTCATGTGGCGAACTGCCTGAACTACGTCGCCCGTTCCCGGCTCGCCCTTGGTCCTTATCATCGAGGCACCCTCGCTTATACGCCTGAGTGCCTCTCCCAGGTCGCGCGCACCGCAGACAAACGGAACCTTGAACTGTGTCTTGTCGATATGGTACACATCGTCGGCAGGTGAGAGAACCTCGCTCTCATCTATGTAGTCAATCTCTATGGCTTCGAGTATCTGAGCCTCGACAAAGTGTCCGATACGGCATTTTGCCATGACAGGAATAGATACTGCCTCCTGAATACCTTTAATCATCTTAGGGTCGCTCATTCTTGACACGCCGCCTGCGGCTCTTATATCTGCCGGAATCCGCTCAAGTGCCATTACCGCGCAGGCGCCTGCTTCCTGTGCAATCTTAGCCTGCTCCGGTGTGGTCACATCCATGATTACACCGCCCTTTAACATCTGTGCCAGTTCCTTGTTGAGTTCATATCTTGTTGCCATGGTAATCTCCATTTCCGGACAGTCAGCCTTTTTGCGTAGGGACTGCCACTGATTTTTATTTTGTGTTTTGTCATGTAGTGCGCCGCTTCATGAATTTAGCGTTATGATACAGTAAAGATGGCATGATTAAAACATCCAGTTTGAATAAAAATAAGCAGTCCAGTTATGCGGGACATGGAAAAATAACAATAAAGAGTTGGCAGGCTTTGATTTCAAGATTTTCTCTTTTACTTAAAGTTTAGGTAGAAGATAAGATGCTTATTTGTTATAATGATATGTGGGTCAAAAGGTATTGTGGTCCTCATTTTGCGCGGGTTCCAAGTTCTAAAGCCTAATTGTGCAGGCACGAATGGCTTTTTGACCTTTTGACCCTGATAGCTTATAATAGTGGCGGCAAAAGTTTGAAAATAGAATTTTCAAATTACTTATTGGCGGCAGTACTGCACGCAATGCCTGCAGTATGCAGGGGTATAAAATGGAATTTACCGCTCACCGTTAATAGATTTGAATTTAGGCGGTAAAATTATGAGAAAATAAGGCTGATTAATAAGAAAAATACCGCCTGCGAGGATAATGAAGTCAACCGGGCGGTACAGAGTCACTAAAAAATGAGAAATAGAAGATTTTTTTACTGCCGTTAAGTGAAAATAGATTTGTCAGGCGGTAATGGCAGAATGGAGATTAAAATGAAAAAGCTGACACAGTTATTTCTCACGTTTCTGAAGATAGGTGCGTTTACCTTCGGTGGGGGCTATGCGATGATTGCACTTTTAGAAAATGAGTTTATAGAAAAAAAGAAGTGGATTGACAGAGAAGAATTTTTGAACATGGTGGCGGTTGCGGAGTCGACACCGGGCCCCGTGGCGGTCAACAGTGCTACATATCTCGGCTACAGAGTGGGCGGTGTCGCGGGAGCCGCGCTGTCAACGCTTGCCGTGAGCATACCTTCGTTTGTGATAATATATCTGATATCGCTCTTCTTTGATAAGTTTTTAAGTCTGACCTATGTGGCGTATGCGTTCAAGGGGATACAGGTGTGCGTCGTGTACCTCATCGCGTCTGCCGGCGTGAGAATGTTCAAGGGACTTGAGAAGAACATGTTCAACTATGTGATTTTGGGATTAGTGATTGCCGTGATGACGGTGTTTTCGATAACGGCGGTGTCATTCTCGTCAATATTCTATATAGTGATAAGCGGCGTGGCAGGCTGGGCTGTGTACATGATTGGAAAGCGTGTGGGAAATTCCGGTAGAAAATGTTCTGACACGGAGGGAAAGCACAAAATTTGAAAATAAAATTTTCAAACTACTTATTGGTGGCAGTACTGCAAGAAATGCCTGCAGTATGCGGAGGTATAAAATGATATATATTGAACTTTTTCTGAATTTTCTTGTTATCGGTGCGGTTTCCTTTGGCGGTGGCTACGGCATGATTTCGCTTGTCAGAGAGACGGTCTTGTCAAGGGGGTGGCTTACCGAGAGCGAATTTATGAGCTTTATTGCCGTATCGGAGTCAACGCCGGGACCGCTCGCGGTGAATATGGCGACCTTTATCGGTTCTTCGCAGGGGGGAATGTTAGGTGCGTTTATGGCAACTCTCGGAGTTGTGCTGCCGTCATTTGTCATAATACTAATCATTGCTGCCGTGCTGAAAAATCTCCTGAAATATGCAGGCGTGAATGCGGTTCTGTCCGGAATACGGCCATGTATAGTTGCCATGATAATTGCGACGGCAATCAGCATGGGGCTTAACACTCTGCTTGGTTTTGCGGATTACACAAGCAGCATAGCGCCTGATTTAAGGTCAATAATAATATTTATAATACTTTTTGCAGTATCTTTTTTGCTGAAAAAAATATGGAAAAAGAAGCTCTCGCCGATTCTCATGATAGTGCTCTCGGCTGTGCTCGGGATAGTGTTCTGGGGCTTTTGAGAAAATCCTTAAAAATTCTGTCAAAAATGGCATATTGGGACAAGCTTTCCCGTGCACGATGAGAGATATGAGCTCCACCGCCTGATAGGGGCACTTCTGTCAAGCAGTATAGAGCTCAACGAGAAGCTCGAGATAATGGAAAGGGAATATAATCTTCCTGTTAACAGTGATTTCAGAAGGGATGTGAATGTTATGTGTAATCTTAGTGAAGGCATTGAGGAAAAGGCAGCAGAGAAAGCGACAAAAATTGCAACAGAGAGAGTAACTAGAGAAACAAATGAAAAAGTAATCAACAACATGCACAAAAAAGGTTACACAACCGCACAGATAGCTGAGATTGTTGAGGTGAGTGAGTCGGAGGTTGAGGCGGTTATAAAGGAAAAATTGCACAATACCGACATCAGTGGTCTTAAACCGGAATGATGTTGAGGTCAAATAGGTTTATTTAGGTTTATAATGTATAACGGAATATATTTATGCATATTGGTTACGTTGTACGAAGAAAAGCTAATATATTTCCCCCTCTTTATCGGACAGGAATATGTCCGGTTAAAGAGGGGGATTTTGTTTTAAAAGGGTGGAGATTTTACGCGGATAGTTGTATTATAGAGTAATAGGTTTTAGAGTAATGAGATTTAGCGTAAAGAGTGCTTGCTGGGTTGAAGAACCGGGAAAGTGCGGGTTCAGGCTATGAGAGCAGATAGGGTGGGCGAAGAATGAATTATAATATAGCAGTCTGCGATGACAGTGCAGCGGACAGAAAATATATATCTGACATGGTCGATGAGTGGGCGGCGGGAAAAGGGTGCGATGTACGGACGATGGCGTTTGAGTCGGCGGAGAGCTTCATGTTCTGTTACGACGATAAAAAAGACTATGATATACTGCTGCTTGACATAGAGATGGGCGGCATGGACGGCGTTGCCATGGCAAAGAGGCTGCGCGAGCAGGACGACAATGTCCAGATTGTGTTCATAACGGGATATTCCGACTATATTGCGGAGGGCTACGAGGTGGCGGCGCTCCATTATCTTATGAAGCCAGTGAAGAAGGAAAAACTCTTTTCGTTGCTTGACCGTGCGGTCGAAAAGCTGTCTAAGAATGAAAGGATGATAAATATGGAGCTTGGTGGGGAGCTGGTCCGAATACCGATATATCAGATAAGATATGCCGATGTTATGGGAAATTATGTGACGGTTCATGCAGCACAGGACTACACATTTAAGATGACGCTGGGAGATTTGCAGAAGGAGCTCGACGAGCGTTTTTACCGCGTGGGCCGTTCCTGCATTGTAAATCTCACGCAGATAATCCGCGTGACCAAGACGCAGATAAGGCTTGTGGACGGTGCCGAGATACCGCTGCCGAGAGGAGCGTTTGAGGCGGTGAACAGGGCGATAATAAACTTATAGAATGATGTTGAGGTCAAAAGGTATTTTGACATTTAATTTTAGTAACAAAGCTGCCGTATTTGTGCGGCTTGTGGCGTCTTATATACGCTTATATAAGTACATTTGTGAAAGGAACAGATTATGTCATTTTTTTCAAAGAGAATAGATAGGCAGCTCGCCGCGTACCAGCGGGAGCTTATTGAGACGCACTACCGCGAGGTGGATAATATGTATCGTCAGATACGCGGGTGGAGGCATGACTACCGCAACCATATACAGACCATGAAGGCGTATGCGGCGTTGGGGGATTTGGAGGCGGTAAAAAAATACCTTGATTTATTAGATGATGATTTAACAACGGTTGACACGGTGATAAAGACGGGAAATCCGATGACGGACGCAATACTCAATTCCAAAATTTCCCTTGCAAAGTCCAAGGACATCAACGTCGTGGCTGATGCACATATCCCGCTTAAATTAAAGACCTCGGAGATTGACCTGTGCTGTATTATAGGAAATCTTTTTGACAATGCAATTGATGCGAGCATGAAGCTTCCGAAGGAACAGAGGGTGATAAGGGTGTATATGGATATGAAGAATACGCAGCTATACATCTCTTTTACGAATTTCACAGCGGGAAAGAAGCTTAAGAAGGACGGAAGGCTGTTCCACAGCACGAAGGGAGACGGGCATGGCTTCGGGCTTGTGAGAATAGATGCCATAGTCGACAGGCTTGACGGGTACCTAAGCCGCAACAGTGAGGACGGCGCGTTCACTACGGAAATACTCCTGCCGCAGATATGAGAACCACAGAAAGCGCCACATTTATCATCACTATCTGCAATTCATCACCCGTAACTTACAATTCGTCCCCGAAATAACGCGGGGACGTTTTTTTATGGTATAAAATAAGCCATAAGAAATTTCTGCGAAAAATTAAAAGAGAGGTTGGTGAAGAATTTGCCGGAAAACAATAAAAGCGGGAGCGCAAAAAAGATAAAACCCAAGTACAACATGTTTCAAAATTCATGCTACATGATAAAGATTGCGTGGCAGGCAAAGGAGAAGAAGGTCATAGTGCTGTGCCTACTGTCAGCCGTGCTTGCGCTGATTACAAATCTTATAAATCTATATATACCACCTGTAATATTAGGTGCGGTGGAGAAAAAGGTGGGGGCCGGGGAGCTTATTTTTATTGTAGCGGCGTTTACGCTTGGAATTATGCTCTTCTTTGCGGCAACGGCATACGCTGATACTAATATAGTGTATGGAAAGGTGACATTGCGGAGTGAGATGCTTGCGATGATTAACAGAAAGGCGGCGACGACATCATATTCAAACGTGGTGGATGACCGATTTAGGAAGGACTTTGACAGGGCATGTCTGAGTGTGGCGAGCAAGCGCTCGTCGACGGAGGAGATATGGGATACGCTCGGCAGTCTGCTGACGGATATTGCAGGCTTTGTGATATATTTGAAGCTCCTGTCAAATGTACAGCCGATGCTGTTTGTGGTGGTGCTTGTGACAGGCGTGATAAGCTATTTTGCCGCAAATTATGCGAACAGCTTTGAGTATAAACATAAGGACGAGACGGCGGAGTATAAAAACCATATAGATTATATTTTAAAAACCGAGGACGAGCTTGGGGCGGCGAAGGATATCAGGATTTTCGGGCTGCGCGGCTGGCTTGAGGAATTGTATGCAAAGGTTATGAAAGCCTATATGGCATTTAACGGCAAGGTTCAGAATGTACATATGATGGTAGCGCTACTTGATGTTATTCTCACATTTATGCGTAACGGGATAGCATATATGTACCTCATAATGATGGTTTTAAACGGGAAAATAGATGTTGCGAGGTTCCTTCTGCTGTTTACGGCGGTGGGCGGTTTTGCACAGTGGGTTACGGGAATTTTGAAGGAATTTAACAATCTTCACAGACAGTCAATCGACATATCAATGACGCGGGAATTTCTTGAGTACGATGAACCCTTTAAATTTGCTGAAGGGGAGCCTTTGAGCGCTGAAAGGGACAAGGAATACGAAATACGGCTTGAAAATGTATCCTTCAGATATCCCGGTGCCGACAAGGATACGCTTGCCGGCATAAATCTCACACTACATTCAGGCGAGAAGCTCGCGGTTGTGGGACTTAACGGTGCAGGAAAGACGACGCTTGTAAAGCTTATCTGTGGATTTTTAAATCCGACAAGGGGAAGTGTTTTTCTCAACGGAAAGGATATCCGGGATTTTAACAGAGCTGATTATTACACAATGTTTTCGGCTGTGTTTCAGGATTTCTCGCTGCTTCCGGGCACAATCGCGATGAATATTGCACAGACGGACGAGAACATTGACCTGCCAAGGGTAAGAAAATGTGCCGCGGAGGCTGGAATTGGGGAGAAGATAGAGACATTGGCAGACGGATACAATACATATCTTGACAGGCAGGTTTACAAGGACGCGGTGATGCTTTCGGGTGGTGAGACACAAAGCCTTATGCTTGCGAGGGCATTGTACAAGGACGCACCGTTTGTCGTGCTCGATGAGCCCACGGCGGCGCTTGACCCGATTGCGGAGTCAAAGCTGTATCAGAAATACAGTGAACTTACCAAGGGAAAAGGCTCCGTGTATATTTCACACAGACTTGTCTCGACAAGGTTTTGCGACAGAATAATAATGCTTGGCAATGGCGGAATTATTGAGAAGGGTACACATGCACAACTGTTAAACAACAATGGGGAGTACGCTAAGCTGTACGGGATACAGAGCAAATATTACAAGGAGGGGGAGAACGATGACGAAGAATAAGGATAAGCCCTCGTGGCTTGAGACGATAAAGCTTACAAACAGGGCATTCAGGATATATTATGAAAACAGTCCGGTGCAGACGATTGTATATATGATAAGCATGGCGTGGGACGCACTCACCCCTTATATCGGAATATATTTGTCCGCATGTATAATCAATGAGCTCACCAACGGAAGAAATCCACAGAGACTTAAAGCGCTGGTGCTCATCACGCTTTTATCGGCTACGGTGATTGGCTTGGGCTCGGCATTTCTTGGAAAAATAAGAAATGTTTACAATAAACCGTCCTGGTTTTATCTGGAGCATATTTATGCGAAGAAAATGCTGGACATGGATTTTGACAAATTTGATGATATAAAGACGTCGGAGCTTCGTCAGACAATAAGACAGTACCAGAGCATGGGCTGGGGAATACTGCCTTCGCTCAACATATACGGAGGCTTGTGCAAGCAGTGTTTTACATTCTTTGGAGGAATTACCCTCACGACATCACTTTTCTCAAGCCATGTGCCGCAGAATGCCGGGACATACAGGCTGCTTGACAATCCTATGGTTGTGTTCACGGTGATACTGCTGCTGATAGCGATAACCTATGTGTCGCCTGTCCTTTTAAACAAATCACAGGAATATTTTACGAATGGCAAGGACGATTTAGCTCTCGGAAACAATGAGTTTCGTTTCTGGGGATTTCTCGGCGGCAGGAGCGATGTCGCAATGGACGTGAGAATTTACAGTCAGGATAAGCTGTGCGATAAATTCTGTCTGAGCAAGGAGGCACCCTTCCACTCAAAAAGCAGGATTGCAAGGCTCGGCTGGGGGAGGCAGGGGCTTTTGAAGGCGGCGTCCGCGGCGGTATCCAAGATATTTACGGGCGTTATATATGTGTTTGTATGTCTCAAGGCACTTGCCGGAGCCTTTGGCATAGGCGCAGTCACACAGTATATAGCATCGATACAAAAGACGGCAGATGGCGTCTCAAGCATTGTGGAGCTTCTCGGTTATATGAGAAATAATGCTGCTGTTCTAAAGAGTGTGTTTGAATTTCTTGACCTGCCAAACGTCATGTATCAGGGGAGTCTGACTGTTGAAAAAAGAAGGGACAGAAACTATGAGGTTGAATTCAGGAATGTATCGTTCAAATATCCGGGAAGAGACAACTATTCATTAAAGAATGTAAACATGAAGTTTGAGGTCGGAAAGCGCATCGCCGTCGTAGGCATGAACGGAAGCGGAAAGACCACATTTATAAAGCTTCTCTGCCGTCTGTACGACCCGACCGAGGGTGAGATACTTTTAAACGGAATAGATATCCGCAAGTACAATTATGAGGAGTACATGAATATATTTTCCGTGGTATTTCAGGATTTCAAGCTCCTTGCCCTGAAGCTCGGTGAGAATGTCGCGTCCGGAGCGGTTTACGATGAGGAGCGGGTTATGAGATGCCTCAGGGAGGCGGGATTTGAGGATAATCTGAGTAAAATGCCGCAGGGACTTGAGACATATCTATACACTGACTACGGAGAGGACGGAGTGAATGTGTCGGGCGGTGAGGCGCAGAAGATAGCTATAGCAAGGGCACTCTACAAGGACGCACCGTTCATTATTCTTGACGAGCCGACAGCGGCGCTTGACCCGGTGACTGAGGCTGAGATTTATTCTAAATTCAATGACATAGTCGGGGACAAGACTGCAATCTACATCAGCCATCGCCTCTCCTTGTGCAAATTCTGCGATGAGATACTTGTGTTTAACGAGGGCGCAGTAATACAGCAGGGAACGCATGAAAAACTGGTAGCGGACGAGAGCGGAAAATACTATGAGCTGTGGCATGCACAGGCGCAGTATTACACGGCGTAGAATACGAAAACAGACAGCATTCATGCAATGTTGAACAACATATAAGTTATAACTAATTTTAGTTGCATATTTCTAACTGCGGTGATATATTCATATTGAATAGAGTCGTTTATGTAATTACATAAATTGTACTGTGAAGGAGGAGATTACTGTGGCTAAGATAGTTGAACTTAAAAATGTTACCAAGGTGTACAAGACAGGGGAGCGTGAATTCCGCGCACTTGACGGAGTCGATTTGAGTATTGAGAAGGGAAAGTTCGTTGTCATACTCGGCCCGTCGGGAGCGGGCAAATCCACGCTCCTCAATTTAATTGGCGGAATGGATATTCCGACAACAGGACAGGTGATTGTCGACGGCGAGGATATTTCAAAATATAACGAGGACAAATTGAGCCGCTACAGAGCGGCGACGGTCGGCTTCATTTTTCAGTTTTATAATATACTGCCGACACTCACGGTGCTTGAGAATGTCGAGCTTGTGAAGGATATAGTGAAGAATCCGCTTGATGCACATGAGGCACTTGCGAAGGTGGGACTCACGGAGCATGAGAACAAGTTCCCTAACCAGCTCTCGGGAGGTGAACAGCAGCGTATCTCAATCGCGAGGGCGGTTGCTAAGAATCCGAAGGTGCTGCTGTGCGATGAGCCGACGGGTGCTCTTGATTCCGCAACCGGAGTTGAGGTATTGAAGCTTCTCATGGAGCAGTGCAGAAAGGGTGGAAATACGGTTATCATCGTAACACACAACAGCCTTATCGCGGACATAGCCGACACCGTGGTGCGCGTAAAGAACGGAAAAATCAAATCTGTTGTGGATAACACTTCACCGAAGGCTATCGAGGAGGTGGAGTGGTAATGCTTAGAAAAAAGATGATGAGAGATATAGGAAAAAATTTATCTTCTTTTATCACTATATTTATAATGACCTTCCTCGGTGTGTTCGTATTCTCGGGAATCCATGCCTACATGGATGGTATGGACTACAGTGGACAGAGATACTATGAGGAGAATAATCTGCAGGATTTGTGGATGCTTGGGGAGAATTTTTCCGATGATGACATGAAGGATATTCTTGCCACGGACGGTGTGAAGGCTGCAGAGCGCGCACTGGTTATAAATACCGATTTGAAAAATTATAAGGACGTTGTCCTTGAGACGAATTTTGTTGAGAGCAAGAATATTTCGAGCATGCATGTGGTTGACGGAGAGGGCTTTGACTATGACAGTGACGGAATGTGGCTTGACAGCTACCTTGCGGACAATCTCGGCATCAAGGTCGGAGATGAGCTGACGCTTGCATACAAGGACTATGAGATTACGGGCAGGGTGGAAGGACTTGTGAACACTCCCGACCATGTCTATTCAATCAAGGATGAGTCGGCGATTTTCCCGACACATGATGACTATGGCTATGTGTATTTATCCATGAAATCGTTTCCTGAGGATTACATAAAGGATGAATTGAAGACTGCCGCTGCCGGAAAGCTTGGCATGAATGTTGGGGATGTGACGGATGAAATATTCGACATGGCTTTCCCTGAGTACAAGGCAAGCGATTATTATGTATATAATTATACCTACGTCACATTGAAGGACGATGCGGATGAGCAGGCTGTAAAGGCACTTTTACAGAACAATATTAAATCGGCGGTGGCTGTGACGGGAAGAGATGCGAGTACGTCGGTGGAGGCTTATCAGAGTGAGGTTGAGGAGGGTGCAAGCTATTCGGGGATATTTACCTTCCTGTTTCTTTTCATAGCGGTGCTCTCGGTTGTCACGACAATGCATCGTTTTGTCAAGAAGCAGAGGACACAGATAGGAACCCTGAAGGCACTTGGCTTCAGCAGAAAAAGGATAGAAAGACATTATCTGGGCTACGGGTTTTATGTGAGTGTCATCGCCGCAATTCTGGGGCTGATTGGCGGAAGATTCATTATAGGCAATATTTTTGTAAATATGGAGGCAGGCTATTTTGAAGTGCCGGATATGGTTGTGGTCACAAAGCCGATTGTCTATGCAGTGGCGGCAGGAGTTGTGCTGTTAGTCACGGCAGCTACATATTTCACCTGCCACGGGCTTTTGAAGGAGTCGGCTGCACAGACGCTGAGGCTTGAGGTGCCGAAGGTGAAGGCGGGCGAGTTAAAGCCTGCGGGAAGCTTTGCAAAGAGATTTTCAGTGGGTGTGCGCTGGAATCTGCGTGATATCGGAAGAAACAAGGGAAGAACGATAACCGGTATTGTGGGAATTGTGGGCTGTACGATGCTTATAGTCTGTGCTTTTGGCATGAGGGACACAATTAAGTTCTTCATAAAGTGGCAGTTTGAAGATTTATATAATTTTGAGTATAAGCTTGATGTGGAGAGCACAATATCGGATGAGGCATATAAGGAGCTGACAGACAGATATGGTGCTGCGACGAGCATGACGCTTGCCGTCGAGGCTTTTGATGCGTCGGGAAATACCTCAACCAGACAGATTGTTGTGGCGGATGCAGGTGATAAGGTGAGATATACCGACCATAAGGCAGGATATTTCGAGCTGTCGGATGACGGAATATATGTATCAGAGAAGCTATTGTCTATCCTTGGCTTAAAGGTTGGGGATAATGTGAGCTGGTCGGTGTACGGCGAGGAAAAAATATACACAACCAGGATTGCCGGAACCTTCCGCGAGCCGCAGGGACAGAAGCTTGCGATGACAAGAGCCTATGCGGAGAGCATTGGCATTGAATACAAGGCGGACTGCATTTATACAGATGAAGATTTAAGTGAAGTGAAAAATATCGCGGGGGTATCGCTCATAACCGGAATTGCTGCCCTGAAGGACGGAATGATGTCCATGATCGGCATGATGGACACGGTTATATTGCTGCTTATGGTGGTATCTGTAACTCTCGCTGTTGTGATTATCTACAATCTCGGAATACTGTCCTTCTCCGAGAAGCAGTACCAGTTCGCAACCATGAAGGTGTTGGGCTTCAGAAGCAGACAGATAAGAAAGATATATGTCATGCAGAATCTCTGGATCTGCGTCGTGGCAGTCATAATCGGGCTTCCTCTCGGCGAGTACATGACAGCGCTTATCTACAAGCTGGCGATGGGTGATAACTACGATATGCTGGTCCGTGTAGAACCAGTCACCTATGTTGTCGGTGCCGTAGGCGTGTTCGCGGTGGCTTATCTGGTAAATCTCCTGCTTGGACGCAAGGTAAAGACAATTGATATGGTTACGAGCCTGAAGGCAAATGAGTAGAAGTGCAGATAAGAGTTAAGCGGAGTGATAAGATGGTTTGTTTTTAAATATGTTATTTTAAAATACCATAACTGTGTTATAATGATATCAGAGTCAGAACCACAAAACATGAGGAAGCAGCGATTTACGCAGTAAATCAGCGGATTCCGAATGTTATAATAAAAGCAGCGTAAGGATTATAAACAGGGAGGTAAATATGATACACAATGGGAAAAAGACAAGGAAAATAAGCATAAGATTTAAGCTTATGCTGCCGGTTACGGCAATTATGCTGATTATGGCATTGGTGCTGGGGATTATGGGAAATCGTGCTGTCCTGAACGGAATGACACAGCTTGGGGGAGAGGAGGCTGTGATGGCTGCAAAGGCAGCAGCGAATGTTGTTGATGGCGATGAGCTGGAAAGCCTGTATGAGAGCGGCGGAATGGGAGAAAGCTATGAGAGGATAAGGCTTGCCATGGATGCCGTGAGGCGTGAGCTGGGAGTCCTGTACATGTACACACTGTATGAGGACGGTGGTAAAATATATTATGGAATAGACACTGCTGAGGTTGATGCCTGTGAATACGGCTCCGAGTTTGACGCGACGTATGAAGAGCTTGCGGATGTGTTTGCCGGAAACAGCTATACGGATAACGTAATCGGGAATTACGGTGATTATTCAATAATAACGTCATATGCGCCTGTTTTTAACCGTGATAACGAGGTAGTAGGAATCATTGCATGCGATTATGATGCGACGCAGATAGAAAAAAGGATTTACAGCAGCAATAAAGCCAATATAGAAGCGGCAGCGGCATGCCTTGTCCTTGCGGTTATAGCAATGAACGTGATTGTGGCTGTGATTATAAGGAATCTCAATAAGGTTGATAAGAAGATATATGATATTGTCAACAACGAGGGGGATTTGACGCAGAAGCTGGACATCAGAACGGGCGATGAGCTTGAAAATATTGCCGAAAATGTCAATGAGCTTCTCAATTATATAAGAAATATAATGGTTAACATATCGGACAATTCTTCAGAACTCAGAAGCTCCTCCGATAAGATTGCCAATGATCTTTCCGATGCACAGATAAGCATTTCGGATATATCTGCGACCATGGAGGAGATGAGTGCATCCATGGAGGAGACAAGTGCCTCACTGAGCCAGATTAATGAGTCGGTTAATGAGACCTTTGAAGCTGTGGAGGATATCAGCAGTCAGGCGGAAGGCGGAAATGATAAGTCCCGGAGGATAATGGAGAACGTGCAGGGAATATATGACAGCGCACAGCGGGCAGGCAGGAGCGCGAAGGAAGAGACGGAGAAAATGGCTGAGAGCATGCGCAACAGGATTGAGAAATCCAAGGCGGTTGAAGAAATCAGCAGCCTGACAGAGCTTATTCTGAGCATTGCGAAGAAGACGAATCTTCTGGCGCTCAATGCAAGCATAGAGGCGGCGCGTGCTGGCGAGGCAGGGCATGGCTTTGCGGTTGTAGCCGGTGAAATCGGGGAGCTTGCAGCTAATTCTACGCAGACGGCAGGAAGAATACAGACTGTCAGCAATGAGGTTATCAATGCCGTGGACGAGCTTGCGGAGGAATCAGGAAAAATGCTGGAGCTCATGGATACTACTGCGATGGAGGGATACAGAAGGCTTCTTGATACCTGCGACGATTACAGGAACGATGTAAGCGGCATGAGTGATATGCTGAAAAGCTTTGCAGACAGGAGTGAATCCGTCAAGAGCAGCATGAATTTCATACGCGAATCGATAGCTGCAGTGAATATAGCGGTAGATGAGAGCACAAAGGGAATAACCAATGTCACGGAAAAGGCTGTCGAACTTACACAGGGAGTGAACGATATCGGTCAGGAGTCACATAACAATGTCATTATATCGGATAAGCTTAATGCGGAGATAAAGAAATTCAAGCTGGGCCGGGAATAGTAAAAACAGATACGAGGGCATACGGAGAAATTTTCGTATGCCTTATTTTTTATGGTAAATTGCAGAATAATTGAAAAAATATATTGCATAATAACCACTGACGTGATAATATTAACTGGGTTAGAAATAACTAACATAAGTTATATGTATGATACTACACGGAAGTACGAAGCGGAGGTGGATATGTCGGTACAGGAGTTTATGGCTTACAGACAGGGAGCAAGCTTCAGGATGAAGGTGTCTATGGAGCTGGTGCTGCACTGTGCCCCTATACTAAAGGACGTGAAGCCCGCCAACATTGTGGCTGTGACACCGGAAAAGTTCAGGCTGTATGTGCGGCTTCTGTCAGGCACGGAAATTGCATGGCTGCTGCTTAACGTAAATAAACAGAGAGCGATACTGTATCTGTACAGACGTGACAGGCTCGAAGCTTATCTTTCCGATAAGGACATTGAGGACTTCCTTGCAGGATATGGCTATCGTGGGGGAATGCTTGAGGATAAGCTTGCAAGGCTTGCAAAGAGAGTTGAGTGCTTTGGCGGCGGCAAGGTGAGCTTTCCGCATGAGATAGGCATATTTCTGGGATACCCGCTGTGGGACGTTGAGGGGTTTTTGAAAAATAACGGGGAGAACAGTATCGGAAACGGCTACTGGAAGGTGTATGATGACCTTGCGGGTGCGCTCCGCATGTTTGCAAGCTTTGACCGAAGCAGGGAAAGGGCGATGGAGGAGCTTGTACAGGGAAAGAGTATTCGTGAGATAGCAGTGTGAGGATGGCAATTGCGAAACTATATATTTGAAAGCGTACGTTGTACAAATTTAACAATTCACCACAGGCACGCTTTCGCTACATTTGTTTATCGTCAAAATTGCGTTTCGCAAACGCCTAAAATTATGAAAAGAAAGAGAGGACAAGATGAATGGGAAAGGTTGGTATTGTATATTGGAGCGGAACAGGCAACACGGAGGCCATGGCTGCTGCGATGGCAGAGGGAGCGAAGGACGCGGGCGCAGAGGTTGAGCTTCTGACAGTTGACAAGGCAGATGCTTCGGCTCTTTCGGAGGCTAAGGCTTTTGCACTCGGCTGTCCTGCGATGGGAGCAGAGGAGCTTGAGGAGGGCGAGATGGAGCCTTTCATGGCAGAGCTTGACAGTCGGATTGCCGGTAAGACGATTGCACTTTTCGGTTCCTATGGCTGGGGCGGCGGAGAGTGGATGCACGAATGGGAGTCAAGAGTTGCCGCCGATGGAGCTGCTGTTTTATCCGGCGAGGGAATAATCGCCGACAACGCACCGGATGATGATGTGCTCGCGGAGTGCAGGGCAGCGGGCGCGAAGCTGGCGGCGCTGGTATAATATGCTATCATAATTAAGACAACAAAGCCTCACGGGCAGTGCAACACACTGCTTATGGGGCTTTTTAATTTATGGAAAACAGCTTTTCCATAAAGCTATTGATAATATATCAGCTATTGCTTATGTTATCTTAAAATATAATTAATTTACTGTTTTAGTATAATATTTTACAATTTTGGTTGTAGGTATTACTTATCTTGGTATTCTATGGCATAAGAATTTTTCTGTAATTACGTCGCATGGTAAGAATCTGCCACAAGAAATTCCCAATAGTTTCTCATTGTAATAGTTGTTTTTTGAAAATTTAATAAACTAAACCAATCTAAAATTAATGTGTTAAATTCTTATAAATGTGTTATAATTAAGGAGGAATAAGCGTGACATTTGAATGGGATGAAGATAAAAATATAATAAATAAGCAAAAGCATAAAATTTCTTTTGAAACAGCACTTCATGTATTTGATGACCCGGATTATATTGAAATATATGATTTTGAACATAGTAAAGATGAAGACAGATATATTGCAATTGGAAGAGTGGGAGATATATTATTTGTTGTGTTTACCGAAAGAGGAGATAATATTCGTATGATATCGGCAAGACTGGCAACGGATGTGGAGAGGAGGCTCTATTATGGTGAAGAAATTAGTAACTACTAAAGGTCAAAAGCCTACTTTGGAACAGTTAAGAGAAGTGGAGGAAGCTAAGAAATACCCTATCGAATTTGATGAGGACTGCCAAGAATTGTCACCGGATCTTATGAAGGCTTTTAAAAATGCGCGGATTCAGCAGAATCGTCATAAAAATGCTTAGAGATATATGATTTTCACGGAGGATTATTGTTATGAAGAACTTAAAGGTATTGTTGTTAAACGGAAGCCCAAGACCTAACGGCAACACCGCGGTTGCGCTCAAGGAGATGGAGAATGTTTTTAACGAGAACGGCGTGGAGACGGAGATCGTCAACGTCGGAAACAGGGAGGTAAGAGGCTGTGTAGCCTGCAACGGCTGCAACACCAAGGGAAAGTGTGTGTTCGACGATGTTGTGAACGAGATAGCACCTAAGTTTGAGGAGGCGGATGGTCTTGTCGTTGCAAGCCCGGTTTACTTTGCGTCCGCGAATGCGACACTTATCGCATGTCTTGACAGACTGTTCTACAGCACAGGCTTTGACAAGACGATGAAGGTTGGTGCGAGCGTGGTGTGTGCAAGACGTGGAGGCTGTTCGGCGACGTTCGATGAGCTGAATAAGTATTTTACGATATCAGGCATGTCGGTGGCATCGAGTACATACTGGAACTGTATTCACGGAAGAACCCCGGGCGAGGCAGAACAGGACGGAGAGGGACTTTTTACAATGCGTTCGCTTGCGAGAAACATGACCTTCCTCATGAAGAGCATTGCGCTTGGGAAGGAGCAGTTCGGATTGCCTGAGAAGGAGAAGAGAGTTGCCACGAACTTTATAAGATAGAGTGAAAAATTTATTGACATTTTTTCCCTGATATATTATAGTTCAGATAGTGTTTGGATAAATAACAGATGCAGACCACCGGACGGATTTAGGATATGTATTCAGTGTATGAATATGGGATGTGGCTCATATTTTTATGTGGTGAGAGACATATATCCGGTCTGGTTAAGCCATGCGGACAGGCGGGTCGGTTGCCGAAGTGTGACTAGGGCACACATTATTGATTGGGTTAGAAGCCCGAATTTTATAAGTTGATTTACTGAATATCATGCGTATGCACATCATCTTGTGAAACAGTCAATAAGAGCGGTAACGGTACTCTGCCAGGATAAACTCTGAGATAGTTTTTATCATATAGGGATAATGATTTTTTTGCACAGGCGTGAATATTCACGCCTGTTTTTTGTGTAAAAATGTCTAAAATCAGGCGCGGTCAGGACATGACTAACTAAAAATGTTTGTGCGGAGGTTGCCATGGATTTAAAGAGACAAGCCTCTGCGCCGCTTTATGAGGCGCTTGAGAGGTTTAGAAAAGCAAGAATTGTTCCGTTCGATGTTCCGGGGCATAAGAGAGGAAGAGGCAATCCTGAGCTGGTTGACCTGCTGGGGGAGAGGTGCGTCGGGATAGATGTCAACTCCATGAAGCCGCTTGACAATCTGTGTCATCCGGTGTCGGTGATTAAGGAGGCTGAGGAGCTTGCCGCCGATGCGTTCGGCGCTGAGCATGCCTTTTTCATGGTCGGAGGGACTACATCGGCGGTTCAGAACATGGTGCTGTCCGTGTGCAAGGCGGGCGATGAGATTATTGTTCCGCGAAATGTCCATAAGAGTGTAATCAATGTGATGATACTCTGCGGCGCAATTCCGGTGTATATAAATGCCGAGGTAAATACCAGAATCGGGATAATGCTCGGTATCACCAAGGAGCAGGTTGAGGAGGCGATACTTGCACACCCGCGTGCTGTTGCTGTTCTGGTCAATAATCCGACCTACTATGGAATCTGTTCGGATATCAAGGGAATCTGTGAGCTGGCACATTCCTATGGGCTTAAGGTGCTTGCTGATGAGGCTCACGGAACACATCTGTACTTTGGAAATAATCTTCCGATATCGGGCATTGCGGCGGGGGCTGATATGGCGGCGGTGTCCATGCACAAGTCGGGCGGTTCGCTCACACAGAGTTCAATTCTGCTGACAAATAACGGCATGAATGCAGACTATGTGAGAACGATTATAAATCTCACGCAGACCACGAGCGCATCGTATCTTCTGATGGCAAGCCTTGATATTTCCAGAAGAAATCTTGCACTTCGCGGAAGGCAGTCATTCCAGAAGGTGATGGAGTGGGCTGAGTATGCGAGGGAGGAAATCAACTCCATAGGCGGCTATTACGCCTACGGAAAGGAGCTGATAAACGGCAGCTCTGTGTATGATTTTGACGTGACGAAGCTGTGCGTGTTCACCAGAGATATAGGGCTTGACGGAATCGAGGTTTATGACATTCTCCGCGATGAGTACGACATACAGATTGAGTTTGGAGATATAGGAAATATACTGGCGTACATATCAATAGGTGACAGAATACAGGATATCGAGCGTCTCATGGGGGCGCTTGCAGATATAAGCCGCCTCTACAAAAAGGAGGAGAAGCGCTTCGAGGTCGACAGGGAGATGCTTCTTCCAAGGGTGCTTGCTTCGCCGCAGGAGGCTTTCTATGCGAATAAGGAAAAGGTTCCGATAAGGGAGGCGGCAGGAAGAATTTCAGGCGAATTTGTGATGGCATATCCGCCGGGAATACCTATCGTTGCGCCGGGTGAGGAGATAACGGAGGACATTATTGATTACATACTCTATTCAATAGAGAAGGGCTGCTCCATGCAGGGTATGGAGGACCCGGAGGTTAAGTATCTTAATGTGCTGGTGTTTTAGGCTGTTATGGAAAATGCAGATATTTGTAAAACATATACTGCGGGAAGTTTGTTTTGTGAATATAGATAGTTTACAGTGATTTGTGAACGGATAAAATTTTTCCGGGTTTTATAACTTAAAAAATGCTTATTTTTATTATTCTGCTAAATATAAGTGATGCGGCATAGTTATAAGCAATAGTTATCAGTAATAATTATCAGGAGTGTATCGGTTATGGAAATTTGGTTTTCGGAAAATCATTCGCCGCATGTGCGTTTTGATATCCGCGTGGAGAGACAGCTCTATTCGGCTGAGAGTGAATATCAGAGAATAGATGTCTTTGCTTCGCCTGAGTTCGGGAAGTTTCTTACGCTTGACGGAAGTGTTATTTTTTCCGAGCAGGATTGTTTTATCTACAATGAGATGGTGGTGCATGTGCCGATGTCGGTGCACCCGCATGTCGAGAAGGTGCTTATTATCGGTGGAGGTGACGGCGGTGTCGCCAAAGAGCTTATCAATTACGATACAGTAAAATGCATAGATATCGTTGAGCAGGACGCCATGTTCATCGAGGCATGCAAGGAGTTCTTTCCGGAGACGGCAAAGGGGTTAGATGATGAGAGAGTGCACGTCTACAACACCGATGCGCTGCGCTTTTTACGCTCCCAGACGGATGTGTATGACCTTATTATAAATGATGCCACAGACCCGTTCGGTGCGTCGGAGGGCTTCTTCACAAGGGAGTTTTACGGCAACTGTTACAAGGCACTGAAGGATGACGGAATACTTGTCTATCAGCATGGAAGCCCTTTCTATGATGAGGACGAGCAGGCATGCAGGCGGATGCACAAGAAGGTGTTCAACACCTTCCCGATAAGCAGGGTATATCAGGCGCATATACCGACCAGCCCTTCGGGATACTGGCTTTTTGGCTTTGCGTCGAAAAAATATCACCCACTGGCTGATTTTAAGCCGGAGGAGTGGAAAAAGCTGCAGATACCTACGGAATACTATACCTGTAATCTGCACACCGGAGCGTTTATGCTTCCAAAATACGTTGAGGAATTGTTAGAAGAGGAGGAAAAAAGATGAGTCGTTTATTGGTAATCGGATGTGGTGGAGTTGCTTCAGTTGCAATTCATAAGTGCTGTCAGCTTAGTGAGGTGTTCACGGAGCTGTGTATAGCCAGCAGGACTAAGAGTAAGTGTGATACGTTGAAGAAGGAGCTGGAGGGAAAGACAAATACGAAGATTACGACAGCACAGCTTGACGCCGACCATGTTGATGAGATAATTGCTCTTATCAACAGCTACAAGCCGGATGCAGTGCTCAATGTAGCACTTCCGTATCAGGATTTGACAATTATGGATGCCTGTCTTGCAACCAAGGTTTCCTACATTGATACAGCAAATTATGAGTGTGAGAACACGGATGACCCGGAGTGGAGAAAGGTGTACGAGGAGCGTTGCAGGAGACTTGGCTTCACGGCTTATTTTGACTATTCCTGGCAGTGGGCTTACAGGGAGCGTTTCAAGGAGGCAGGAATCACGGGACTTTTAGGAAGCGGCTTTGACCCGGGAGTTACAAGCGTGTTCACGGCTTACGCGCTCAAGCATTATTTTGACGAAATTCATACAATAGATATATTGGACTGCAACGGCGGCGACCATGGCTATCCGTTCGCAACCAACTTCAATCCGGAGATTAATCTCCGTGAGGTATCCGCACCGGGCTCATACTGGGAGAACGGAAAGTGGATTGAGACTAAGCCTATGGAGATTAAGAGAGAATATGATTTCCCTGAGGTGGGAATGAAGGACATGTACCTTCTTCACCATGAGGAGATAGAGTCACTCGCCGCCAATATTCCGGGAGTTAAGAGAATCCGTTTCTTCATGACCTTCGGACAGAGCTACCTCACACATATGAAGTGCCTTGAGAATGTCGGAATGTTATCGACGACACCGATTAACTTTGATGGCAAGGAAATCGTTCCAATCCAGTTTTTAAAAGCACTTCTTCCTGACCCTGCCTCACTCGGACCAAGAACCGTCGGCAAGACCAATATAGGCTGTATCTATACAGGAATCAAGGACGGCAAGGAGAAAACTCTCTACATCTACAATGTATGCGACCATCAGGAGTGCTACCGCGAGGTCGGCTCACAGGCAATCTCCTACACAACAGGCGTTCCTGCCATGATTGGTGCGATGATGGTTGTCAAGGGCATCTGGAACAAGCCGGGTGTATTCACCGTTGAGGAGTTCGACCCGGACCCATTCATGGATGCACTCAATAAGTACGGACTTCCTTGGATTGTGTGTGAGAATCCGGTGCTGGTGGAGTAGGGGTGTAAAATCGGAATTTGTGTGGAGAAAATGGATATGAAAAAAACAGCTATATTGTTATATGATTCATTTTGTAATTTTGAAATCAGTCCTGCGCTTGAAATATTGGCACTCGCTGAAAAACCAATTACAGTTTTCGGAATTGCAAAACAGACAATCAAAAGTGAAGATGGGTTGTCGGTATTTCCAGATGATACCATTGATAATCTTGATTTAGATGCGTATGATAGTTTGATACTGCCAGGGGCAATGGATATCAGAGAAACTATTGAGAATGAAAGAATAATAGATTTCATCAAAAAGTTTAAAGGAAAGACAATAGGAGCTATTTCTATTGCACCCCTGTTACTTGTCAGAGCTGGACTGCTTAATGGAAAACCATTCATGGCTGGTATCAATAAAGAAGAGATTTTAGAAGAAGGTTTTTCAGAAAGTGACTTGGCTAAAATGGTGGGATGGGATGATAATTTAAGCAAACCAGTTGAGGCGGGATATATTATAACTGACAATATAATTACGTCAATATCTTATAACTTTGTTAAATGGGCATTGGCCTTTGGAAAAATGGTAGGAATTGATATTCCCGCAGATACATTTGGGATTCAATAAATTCCAGTTGTGCAATTATCTGATATATATAAAAGTGAGGTGCGGCATGCAGATAGAAGATACAGCTACCCCATCATACATTGTCGATGAGGGAAAGCTGAAAAGTAATTTGGAAATATTAAAAGGTGTGATAGAGCGTACCGGGTGCCGCATACTGCTCGCGCAGAAGTGTTTTTCAATGTATGCAGTGTATCCGCTTATAGGACAATATATAAGCGGCTGCACCGCAAGCGGACTGTTCGAGGCAAGACTTGGTTATGAGGAGATGGGGAAGGAAAACCATGTGTTTTCCCCGGCTTACAGGGAGACGGAATTTGACGAGACTATGGGCTATTGCGACCATATTATATTCAATTCGGTGGCACAGCTTAATAAGTTCCGCAGCAGGTGCACAGCGAATGGAAAAAGCTTCGGCTTGAGGATAAATCCTGAGTGCTCCACGCAGGGTGAGCACGCCATTTATGACCCGTGTGCGCCGGGTTCAAGGCTTGGCGTCACCATAGAAAAGCTGGAGGAGGAGCTTGGGAAAAATCCACGCTTTTTAGAGGGCGTTGACGGGTTTCATTTTCACACGCTCTGCGAGCAGAATTCCGATGACCTTGAGACAACGCTTGAGGCTGTTGAGCAGAAATTCGGAAAATATCTGTACGATATGAAGTGGCTCAATATGGGCGGGGGTCATCACATCACAAGAAAAGATTATGATGTGGAACGCCTTGTCCGCCTTGTGAATCACATGAAGGAAAAATATCAGGTTCAGGTGTATCTTGAGCCGGGCGAGGCGGTGGCGCTCAATGCGGGCTATCTTAAGACCACAGTGCTTGACATCGTGGAAAATGCAGGAATCACAACGCTTATTCTTGATGCGTCAGCGGCATGCCACATGCCGGATGTTCTTGAGATGCCGTACAGACCACCTCTTAAGGACAGCGGAGAGCCTGGCAAGAAGCAGTACACATACCGCCTATCATCCTACACCTGTCTTGCGGGTGATATCATAGGCGATTATTCCTTTGACAGGGAGATACAGATAGGCGACACATTGTATTTTGAGGATATGGCTATATATTCTATGGTGAAGAATAACACCTTCAACGGAATCGGACTTCCAGATATCGTGCTTAGGCATGAGAATGGGGAATGTGAGGTTGTAAAGCATTTCGGATATGAGGATTTCAAGGGGAGATTGTCCTGAGTGGACAGAGAGTGTGTACATGGCAGATTAGGAGATAACTATATTGTACAATATGGATAATTTGTTTTAAAAACAACAGTATATTCAGAGCATTGGCTTTGTCTATTATTCCTTCAGTTTTGTTTTTGTTCAGTGGAATTATGAGTCGGTCAATTTTGTTGATTATCGCCTCAATATTGTTTGCGCCAAGCCATATTTTACTTTCGTATAAGAACGCAAAATGATATTAGCTAACTTACAGTTTGCAGAACAGTTGGGCGAAGTAGAAAATTGAAATTTAGAGGGAAAGAAAATCTAAAAACATCGAAAAAACAAGCATTTGCGGGCATGATACGAATCGTATCATGCATGTGAAAGAGCGTTTCTTTCATAGTTTTACACTTTTTGATAAGGTGGAGTTGTCGGAAAGACAAGCCAAAACAGAAAGGATGTAGAATTATGAAAAAGAGCGAAAAGAAGAATTTGCTGATTGGAAGCATATTCCTTGCAATGTTTGCAGTATGGACAGCTTTGATTCAGTCTGTGGATGTGCAGCCGCTTGGCCAAAACGGAACAAGTATTGGATTTGCAACATTCAATTGCTGGTTTCACCATTTCACAGGGGTAAACATGGCAATTTATACGATTACCGATTGGATGGGGCTGGTGCCTGTCGTAATATGCCTTATTTTCGCAGGGATTGGACTTGTACAGTTGATCAAAAGAAGAAGCCTTTTCAGGGTGGATGCAGATATCATGATTTTGGGTGTGTATTTTGTCATCGTGTTCTTGGCATATGCGATTTTTGAAATGATCCCAATCAATTACAGACCGATTTTAATCGAAGGAAGTATGGAGGCTTCTTATCCGTCCTCAACTACCTTGTTGGTATTAAGTGTAATGCCTGTCTTGATCGAGCAAATCCAGCGTAGACTTTCTGGCATTGGGGTAAAACGAATCATAACGATTGCGGCAATCGCTTTTTCGGTATTCATGGTGACTGGGAGATTGATTTCCGGAGTACATTGGTTTACGGATATCGTAGGCGGTGTACTGCTAAGTGCCGGATTGTTTAAGCTTTATAAAGCGGCAGTTATGCTGGCATTAAAAGAAAAATAGAATTGGTATGGGAGGTGCAGGTTTTGGAATTTCATGAAAAGCTTCAGGAATTAAGAAAGAGTCGAGGTTTGACACAGGAAGAATTAGCCGAGGCATTATTTGTTTCCAGAACCGCTATTTCAAAATGGGAGTCCGGAAGAGGATACCCAAGCATAGATTCATTAAAGGAAATATCCAGCTATTTTTCTGTATCAATTGATGATTTGTTATCTGGAGAGCAATTGATTTTCATAGCAGAAAAAGAAAACAAATCAAATCTCAATGGCGTATGCGATTTGTTATTGGGGTTTGTTGACTTGTTTTCACTGATGCTGATATTTCTTCCGCTGTATCCCAAACCGGTCAATGGATATATCTATTCGGTAAATCTCTTAGGATATGTAGATGGAAATGCTTTCATAATCAGGATCTATTGGGCATTGTTTATCAGCTTGACGATTGCCGGAATCGTGAAAATACTGATGGTCTATTTCAAGTTTGAAAAGGGCAAAAAAGCGGTTACATTCATCTCTGTAGGACTCAGTATCATTGCTGTTTTGTTTTTGGCTATGGCGAGAGAGCCGTATGCGATAACAGTAACGTTCCTGTTATTGCTTATCAAAGGCATTCTGCTTTATAAGCAGGCTAAGGCAGGTCGATAAGATATTGTGCCCTGCAACTTCGAATTTGTTTGAATGTTAAAAATTCTTTAATATAGTTAGGAGAAAAAGATGTATAACAGATATGATAATATCAATAAATTTATAACAGATATTGATAAATTAAAAATGGATAAGTACGGAACTGTTTATATATCTGAGGAAGATGATTATGATATTTCTGTTTGTCTTGATGAACAGATGGAGCGTTTTGAAGAATTGAAACCTGTTATTATAAAGGTAGCAGAACATGTTTGTGAACTTGATAATATCGTTCAAAGGTATTATAAAAAGTGTTGTAAAAATTCTCAAAAATATTATAAAGAGCGTTATAATATTGATGATTTTGAAGATTATCCGGAAACTATCTATATTGATAAACCGAACATGATTGCACTTGAGTATTGGGGTGCAAGAGAAAATACACAATACCTTGTTAAGTTTGAAGAAATTGACAACAAATTTATTTTAAAGAGTTTTGGCATGGTTGATGATATTCCTGCCGACTGGGATGAGATAATTTAGGTGGAGAAGAAGTTTTAAAGTCTGAGTACGCTCATTCCGGTCTGCAGAGCAGTTGAGCAAATTAGAAAAGCCGGATCGACTGAGCTGAATGCGATGGAGGCTTCTTGTCCGAAGGGCAGGAAGATGGAAATAAGAAAGCGTTTAACAACTCGGAATTGTGGAGGTAAGTTATGGAGAAATTAACAAAAGATGCTGAAGAAATATTAATTGAACGATTCGGAAAAGATAGTATTATTGCGTTGGCAACAACAGTAGATGAAACCCCTTATGTCCGCAATGTAAATGCTTTTTATGTTGATGGTGCATTTTATGTGCTTACATATGGATTATCAAACAAAATGAAGCAGATTGAAGTAAATCCTATTGTGGCACTTGCTGGTGATTGGTTTACCGCACATGGAAAAGGTGTTAATTTAGGGTATTTCGGAAAAGAAGAAAACAAAGATATTGCAAATAAGATGCGAGAGGCATTTTCTGAATGGATTGATAATGGACATAATAACTTTGATGATGTAAACACTTGTATCTTGCGTATTGACTTAATAGATGGATTATTGCTTTCGCATGGAACACGATATGAGATTGATTTTTCTAAGTAGCCATAAATTCCGGTTTGCAGAAAAGTCGAGTAAAGTGAAAATCTGTAGGTGTCGAACTGACACATTAGAAAGGATTATATATGAGTGAGTTGGAGGAGTCTTCTATCGGTTTTTCCGATAAAAGTTCTGGAGGAAGAAAAAGATATAATGGTGAATCTTGTAATGAATTTTTTGACAATGTAGTTTGTTCGTGAAATTTATTATTTTATGAAATTGGTAAATCGGAATTGACCGAGCTGAAAGCGAGGGATGCTTCTTGTCCAAAGGGCAAGAAGATGTAAAATGAATTTGACAAATCGGGAATTATATGGGGGCAACATGATAGTTGTAAGTACAGATAAAGGCAATCTTTCTTTCCAATCAGTAGACGATGTATTAAAATTCGTACAAACATCAGCACAAGAAAATATTGAACTATGGATTAGCGGGAAGCAGCCATACCCCTGTATATCTGTGTGTATTAGCGGAGAATACGCAGCTATCAATTATTTTCAAAATGATACAGGTGATATGTGGCTGTCTTATAATGAGGAAAATCAAGAAGATGTTACTTTTATGGCTGCTGGAGAAGAATGGGAACCAGATGTCAATGCAGTCATCAGTATAAACAGTGCATTTTCTTGCATTAGGGAATTTTGTGCTACTTATGAACGACCTTGTTGTATTCAGTGGCAAGAGTTATAACTTCCAATTTGCAGAGGTGATATAGTGAAAGAAATAGATATAAAAAAGCTTTCAAAAAGATATACTGTAAGAAAACTTAATTTAGATGATGTACAAATGATTTATACATTTTGCAAGAGAAATACACAGTATTATGAATATTGTGGAAAAGAACCTTCTATTGAGCTAATAGAGAGAGACATAGAAATTACTCCTCCAGGTATTCCAATCGAACAAAAGTATTATATTGGTTTTTTTGATAATGGTAAATTAGTTGCAGTAATGGATTTAGTAGATGGATATCCAACTTGTGATTATGTATATATTGGCTTTTTTATGATGGATTGTGAATTACAAGGGAATGGGATTGGCAGTAAAATAGTTTCTGAATCACTTGAATATTTATCTGGGCAAGGGTTTCAGAAATGCCAGTTGGGAATAGATAAGTATAATCCTCAATCAAATCATTTTTGGAGAAAAAATGGTTTTGAAGTAATTAGGGAAGTAGAGATAGAAGAAGGAATTATTTTAGTAGCAGAGAAACAATTGTAATTTATAAATTCAAATAGACCAACAGAAGGAGAGGTGATTACATGGAAATTTTATATGAATTATCGTGGCTGTGGGAAACGCTGGGAATTGCACTTGGAGTTGCTGCTGTCTGCGTGGCTTGCACAGCACTGGTATGCAAGGCAGCGAAGAAGAAACTCAGTAAAAAGCTGCTGGCAGTCATAGGAGTGGTGGCATTTGTCGCTGCAATTCTGGCGGTTATTCTGGCTGCCCGGACACCTATGCCGCTTTGAGAGGTGGCAATACAGCAAGCGATGCTTGCTGTATGCAGCGGTGTAAAAATGGTATTTGTTTTATTCGGAAATACTCCAACAGATGGTTGAAGAAAAATGGGGAAACAATTAAAAATAGAAATAAGAGGAAAATCAAATGAGAATATTCAACAGTACCCCAAGGGATGACAATTTCAGAATGCCGGGTGAGTTTGAGAGACATCAGGGCTGCATTATGATATGGCCGGTAAGACCCGGCTCATGGATATATGGCGGTAAGGCTGCGAAGAAGGTATTCGCTAAGATTGCGGCAATAATTGCACAGAGTGAGCATGTCTATATGCTTGCCGACCATGAACATCTGAAAGAAGCTCATGAGCATCTGAAGGAAGCATATGAGCATCTAAAAGAAGCTCATGAGCACCTAGCTCAGGAGCAAAAAAATCCTAAGGATACCAAGGCGGATTTTTCAGAAACCCTGCAGCATAAAGAAGAAGTGCACCATATGCTTGAATGGCAGGTTACATGTGCGGGCAAAGGAATAGAGGTTGTCGAGCTTGAGTCCGATGATGCATGGGCGCGCGATGTGGCACCGACCTTTGTGAAAAATGCAGACGGCATCGTGAGAGGCATCAACTGGAGCTTTAACGCATGGGGCGGTGATTATGACGGGCTGTATGCAGATTGGACGAAGGATAATCTGGTTGCAAAGCGCTTTCTTGAGTATGCGGGCTTTGACTGTTATGACGCGGAGCCGTTTGTGCTGGAGGGTGGTTCGATACATTCGGACGGCGATGGAACCATGCTGGTTACGGAGAGCTGTCTGTGCAGTCCGGGAAGAAATCCGAAGCTTGGAAAGGCACAGATTGAGGAAAAGCTGAAGCAGTACTGCAATGTGGAAAAGGTGGTATGGCTTCCGTGCGGGATATATCAGGATGAGACTAACGAGCATGTCGATAATGTATGTGCTTTTGTGCGTCCGGGTGAGGTCGTGCTCGCGTGGACGGACAAGGAGGACGACCCACAGTATGATATGAGCAAAAAATGCCTTGAGGTCTTAGAAAGCGAGACGGACGCAAAGGGAAGGCATTTTAAGGTGCATAAGCTTTATATACCTGAAAAGCCCGTGTGCATAACCGAGGAGGAGCTTGCCGGCTTTGAGTTCGAGCCGGGCGAGGATGAGAGAAGTGCGGGTGAGCGGCTTGCAGCCTCCTATGTGAATTTCTATATCTCAAATGGTGCGATTGTGCTGCCACAATTCGGAGATGTGAACGATGAGAAGGCGGTTGCGGTACTTAAGGAAGCCTTCCCTGACAGAAATATCGTCCCGGTGTACGCGCGCGACATAATTGTCGGCGGCGGAAATATTCATTGTATAACACAGCAGATACCGGCTCAGGAGGTTAATGAATAGGTGCATACAGGGAAGTATGCCGGATGCTGCAATAATAGTATTCGGAGCAGGTTATTTTGAGTGATTGGAGGCAAAATAATATGACAAAGCTTGATAATTTTGTTGACATGATGACGGGACATTTTGATAATAAGGAACAGTTTGGGATGCTGCAGGCGGCGGGGAAAATATATCCTTACGCGGAGCATGTAAATACCGTCTGTAATGACAAAATAAAAAATCTTCCTGAGGATTTCAACGGAAAATTTGTTGTTGAAGAAAGTTATTATGAAACCAATGGAAAACGTCATGCATCACCACATCTTTTCCTTATTACGGAGACTGAGGACGGGATACTTCTTTCCTCCTATGAAATTCCGGAGGGTGAAGACAAGGGGACATTTTCGTATGCCTCTATGAGAAATGTTGATTACGCTGAATTGAAAAAATCTGAAAAATTTACCCCGGCACTTTACCATGAAAGCTCCGGAAGCTGGGAGGGAGGCAGCATAAGCAGCTTCTCGCCGGTCATGACCTTCAAGCTTTGGGAAAGATTTTCCGAGAGTTGTCTGGAGGTATCTGAAAGCATGGAGGTTAACGGAAAGAGAACCTTCGGATATGATGAACCGATTATTTATAAGAGGGTGTAATATTATGATATCAGTGGCAAAGGGTAAGAAGTCCGATGCAAGCTTGCCTGCATGAGAATTTTTGATATTGTGGCACGCAGATACATGAATGTAATGCAGACAGCAGAGGAAGAGCACCCTGCAGTGAAGAAAGGAGAAATATGAGAACCGTAAAATACGCAGGAATACAGATGTCCTGCACCGGAAATGTGCAGGAAAATATTGAGAAGGCGGAGCGTCTTGTGAGGGAGGCTGCGGCGGACGGAGCGCAGATTATCCTGCTTCCGGAGCTTTTTGAGAATTGGTATTTTTGTCAGGAGAGAAATTACGAGTCATATAAGCTTGCCAAGCCTCTTATGGAGAACGATGCCGTCCTGCATTTTCAGAAGGTGGCAAAGGAGCTTGCGGTTGTGCTGCCGATAAGCTTCTATGAGAGGGATATAAATGTGTACTATAATTCCGTTGCCGTGATAGATGCGGACGGAAGCATACTTGGTGTATACAGAAAGACACATATTCCGGATGACCATTACTATCAGGAAAAGTTCTATTTCACACCTGGAGATACCGGCTTTAAGGTGTGGGATACGAAATACGCGAGAATTGGCGTCGGGATATGCTGGGATCAGTGGTTTCCGGAGACGGCGAGGGGAATGGCGGTACAGGGGGCGGAGCTGTTATTTTATCCGACCGCTATAGGCAGCGAGCCGATACTTGACTGTGACAGCATGCCGCATTGGAGACGCTGCATGCAGGGACATGCCGCCTGCAATATCGTGCCCGTGGTCGCCGCGAACAGATACGGGCTTGAGAGCGTGGCACCATCTAAGGACAACGGTGGTCAGAAATCAGAACTGCTTTTTTATGGGTCGTCCTTTGTCACTGATGAGACAGGTGAGCTTGTCTGCCAGGCGTCGAGGGATAAGGAGGAGATTGTATATGGGCAGTCGGACCTCGATGCAGTGCGCGATATGCGCGACAGCTGGGGGCTTTTCAGGGACAGGAGACCGGAAATTTATAAAAAGTTAATTTGACTTAACGAGTGATGAAGTGTATATTTTTCAGCATATGTTACGTTAAATAAGGAAAAGCTGTTTGCCGTTACACAGGGCAGACGGCTTTTTGCTATCATTATTTAACCATGCAGAGTAAAAGAGCAGATAGAATCTGAGCTGGTTGTGCAGCAGACATCATAAAGCGGCTTTATAGAAAATTTCTGTTTTTTAACTCAAAATATTGTCTGCGGAAATGGAGAGAAGAATGCTTCAGTTAAAAAACATTGTCAAGGACTATGTGAGCGGCGACACCACCGTGCAGGCACTAAAGGGAATTGACATCACCTTCAGGGACAGCGAGTTCGTGTCGATTCTAGGACAGTCCGGCTGTGGAAAGACAACGCTGTTAAATATCATAGGAGGTCTTGACCAGTACACAAGCGGCGACCTTATAATTAATGGAAGGTCTACCACGAAGTATAAGGATTCTGACTGGGATACCTACCGTAATCACACAATAGGCTTCGTGTTCCAGAGCTATAACCTTATACCGCACCAGTCGGTTCTGTCCAATGTAGAGCTTGCGCTGACACTCTCAGGTGTTTCTAAGGCGGAGAGAAGAAAAAGAGCCGTTGAGGTGCTTGAGAAGGTCGGTCTCGGCGACCAGATACATAAGAAGCCTAACCAGATGTCCGGCGGACAGATGCAGAGGGTTGCCATAGCAAGAGCACTTGTGAACAATCCGGATATACTGCTTGCCGATGAGCCGACAGGCGCACTCGATTCAGCCACGAGTATCCAGATTATGGAGCTGTTAAAGGAGATATCCAAGGACAGGCTTATTATTATGGTAACTCATAATCCGGAGCTTGCAGAGAAATATTCATCACGAATTGTAAGACTTTTAGATGGCAAGGTTACGGATGATACCATGCCGTATGAGCCGACGGACAGCAGGGTTACGGAGAATAACAAGGCTAAGAGGGTAAAGAAAAAGAAAGGCACATCCATGTCATTTTTGACGGCATTGTCCCTCAGTGCCAATAACCTTATGACCAAGAAGGGAAGAACTCTGCTTACTGCGTTTGCAGGCAGTATCGGTATCATAGGAATTGCACTTATTCTTGCACTTTCGAGTGGCTTTCAGAGCTATATAAAAAGGGTTGAGGAGGATACGCTTTCCTCATATCCAATAGCCATTGAGGAGGAGCAGGTTGATTATTCGAGCATGATGAGTGCCTTTATGGGGCAGCATGTCGGTGAAGCGTCCGAGAAGGAGGACGGAAAAATCTACTCCAACAACATTATAAGCGAGATGTTAAATTCCATGATGTCACAGGTTCAGGTGAATAATCTTGCAGATTTTAAGAAATTTATCGAGGACAGGAATAACGGCTTTGATGAGCTTGTGAGCGATATTCAGTATGGATATTCAACCACACTCAATATATATAAGGAGGACACCTCAGACGGAATAGTCCAGGTAAATCCCAGTACGGTGCTTGACACCATAGGGATGGGACAGCTTTCGGGAATGTCAGGTTCTTCAATGATGAGTTCGTCCATGATGGGTGGAGGCTCATGGGATGTGTGGAGCGAGCTTATCGGTAACCGGACTCTCCTTGAGTCACAGTACGATGTGATTGCAGGAAGATGGCCGAACGCTTACAATGAGATTGTTCTGATTGTCGACGAAAATAATGAAATCAGCGATTATGCGCTGTATGCACTTGGACTTAAGGATCAGAATGAAGTGGCTGATACAATGACACGCCTTGCAAAGGGTGAGGAGGTTGTAAGCTATAAGACAGAGTATACCTATGAGGATATTCTTGATTTGAGATATCGTCTCATTGTAAATACTGATTTCTACAGCTACAATGAGGAAAATGACAGCTATACCGATGTGCGTGAGGCTGAGGACAGCTACAGGGCTGCCATTGCAGACGGAATCCAGCTTCAGGTTGTGGGTATTTTAAGACCGGATCCGGACGCTGTGACAGGTGCCGTGAGCGGTTCTGTGGGCTATACGAGTGCGCTTATGGAGTATGTAATCAATCAGATTAATGCGTCGGATATTGTCAAGAAACAGGCAGCAGACCCTGAGACGGATGTAATCACAGGATTGCCTTTTACCAAGGATGGCGAGGAGGTCGAGATGGAGAGCACCTTCGACATCACGACACTTACACCCGAGCAGCAGGCATATCTTGCTTCGCTGTCACAGGAGGAGCTTGAGGAGCTCATGGCATCCTACATGCAGCCGGCAACCTCATCTGCAACCTATGATGGCAATATGGAGGCATTTGGCGTGGCTGACCTTGAAAAACCAAGCTCCATTATGATTTATCCTGTGGACTTTGCCTCAAAGGATATGATATCCGATAAGATATCAGAGTACAACGATGCTGTCCGTGCTGAGGGCAGAGAGGAATCGATAATCAATTACACCGATTATATCGGACTTATGATGTCATCGATAAGCACCATAATAAACGCAATCTCCTATGTGCTCATCGCGTTTGTTGCGATATCGCTCGTGGTTTCCTCGATAATGATTGGTATTATCACATACATCTCCGTTCTCGAGAGAACGAAGGAAATAGGTATCTTAAGAAGTATAGGTGCTTCTAAGCACGATATCTCGATGGTATTCAATGCGGAGACGCTCATAGTCGGTTTCGTGTCTGGAGCTATGGGAATTATAGTGACCATGCTGCTGATTATTCCGATAAATGCCATAATTATGAACCTCTCCGGCATATCGAATGTTGCCGGGCTTCCATGGATGGCAGCACTTATCCTTGTGCTTATAAGCATGGCACTCACGTTTATCGCGGGACTTATCCCTGCTAAGATGGCGGCTAAGAAGGATCCGGTTGTGGCACTTAGAAGTGAGTAAATGAGGATAAGTTAATTAAGTTTATTATATTTTAAATACATTTTTAAAAAATTGAAGAAATTATAACGAAAAAAGGTATGAAATGTCAATAGGGTGTTTCATACCTTTTTGTTTTGCATATTTTAGCTATAACCATAAGATTTAAACAGAATAATTAACGGAAACTTTTTGTATGTTGTATAGTTGTCAGAGAATTTATTTCTTGGAATTTAGTTATCATTTCCGAGAAAATTTTTCAGTTTATCGATATTGCTGCCCGCGCTGTTTAGCGCGCGTCTGCGCTTCAATGTGGCGAGAATTTTTTCGTAGTCGGCATCTTCGCGGCGCTTCTTCTCGGTCTGATTAATAGGCATGCCGTTTAATCTGTACATTCTTAGGCTGAAGGTTCTGAGCGTGTCATAGTAGCCTAAAAGTATGCGGAAGTCCACGTTTTTGTTGTTAAATTCGAGTGTTCCGTCAAAGAGGTCACCGATTTCACGGCTTGGCACAATCTCAACCACCTCCTTGAACTTAGAATATAGGGAAGTGTCGACTTTGTCATCCGGTTCAAGCTTCACAACGATGAGATTATCCGCGCCTACAGAGGTCATAGGATATACAGGAACATTGTCTGCAAGACCGCCATCGCGGTATACATTTCCGTGGATAATCTCAGGAGGATAGATGTATGGCATAGCCGATGAGGCGAGCAGAAAACTCTTTGCGTCCTCGGGTGTGACCTCGTTTAGACTGATATACTCAGCCTGCGGCCTTTCGTTGAGACATTCGATGCAGTCCGAATTGTATCCGGACACGCAGACGTAGGCAGGGATATGTGAGGCTGCGAGATTATCAAGCGTAAGATATTTGTCGATAATCCATATAAGCCCGTCGCGAGAGCACAGACCATCTGTGAGTGTGCGCTTGACGAGAGTGTCGAGAGGTCCTATTATGGTATCAAAATTGATATTGAGAAACTGCTTTGGCATAATCGAGGTCCAGATGGTTTTCGCATCGTCGAACCCGCCAAGCGATATGAGTGCGGCATTTAAAGCGCCGACAGAGGAGCCGGACACTGCAACAAGGTTCTTCTCAAGCCGGATTTCGCGAAGCGCCTCCCATACGCCGAGCTGGTAAGCACCCTTTGCACCGCCGCCTGCGAGCACCAGCGCCCATTTTTCGCCGGAAGAGAAATCGTCCTTGGTGATAATCGGTGCATTGATATCCTCGAGCGTTATTTTGTGGGTATCGGCAGCTTTTTCGGAGTCATTCTGACTACCTTCGGTTTTGGCGTAGTCTGAAATGGTATCTTTTGCAGCCGCGACGGTATTACTTGTATCACTTTCGACAACAGCCCTGTGGCCCGTCATCTCATCCCATATCTTCTGTCGGGTCTCATTCTGCACCTGTATTTCATCGTCAACCTCAGCCTCGAGCTGCCTCAATTTTTCTGATAAATCAATCTCATTCATTACCTTCCCCTCCTCTTAAATCAAACAGTCATATTAGATAATTGTAAAGTTAAATTTAATATTGAACAGTTGTGTAATTTTTCCGGTACGCTACCAGACCTTTTTGAAAACGTCGGTGTTTATCGGCTGTGTTTTAGCCGATTATGCACCGCTACGCTTTCAAAGGAGTGAGAACGTGTCTGGAAGTGTACCGGAAAAATTACACAACGTCCGTTTAATTACAATTTCGCAATCCCCTTTTTCACAATCCTGACTCCGATAAGCGACATGAACATAATTCCGATACTTATGCCGAGTGCTGTCTCAATGGTCGTCACAAAGTATTTTTCAAACAGTACGGTGTCGTTGCTGATGACTGCTGACATGGTATAGAAAAGTCCGCCGCCCGGTATCATCGGCATTATTGACGGAATTAGGAAAACGGTTGTAGGAGCTTTTTTGATGCGCGCCAGCATCTCGGAATACAGGGTTGCAAATGCCGCAGCCAGCATGTTTGTTATAAATGCGTTTGTGGTAATGAACTGTGATGCGAGGATGTAGATTATCCACGCAAGCGAGCCGCCTGCGGAGGCATACAAAAGCTTGTCGCGTCTTATGTTAAAGAGTATGGAATAGCCGCCCGCTCCGAGACCGGCGGCAATCACCTGAATAATGTATTTCTGTATCATGATAATCCTCATTCCGCCGCCAAGCTGCGGCACAAATAGTAATGAAAAATCCGCGGAGGCGATTTTCCATCTGTCATAAAAACAATTTTTAATGAAAAAACAGGTTGAGTCCCACAATCGAGGTAGCGAAGCCGAGGGCAATGGCAATCGCGAGCATGACAGCCTCGATGAGCCTTAAAAGTCCTGACATGATATCGCCGCACAGGATATCCCTCAGCGAGTTGGTCATCTGGGTGCCCGGAATATAGAGCATTACAAGACCTATGAATACCTTGTCAAGGTTGTCGATAAAGCCTGTCAGACCGATGAAGCGCGCGAACACTCCGAGCAGAAATGTGCAGAAGAAGTTGTACATGAGCATATTTATGCCGAGTGGTCTCACCTTGAGGTCAAGGACATAAGCGATGAGCGAAAGAAGCCCGGCGGTCAGTCCGTCGCGCAGTGAGCCACCGAAAAATACAGCGAAGGCACCACTCGAGAGTGCATAGCCGAATAAGGTGATGTACCATGGAAAAAAGCGGGCTTTTTTGATATCTGCAATCTCTTCCTCTATATTATTATATGCAGGAGTGTTGGTACAGATATAGCGGGATATCGCATTTAGGTGTTCAAGCTTGTCAAGATTGTTGCTGTAGGAGTGAATACGCCTTGTCTGCGTGTCATGTGTGCCGTCGGGAAGCCTGATGGTGGTTGACAGGTATGAGGTTATAGAGAATACATCGACCTTCGTACAGCCGTAGGCTAAGCATATTCTTCTTATCGTATCTTCAACGCGGTTAGCTTCAGCACCGCAGATTATCATTCTCTCACCCATGTCCATGGACAAGGTGAGAAGCTGTTCGCCGGTCATGTTCGATTTGAGCTGTGTTTCACATTCCATATAAATAAAAATCCATTTCTTTATTTTATAACAAACTATCTTAAATGAATATAACACAACAGCCTTTAAAAATCAAAACAAATGTGGTACAGTTAAGGGGCAGTGAATACAGGAAAAAGTTAGAAAGGAATACATGTTTATGAATAAGATTGCAAGCTTTACGGTAAATCATATCGACCTTTTGACAGGTATCTATGTGTCGAGGAGGGACAGGCTCGGGGAGCAGGTTCTAACTACCTTCGACCTTCGCTTTACAAGACCGAATGTTGAGCCTGTCATGGACACGGCAGGAATACATACAATAGAGCATCTTGGCGCGACATTTTTGAGAAATAATCAGGAGTGGAAGGACAGAACAATCTATTTTGGACCAATGGGCTGCAGAACGGGCTTTTATGTTATTTTTGCGGGTGATTTAGAGTCGAAGGACATCGTGGGGGTTATAGGAGAGATGATAGATTTTATTATCAATTTTTCCGACAAAGAGTGTGATATACCTGGATATTCGCCAAGGGACTGCGGCAACTATCTGGACAACAATGTGATGGAAGCTAAGACCTATGCGCGCAAATTTAAGGCAGAGGTTCTTGACAACCTCTGCCCTGAGAGACTTACATATCCTGAATAATCAGTCCAACTTTAAAAGAGAGTCTATATGGCTTAATAAAAGTTCGATGGCGGAGGTGTTCTGACCGCCGCGCGGGATTATAATGTCTGCGTATTTCTTCGATGGCTCTATGTATGCCTCGTGCATCGGCTTTACAGTGTCGTGGTACTGTGAGAGTATTGACTCCACGGTACGCGCACGCTCTGCCATATCACGCTTGATACGTCGCATAAGACGTTCATCGGCATCGGTGTCCACGAAGATTTTTAAATCCATCTCGTCGCGGAGTTCCTTGTTCTCAAGAATGAGTATTCCCTCGACGATGACAACCTTCTTAGGCTCGACGAGCGTTGCAGCCTGACTTCTGTTGTGGATGGAATAGTCATATATAGGAACCTCGACAGGTATGCCCTTCTTTAACATGCGGACATGTTCGACCATCATTTCGGTTTCGAAGGAGTCCGGGTGGTCATAGTTGAGCTTCGAGCGTTCCTCGTAGTTGAGCTCGTTGTGAGCCTTATAGTAGCTGTCGTGGCTGAGCACGGCGAGATTGTCGCCGAAGTGTGCGCGGATTATGTTGACGATGGTGGTCTTGCCGGACGCACTTCCACCCGCGACACCGATAACCTTGATGTTGGATTTATTTGAAACAGACATACTGCACCTCTCATGTATTTTGATTTTAACCATTGTACAATAAAAAACGGTCAGGTGCAACTTATATTATAAATTCTTTGAGGAGGTATTTCATGTACAAAAATGATTTTGCGGTAACTGCTCCTATGGGATGGAACAGTTATGACTATTATGATACCACGGTCACACAGGCAGAGGTCGTGGCAAACGCCGATTTTATGGCTGAGAAGCTTAAAAAATCCGGGTGGGAGTACATTGTTGTAGACATTGAATGGTACTCGAATGACGCGGGTACGAGAAGAAAGGAATACCAGTACATTCCGTTCGGTGATGTCCAGATGGACGGGTACGCAAGATTGCAGCCGTCGCCTAAGAGATTTCCGTCGTCCGCTGACGGCAGCGGTTTTAAATGGCTTGCGGACTATGTTCATGAAAAAGGTCTCAAGTTCGGAATACATATAATGAGGGGAATCCCGAGGGAGGCGGCGCATAGACATTTGCCTATATACGGCAGCAGTTACACCGCAGACGAGGCGGCGGACGCTTTCTCAATCTGCGGCTGGAACCCTGACATGTACGGTGTGAAGGACAATGCGGCAGGTCAGGCGTACTATGACTCTCTCATAGCGATGTACGCCGATTGGGGCGTGGATTTTATAAAGTGTGATGATATCTGCGACAGTTGGATGTACAGGGAGCCGACATATTTTTCGGGCTGGCATGAGACGAGAATGTTGCATGAGGCTATTTTAAAGTGCGGCAGACCGATTGTGTTAAGCCTCTCACCGGGACCTGCACATGTGGACAAGGCATGGCACTACAGCGAATATGCAAACATGTGGAGAATAACCGATGATTTCTGGGACAACTGGGCATCGCTCAAGGATATGTTCACAAGATGCGAGAGATGGCAGGATCATGTAAAGAAGGGCTGCTATCCCGACTGTGACATGCTTCCTCTGGGCTTCCTCGGCAGGGGCTTCGGTCAGGAGAGACAGACGAACTTTACAAAGGACGAGCAGCGCACGATGCTGACCCTCTGGTGCATGTTCGGCTCGCCGCTCATGCTCGGCTGTGAGCTCACCAAGCTTGACGACGATACCCTCGCGCTCATCACCGACGGGAAAATACTCGGTCTGCTCTCCGAGGGCAGGCACGGCAGACAGCTTGTGCACAACGACAGAATCTCCGTGTGGATAAATGAGCCCGTGAATGACAAAGCCGTGGATAAGACAAGCTATATCGCGCTCTTTAACCTTGAGGACGAGAAAAAGACCATCAAGGTAGATTTATCAGAATACGAGGTGGACTCCGACAAAGTGCTAGAGTACGAAATCCCGGCACATGGGTCTGTGATGGTTGAGCTATAGATATATCAGAACTATAGGCAGTAGATATTTTTATGTATTTCTGCATATGGGTCTGTGGTTGTTGAGCTATAGATATATCAGAACTATAGGCAGTGGGTATTTTGATGTATTTCTGTCTATGGTTCAGTGATTGTTGAACCATAGACTATAGAGTAATATGAAGTAAACGGTGTCAAAACCTGCCTACAGAACTTAAATGTGTATAATGTGTAATATTTATGCATGTCGCGATTTTTGGGCGATGCCTAGCTGTTCTTAGAACAACTTGCATTGCACAACCCGAGCCGACACGCATAAATATTACACATTATACACTCAAGTATTAAAGAGGCAGGTTTTGACACCCCAATCAATTCAGGAAGATATATTTTCGGAGGCGCAAATGCTCACATACAACATGGAGGACAGAAAAGCTCTTCCTCTGTATGACTATCTGTACAGGTGCATAAAGAACGACATTCTCTCAGGAAGGATAACCGTTGGTGAGAAACTGCCTTCCAAGAGAAGCCTTGCTAAGCATCTCGACATAAGCGTTATTACTGTCGAGAATGCCTACGCGCAGCTTCTTTTAGAAGGCTATATAACGAGCCATGAGAAAAAAGGATATTTTGTAAATGATACCGGCTCCGCGCCTCAGGCGAGCTGTCTTATACGACCTAAGGCTGAGGAGGAGTTCGAGTACGCCTATTTTGCAGATTTGAAGTCGAACAGGATAAGGAGGAACAGATTTCCATTCTCGACCTGGGCTAAGCTCCTTCGCGACACCTTGGCGGACAGACCGGAGCAGCTTCTAAAGACGGTTCCGTATAACGGGGTGTATGAGCTGCGGCTTGCACTCGCACAATTTCTGCACGAATTTCGTGGCATGCAGGTGCTCCCGTCGCAGATTATAATATGCTCGGGAACCGAGAGCATGTACGGCAAGCTTTTTTGTCTCCTGCCGGATGCCATGTGGGCGGTGGAGAATGTCGGAAGTCAGAAGATAACGGGGCTGTACGATATGTACCATGCAAGGTGGAAGCCTGTGTCGAGGGACGAGTACGGCGTTGACATGGACAGCCTCCATGAGAGCGGCTGCAATGTAGTGCATGTCACCCCGGCACAGCATTTTCCGGTTGGAACGGTTATGCCCGTAAAGAGAAGGACAGAGCTTCTCGAGTGGGCGAAGAGGCAGGATTATTATATAATAGAGGACGATTATGACAGCGAGTTCTGGTATCAGGGCAGACAGGCACCGACGCTGTACAGCATGGATGGAAACGGAAGAGTCATATATTTTAATACTTTTTCAAAGACACTCATTCCGTCGCTTCGCATCAGTTACATGGTTCTGCCGTATGAGCTTGCCATGCGCTACGGCGGCGGGCTGAGCTTCTATTCGGGGACGGTTCCGAGCATGGAGCAGTATGCGCTCGCACGCTTTATATCGGAGGGATATTTTGAGCGCCATATCAATCATATGAGAAATTATTTTAAGGCGCAGAGGGGCAGGCTTTTTGAGGCGGTTAAGGGCTCGCCGATAGCGGAAATTTCGAGGATACATGAGATAAGCTCGGGTACATATTTTCTTTTGGAGCTTGACACAAAGATACCCGACAGGGAGCTTGTAAGGCGGATAAAGGACAAGGACATAAATGTGGCGTGTACCTCGGAGTACATGCCGGATAATTGCGCTGACACGCACACAATTATTATTAATTACTGCGGTGTGTATGCGGAGCGCATTGAGGAGACTGTTGCGAGAATATGGGAGGCAGTGAAGGAGACATGAAGATTTCATTAGATGGATTGTGGGAGGTCAGGTTAGCGGACGGCACAAGAGGACAGATGGGGCTGCCTGGAACCTTGGATGAGAATAATATTGGACATAAGGACTGCGGTGCAAATCAGTGGCACCCTGATGCGGCGCTTGGAAATGCGGACGGCGAGGTTGACAAGGACGCTCCGATTGCGACGCGATTTACAAGGCGGCACACCTACGAGGGCGAGGCGCTTATAAGCCGCAGTATTAATATAGATGATTACGGAAATGACAGGCTGTTCGTGAAGGCAGAGCGCGCCCGCGCACTTAAGCTGCTGGTGGACGGCAGGGAATGTAAAGAGTTTGTTCACGGGACACTGAGCACTCCGTATATTTTTGAGCTTACGGGAGTAAAAACGGGGGAGCATGAGCTGACTTTTGTGTCGGACAACAGCTATCCCGGCATGCCAAAGGACGCGATATGCTACTCGTCCGCGGCGACCGACGAGACGCAGACGAACTGGAACGGTGTTATCGGCGAGATAGTGATGTATACCAAGCCGGAGAATTTTATCTCTGCAGTGAGAGTTTATCCGAAAAAATCCGTGACGGGCTTCTGCGTTGATGTGCAGGTTGATGTTGTGATGAAGCAGGGGCAGCAGGCTCGTGTTGTGTTAAGTTCAGATGCGCTGGCACAGGGAGAGGTGACAGAAATAGCAGATGGCGGCATATATTATCCGAATAATTCCGACAACATAAAAACTTATAGATTTACAGGTCTTGCACTGAAAGACGATGTAAAGCTCTGGGACGAGGGAGAGGGAAATCTTTATGAGCTTACTGCAAAGCTGCAAATTATGGAGAGTGAAGCCGGAAAAGAACCTGACGGGTCGAAGGCGGTAGATGATGAGTGCACGGTAAGCTTCGGTGTGAGAAGCTTTGGCGATGACGGCAGGGGCAGACTTGCGTTAAACGGCAGAACAATCTTTCTAAGGAGTGAGGCTAACTGTGCCGAGTATCCTGAGACGGGACATTCTCCGATGACGGTTGACGAGTGGATGGAGATACTTAGAAGGTACAGAAGCTATGGAATTAACTGTGTGCGTCTCCACTCACACTGCGAGCCGGAGGCGGCATTTACCGCGGCTGATGAGCTGGGAATGTTGCTGCAGCCCGAGCTGTCGAACTGGAACCCGCGCGATGCCTTTGAGACGGACGAGAGCTATGAGTACTACAGGGCAGAGCTTGCAGGGATAATAAGGACATATGCAAATCACCCTTCCTTTGTGATGCTGACACTCGGAAATGAGCTTCAGACCAAAGAGAAGGGCGGCGAGAGAATGAGCGGGCTCGTAAAGCTTGCAAAGAGCCTTGACGATACGCGAATGTACGCAAACGGTTCAAACACCTTCTACGGGGAGCAGGGCTGCGACAAGGAGAGCGATTTCTATACCTCGCAGAGCTGCCATGAGGTCGTAATCCGCGGAACCTTTTCGGGCATGCGCGGATATATTAATGAGAATTATCCGTCGGCTGACCATGACTACAATGGTGCGATGGAGAAGATAAGGGAGCAATATAAAAAGCCTGTTTTCAGTTTCGAGGTGGGACAGTTTGAGGTGCTGCCTGACTTTGACGAGCTTGATGAGTTTAAGGGAATTTCCGACCCTGTCAATTTGCAGCTCATAAAAAAACGTGTCGAGGAGAGAGGACTTCTTGAAAGCTGGAAGGAGTATGTCGAGGCGACGGGAGAACTCTCGAGGCTTGCGTACCGCGAAGAGATTGAGGCGGCGATGCGTACAAAGGCTTTGTCGGGAATATCGCTTCTCGGACTTCAGGATTTTCCCGGGCAGGGAACGGCGCTTGTCGGCATGATGAACTCGCACCTTGAGCCGAAGCCCTTTTCATTTGCAGAGCCAGGGCGGTTTGCAGAGTTTTTTAAGGAGAGCATGCCGCTTGTAAGGCTGCCGCGATATACCTACGAGACAGGTGAAAGGCTTGTGGCACGGGTCGAGGTGGCGAACTTTGGAAAAAATGAAATTGCGGGTGAGGCAGTATTTTCGATAGAACTTAGAAAATGTGCGTCGAATGTGGAAGAAAAAGGTGATAAAGAACAGCAAAATGCTAAAGCTTCGTGTACAACCGAAAATGTCGTATCGCTTGCAGGCGGAAGTCTTGGAATGGCACACTGCCCTGCGGGTGAGTACACCTGTGTCGGCACGATAGATATTACGCTCGACTTTGTCGATAAATCCTCGGCACTCACGCTCACCGTAAATGTCGGAGGCTGCACAAGCTCGTATCCGCTGTGGGTATATGAGAGGGTGATGCCTGTGTGCCCTGAAAATGTTTACGAGACGAGGGTATTCGATGAGAAAACCAAGGATATACTAAGGCAGGGCGGAAGAGTATTTTTGGCACCTGATGCGGACAAGGAGAGCCTGCCGGCTTCCATAAAGACACAGTTTACGACGGATTTCTGGTCGGTAGGAACCTTCGCCGAGCAGGAGGGCGGAATGGGACAGCTCATTGATGCCGCGCACCCTGTTTTCAGGGATTTCCCGACGGATAAGCACACCGACTGGCAGTGGTGGGCTATGGCTGTAAAGCGTGCCATAATACTTCCGAGAACCATGAAAGCCATAGTGACCGAGATGGACAGCTATGCATTCCTTCGACCGATGGCACAGCTGATTGAATTTAACTGTATGGGCGGAAGGGTGTTATTGTCGGCCATGGAGCTTCACAGGAGTCAGGGATATCCGGAGGCAAGGGCACTATTAAGTTCGATATATAAGTATATGGCGGGTGACGATTTCGCACCGCAGCAGGAACTCTCGGAAAAAGAAATAACACTTGACCTAAAGTTAGGTTTATGAGATATAATTGAAAATTGTGTTTGACTATATTTACTGAACCTAGAGACAATAATTATAAACATGCATTAAGGAGGAAATAAAAATGCAGGAATTTACACAGCAGACTTTTACACAGGAGAGAGCTCTCTTCCATACTGTTGACGCTAAGATAAGCGATTCGGTGTTCGACGTGGGCGAGTCACCTCTCAAGGAGTGCAGAAAGCTTGACATAGATACCACGCTTTTCAGATATAAGTATCCTTTATGGTACTGTAAGGATGTCAGCCTTAGAAATTGTACATTTTTTGACATGGCAAGAGCCGGAATATGGTACACGGACAATGTCAGCCTTGAGGATACGGTTATAGAGGCACCGAAGAATATCAGAAAGGCTGACGGAGTTACACTCCGCAATGTATCCTTCCCGAATGCCGCCGAGACACTCTGGAACTGCAATAACGTGACGATGGAGAACGTGTTCGCAAAGGGCGATTATTTCGCATTTAACACCAATAACATCAAGGCTGACAATTTTACGCTTGTGGGAAATTATTCCTTCGACGGAACTAAGAATATGGAAATCCGTAACTCGAAGCTTCTCTCCAAGGACGCTTTCTGGAACACGGAGAATGTCACGGTGTATGACTCCTTCATATCGGGAGAGTATCTTGGCTGGAATGCGAAGAACCTCACTCTCATCAACTGCACAATCGAGAGCCTTCAGGGAATGTGCTACATCGACAATCTCGTTATGAAGAACTGCAAGCTCATCAACACCACGCTTGCTTTCGAGTACTCGAGCGTGGATGCTGAGATAACAAGCGGCATTACAAGCGTTCTGAACCCATCATCGGGAACAATCAAGGCTGACTACATCGACACCCTTATCATACAGAAGGACTACATTGATGAGGGAAAGACCAAGCTTGTATGCGGCGAGATTAAGAATAAGACGGATGAGATTGTGTGGTAGAGAATGGAGATTGGCATGAAAGACGAATACAGAAAGCTTTTTGATACACCTGTTGACAGGCGCGGCACACATTCACTTAAATGGGACGTGAAGGAAAGTGAGCTTCCGATGTGGGTTGCGGATATGGATTTTAAGACGGCGCCGGCAATCATCGAGGCACTTAAAAAGAGAGCTGAGCATGGAGTGTTCGGCTACTCAATAATACCGGACGAGTGGAACGAGGCATACTGCGGCTGGTGGGAGAAGAGACACCATTTCCATATCGAGAAGGACTGGCTCATATTCGCCACAGGCGTTGTGCCTATCCTCTCAAGCGTGGTGAGAAAGCTCACTACACCCGGAGAAAATGTGCTCATTCTGACTCCGGTTTACAATATTTTCTTCAATTCCATAGTAAACAACGGACGCAATGTGTTACAGTGCCCGTTAAGCTATGAAAATGGCGAATATTCGATTGATTTTGACAGGCTTGAGGAGGCTATGGCACAGCCGCAGACCACGATGATGATTTTCTGCAATCCTCACAATCCGGTCGGAAAGATATGGGACAGGGAGACACTCGCACATGTGGGTGAGCTTGCGAAGAAACACCATGTCATAGTTGTATCAGACGAGATACACTGCGACATAACGGATCCTGACAAGGAGTATGTTCCGTTTGCTTCCGCATCGGATATCTGCCGCGAAATCAGCATTACCTGTGTGGCACCGACAAAGGCTTTCAACATGGCAGGCTTGCAGACGGCAGCAGCGATAGTTCCGGACCCATTCCTGCGCCACAAGGTAAACCGTGGGCTCAACACCGACGAGGTGGCAGAGCCGAATGCTTTTGCGATATGGGCGGCGGTTGCAGCCTTTAACGAGGGCGTCGAGTGGCTCGATGCCCTCAGGGAATACATCTACGAGAACAAGCAGATAGTGACCGGGTTTATAGAAAAGGAGCTTCCGCAGATAAAGCTCATATATTCAGAGGCAACCTATCTTCTGTGGCTCGACTGCTCGGCGGTGTGCGATAACTCCGAGGAGCTCGCCGACAGCATAAGAGAGCGCACGGGACTCTATCTCTCGGACGGTGTCCAGTACGGACGCACCGGGGAGAAATTTTTAAGACTCAATATCGCCTGCCCAAGAGAGAGACTTGAGGACGGACTTAGGAGGCTGAAGGACGGGATTGAGGGATACGCTATGTCAGGTAATTAAATGAAAAGTGTAAGTCTACAGCATATTTTAACATGTTGTCGGCTTACACTTTTTTATATAATAGGGTTAAGGTGTCAAAACATGCTGATTTAGTCTGTGAGTGTATAACGTGTTATATTTATGCACATCGACTCTGGTTGTGCGAAGCAAGATGTTTTAAGGACTCTGATACTTGTTTTTTATATGTGCCGCCACCGTTGCAAAACCAGCCCTCCGTGGCTGTTTGCAACTCAGTCAGCCTCCATGCTGACTGTGGCTGGACAGTGAACAGAGTCCTAAGAACAACTAAGCTCCTCACAAAAGTCGCGATATGCATAAATATAACACGTTATACACAGCTAAATCTATATAGCATGTTTTGTCTCCAATATCATTTTATAAAAAGAGGAACCAATGCATTTTTTTCAAGTAAAAAATTCAAATAATTTGACACAGATAATCAGAGCAAGAAGAAGCATACGAAAATACACGGCAGAAAGTGTCACGCGCAATCAGCTTGAGGCGATGATAGAGGCGGCAAGGCTTGCGCCGTCGGCGAAGAACAGACAGCCGTGGAAGTATATTGTTTATATGGAAAAGTCGAAGGCTGAATTGCTCGAAGTTATGGAAAAGGCGCTGATAAAGGAGCAGAAGGAGCATGTTTTGCTTCCGAAATCGGCTTGGGCTTTGTCGGAAGCATTTCACACCTTGGAAATTATGAGAAATGCCCCGGCTGTGATTATTGTGATGAACCCTGATGGAAAATCACCATACGGGCAGCTCATAGGTGCCATAGCGGTCGGATACGCGGACGAAAAGCCGAACCCAAGACCGCGGAAGGAGATGGGGGAGATACTTGAGTATAGGGATTAGGGAGGAAATTGGGTAGTATTTTTGATTTCGTATTTGGTCATTCATCAAGGTCTGCAAAAAGTTCATTTACGTCATGGTATCCTTTGACAGTAGGGTCTTTTGCAATCCTTTCTGCCTCAAGCATAGCAGAGACGGTTTCTTTATTTGGAGAGCCTTCGGTTATTTTGAAGGGAATTCCGCGCTCGCGCAGTGATTGTCTGACGAAAATATTAAATGCGGTGCTCAGATTCATACCGAGCTCTTCGTATAAAGCTTCAGCAGCCGCCTTGAGATTACTGTCCATACGAATACTTATATTGCTGGTGGTCGACTTTGCCATGATATCATATCCTCTCTTTATTGATATTTATATTATATGATGTTTGCACTAAAATATCAATACATTGCACGAAAAATACAACAAAATAATTTGGCTTCAGGATTTGCATAATATAATTTTAAAAATGTATAAAAACTGCAATAATCTGGTTATTAAATCTAAGTGGATAGCAGATTGTTAATTTAAAGTGCATTATAGAAAATGGAGAAGGGGCTGTAAAATAAGCCCATGATAAAAACGCCGAAACCGGTCAATTGAGGTGTCGTCTCAAATACCGGTTCCGGCGTTTCTATGTATATATCCGCCACCGAGGCAAGGCGCACATTCCTGTATGCTTTGCTTCAAAGCAGCTTTCATGCAGCTTTTGTCTGGAATAAATCTTATTTTTCCGCACTATTTTTACCAAGCACAATAGCGTTCATAGCCTCGATAAGGTCAATCGTCCGGCTTCTCGGAACGAGCGCGATTGACTTGCCATCAACGGCAGCCGATAGGCTGTATATTATCCGGGAGTCGTTTATTCTCAGATAATGGTTGTCGTCGACGGTGCTGATGTCGAGCTTGAAGGAATTTTCAACCTCGTCCTTATCCTCATCCTCCGTCGAGCAGCCTATGTTTATGGTGAGTTCAGGGTCGTCAAGACCGTACCGGTTTATCTCGTCCTCGACTGCATTATAGGTTACATAGTCCGTGTGCTTTACGGAGCCGACGGTGGAGAGGTAGCTCTTAATCTTTGCGGTGTCGAGAGCCAGTATCTCATCGCTGTCATGCTTTTATTGTTTGTGAAATAAATATCGTCGGTATCGTCGTCCTCTTTTTCGTAGGTGGTTATATTGTAGCCGTCCGCCTTTGAAAAAGCTGACTCTGAGGTGTTAAGGAGCGAGGTTACGGCTGCATCGTTATTTGCCGTTCCTATTATAAGTCCCTGTGCGATAGGTATAATAGGGAAGTAGTGCTCATCAATGAGCGGATCCGTGATGTCACTGTCAGCCATGTCAGGCATGAGTATGTACGGGCGCTGGAAAGCATAGTGGTCACGGTCAGCCTCGACGACCACGCCATCGACTGTCTCTCGGGGCTATTTACACACAGCAGCGGTAAAAAATATTCTTTTTTCTGTATTTCAGTTGTATATTACAGCTTGATTGGCTTCGTTGTTGTAATAAGCCGTATGATTTCCCGTATATCAGCTCTTTTTGTAATAATAAGGTGTTAATTTTACCACCCGAGATAGAAATTTGTTAATGCAGGCGGTAATCATAAAGTAAAGCTCATGCTGCCGGGTGGTTTCGACCAGATTAATCCGCAATGTATTATAGCATTATAAGTGGGAGTTTTGTGGGTGTTCACACAATTTTCAGAAATTGTGGTTGTTAGAATGGCTGGCACCGGAGCTTTTTTGGTTGCTATTGTTGGGAATTGCATCTATAATTTGATTAGGAGCTGTTGAGGTTAAAAGGTATTTTGACCTCAACACTATGTGCTTAAAATATTTCAGAGCGCCCTCTGCGGGCGCGGAAAGGGAGAAGGTTATGGCGGGAGCGGTTGAGCGTAAGTTATATATTAGGAATAAGAAGGGCGCGGACATAACACCTGGGATGTTCGGCGTTTTTTATGAGGATATAAATTACTGCTGTGACGGAGGCATAAGCGCACAGCAGCTCGAAAATGCGGCGTTTGAGTTCGTGGAGGCGTTCGGCTGCAAGGACAATTATTCCACAAAATACGATGGGCTGTATGGCTGGATTGCCTATCCGACGAATGGAGACGGGGCGGTGCTATCGATTGGTCAGGATAAGCCGGTATCGGAGTCGGCTCCGCATTATCTGGTGTTTGAACCGAAAAAGGGGCAGTGCGGCTTTGCGAACAAGGCATACGATGGAATTTATCTTCGCGAGGGCATGAAGTATCATGTGAACGCGTATCTTAAAAGCGACAACTACAGCGGCTCCGTCCGTATAAAGGTCGGAAATCAGAGCTGCGTGCTGACGGAGCACGTTACGGGCAAATGGGTAAAATATGAGGCTGTGCTCGAGGCGTCAGCGATGGAGAGATATGAACTTTTTGTGGTGGAGCTTGACGAGGATAAGGTTTCGGAGGGCTGTGTGCTCTGTGCGGACTTTTTCTCCTTTGCAGCCGATGATGCCGTGTGCGGAGTGTTCAGAAGGGATATCACGGAAATGCTAAAGAGCATGAAGCCGGGATTTATGCGTTTTCCGGGAGGCTGTATTGTAGAGGGAAATGAGCTTAGCAACAGATATCAGTGGAAGCACACGGTCAGCAGCCGCGAGGAGAGGATACGGACGTGGAACCGTTGGGCTGTTCACGGAAATGAGGATAAGCCGTTTGCGGCGGGGGCGTTCAGCCACTACAACCAGAGCTATGATATAGGCTATTACGAGTATTTTCTTCTCTGTGAGTACATAGGTGCAAAGCCTCTTCCGGTTCAGAATGTTGGTCTTGCCTGCCAGTATCAGTCGACGCAGAGGGTCAGCCCGGAGTCGGAGGAGTTCAAGGAGTATGTTCAGGACGTGTTAGACCTTATCGAGTTTGCCAATGGCTCAGCAGACACGCAGTGGGGAGCGCTCAGGGCAAAGATGGGGCACCCTGACAGCTTCAACCTCGAGATGATTGGAATAGGAAATGAACAGTGGGAGAATGAGGAGTCGGAGTTTTTCAGGCGCTACAGTCTTTTTGAAAAGGCAGTCCACGAAAAATATCCTGAAATAAAGCTCATCGGTTCTGCGGGTCCCGATGTCAAATCAGATTATTATAGGAAGGCTTGGGACTATTACAGAGACAACAAACCCGACAATTTCGTCTACGCGGTTGATGAGCACTACTATTGTCCGCCTGAGTGGTTTATGGAAAATACAGGATTTTATGACAGCTACCCGAGAAATGTCAAGGTGTTTGCCGGAGAATATGCGGCTCATGTTCAGAAGCAGGCTATGGACAGCTCTAAAAACACGCTGGGGGCGGCACTCAGCGAGGCGGCCTTCCTGACGGGAGTAGAGAGAAATGCAGACGTGGTTGTGCTCGCTTCGTATGCTCCTCTTTTTGCAAGGCTTGGCTACACACAGTGGACCCCTGACATGATATGGTTCGACGATGCGACATGTTTTCCGAGCCCAAGCTTCCTCGTTCAGAAGATGTATTCAGGGAATATGGGCGATTATGTCGTTGAAAACCGCATGGACGGCGATGCTTTTTCATCAGATCTACGCAGACAAAATATTTTCCACACGGTATCCTACGACAGTTCAGAGAACGAGCTCATCGTAAAGCTTGTAAATCCATGGGATTTTGACTGCGTGGTGACGGTGGATACGGAGGGCTTTGAATCTGACTACAGCAAAATTCACTGCTTTATAATGGGAGAGGTGGAGAAGGACGCCTACAACAGCCTAAGGTGCCACGATAAGGTGAGGACTTACGAGTTCAATCTTGAGACGACTTTTGACGGAAAGGTGCCTGATATGGGAAGGTTCAGTTTGAGGGCGCGCACCTTCAGTATATTCAGAATTAAATGTTTATAAAAGATAAAAATAAATACACAAAATGGGAGACAAAATGAACTTACGCGAATATCTTAAAAATAACAGACTTGCGGCTGACGGTGCCTTTGGAACCTGTTATGCGGAAAAATACGGTGCTGACGAGCTGCCGGAGGCGGCTAATACACTGCACCCTGAGAGGGTTGTGGCGCTTCACTCCGAGTATATAAATGCGGGCGCGCGATATATAAGGACAAACACATACGCATCAAACAGCAGCCTGCTGTCCGATAATGAGGATAAAGTTGATGAAAATATAAGGGCAGCGGTGGCGCTTGCGCGTGATGCCGTGAAAAACAGCGGTGTAACCCGGCAGGTCTATATTGCCGGGGATATAGGCCCGATACCTGATGGGACAGACCTTGTAAAAAACGGGAAGGACAGGGAGTATGTGCGTCTGGCGGCAGTTATGCTTGAACAGGGAGTGGATGCGGTTCATTTTGAGACATTTGCCGACTATGAGGATATTCTGCCTGCCATAAAGTTTCTGAGAGAAAGTTCAAAGGATATATTTATAAGCATCTGCTTCAGCGTGAACCGGTACGGCTACAGTGCGGCAGGGCTGAGTGCCAAAAGACTTATAGCTGACGCCTCCAAGCTTGATGTGGACGCGGTCGGACTTAACTGCGGTGTCGGCTCCGGGCATATGGCACAGCTTATAGATGAGCTTGGACTCCCGGAGGATAAGTTTTTTATTGCGCTTCCAAATGCGGGGTATCCTAATTTTACGAGAAATCAGATGCACTTTGGCGGAGCTCCGGCATATTTCGCCGGCAAGATGACGGAAATTGCCAAAAAGGGTGTGGATATTGTAGGCGGCTGCTGCGGAACAAGACCAGAAACAATAGAGAGAATGTGCACAGAGCTTGAAAAGCTTCCAAGATATGATAAAAAGACACATACGGATGATGAAATTGAACCAAAACATACAAAAAGAAAGGGTTTTTTGTATGACGGGAACGGTGAGATAAAGAAAAAGAAGTTCATAGCTGTTGAACTTGCACCGCCATTCAATGCCGATGATGAGAAGCTGCTCGAGTCGGCACACGCGCTTGTCGGCATGGGGGTTGATGTATTGACCTTTCCTGATTCACCTTCGGGGCGTACAAGAGTCGACTCTGTTCTGATGGCTGACAAGGTGCACCGCGAGACAGGAATGGACGTCATGCCGCATATATGCTGTCGTGACAAGAATGCGGTGGCTATGCGCTCCATGTTCATGGGTTCGGAAATTAATGATATTTACAACATGTTAATCATAACCGGTGACCCGCTTCCGTCGATGGTGAGGGAGACCGTGAAGTCGGTGTTCAATTTCGACTCGGTGGGACTTATGAAGATAGCGCAGGAGATGAATGACGAAGTGTTTGTCGACAGTCCGCTCTGCTATGGAGGTGCCATAAATCAGGGCAGAAAGAATATAGAAGTTGAACTTGGCCGCGTGAAAAAGAAGCTGGCGGCGGGCGCACAGTTCTTCCTGACACAGCCGGTATTCTGCGAGGAGGACGTACAGCGCCTCAGATACATAAAGGAGGAGACAGGGGCGAGAATACTCTGCGGAATTATGCCCTTGATCAGCCGCAGGAATGCCCTCTTTATGAAAAATGAGATTGCGGGCGTGAATGTACCCGATGAGCTTGTGGAGCGCTATCCGGAGAATGGAAGCAGAAGGGAAGGCGAGGCTGTCGGAATTGAACTTGCAAAGCAGATGATTAAGCTAACACAGGATTTTGCGGACGGATATTACTTTGAATTTCCGTTTAACAGGACGTATATGTTAAAAGAAATATTGAACTCATAATAAAAAAGTTCAATTATTTCTTGAAAAGTTCAAGGCATGGTGGTATAGTTGAGAAGGTTACAGTGCTGCGGGTAAACAGTGAGAAATAAGAATAAGGAGGTTTTATATGTCAGGAATCGCACAGAGACTTAGAGAAGCGATGGAGGCCAAGGGGTTAAAGCAGGTTGATGTAATCAGACTTGCGGAGCCTATTGGCCGTGAATGTGATGTGCACATTGGAAAGAGCCATATGAGCCAGTACCTCAGCGGAAAAAGTGAGCCGAGGAAAGATATTTTAGCGGTTCTCGCAAAGGCACTGGACGTGGACGGGAAGTGGCTTGCGGGAGAAGAAACGGAAAAACCGATGTGCGATATAGAAAGTTCGGATAAAGCATATTCAGAGAAAATGGGAGATAATGTTATGAGACAGTTTTCAAAATCATCAAAGCTTGACAATGTATTATATGATGTAAGAGGTCCTGTTGTCGAGGAGGCTAACCGCATGGCTGATGCGGGAATGCATATTTTAAAGCTCAATATCGGAAACCCGGCACCGTTTGGTTTCAGGGCGCCTGAGGAGGTTGTCTACGATATGAGACAGCAGCTTACCGACTGCGAGGGCTATTCTGATTCGAAGGGACTTTTTTCTGCCAGAAAGGCAATTATGCAGTACGCGCAGTTAAAAAATATTCCGAATGTTGAAATAAATGACATTTATACGGGCAACGGTGTGAGTGAGCTCATCAACCTGAGCATGCAGGCACTTTTAGATGACGGTGACGAGATTTTAATTCCATCGCCTGATTATCCACTCTGGACGGCGACAGCGACGCTCGCGGGTGGCAAGGTCGTACATTATCTGTGCGATGAGCAGTCCGACTGGAACCCGGATATCGACGATATCAGGAAGAAAGTCAATTCAAAGACAAAGGCAATAGTAATAATAAATCCTAACAATCCGACAGGTGCGCTCTACCCGAAGGAGGTTTTGGAACAGATAGTTCAGATTGCGAGAGAAAATCAGCTCATAATTTTCTCGGATGAGATATACGACAGACTTGTCATGGATGATGGTGAGCATATTTCCATAGCGTCGCTTGCACCTGACGTATTCTGTGTAACCTTCAGCGGACTCTCCAAATCCCACATGATAGCAGGTTTCCGAGTTGGCTGGATGATTTTAAGTGGAAACAAGGAAGTGGCAAAGGACTACATTGAGGGCATCAACATGCTCTCCAACATGCGCCTTTGTTCAAATGTTCCGGCACAGTCGATAGTTCAGACCGCACTCGGCGGCTATCAGAGCGTGAAGAACTACATTGTCCCGGGCGGACGTATCTACGAGCAGAGAGAGTTCATGTACAAGGCAATCAACGACATTCCGGGGCTCAGCGTCGTGAAGCCGAAGGCAGCTTTTTACGCTTTCCCGAAAATTGACGTGAAGAAGTTCAATATAACGAACGACGAGAAGTTCGCATATGATTTCCTCAAAGAGAAGAAGGTGCTCTTAGTTCACGGCGGAGGCTTCAACTGGAAACAGCCTGACCACTTCCGCATCGTATATCTTCCGAGAGTGGAGGTACTCGAGGAGGCACTTGGAAAGCTTGGGGAGTTCCTTGAGAATTATCACCAGTAAAAATGCATAAAGGTAATTGAATTGTACTTTGAGTGAATAACGTGTTATATTTATGCATATCGGCTTAGTCGCTCGAATTTTACACTAATTTGGAGGGCACATGGAGAAGAAAAACGGTTCGGGAAATTTAGGGAGAAAGATTATACGGCGTATTTCGATAGTGCTGTTTCTCTGTGTGCTCATTCTTCCGCAGACTTCGTGGCTCATCCTGAAGCTGGTGAGCGTGAATGACGCACAGATTATGGAAAAGCTGGATTATGACCTCGGCGAGAACAGGAAACTTGCGGATTTTCCAAGTGGCGCAGATATTGGAAATATAACGTCGGAGCTGGAGGCGTACTATAATGACCACGCGCCGTACAGAAGTATTCTTATAACAATCAACAGACAAATTAATTCCAAGCTTGAACGGGCATACACCTTAAATGCACAGCCCGTTCTTGTTGCGCTTGCGGACAGAAGCCGCAGTTCGTCGAATACAGGAGGTGAGCCGGAGAGTTCAAATGAAGGCATGACCGAGCCTGAAAACAGCACGCGTCTTGCTGACGGGAATAATGGCGATAGAAATGGAAACACGACGTCAGGAGATGTCGCAGCAGGAAAGGTGCCGGTTAACACGGGCAGTATATCTGATAATGCATCAGATGGCACACAAAGCATATCCGGAGATGTGAATAATAACGGGATGTCGGGCGGAATGGAAGAAAATACAGACGCAGCGGATAAGCCGGGAAATGGTACAGCAGGCAGCGCATCGGGAAATACAACAGCAAAGAGAGAGACTGACACTAATTTCGGCGGACAGGAAAATAATAATGCAGGTGATGTCGACCCTACAGCTACACAGCCATATTTTCCTGCAAGGGAGATGAATGGAACAATATTCGGAAGGGACGACTGGATGTTCTGCAATTACGATAACAGCATAGGATACTACTGTGGAAGCAATCTGATGACTGAGCAGCAGATGAAGGACAGGCTGAGCCTGATGCAGAAGCTTCAACAGCTTTGCGACAGCCGCGGGGTGAAGCTGCAGTTTATGATTGCCCCTAATAAGGAGCAGGTTTATTCGGAGTTTATGCCGACCTACACCATTGAAAACAGTTATAAAAAGGTTCCGAGATTTGTTGATTATGTAAATCAAAATTCTTCCGTAAAAATTATTTATCCGATTGATGAGCTGCGCTCCGCAAAGGACACGATGAGCACATACTATAAATATGACACGCATTGGAACCACTATGGCAGCTTTATAGCGGTACAGGCACTTTACAAGAATATAGGGCTTGATTATGTGTCGCCGGACAGTGTGAATTATACCGAGGGAAGCTGTATATGGGGACTCGTCATCACGGCAGGGCTGAGCTGGAAGGACTATGATAGGGACTATGACCATATAGCCGATTATAAGCCGGAAATTGAACTTTTTAATACGGACGGAGTTATAGACCATATTCATACGGAGAAGAGTGCGGTCTACAGAACCGATTCCACGGCTTCAAATCAGAGCCGCTTTGTCATGGTAGGTGACTCATTCAGATTGTATATGATGCCGTATCTTGAACGTGATTTTGCCCATGTGAGTGTTGCACATCGCGACAACATCGGTGATATACAGGATGATATCAGACAGGCGGATATACTGGTTGTGGAATGTGTCGAGAGACTTGATGACAGTCTCAATGGGACGATATTGCAGCTTATTGATATACTTGAAAATCAGGAGAAGAGCAATTAGCAGATGTCAGCCGGTCGAAAGGCTTGCATATTCCGATTTTTAATATAGTTATATTGGGACAGTTATCTTACGCAGGCTGGCGGAAATTTGGAAAAAAGATATTTCAGCTTATGTCTGCAAAATGGAGGCAACATGAATATTGTAGTGGCAATCGATTCATTTAAGGGAAGTCTTAGCTCACTTGAGGCGGGCTATGCTGTTTCGGAAGGCATTCACAGGGCGATGAAGGAGGCAGATGTGGTAGTCCGTCCTTTAGCTGACGGAGGAGAGGGGACGGTTGAGGCTCTCACGCTCGGTATGGATGGGCAGCTTGTGAAAATCATGGTGACAGGACCTCTCGGCACTAAGGTGGAAGCAGCTTACGGCATAATCGGGGAGTCAAAAACAGCAATCATGGAAATGTCCGCGGCGGCGGGAATAACTTTGGTCAGCGAACAGGAGAGAAATCCCATGAATACAAACACATTCGGCGTTGGCGAGATGATATGTGATGCCATCGGAAGGGGCTGCCGCAATTTTATCGTCGGTATCGGCGGAAGTGCGACAAACGATGGCGGTGTTGGAATGTTGCAGGCTCTCGGATATGATTTTCTTGATGCTGATGGCAGACAGGTTCCGTTTGGCGCAAAGGGTTTGGAAATGATTGATAAAATATCAGATGAGCATGTTATTACGGAATTAAAGGATTGTTATTTTAAGATTGCATGTGATGTGAAAAATACGCTCTGCGGTGAGCAGGGTTGCAGCGCGGTTTTCGGACCGCAAAAGGGCGCAACGCCGACAATGATTGCCAAGATGGATAGCTGGCTTGCCAATTATGCACGTCTTACCCATGAAAAATACGGGACAGCAGATATGAACAAGCCCGGAACAGGGGCGGCAGGCGGACTGGGCTTTGCATTTTTATCCTACACAAATGCGGGTTTGGAGTCGGGAGTTAAGATTGTCCTTGACGAGACACGATTGGAAGATTATATAAAGGACGCAGACCTTGTAGTTACCGGCGAGGGAAGGCTGGACGCACAGACCGTTATGGGTAAGGCTCCTATCGGGGTAGCGCAGCTTGCAAAAAAATATGACAAACCCGTCATCGCATTTTCAGGCTGTGTCACGGACGATGCGGTTCTGTGCAATCAGCATGGAATAGATGCATTTTTCACGATACTTCGCTCTGTAACAACTCTTGATGAGGCGATGGATAAGCAGACTGCGGGAAAGAACATGAGCGCAACGGTGGAGCAGGTGTTTAGGGGCATAGCTATTGGGGGAATGATGAGGTAGTAGTGGGAAAAAGAATGGAATTATCTACGTCGAAAAAGATATAAAAAGTCCGCAAATCCTTGATTTTACCAGTGTTTGCGGACTTTAATTTTTTATTCAAACTCAATATACATAATACTTCAACAAATCCAAGGCATGTATAATAATATAACTTCTTGTCGCATTATGTCTTAAATTATCAAATTATGCGATATTTAACATGAAAACATCGAAAACTAAAATGTTATTATTTGACCATAAAAAGCAAAGGAGGTATCCACATGATACACTTACATCAAAATTTAAAACAAAAGGCATTAGACATAATCGATGCCAAGAGTACAAAAGATGATATCAAAGCCGGAAACGATTTAAACGAATTATCACAGATGATTCAGCGGCTTGAAGTTTCCAGCGACTGTATTTCGGAAGCGGAAGATCTGGATAAAAGAATAAAAAACGAATATCCGGAAATTAAAATGTTATGTGATGCCGGCAATACTCTACATACAAGTAATACAAAGCAGACACAACCTTCTTATAATAATTATAATGAACAGTTGATTGGTTTTCTAAATACAGACTGCTTTGGTGTATTAGCAAGTGTACTGCTTAAACATAATATCATATCCGCTGTCAAAGATTTCATCGAAAAAGTTTATTAAATATTGCCATTACATAAAAACCTTGCTAATCCCCCCCATTTATTGTATGATAAGAATAATGTTAAGTTATAAAGCTTTAACTCGACATTGGAAGAGTTATTATAAAATACAGGAGGATATACCATGAGCAGAGAAATGGTAGTCGTTATTGACTTTGGCGGGCAGTACAACCAGTTGGTTGCAAGGCGTGTCAGAGAATGTAATGTATACTGTGAGATATACTCATACAAGACGGATATCGCGAAGATTAAGGCCATGAATCCGAAGGGCATTATTCTTACCGGTGGTCCTAATAGCTGCTATGAGCCGGGTGCTCCGACCTGCACTGAGGAGCTTTTTAATCTCGGTGTTCCGGTGCTTGGTCTGTGCTACGGTGCACAGCTTATGATGCACGTTCTTGGCGGCAAGGTTGAAAAAGCGCCTGTGCGCGAGTATGGCAAGACGGAAGTTTTTGTTGATACGACATCGCCTTTATTTAAGGGAGTCGGAAGTCCTGCGGAGAATGTAGCCGGAATCACATGCGATGACCACAAGAGCGACACGAATGTGACCTCTTGCTGGATGAGCCATTTTGATTATATATCAAAAATTGCTCCGGGCTTTAGAATTGTCGCACATACGGCGGACTGCCCTGTTGCAGCAGCACAGAATGAGGAAAAGAACCTCTACGCAATCCAGTTCCACCCGGAGGTACTTCACACTCTTGAGGGAACCAGGATGCTTGAAAATTACGTCAAAGGCGTTTGCGGCTGTGCCGGTGACTGGAAGATGGACTCCTTCGTTGAAAATACAATCAAGGACATTCGTGCCAAGGTAGGCGACGGCAAGGTACTGCTCGCCCTCTCAGGCGGCGTTGACTCCTCTGTTGCTGCCGGACTTCTCTCAAGAGCAATCGGAAAGCAGCTTACCTGTGTATTCGTAGACCACGGCCTTTTACGCAAAAATGAGGGCGATGAGGTTGAGGCTGTATTCGGTCCAAACGGTCAGTTTGACCTTAACTTTATCAGAGTAAATGCACAGGAGAGATATTACAGCAAGCTTGCGGGCGTTACGGAGCCTGAGCGCAAGCGTAAAATTATAGGCGAGGAATTTATCCGCGTATTTGAGGAGGAAGCCAAGAAAATCGGCGCTGTCGACTTCCTTGCACAGGGAACAATCTACCCTGATGTCGTTGAGTCAGGTCTCGGCGGTGAGTCAGCAGTAATCAAGTCGCACCACAATGTCGGCGGTCTGCCTGACTTTGTTGACTTCAAGGAAATCATTGAACCGCTCCGTGACCTTTTCAAGGACGAAGTCCGCAAGGCTGGTCTTGAGCTTGGTATTCCTGAGCGCCTCGTATTTCGCCAGCCATTCCCTGGTCCGGGTCTTGGCATACGAATTATCGGTGAGGTCAATGCCGAGAAGGTCCGCATCGTTCAGGACGCCGATGCTATCTACCGTGAGGAGGTTGACAAGGCAGTTGAGGCATACAGAAGCGAACACGGCACTGCCCCGTCATGGATGCCTAACCAGTATTTTGCCGCTCTCACCAACATGCGTTCGGTAGGTGTTATGGGCGATGAACGTACCTACGATTATGCTGTTGCGCTTCGTGCGGTGAACACAATCGATTTTATGACCGCTGAGTCCGCACAGATACCGTTTGAGGTGCTTCAGACTGTTATGAGCAGAATTATAAATGAGGTTCGAGGAGTCAATCGAGTATTCTACGACTTGACGAGCAAACCGCCTGGGACTATAGAGTTTGAGTAAGAAGTAGTGCTGAAAAAGTTCAGTATTTATGCGGATTCCAAATAAATTTGTTTAAGTACTGGCAACGATTTGGCAACAGATTTTCCTTATTCAATAAATAAGATTACTTTATGAGCATAAGAAAACCTTACTGATTTTCAGAAATGACAACTGAAAATTGGTAAGGTTTTTTTTATGTCTATTTTTTCTTTTTGCGTTTCGCTTCTTTCTGTTCTTCTTTTTCAGCCTTCTTGGCACAGTCATCTATAAAATCAAAAAGTTCCTGTGGGTAGACCTTCGCCCAGATTTGGTGGGTATCCAGTTCCGGATACTTGTAACGCCATTCATCGTATTCCTCTTTGGTAATTTCTCCGCTTTCCAGCTTCTTAGCTTCGGCAAGCCATGCACGAAGCATCTTATCCATAGTGGAATAGGTGGAATAGTCGGACTTATCAAGGCGTAACACAACTTCTCCATCCACTTCTCCGATTTTCAGTCCACGCATATCTTCCAAAGCAAAGAAAGTGTGCATTAGACCTATATTTGTATCAATATCCGGCACGGTAAGTGCATGAGTGCTGACATCAAGGAAATGAGCCATGTTCTTTACAAGCTCCTGCTTTGGTATTCTTGCTTCTGACTCATACTGTGCCATGCGGACATCAGAGGTTTTACCAACGAAACCAAGGATTTCGCCAAGGTACTTCTGTGTCATGCCTTTTCTGTTACGGAAAAATCGTATTCTTTGTCCGATTGCCATTGTAATGCCTCCTTGTTTTCCGAAGGAAAATGCGACTGCCCTTGCAGGAGCAGAGGCATTGCCTCCTAATCATATTGTTGCCATTTATCTGTATAAAACGGTCAGATAAACAAATCTGTTTAAGTAGAGTATAGCATGAGTCAATGAGGATAGCAAGAAGAACTTAAATAAAAATGTTTAAGATTTTTTGGAAAATCACTTAACTTAAAATGTTTAGTATTATACAAAACACGGACTTAAACAAAAAGAGTTAAGTACAAAAACTGAATGACCGTCCAATCAGATACCATCCGCCAAAGTATGCCAAGACCGAAAGCGAGCGTACCAAAGATGGATACACGACAAAGTACCACGCAAGGCAACTTGTTAGGAACCAGTGAGGGAGAACGGCGAACAACAAATAATGACGAAAGGAGGAGGTTGTATGGAGAACAAATCATTTATGACGGTGGAAGAAGTTGCAAATGAACTGGGCGTATCAAAGTCTTATGCCTATAAGGTTGTAAGAGAGCTGAATACAGAATTGCAGAAACTTGGTTATCTGACTGTATCTGGCAGGGTAAACACCAATTTCTTCCGAAAGAAGCTTTGTTATAGCGAATAGACTAATAATTTCAGATATACAGCGGAAAGGCTGAACAGGAGCAGATACCTGTTAAGAGAGTAAATCCGTTTGTAAAAGCTAAGAGCGAGCCTGTGCCGGAAATGTCTAAGAAGTCAGCACTTGCTTCCAAGTATCCGAGACTTATGGATATTTATAATAAGCTGGAGAAGCAGAATGCTGCTATTTATGATAGAGAGCAACAGCTTACCAGCGTGGAAAAGGAACTTGCCGGAGCAAAAGGTATCTTCAAAGCAAAACAGCGTAAGGAGTTGCAGGAGCAGGCAGAACAGTTACAGACGCAGATAGTCAACATGAAGCAGTACCTATCAAGTATGGTGCAGGGGTATGGCTATAAGAATGTGAAGGAGTTCTTGGCTGAATTTAAGGCTTCTAAAGCGGAATATGCAGATTACCAATCTGCGGTTGCAAAGTGGGAACAGCAGACCGGAAATAAGGCAGAATCGGACAGCATGAAGGTAAGATTGCAGAGAAAGCAACAGGAAGTGCAGGAACGGGAAAATAGCAGACAGAGCCACCAACACAAGAAGGACAGAGGTGGCAGATAAAGATTGTTGTAGAGGGGATAAAACCCCTCTATGTTTTTATGTTGGCAACTATAGGTTGCGAAAAAGAACTTTGAAATTGGTGGTAAAAATAATAAAGATTTTGTACAATAAAATCAATAATTGCGGGAGGTAATCTTTTATGAAGTTATCTGAAAAAATAATAGAATTGCGGAAAGCAAACGGAATGACGCAGGAAGAACTTGCATCAAAATGTAATGTAAGCAGACAATCAATATCCAAGTGGGAAGCGGACATTGCGTTGCCGGAAACGGATAAATTGTTAATACTGGGAGAATTGTTTCATGTTTCCATGGATGTGTTGTTAAAGGATGAATTGACATTAAGTGAAGTTAAGAATGTGCACACTTGTGGAAATAATGCAATTCAAGGGAAGAAGCAGGAAGTATATGAAGGAGTATTGATTAAAGAAAGTGTAACAGATGATACCATCATTGACTTGCTGAATGTACATAAGATTGAATTATGGAATACCGGTGGAAAGCCGAAATATTGGACGGTATTGTTTTTTACCAGTGATAAAAAGGATTTTCCAGAGCAAGTATCCAAAGTCAAAGTAATGGGGAATGACCCAGATAACGGTGGAAATTGGTTTGTTGATTTTAAGGCTGGAAATGAGAAGTACATTGTTTTCAAAGATAAAATATTGAAATATCAGATTGGCAATCAGAAAGAAAAAGATTATGTATGCAACGAATGTCGGAAGATGGGAATTACCGACCGGGAAATGAATTGGTCAGAATAGGAGCGGATATGAGAGTATTATTAACATCAGCAGGTTTGGAAACAGAAGAAATCAAAGACTATTTTGTGAAAATGTTGGGAAAAGCTGTGTCAGAGGTAAAGGCGTTATTTATCCCTACAGCAGCTATAGATGCAGGGGCAATAGAGATGTTGCCGAAATGCATGAATGATTTATTAAAATGTGGTATTTCTAATAAAAATATTAAAGTTTTTGATTTGCACACAGGAATGGAAATAGCTGAATTACAGAAATATGATGTGGTATATTTGTGTGGTGGGGATACAACTTATTTGCTTGAAAGAGTAAATGCTACCGGATTTAGTACAACCTTAATGGAGTATATTAAGCAGGATGGAATGGTAATTGGTGTGAGTGCCGGAAGCCTTCTTTTCTCAAATAATTTGGTAGGAAGTTTAGGGCTGATAAATACAAGATTGGATGTGCATTGTCCGGATGGAGAAGTGAGAGGTAAGGTAGAATATCCGTTAAAGGATAACATCAGATTAACCAATACCTGTGCCCTTGTCATACGAGAATTTCCGGATGAATTAGAAATAATTGGCGAATAGGAAGATAAACGATGTTTGAAGGTTTTAATGAGTTTACAATAGGCCATTATCAGGCAATCAGCACGAATAACTGCAAAAATACTCATCAAGATAATCAAGTACTATACCTTGAAGGTGTGAAATATCCACTGGAGGAATTGTATTATGAACTGTATGACTATTTTAGTAAAATAGACAGTGATTTACTAACCAATAAGAGAAGAAGTATTTCTTCGGCATATAATGATGCTCGTTTTTGTAGTGACACCCCCATAAAGGAATATTTCTATATTCGATTTAAGCTGGATACAGCCAATAAGAAAAATGCCCTTGGGTTCTTTTTTGATGCCTCTTTAACAGGGTACAAATTTGGATTGAATATTTATAATTTAGATGCAAGAGGTATGGAGAAGATACGAGATTACATATTGGATAATAAACATTATGCGAAAGAAATAATTGAAAAATTCAATAAGGCAGGATTACTGGAAGTACGCGGAGAAAAATATAAAAGAGCATATTATCAGGATGAGAACGAAGTGTTGCAGGAGTGGTTGGAACGCAAGAAAATATCGTTTGTACATGAAGATGAACTAAGTAATATTTTTTTCGGAAGGGATATGTTGAATTGTATTTTGACTGCTTTTGATAGTGTACAGGATGTGTATTTTATGTTGAAGGAAGCGCTGTAAATGTACATTGCTAAAAAGGTGATTGTTATGTATAGGCTGGGGATAATTGAGGAAAGTATTGATAATAAAAATGTATTATGCGATTTGGCTTCTTATTTTGTGGCACAGCGTATTGAAAATGTGCCAGAAGATGAATATCCGATATGGCATATAAACGAGTATCAAGTTGCAGAGGATAAAATCATGGATGTAGCGGATATGTTGAAACAGCAAATTAAAGAAACATGGTACTGCCATGCGTTTAGTGATGAAAAATTGCTTGTTGTATTAAAAGGTAGATGGTTTGAAATATCCTTGATAAGAGATGAAACATGGGATGAGATGATAGAGTACGGAGCTATTCATGCGAATGTAGAAAGGCGTTATTTAGAAACAATTCCTTTGCACATATAGAATTGTGAAAAAAGTAGGAACGGTTGACTCTTCTGTTGGGAGTGGTTATAATTGGAGCATGGCAACACTTTGGCAACAGAAAATCAGTAAGCCAAAATAAAGTGTGCAAATAAAGTAAAATATCGGCAGATTTCAAATAAAACTTAAACAAAATAGTTTAAGACGAGAGGGCAACTTGCCGAGTTTGAATAACCGACTAAAATGCCGAAAGCCTGTATTTATGCGGGCTTCCGGCATTTGTTTTATCAAATGGCTCTAGTTTGGCTCTATTTGTGGGGAGAATAATGGAGTTATCAGTTTTGAAAAGGTAAAGAAAAAGGAAGAAGGTACTAGCTATGTTGCCAACAAGAGAAGAGGCACTGAAGTTAATTCGTGATGGGTTATTATTTAATCCGGGACCTTGGGGAAAACATTGTTTAACAGCAGCACACTGTGCAGAAAAAATAGCAAGTGCATGTGGTGATATGGATGTTGAGAAAGCATATATATTAGGTTTACTACATGATATAGGAAGAAAATTTGGTGTAAGACATCTTGGACACGTTTATGATGGATACGTATATATGAAATCACTGGGATATGATGAAGTAGCAAAGATATGTTTAACCCATTCTTTTAATAATTATACGATAGATGAATACATTGGAAAATTTGATGTTACAGATGAAGAATTGACAATTATAAAAACTGAATTAGCAAAGACCATATATGATGAATATGACCGGTTAATTCAATTATGCGATTGTTTGGCAGGAGCGGAAGGCGTTCTTGACATAGAAAATAGGATGAATGACGTAAAGAAAAGGTATGGTTTTTATCCGCAGGACAAGTGGAATTCCAATATGAAATTGATGCATTACTTTGAGGGGAAAATGAATAAAGACATTTACCTTATATGTGAGAAAGATACATTTGCACCAGGAGATTTATGATCTTATAAATATATTTTTAATACAAGTTTTATGAACGGGTTGGAGGTGGTTAAGTGGATATTTTATTTAAAAATGATGATTTTGTATTTTCATACAGAGTTGGCGGTATATTGAAACATAATGATAAAATCTTGTTACAGCGTCCGAAGAATGATGATTATGCTATTATTGGCGGGCATGTTGCGGCTATGGAGACAAGTATGGAAACTCTTAAAAGGGAATTTGAAGAAGAGCTTCATGCTAAGATAGAGATAGATAATCTGTTAGCAATCGGAGAAATTTATTTTCCATGGGGAAAAAGACCCTGTCATCAGATATGCTTATATTATAATGTACATCTGATGGATGATAATATTCCATTAGATGGTGTGTTTCATGGATATGATGAGCTGGATAATGAAAGAATTGATTTGGATTTCTGTTGGGTTTCACTAGAAGATTTAAAGAAGGGTACTAAGGTATATCCTTTAGAGTTGATACCATATATCCTTGAGTCAGGGAAAGAAATTGTACATTTTGTTTCAAAGCAGATATGAGGAGAAATTCGATGATAGAACATATAAAGGTAGAATTGGGCAGACCATCAGATATTAATTCATGGATGCGATTAGTTAGAAAAGTAGGTTGGAATTTTCCGGGATTAGAGACGGAGCAGAGTATAGAAGAACACAAAATAATTGTTTTGAAATTTATGAATGACAAGCGTGCTTTGTGCGTGAAGAATGAAGAAGATATTGTTGGCGTGCTTTTGTATTCAAGAAAGCATAATATGATATGTTGTCTGGCTGTTGATCCGGCTTATCGAAAAAAGGGAATTGCTTCGATGCTTTTGAGTGAGGCACTTGATAAACTTGACCGAGATAAAGATATAACTGTGTCTACATTTAGAGAAAATGATGTTAAAGGAATTGCACCTAGAAAATTATATAAGAAATTTGGCTTTGAAGAGGATGAGTTGATTGAAGAATTTGGATATCCTAATCAAAGATTTGTGTTGCATGCCGACAAAAAGTGCCGATAATGCAGAAATTGGTACAACAGTAACTGTCATAGTCGATAGACCATTAAGAAGTTATCATCCTGAATATAAGGATATGTATTATCCAATAAATTATGGTTACATTGAAGGAATTATGGCACCAGATGGAGAAGAGCAGGATGCCTATATATTAGGTGTAAATGAGCCAGTAGACAAGTTCACAGGCAAAATTATTGCCATTGTTCAGAGAAAAGATGATGTAGAAGAAAAGTGGGTAGTCGTGCCTGACGGAATGACTTTTTTAAAGGAAGAAATCAGGAGGCAGATTCATTTTCAGGAACAATATTTCGAGAGTGAAATTGTGATGTAATATTAAGGAGATTGCTGTTTCTGAGAAGTTAAAGGAAGAACTGGAAAGTAAGTATTCAGATGGTAGGATAGATATTATTCTGAATGGCAAATAGATTGTTGACATGAATTGCCAAGACTGGTATATTATTCAACAAAAACAAGGAGAATACACACATGAATCAGAACTTATATTCAAGACATTATATGTACATGTATTACGGACGTACACGGCTATAAACATGCAAGG
>CAKRJT010000007.1 GCA_934351925.1 uncultured Lachnospiraceae bacterium
GAGATAGAAAGCATTAACTTTGCTATCCGTATTTTAGTATATAGATATCATGTGACCATTTTGTGTATAACAAGTAAAATAAAAGGGAAGAAATTATAAAAAGAAAATGAAATCACAAGTTGAGGTTAACAAATTTATTAGTTTTCAATCATCCTGTTGAATTTTAAATTAAATTATGCTATATTAGACAAGATTTAGAAAATGATAGAAAATTTAGGGTGTAATAAGGTTTTAGGAGTAATTCAGGGAGGAGTTTATAATGATACGATGTGAAAATTGTGGTCATAAATTGAATGATAATCAGAAAATCTGCGATGTATGTGGCAAACCGGTCAGGCAAAAGAGTTCAGAGGATATTGAGCTTGAAGCTGAGCTTGCCAAATCAATAGCACAGATTGTTGAGAATGAGACAACTGATGCACAGGTTTATTTAAAGGAGATGCAGGGCTCGCAGGAAAAGGGGAAACAGATGTCAGGCAGAGGTACAGGCGGTGATGTTCTCGGTGTATCACAGAGAAGTTCGGATAGAACGGGACAGAATACGCAGCCTAGGAGTAATGGCACCCAGCCAAATGGTAATACCCGGTCAAAAAACAGTGCACAATCAAGAGGCGCTTCCTCTAGCAGACAGGAAGATGTAAAATATGTACAGGGCAATGGCACGAAAAGGCCTGCAGCCAAAAGAAAGAAAAACAAAGCAGGAAAGATAGCTGCGATAGCTGCAATAGTGATAGTGGTTGTGGCTGCACTGATAATGCTTGCTTTCTTTACAATCAATTCAGTCCTTAAAAAAGCACAGAACAATTTTGCATATTACAATAATATGGGCATAGAGTATGTACAGAGCCAGAAGTATGATGAAGCTATTCCGTATCTTGAGAAGGCTCTTACATTTGATGAAGCTCAGAATAAGATAAATCTCAGATTCAGCTTATATGACTGTTATGCGGCAACGGGCGATACGCAGAGGGCTATCAGTATGTTATACAATATACTTCAAATTGATCAGTACAATCTTGAGGCGATAGTGTATCTGGAGAATTATTATGAACAGGCCGGGGTAACGGAGGCTCTTGTTGAACTGTATAATAAGTATAAAGATACGCAGGCTGCGGATGCCGTTGCCAAGTATTATGTGGCACCGCCTGCGATAGCTGTTGAAGGTGGTGAATATACGACTGACCTTGAGGTCAAGATTACCTCCGATTATGGATACAGAATATATTACACAACCGACGGAAGCGAACCGACAGTCAATAGCAGCCTTTATGGCAATAAGATTGATATAACAGAGGGAACCACCATGCTCAAGTGCATAGCCGTGAACGATTACAATATTGCAAGTGAGGTGGTTTCGGCTGAATACAAGATTGAATATAAGGCGCCTGATGCACCGACAATAAGTCCAAGAAGCGGGAATTATGAGACGGAACAGCTTATTGTAATTGGCAACATTCCGGCAGGGGGAAAGGCATACTATACTCTTGATAACACTACGCCGACGAATAAATCCACATTATATACAGGACCTTTTGACATGCCATCCGGAAATAATGTCCTGTCAGTAATTACCTATGATAAGAATGGACAGAAGAGCGCAGTTGTAAAACGCAATTATGTTCTCAAGCTTGAGGATAAGGTGTCACAGGAACGTGCACTTGAGATATTATGGCAGGCTATGGAGCACAAGAACATGGTTGATTCCCAGCACCTCTCATCGGACGGTGAGCCGGTTAAACTTGTACTTGATGAGAAAAAGACCATATTAGGACATTCGATATGGGTGTTTGACATTTATGTTTCAGCCGAGCAGGGTGACTTAAAGGCTAACTACCAGATGGGCGTTGACAGCGAGGATTCGTATGTCTATACGGTATATGAGAACAATGGCGTGTATACCCTTGATGAGGTTATATATTAAATAAAAAGGCTTTGATATTTGACATGCACTTCATGACTGCTTCAGTTGTGAAGTGCATATTTTTGTTTAAAAATAATTTACTTTAAAATAAATATTCGGTTGTCTTTTCTGCTTTAATATATTAAAATAAAAGAATGAAGAATTAGGAGGTATGTTATGTATGCAATAACAAAAGCAAGACAGCTTGCTGACAAGATATTTCTTATGGACGTAAAGGCACCCCGCGTAGCTAAGAGATGCTTACCGGGGCAGTTTGTCATCGTTAAGATGGATGAGCACGGAGAGAGAATTCCTCTTACAATCTGTGATTATAATCGTGAGGAGGGTACGATTACAATAGTATTCCAGATTGTCGGTGCTTCCACAGAGAAGATGTCACATCTGAAGGAGGGAGATTACTTCAGAGATTTCACGGGACCTCTCGGAATGCCTTCTGAGCTTGTCAAGGAGGATTTACCGGAGCTTAAGGATAAGAAGATTCTGTTTGTGGCAGGTGGTGTTGGTACAGCACCGGTATATCCGCAGGTGAAGTGGCTCCATGAAAATGGCGTTGATGCAGATGTCATTGTCGGTGCCAAGAATAAAGAGCTTCTCATCCTTGAAGATGAGATGAAAGCTGTAGCGGGAAATCTTTATATCACTACTGATGATGGAAGCTACGGGCGCAAGGGTATGGTTACAGAGGTTATCAAGTCACTTGTCAATGATGAGCATAAGACATATGACGTCTGTGTTGCCATAGGACCTATGATTATGATGAAGTTTGTTGCTCTTCTCACGAAGGAGCTTGGTATTAAGACTATTGTGAGCCTCAATCCGATTATGGTTGACGGCACGGGTATGTGCGGTGCGTGCCGCGTAAGCGTTGGCGGCGAGGTCAAGTTCGCATGCGTAGACGGACCTGAGTTTGACGGACATCTTGTTAACTTTGACGAAGCCATGAAGAGACAGCAGATGTATAAGACAGAAGAGGGCAGGGCAATGCTGAAATTAAAGGAAGGCGCTACACATCACGGTGGATGCGGCCAGTGTGGAGGTAACTAGAATGGATATTTTAAAGAAAGTACCTGTAAGAGAGCAGGAACCTGCTGTCAGAGCGAAGAATTTTGAAGAAGTTTGTTTAGGATATAATGAGGAAGAGGCTAAGGAAGAGGCTTCAAGATGCCTTAACTGTAAGAATGCACAGTGCATGAAGGGATGTCCTGTAGCAATACATATCCCGGAGTTTATCAATGAGGTTAAGCAGGGTAATTTTGCCGAAGCCTATAAGGTTATTGGAAAGTCATCGGCTCTTCCGGCTGTATGCGGCCGTGTATGTCCGCAGGAGAGCCAGTGTGAGGGCAAGTGTATAAGAGGCTTCAAGGGTGAGCCGGTATCCATCGGCAAGCTTGAGAGATTTGTCGCAGACTGGGCAAGAGAGAATAATGTTGAGCCTGAGGCTCCGGCAGCACCTAACGGCAAGAAGGTTGCGGTTATCGGTTCAGGTCCTTCAGGTCTTACCTGTGCGGGCGACCTTGCAAAGCTTGGATATGATGTGACTATATTTGAGGCACTTCACGAGGCGGGAGGAGTTCTCGTATATGGTATACCTGAGTTCAGACTTCCAAAGCAGACTGTCGTTAAGGCAGAGATTGAGAATGTGAAGAAACTCGGTGTCAAGATTGAGACGAATGTTGTTGTAGGCAAATCCGTAACCATAGATGAACTGCTCAACGAGGAAGGCTTTGATGCCGTATTCATCGGTTCAGGTGCAGGACTTCCTAAGTTTATGGGAATTCCGGGCGAGAATGCCAACGGTGTGTTCTCAGCTAATGAGTATCTTACAAGAAGCAACCTTATGAAAGCGTTCTCGGATGACTATGACACGCCTATTGCGGCAGGACATAAGGTTGCCGTTGTCGGCGGTGGAAATGTTGCTATGGATGCGGCGCGCACGGCATTCCGCCTTGGAGCAGAGGTGCATATCGTGTACAGAAGAAGTGAGGAGGAGCTTCCTGCGAGAGTCGAGGAGGTTCACCACGCAAAGCAGGAGGGAATTATATTTGACCTTCTTACCAATCCGGTTGAAATTTTAGTTGATGACAATGGACATGTAAAGGGCATGAGATGTATCCGCATGGAGCTCGGTGAACCTGATGCCTCAGGAAGAAGGAGACCTGTTGAGATACCTGGATCAGAGTTTGAGCTTGAGCTTGACACGGTAATCATGTCTCTTGGAACATCACCAAACCCTCTTATTTCATCGACTACAGACGGGCTTGAGATAAACAGACACCGCTGTATCGTGGCAGATGAGAACGGACTTACATCAAAAGAGGCTGTATATGCAGGCGGAGATGCGGTTACAGGTGCTGCAACGGTTATTCTTGCAATGGGTGCAGGAAAGGCTGCCGCAAAAGGGATTGACGAATATTTAAGCAATAAATAATATTTATGTATGGGCTGTCTCCAGGACTGGAATTTTTGTCATGGGGACGCCTATATTGATTTTATAAAAAAGTATAATGTTTGGGTGGGAACAAGACATTGAAGAAGAGAAAAATTGCTGTAGTAACAATTTTTTTAATGATTTTTATGAACGTCACGACAATATTTGCGGCAAACAAGAATGATACAAAGCTAAAGAGCATAACTGTCGGCGTATATGGAGCCGAAGGCTTTGCGGCTGTAAACGGTGACGGCGGATACGAAGGCTATATAATTGATTATCTTGCACAGCTTGGTTCAGAATGTGGCTATAAGATTAATGTTGCTATTGTCGATAGGGGAAGGCTGCTCGAGAGTCTGATACTAAAGAAGTGTGATATTATATTGACAGCTGATGACTTAGCGGACAAGCCGGATTATATTTATTCAGAAAGAAGCGTTGTTGAAGAGAATGATGTTCTATATGTTAAGGAAGATGCGGATGTCTACTTTGAAGAATTTGATAAGTTTAATAATATGACAATAGGCCTGTGCCGTAATTCACTTGCCGAGAAGGAATTTGATGCATATGCGGCTGCAAATGGCTTTACATATAAAAAGAAATATTATGAGGATGAGAATAGAGTACTTATCGGTGTTGAACAGGGGGAAGTAGATGCTGCCCTGATTGGCAATCTCACGTTTGTCGATAAGAATGTCAGAAATGTTGCTATTGTAGGGGAACATAGTTATCATTTCGTCGGAAACAAGGAAATGCAGTCTGTTATAGATGATTTTGATAATGCTATTTTCGGGTATAAAAATCAAAATAATATATATATTAAGAATTTATATGATGCGCTGTACTGGCAAAGCAAGGCAAATTATGCAAGTCTGTCCAGAGCTGAGCACGATTATGTAAAGAAACACCGGATAGTCAATGTAGGCTATTTCAGGGATTCCTATCCTTTGCAATACACGGATGACAATGGGAATTTCGGAGGAATAGCAAGACGTTTCTTTGATTATTTTTCCGAATTTACCGGCTTTGAGTTTGTGTATCATGAATATGGGGATTCGCAGCAGTGTAAGGTTGATCTGGCAGAAGGAAAGATAGATATGATAGCATTGGTACCATGTTATCGTGATTGGGCACAGAAGAACAACTTGAATGTGACTAACTGGTATATTCAGTTCCCTGTATATGAAGTCAAGCTTGACCGGAAAAACAAGGCAGAAAGCGTAGGATTGACATCATATTTTGCCGTCGAAGGTCAGTCACATTCGGATGACCTGAAATTTACTAACTATAATGGTGTTGTAGCCTGCCTGGATGCTGTTAAGAATGGCGAGGTAGATGCGGTTTATATAAATAGCTATTCATGGATGATATATTCGGACAAACCGACATACTCAATGCTTGAAGGAACATACAGGGATGAGTACATATATATGGCTGCTTTATCATTCAAAAACAACAGCGAAATATCAATAAATAGTATAATCAACGAAGCTATAGCTTCAATAACGCCGGAACTTTCCAAGAACAGGATAATCAATGGAGTCTTGTTTTCCGAGGAGAGAACCAATCCGTTCTTAAACATAATCGTAACTTACCGCCTGCAGATATGCCTTGTGCTGGTTGTGATTATGGTAACAGTTACAACACTGGCTGTTTCTGTGAAACGAAAGAAAGCGGAGATGCTCGAACAACTAGCTTATACGGATCCTGTTACAGGGCACTGGAATCAGTCAAAGTTCTACAAGGAGACGGAGAAGCTTAATTTTAAGGACGGAAAATATGCTATAGGTTTCATAAATATTGAGAATTTCAAATATATAAATGATTTCTATGGACGGGAACAGGGCGATATGGTTCTGAAATTTATGTCGCAGATGCTTGATGATATGATGCAGCCGGATGGAATTTATGCCCGAGTACAGGCGGACAGGTTCGTTTTCCTCACCCCGTACATAGATTATAATACTCTAAGATACAATTTTGAGACCTATATTTCCAACATTGAGATTAACATATCCGGGTTTGCGGACTCGGTGGTTGTAAAGAGTACATGCGGAGTATATTTGTCCGAAGAGGATGATTCGGAGAGCGTAAGAGATATGGTTGACAAGGCTGCAATAGCCGAAAAGAGGGCAAGAGATGATTCGAAATCGCCGATAATGTTTTATGATGATTCATTGAATGCAGAGTTTATAAAGTATCAGGAAATGACTGCAAGCATGAAAAAAGCACTTGAGAATAATGAATTTATCGTTTATTTACAGCCCAAAGTTGATATAAATTCAGAAATACCTGTCGGCTGTGAGGCTCTTGTAAGATGGCTGTCTCCGGAAAAAGGGTTTATTTCGCCCGGGGAATTCATTCCTCTGTTCGAAAAAAACGGTTTTGTTACAGAGGTGGATTTCTTCGTTCTTGAGCAGGTGTGCAAGATGCTTAGAAGGCGTATTAACAACGGTCTTCCGGTTTTCCCTGTGAATGTAAATCAGTCAAGGCTTCATGTCAATGACAGGATGTATCTGAGCATGCTGCAGGATATGCTGAATAAATATGATATTCCTATGAATCTTGTTATATTTGAGATTACGGAAAGCGCCTTCATTGAGGATTCACATGCTATGATTGGATTGATTAATAAGATGAAGGAGCTTGGCTTTATCTTTTCAATGGATGACTTCGGAAGTGGATATTCTTCATTCAATCTTTTGAAGGATATGCCGGTGGATGAACTCAAGATAGATAAAGAATTTCTTGAGAGCACGGATGATTCCAAGAAGAGCAGATACATCATTGAAAAGATTGTCCAGATGGCTCATGGGCTCGATATCCATGTGGTATGTGAAGGCGTGGAGAGAGCGGAGCAGGTAGAATTTCTGAGGGAAATTGAGTGCGATATAATACAGGGGTACTATTATTCAAAGCCTATGCCTATGGATGAATTTGAAAAATATCTTACGAAATTTGATTTGGGGCAGAAATAACTGCAATACAGAATAATCTAATTAACCGATGTAATGAAAAGGAGATATCAGCAATGCAGATAGCAGAAAAATATGCAGATTATATTTTGGAAGAGACAAAGAAGATACTTGATATTGACAGCCCATCAGGGTATACGAAGAACGTCGCTGAGTATGTGATGGAGGAGTACCATAAGCTCGGGTATAAGGCTGAGATGACGGTGAAGGGGGGCGTTTTGGTCGATCTTGGTGGTGAGGACGCGGATAATGCCGTAATGCTTGACACACACATTGATACACTTGGCGGAATGGTTTCCGAAATTAAGGCTGACGGCAATCTGCGAATTGTTCCGATAGGAGGTCTTAATGCCAATAACACTGAGGCTGAGAATGTGCGTGTTGTGACAAGGGACGGAAAAATCTACACGGGTGTATTCCAGCTTGACAATGCGTCCGTGCATGTGAACAAGGAGTACAGCGAGAAGAAGAGAACCTTCTCCTGCATGGAGGTGCTGCTCGACGAGATGGTAACTGATAAGGATGCTGTAAAGAAGCTCGGCATTGATATAGGCGATATAGTCTGCTTTGAGCCAAGAACAGTGATAACACCATCCGGATACATCAAGAGCCGTTTCTTAGATGATAAACTGAGTGTCGGGATACTGCTCGGCTTTGCAAAATTGTTAAAGGATGAAAATATCACACCTAAGAGGAGACTCTATCAGCATGTGACAGTGTATGAGGAGGTGGGACATGGTGCTGCGGCTACGGTTCCTGACGGCGTCAAGGAGATTATTTCCGTGGACATGGGCTGTGTAGGCGACGGACTTCAGTGCAGGGAGACGCAGGTTTCGATATGTGCGAAGGACAGCGCAGGACCGTACAACTATGATGTGGTTACGGCACTTGTAAATACTGCGAAAGAAAACAATATTGATTATGCTGTTGATATATATCCGTTTTACGGCTCAGATGTCGATGTCACACTTAAATCGGGACATGATGTAAGACACGGTCTAATCGGAGCGGGTGTGTACGCTTCACATGGTTATGAGAGAAGCCACAGGCTGGGAGCCTTTGCCACGCTCAGGCTTCTGGCTGAGTATCTTGCCTAGGCTTAGTGTGAGGATTAATCTATGACATTATTACAGCTTAAATATGTTATAACCATCGCGGATTGCGGGTCAATGAACGAGGCAGCCAAAAGACTCTATCTGTCACAGCCCAGCCTGTCGGAGACGGTGATGAGTCTCGAGGAGGAGATAGGCATAGAGATTTTTATCCGTACCAACAGGGGTATCAGGACAACTGTTGAGGGTGAGGAGTTTTTATCCTATGCAAGGCAGGTTGTAGAGCAGTACCAGCTTTTGGACGATAAATACATCAGCCGCACCAACAGCAGAAAGAAGTTCTGTGTTTCGATGCAGCACTACACCTTTGCAGTAAAAGCATTTGTGGTTGTCGCTAAGGAGTTCGGCTTTGATGAGTATGAGTTTGCCGTAAGGGAGACAAAGACTGCGGAGGTTATTGATGATGTAAGGAATTTTAAGAGTGAGGTTGGAATTCTTTACCGCAACGAGTTTAACGAGAAGGTGCTTGACAAGCTTCTCGACAGGAATGAGCTGGAGTTTCATGAGCTGTTCACCTGCAACACCTGTGTGTATCTGTGGAACGGGCATCCGCTCGCGGCAAATGATAAGATAACCATGCAGGAGCTTGAGGAGTATCCCTGCCTTTCATTCGAGCAGGGACTCAATAATTCCTTTTATCTTTCGGAGGAGGTACTCAGCACTTACAATTACAGGAGGCTTATAAAAGTGAACGACAGAGCCACGGCGCTCAATCTTATGGTAGGCATGAACGCATATACACTCTGCTCAGGAATAATCTGTGAGGAGTTAAATGGAAGCGAGTACAGCGCCGTGCCGCTTGAAAGCGATGAGAAGATGACCATAGGCTACATTACCAGAAAGGGTGTCAACCTGTCGAAGCTGGGGCATCGTTATATAGACGAGCTCAGAAAATATAAGAATAATGTCATGTAACAATGGTGACAAATACATCAAAAATTTCGGAGGAGATTATATGTGGTGTCCAAAATGTAAAAATGAATATCGCGAGGGAATAAAGGTATGTGCTGACTGTGGGTGTGAGCTTGTCGAGAAACTCAATGAAGCCGCAGAATATGTAGAGGAGAACGGAGATTTTCCTGCAGACGAAGCGGGGAACATGGCTTATGATGAAGCGGAGGACGGGTTAGACGTGCCTGAGGATAGTGACATATTGGCAGATGAAGCTGAGAATACTGGGAAGAAGGACCTGGCTCCTGCGTATGTGCCAAAGCGCATTAAGTACGAGGACAACAAGTCGAGCGCGTATACGTTTCTTCTTGTGGGTGGAGTGGGCGCTGTGCTCGTGGCTCTTCATATATTCGGGGTATTCAATTTTAATCTCACACCGACATCGAAGCTTTTGACCAATATCGTGATGGGCTCGCTGTTTGTTATATTCCTGATTGTCGGAATTGTCTCGGTAAGAAACAGTGCAAAATACAGGAGGGAGGCTGCCGCCGAGGAAGCTCTCACGGAGCAGATTAAAGCTTTTATCCGTGAGCTTTACACTACAGAGGGCATAGACAATGCCTGCAAGGTAACGGACGATCTTGGAACCTATGAGAAATGGGAACTGAGATACCATTTTATTGAGAATCAGATAAAGGGTGAGTATCCCGAGCTGGCTGAGGACTATCTCGAGTATATTACCGGCATGATTTACAATGAGTTGTATACTGAGCAATAAACATATCAAAATATAAAAAGGAGCCGCTATGAGAATAACCGTAATAGCAGTTGGCAAGGTGAAGGAGAGGTTCTACCGCGATGCCATCGCCGAGTTTGGGAAACGCCTGTCAAAATATTGCAAGCTCGATATTGTCGAGGCCGCCGACGAGAAAACTCCGGATAACGCCTCCGCTGCACAGGAGCTCATGATAAAAGCCAAGGAGGGCGACCGGATACTCTCCGCAATTAAGGACGATATGTACGTTATAGCTCTCGCCATAGAGGGGAAGCAGCTCTCATCAACAGAGCTTGCTGACAAGATAGATAAGCTCGGAATATCGGGTAAGAGCTCGATTGCCTTCGTTATAGGCGGCTCGCTGGGGTTAGACGAGAGAGTGTTGAAACGCGCAGACTACAAACTGAGCTTTTCACCGATGACATTCCCGCACCAGCTTATGAGGGTTATTCTGCTCGAGCAGGTGTACCGGTCGTATAGAATTATCGCGGGAGAACCGTATCACAAATAGGATAAATCCTGGGCAGGGCAGCTCCAATGCCACGGAATGTTGGGAAGGGTGGTGATTTTGCCACCCTATTAAAGTTTAATTGGAGGCAGTACTGCAAGCAGTGCTTGCTGATAACGGAACATTGCCTAAAAGTGATGATTATTACAGGGCAAAAGATGTTGAAGAAATGAATGGACATTTTTTAATGTTTAATTATATGCTGGATACCTTAGATGAGAAATTGTCTCAGGAGCTTATCAAAAGAATGCACTATGAATTAAAATCTGGAGTATTTGAGGACCGAGCCAATGGATATGCTATCGGAGATTATAAAAAACGTCCTAATATGATGGGAATGTACAGGACAGTACTGCCGGCTGAGGTTGAGCCGGAGATGGAAAAGCTTCTGCGGTGGTATGACGAGCAGGATAAGACTCTTGAAACATTGGCGCGCTTTCATGCACGTTATGAGTCGATACATCCGTTTCAGGACGGAAACGGAAGAACGGGAAGAATGTTAATCTTCCGAGAAAGTTTGAAATATTCCGATATAGAACCCTTCATAATTTTGGACAAAAATCGTAACACCTACCTTGAAGGGTTGAAACAATTCAGGGAGGAAGATAAGGCTGACGGGTTAGTCGCACTGATGAGAGAAGAGGCAACGGAATATTTTAGTCAATGTAAATATTTTATGTAAAAATAATGGTTGCAGGACATTGCAAAGGAGCAAATATAATGAACAAAAAACTAAATTACAAAGAGCTTGCGAAAGAGACTCTGATTTTGACCGTGGCAGTGGCAGTCATTGCGGCGGCGGTATACTTCTTTCTGGTGCCGAGCCATGCATCGGTCAGCAGCATTTCGGGACTTGGAATTGTGCTGTCCAATTTTATACCGCTTCCGTTGTCGGCAATCACGATGATACTCAATATAGTGCTTCTGATAATCGGATTTTTTACCTGTGGAAAAGAATTTGGGATAAAGACGGTCTACACAAGTGTGCTGCTGCCTTTATTCTTGGGACTTTTTGAGATTTTGTTCCCGGATTTCGGCTCCTTGACGGACAGCCAGGAGCTGGACGTGCTTTGCTATATTCTGGTGGTAAGTATAGGACTCAGCATACTCTTTAACCGCAACGCGTCCTCCGGAGGACTGGATATTGTCGCAAAAATTATGAACAAATATCTGCACATAGAGCTTGGGCGTGCCATGTCTTTGTCTGGAATGTGTGTGGCTCTTTCGGCCGCGTTTGTCTTCGATAAAAAGACTGTGGTTTTGAGTATCCTTGGCACCTATTTTAATGGAATTGTTCTGGATCATTTTATTTTTGACAATAACATAAAACGCCGTGTCTGCATCATCACCGAAAAGGAGGAGGAGCTACGTCATTTTATAATAAAGGACCTGCACAGCGGAGCCACGATGTACGAGGCGATTGGCGCATACAATTTTGACAAGCATAATGAAATCATAACCATCGTGGATAAAAACGAGTACCAGAAGCTGATGAATTTTATAAATAAAGAGGATCCGAAGGCATTTATTACAGTGTATAATGTGTCGGATATGCGCTATCAGCCGAAGGTATAAACACTTGAAATCAAGATTTGACCGGTAAATATATAGAAAATGAGGAGGATTGTTATGCTGAGAATATGTACGGAACAAGAGTATGAAAAATATGCAGGTTTTGTATATGAACTTGCTTTAGACCAGACAAAATCCGGTTATCCGACTTACTGCGATGGAATTAAAACAAAAGAAATGTTTATGGAACGTGCCCGAAAGGCTTTTTTAAGTGACACGGAATGTATTCTTCTTTTCGAATATGAAGGGGTCGTTGAAGGATGGATTCATTACTATTATTTTCCAGAAGATAATTATCTGTCTACAGAGAGTTTTAATATTAACCTTCATACTGAACAGGCATTACAGGAATTTCTGGAGCTGGTGCAGGAAAAGTTCAAAGGTTATGAATTGTTTTTAGGGTATCCAAAACAGAACAAAAAGGCAATAGCTTTCTTATTGGCTCATGGCTTTGAATGTATAGAGGAAGATTACAATAACTCAGTTTTCCTAAGTGAATATGAGCCGATAAGGATAAGTGATAAAGTTGTCAGCATTACAAGAGACAATTATCAATACTTTAGAGCTCTTCACAGCAATCTGGAAGGTGACATGTATTGGAACTCTGACAGAATATATTCGGACATTGATAACTGGATTATTTTTGCTAAGATTAAGGATAATGAGGCAGATGGCTGTGTCTACTTTATGACAGCAGATGATGGATGGTTTGAAATTTTTGGAATAGATTTTAAAGACAATGTTTTTGACCCCGTGCTGTTTAGGGAACTTTTGGGAAAAGCGCTGAATGTGGCAAAGGAGCTCGGTGGAAAATACATGACCTTTTTCTGCGATGAAGAAGGTGAAGAGACTGTAATGAAGCTTGGTTTTAAGTGTGTTGGCGGATATGTATGTTATAAAAAGATTCTTATGTAAACAAGAGCTGTGCAGCATGTTTTTATTGCTAATTGTGCTGTATTTACGGAGACAGAATGGAGGAAAATATGTCAGGCTTATACGATTTGAAAGTTAATTCAAGAAAATGTGCCATGGGTATCGATGACGACAGGATATATTTTGGCTGGAGGTTCGACACGGACGCTCATGGCGTTATGCAGCAGTCTGCCCGGGTCAGACTGTGCGAGGCTGGACAGGGCGAGGTTGTGTGGGACAGCGGCGTGTGTGAGACATCTGAGTCAGCTTATTTTATATACAAGGGTGAGAAGCTCAAGCCGGCTGCAAGATATCGCTGGACAGTGGTGGCTATGGACAATCACGGCTGTATATACTCGGGTGAATCCTGGTTCGAGACGGGGCTTATGGGGAGCTCGAAGGAGGTCTGGGACGGAGCTCAGTTTGTCGGAAGTCCGTATGACAGTGTGAATACAGACAGCCTTGCGGTATACACGATAGAGACCGGTTTCTGCGTGAGCGGCAGCGGGCGGACAGGTCTGGCTTTCAATGTGAGGGACAAGGATAACTACATGGCTGTAGAGCTGGATTTTACGTCCGGAAGCTGTCTTGTGAGAAGATACAATGACGCCGCATGGACGGACGCAGTGCCGTTTTGCGAGACGCTTGGAAACAGTGAGGGATATAGCTTTTCTGCCACAGCTTTAAAAAATGATGGCGAAAGCGGAGTAAGCGACGAAGAAAAAAATACTGAAAATAATAAAACAGCCAATGAAAACAAGGAACAACATTCATATCACGGCAGCTTGAAAATCGGCGTTGAAGGCACGAGGCTGTCGTTGTTTATAAATGACACAGCAGTTATTGACGGTGAGGACATACTTCCTAAAAATGCAGCATTTATGCCGCGCATTGAGGGCATGGGAAACCTCGGCGTGGTGCAGGACGAAGGGCGCTGTGAGCTTGAAAATATTGTGATATCTTACACTGATAACGGCACGGAACATGTGATGAAAAAGTATGATGAACTTGTTGTCGGGAACGAGTTCTATGTGTTCAATCCGGCGGGCGCAGTCTGCGTGAGAAAATGTTTTGACAGCGCAGGTCAGATTAAGCGCGCAAGACTATACGCGACGGCGATGGGCTTCTATGATGTATACATAAATGGAGATAAGGTTAATAACAGCTTTTACAATCCGGGTTTCACGGATTACAGAAAGAGACTTATGTACCAGACCTACGATGTGACGGACGCATTAAAGGAAGGAGAAAATGTCATAGGCGCCCTTGTGATGAAGGGCTATTACACAGGCTATGTCGGATATACCGCGATGCCGATGGTATACGGAAGGAAGAACGCTTTCCTTGCAAAGCTTGTGATTGAGTACGCCGATGGAAGTGCAAAGACCATTGTGACCGACAAGGATTGGGATTTTACGGACGAGGGCCAGGTTATAAATGCCGATTACCAGCAGGGCGAATATGTCGATGCGAGAAGAAAAATTGACTGGTTTGGGCGAAATTTTGTAAAATGCGGGATAATTGACTGGCCAACCAAAGTTATTCCGACCAACGGAACACTCCCGGACGATGAACCTTTTCTCATTACGGCGCAGGAGGGAGATGAAGCTGGGCTTGAGCGTGTGCTTTCCCCGATAGCGGAATGCATCGAAAATCCGACGGGGCATTTCGTGTTCGATTTCGGACAGAACATGGTCGGCACGGTGAAGCTTACGGTATGCGGAACGGGAAAAAGAGGCAGGTCGCTTAAACTTCGCTACGGTGAGATGAGCTACAAGGACGGACGGCTCTACATAGCTAACATGAGAAGCGCCGCCAACACCGACTGCTATACTATGTGCGGCGACGAAAGTGAGGAGTTCCTTCCAGGCGGAACCAGCCACGGCTTCCGATATGTCGAGATAAGCGGAAATGGCTTTACGCTTACACAGGAGGAGCTTAAGAGCACCCTCGTAAGCGTGGAGGGGCTGGTCATCACCAACACAAGGACGATGGCAGGCGGTTTCGAGTGCTCTAACGAGGATGTAAATAAGCTGCAGAGCAACATTGTGTGGGGGCAGAGAGGAAACAGTCTGTTAGTCTACACTGACTGCCCTCAGAGAAATGAGAGAATGGGCTGGACGGGCGATGCACAGGTATTTGTCGCCACGGCAGCCTACAACATGGATATCAAGAATTTTATGGAAAAATGGCTCACGGACGTCAGGGACGGACAGCTTATGTACAACCGCGACGGGGCTGTTCCCGACACGGCTCCTCTTGGCGGAGACAACAGACGTATGGGCGGCTGTGCCGGCTGGGGGGATGCGGCTGTCATCGTTCCGTGGAAGCTGTATCTGGCGACGGGCGATATAGGTATTCTCGAGAAGAACTACGATATGATGCGCGCGTGGGTTGAGTATCAGAGCCGGACTGACAGACAGTTTGACGGTGTGAGAACCGTCGACGGCGAGAAGCTGCCGGAATGTTCAGATATATCGACGGAGGGCTATATACAGATACAGCAGTCAAGGGGAGACCATCTCACTTTCGATGCGGGAACGCCTTTCATACTCACGGCTACAGCCTATGCAGCCTACGTTGCAGGGCTTTTGGCAAAGACAGCCCGGCTTCTCGGAAAGACGGACGATGCGCTGCGCTACGAGAAGAGGCATGAGGACGTGAAAAGAGCCTTCAATGAGGCGTGGGTTAAGGAGGACGGAAGCCTTGCGTACTGGGGAGAGATGAGCAAGTCGGAGCCCGATGCGTTCGGAAATATCATAAACAGGACAAGGTACGAGGACGGCGACGATAAGACGAAGCGCCCGAGCCAGACGGCATATGCGCTTGCGCTGGATTTCGACCTTATACCTGAGGATAAGAGGAAAAAGACGGCGGCATGTCTTTTGCAGGCTGTCCGTGACAGGGATAACAGGCTGTCGGTAGGTTTTCTCGGAATAGAGCACCTCGCACCGGCTCTGTGCAAGGGCGGCTATTACGATATGGCTTTTTCGCTCCTCACCGAGACGGGTTATCCGGGCTGGCTCTACAGCGTGAAGAACGGTGCGACGACGATATGGGAGCGCTGGAATTCCTATATAGCCGAGACGGGAAGCTTCGGAGATGTGTCCATGAACTCGTTCAACCATTACTCCTACGGAGCCATAGGTGAATGGCTGTTTGACACGGTAGCCGGTATCAGAACCTCAGAGGAAGCGGACGGCACAGGTTACAGGAAAATCATTCTCACACCACATGCAGGCGGGGGACTTGACTATGTGAACGCATGGCATGAGACCCCGTATGGGCGCGTCAGCTCAGCCTACAGAATAGAGAACGGAGTGCTGACCTACAACTGCCACATTCCTGCCAACACCACGGCGAAACTTATTCTGCCTGTTACCGGTGAGGAAAAAGAGCTTGTGAGCGGTGACTATAAATTCACCGTTCCGGCGAAGCTGAACGGTCAGGAGAACGCTGAGTAGCACGTTTCCATTACCATACTATATATTATTCGGGTCAATCAAAAAGCCGTACCAGGGAAGAAATTAAGTTCCGTGGTACGGCTTTTTAGTAGAAAAAGATTTTCTAAAATATTATTATTCTATGTTTTCTGTCTTTTTTCCAAACCAGTAGGTGAACCAGGTACAGCCGACGAGAAGGACGATGCCGACGATTACAGAGACGACGTTGATGTTGTTATGCCCCATCTTTGCGATAATTCCAATCGGTGACGCGAGTATAAGACCGAGGATTGCACTGTAGGTTACTGACGGGTGCTTCTCAAACAGCCACTCGATAAGCTTCGATACGGCGAATATTCCGACTACCACACCGATGCCGAAAGGAAGAAGTATTCCGACGCAATGAAGAAGTGCTGCTGCATCAAATGAGATGAGGGAGTCTATAAAGTCTCGTATTGTCTCGATTATTCCCGAATAGTATCCGAGGAGCATGAGAACAAGTGAACCGCTGACACCCGGGACAACCATTGTCGCGGAGGCGATTACGCCGATGACAAAGAGCTTGATTACAAGCAGTGCGTTCAGGCTGAAGGCCGCCGAGTGTGTTTCCGTCTCACTCATAAATGCCATCGCAACTGCAAGTCCGAATAATAAGAGAAAGGCGATGACGTGCCCGATGGAGATGTGCTTTCCGTCCTTTTTAAGACTCTCCGCAGCCGGCTTGACTATGAACGGTACACCGCCGAGTATAAGTCCTATAAAACAGAGGCTTGTAGGAAGCGGGTGGTTCTCAAGGCAGTACGGCAGTATGTAAGAGAACACACCTATTCCGGCGACCATTCCTATTGCAATAGGAAGCAGTGTGAGAATGGACTGCTTAAAATGCTTGAAGAGATTGTTGATTGCGCCGATGATTTTCTCGTAGATGCCCATGGAAACCATCATGGTTCCGCCGCTGACACCCGGAATGATGTTGGCAACGCCTACGACCATTCCCTTTAAAAGATCGATTAAAAATTTCATGTTTTTCCTCATTTCCATGTTTTTATATGTCCCCTTAGCGCGGACTTTTTTATTATAACTTGAGTGGACTGTTTATTCAACCTATATTTTGGCTAAGAAAAAGACAAATCTTTTCGCATTAATGAAACATGCCCCGCATAATATGTGTTAAGCGGAGGGCGGGAACCCCGCAGCAAAGCAAGGAGGAGGTAAAATGGGAATAGAAATATACTTTACAGGTGGGCTTAAACGCGCTATAGAGAGCCTTGCCGCGGCATGCATGCTAAAGAAGGTGGAGGAGATAAGGCTACGCATCAACCGGCCCGTCAGGGTAGTGGGAGAGGGCAGAATGTACTATCTGACTGCTGCCGGGGAGCTTCAAGGACAGCCGGAAAACGCCCTCATCTGTCACAGGGAGGAACTTGACAGGGCTCTTGAGCTGATGAGTGATTATTCACTCTACGCCTTCAATGAGGAGATTAAGAACGGGTTTATAACTCTTCCCGGAGGGCACCGCGTGGGAATATGCGGACAGGCAGTATGCGACAAGGGTGAGGTAAAGCATATTAAAAATATAAGCTCGATGAATTTCAGGCTTGCGGGGCAGCACATCGGCATTGCTGCAGAGCTTACGAGACATCTTATGAGAACAGGCGGTATATACAGCACGCTGATTTTGTCGCCGGCGGGCTGTGGAAAGACGACGCTTCTGCGGGATATCGTCCGCTGTGTGTCCGATATGGGGACGACTGTATCGGTCATAGATGAGCGCTCAGAGATAGCTGCCTGCTATAAGGGAGTGCCGCAGAATGATGTCGGCGACTGCACCGATGTGATGGACATGGTTCCCAAAAGCCGAGGGATAATGATGGTATTGCGCGCCATGTCGCCGAGGGTTATAGCAGTGGACGAGATTAATCAGAACGAGGATATCGGTGCAATCCGCTCGGCGCGCTCCTGCGGTGCGGCACTTTTGTGCACGATGCATTCCGATGAGAACAGCTTCGGGCAGAAGATTGTGTCGGAGGGGATTTTTGAACGTTTTGTCCAGCTCACGAACGACAGATGCTGCAAAGTGTACGATGGTGAGCTGTGCCTGCTGTATGAGGGCAGCCTGCAGCCTGCAGAGGAAAGTGTGGAAAATACATCTAGGGCAGTAAAAGACACAGCCTAAGATGTATTACGATTTCACACAATATTATGCCGCTTTGCGGCAGAATGGAGATGTATATGCTTATATTAAAGCTTATAGGCGGGGTATGCATAATATGTGCCACCACGCTGTACGCGAGGGGGCTTGTTGGTGAGCTGGCCTGCCGTATCGACACGTTGAAGGCTCTCAAGCAGAGCTTTATGGTGCTAAAGAGCGAGCTTCGCTATGGTGTTGAGACTCTGCCGTCCGCGTTCATGCACGTCGGTGAAAGATGCAGCGTCGGACAGGAGGCAGTGCGGGACTTTTTCTGGAGGATGGGTGAAAAGCTGAGGGCGGAGAACGGCAGCTCATTGAAGGAGGTGTGGGCGGCACAGGCACAGGAACTTGCAAAAGCGGCACACCTTGACGGAAGGGAATGTGACAGCCTCATAAGGGTTGCCGACAGCCTTGGATACCTTGACCTTGTGCAGCAGATAAACAATATTGAGCTGTATCTTGAGGGTGTAGATGAGGATATTGCAGAACTTTCGGGAAAGTATTCCGATAACTGCAGAATGTACATGGGTCTGGGGGTGATGGCAGGGCTGTTTCTCACCATAATTTTGATATGAAAGGTGGAGATGAATTGGAAGTCAGCCTTATTTTTAAAATTGCAGCAGTCGGAATACTTGTCTCGGTGATTTCGCAGATATTAAAGCACAGCGGACGTGAGGAACATGCATTTTTGACAAGCCTTGCGGGACTTCTGCTCGTTCTGTTCTGGATAGTCCCGTACATATATGAGCTGTTTGAGACAATAAAAAATCTGTTTTCGCTGTAGGGGTGTGCTTATGGATATGATAAAGGTAGCCGTCATCGGGATAATCGGCGCACTGCTTGCCCTGAGCCTTAAAAACGCAAAGGGAGAGTTTCATCTGTATGTGAGCCTTGCGGCGTGTGTTCTCATAATGCTGTATCTTGCGGCAAGACTGTCGGGCATAGTGTCGCAGCTTGAGATTATGTCGCAGTTTGTGACAATAGACGTCGAGTACATTGTGATAATGTTAAAGATGGCGGGGCTTACATATATTGCCGAGTTCTCGAGTTCACTTTGCAGGGATATGGGATATTCGGCACTCGCGGTGCAGATAGAGAACTTCGGAAAACTGTCACTTCTGTATGTGAGCTGTCCCGTGGTGGTACGCCTTTTAAGGCTGGTAGGTGAAATGCTATGAATAAATGGATTGGGTGTATTTTGGCGGTGCTGACGTTCGCCGTGCCATTTACGCTGGCTCTTCCATGCAGGGTATATGCGGTCGAGGTTGATGACTATGATTTTGGGGAGGTCGACGATTCCTTGAAATCCTATGATGTTGACTTTGATGAGCTGGTAAAGCTCGTGATGGCGGGAAATTACAGTGAGGCGTTAAGAAGCGCAGCAGTTTCGGCAGCATATGGCATATTCGGGGATTTTTCCGAACAGAAGGATATTTTTGTGAAGCTTCTGCTGCTTGGGATAGTCGGAGCTCTGTTTAAAAATATTGCCGCAGCTTTTTTTGAAGCGGGAATAGCAAGGACGGGCAGCTATATCATACAGCTCGCACTCATGGCGGTGCTGACTTTTGCGGCGCAGTGGTCTGCCGGGGTTGCAGGTTCACTTCTGACTGCGGTTGTAGAATTCATGCAGGTGCTCATACCGACCTACTCGCTTGTGATAACTGCGGGAAGCGGGAGTGCCGGGGCTGCAGCTTTCTACGAGCTTGCCATGTTCCTCATACTGATAGTGGACAAGGTGTTATTAAAAATAGTTATACCTGGAACGACAATATATATGATTATAAATATGATGAATTATATATCGAAGGATGCCATATTCGGAAAACTTTCCGAGCTTATAAAGGAGCTTCTCGAGTGGACAAACAAGGCGCTTTTTGGTGTTGTCATAGGTCTAAATGTGGTAAAGGGACTTATAAGCCCGATGCTCGACTCGCTGAAGGGAACGACGATAACCAGGCTCGTGGGGATGATACCCGGTGCTGGCACTGCGGTTGATGCCGTCGCGGGGATTGTGTTAGGCTCGGGTGCGCTCATAAAGAACAGTGTCGGTGTCGCTGCAATGCTTGTCATCATAATGCTATGTGCGATGCCCGTCATAAAGCTTTTTGTGTTCGCTTATGGCTGTAAGGCGGCAGGAGCGGTTTTAGAGCCGGTGGCTGAAAAAAACTATACGGAATGTCTGAACGGAATGTACGAGGGCGTGAAGCTTCTCATGGTGAGCTCAATGAATGTCGGGATAATGTTTCTGCTAACCATAGCCATCGTCTGTTCATCGACCAACGCGGCATTCTTCTCGGGGGCGTGATTATATGGAGGGTATAAAACAATACATAGGAAATATTTTCTGCATATATATCATTATGAGCGTCCTTGAAAGCATTATATCGAATGAAAAGTATGAAAGGTACATGAAGCTTTTAGGAGGAGTGGTGATGATAATGGTTGTTGTCGCGCCGCTTGCGGGGATGTTTAGCGGAAATGAGATAGCTTTTGACAGCGATATTTTTTCGGAATGTGAGCTATCGGACGAGGTGTATGCCGGAATATTGAGCGCTGAGAAGGGGAGAAACGATGAGATAATAAACCTTTATTGCGATACGGTGCGGGAACGGGCGGCATCATGTGTCGAGGGCACGGACTATGAGCTTATCTCCTGCGAGGTTAGGCTTAACCTCGATGAGACCAGCTCGGACTACGGAAAAATACTGCTCGTGGACATTGCTCTTCTAAAGAAAAACGGCATATACCCCGGGCAGAACAAGGATTTCTATGATTTTGATATTGTAGCGTTAAAAAATAATTTGGCCAACTTCTATAATATCCCCCAGGCTAATATATATATTAACATATATGATGGGCAGGATGATAAGGAGGGAATTGGAACTGAGGTAGAACATTGAAAATAGGGAATATCTTTTCATCGCTGAAAAATCTTCAGCTTTCAAAGGATAAGCTGCTGTTAATCCTGCTTGGAGGGGTGCTGCTTGTGATAATTTCGCTCCCTGTGAAAGAAAAAGCCGCAGCAGATGATGCCGGTACATCCAAAGAAACAACAAATACTGTTGAACCTGTGCAGGAAAATGCATCTGACTATGCGTCCGGGCTTGAAGGTAAACTTGAAAAAATACTTTCACAGGTCGAGGGCGCCGGGAGGGTTATGGTGTTTGTTAACTTTAAAGACTCGGGGGAGCTGATAGTAAAGAGTGACATAAGTGAAAGCACAAAGACCGATGGTGTGACTGCTGATGGACAGTTAATAGGAGAAAAAAAGATAGAAGAAAAAGTAATATTCGGAAAGGAAAGTGACGGCTCATTAAGTCCGTATATAACCAAAACGGTATACCCCGAGATAAGCGGAGTGCTCGTTCTCGCACAGGGGGCATCGGACACGGGAGTGATGGTGAGGCTTACTGAAGCCGTGAGTGCCGTACTTGGGATAGAAATAAATAAAATCAAAGTCATGAAAATGGAGGGATAAGCTCTTGAAGCGTATTTTAAAGAAAAATCAGATTATCATAACTGCGCTTGCAATCATGATAGCGGTTGCAGGTTACATAAATTATAAAGATCTCGTGTCTAAGCACGACAAGGGAACGAAGGAGACCAACATTAACCTTGCACTTGGTGAGACCGATGCACAGACGGGAGATTTGCTTAGCAACGATGCCGAACCGAATGATTTTTCGGTGACTGACCCGGGTGCGGCCATACTGACAGGAAGCAATTCGGGGGTGAGTACGGTGGACAACGGACTTGTACAGTCCGACTTTATAATAAGCGCTAAGCTTGACAGGGAGCAGGTTCGCGCGGCGAACAAGGAGTCCCTTTTAAGCATAATCAACAATACCTCCCTCGATGAGAGCAGCAAGGCTGAGGCGGTGAGCAAAATGATCGAACTTACGGACATCGCGGAGCGCGAGGCGGCAGCAGAGCTTCTGCTCGAGGCGAAGGGTTTTGTCGATGTTATCGTATCCATAACGGACAGTCAGGCGGACGTGGTTGTGAACAAGTCAAGCCTTTCGGATACGGAGAGGGCACAGATTGAGGACATAATAAAAAGAAAGTCTGGTGTGGGCGTGGAGAATATCACCATCTCATCGGTAAGCCTGACAAGCGACGCACAGACCTCGGCACAGGCACAGCCGGACGAGACGGCTGTTGAGGGGGCGACAGAGCAGGAAACCTACGGTGACACCACCCCGGTATCCTGAAGCATAAGGGCAGATAAAAATGCCTCCTTAGGGAGGCTCTGCAGGGGAAGTGATGAGGTTATATATTTTCTAATTGCAAAAAAGGGAATAATTAGATATAATATATGTATATTACCGTATTGCAGGCTTCCCTGATGGAGGCAGATTGGAGGACTTATGTCAAAGAATGGTGAGAGCACATATACAATATGTGAGAATAAAGGAATTTGTAATATACAGGTTGCAGATGAGGTTGTATGCATAGTTGCAGGTCTTGCAGCTACCGAGGTTGAAGGTGTTGAGTGCATGTCGGGCAACATCACCAACGAGCTTGTCAGCAAGCTCGGCATGAAGGTGTTATCTAAGGGTGTCACCGTGGACATAACAGATAAGACGGCTGTTGTATATGTATCAGTTATTCTCAAGTACGGCTATTCTATCCCTGAGGTCAGCGGGAAGATTCAGGAGCGCGTTGCGAGCGCGATTGAGACCATGACAGGACTTACGGTGGCCGAGGTCAATATCAAGATTGCAGGCGTTAAGGTAGAGAATAAATAGAACATAAGCAGAACATGATGAGGGCCTTGAGCGTTTCAGGGCCTTCATTGTCGCTGGATTGAAAGGATTTTCGTAATATGAGAAGAAGTGAGATTAGAGAACATGTGTTTAAGCTGCTATTCCGCGTGGAGTTCCACGATGCGGCTGAGCTTGCAGAGCAGGACAAGCTTTATTTTGAGCCGCTTGAGCTTACACAGGAGCATAAGAAGCTTATAAGTGACAGGACGAAGCTCATTGAGGAGAAGCTCCCTGAGATAGACAGGAAAATAGATGAGCTCTCGGTTGGCTGGAAGAGGGAGCGCATGGGTAAGGTAGAGCTTACCATAATAAGACTGGCCTTATATGAGGTGCTCTACGATGACGATGTTCCTGCGGGTGTTGCAATAAACGAGGCAGTTGAGCTTGCGAAGAAGTACGGCGGTGACGAATCACCTGCATTTGTAAACGGTATTCTCGGAAAACTTGTAAAATAGCAGGGAACGGCGAATAATGTCAGACACATACATCAGGGACGCATACAGCGTCAGCAGGATAAATCAATATATTAAAAATATGTTCCAGACGGACTTCCTTCTTGGAAGGGTGAGCGTTGCGGGGGAGGTATCCAACTGCAGGTATCACAGTTCGGGGCATATTTATTTTACACTCAAGGACGGGCAGAGCTCTCTTGCATGTGTTATGTTCGCAGGGGACAGGCGCGGCCTTGGCTTTAAGCTTGATGACGGCATGAGCATCATTGCATCGGGAAGCATCAGCGTGTATGAGCGCGACGGAAAGTACCAGCTCTACGCTAAGTCGATACAGCATGACGGAATGGGAGTCCTATATGAGAGATATCTCGCCCTCAAGACGGAGCTTGAGGAGATGGGAATGTTTGACGCTTCGTTTAAGAAACCGATACCGCAGTATGCCATGAACATCGGCGTTGTTACAGCACAGACGGGTGCGGTTATACATGATATACAGAATGTAGCCGCGAGAAGAAACCCATATGTACAGCTCTATCTGTGTCCCGCCAAGGTTCAGGGCGAGGGTGCCGCACAGTCGATATGTGCGGGAATAAGCACACTCGACAGAATGAACCTCGATGTGATTATAATAGGCAGAGGCGGCGGAAGCATAGAGGATTTGTGGGCGTTCAATGAGGAGTGCGTTGCGCGTGCGATATTTGAATGTAATACTCCAATAATATCGGCTGTGGGACATGAGACTGACTTTACGATAGCCGATTTTGTGTCGGACATGAGGGCACCTACACCGTCGGCGGCTGCTGAGCTGGCGGTATTTGACTATGCACAGTGGAACGGGCACATCGTCAGACTGCACGATATGTTGGAACGCTGTATGGACGGGCGCGTGCGGACATATGAAAACCGCTTAGAAGCGCTTAATATGAGGCTTAAAGCATGTGCCCCGGAGAGAAGGCTGCTCGACAACAGACAGTACTTAGATGCTCTCAGAACCCGTCTTGACTCATGTATCGACAGAATAATCGAGAATGGCAGACACAGACTCAGGCTGTCGGCAGCGAAGCTTAGCGCGCTGTCACCTCTTGCAAAGATAAGCGGAGGCTTCGGATATCTTGAGGACGAACAGGGACATGCTGTAAGGACAATAGATGATGTGGAATGTGGCAGGCTTATAAGGGTAAGAATGTCGGACGGAAGCTTTCATGCAGAAGTTTCCGATAAGGAGAAGAATTAGGACATGGCTAAAGCAAAGAGTGTCAGTATAGAAGAGAATTTTGAAAAATTGGAAGAGATAATAACAAGCCTTGAGAGCAATGAATTTCCGCTCGAGGAGGCGTTTAAACTATATGAGTCGGGTGTCAGGCTGACAGCACAGTGCACGCAGCAGCTTGACAAGGTTGAGAAGAAGCTGATAGTGCTTAGAAATGAAGCGGACACCGATGCTTCAGATGGAGATGAAAACTAATACATGGCAAATAATATGGTTGATTATAAAGAGCTTCTTGGCAGGAGAACCGAGTACGCCGAGAAGGTTATAGAGAAGTACCTTCCTACAGGCGAGGGCTTTCTTGCCGGGCTTGTAAGTGCAATGAACTACAGTGTTTTAGTCGGAGGAAAGAGGTTAAGACCGATATTCATTGACAGTGTGTACAGGCTTATGGGCGGCACAGATGAGCGCAGGGAGCCTTTCATGGCAGCTATGGAATATCTTCACACCTACTCACTGGTGCATGACGACATGCCTGCCATAGACAACGATGAGCTTCGGCGCGGCAAGCCCACCACGCACAAGAAGTACGGTGAGGCATGTGCACTTTTAGCCGGCGACGGTCTGCTTCACTGGTCGACACAGACGGCGCTCAGGGGATTTTCATACGTTTCCGATGCCACAGGCAGGGACAATATGATAACGGCAATGAGCATCTTTGCAGAGAAGTCGGGACCTTGCGGCATGCTCGGCGGTCAGTCGGTTGATGTACTGTTTACGGGTAAACATCCTGAGAAGGACAGGCTTGATTATATATACAGATTAAAAACCTGTGCGCTTATCGAGGCGTCCATGATGATGGGGGCGGCGCTTGCAGGTGCGGATAAAGAATGCGTGGAACAGTTTGAGATAATCGGGCGCAATGTTGGAATGGCGTTTCAGATTCAGGACGATATTCTTGACTGCGTTGGCGATACGGCACTTCTTGGAAAACCGCTCAACAGCGATGAGAAGAACGGCAAGACAACCTACGTCACATTGTTCGGAATTGACACGGCAAAAAAAGAGGTTGAAAGGCTTTCCGATGAAGCGGAGCAGCTTCTTGGGGAAATTTCCGTGGTGGACGAGACAGAGAAAAGGTTTTTGCAGTGGCTTATTGACAGCCTTGTAAGACGGAGTCATTAGTTTGGAACGAGGTATGTTATGATACTTGATACAATAAATAAAGCAAACGATATAAAAAATGTTCCAATCGAAGATCTGCCACGTCTTGCATCAGAGATAAGGGAGTTTTTGATTGACCATATAAGTCGTACGGGCGGCCATCTGGCCTCCAATCTCGGAACAGTTGAACTTACGATGGCGATGCATCTGTCATTTGACCTTCCGGAAGATAAGCTTGTATGGGACGTAGGCCATCAGGCATATACCCATAAGCTTCTGACAGGACGTAAGGCGGAATTTGACACATTAAGACAGTTCGGCGGAATGAGCGGCTTTCCAAAAAGAAGGGAAAGCGACTGCGACTGCTTTGATACGGGTCACAGCTCAACGTCCATATCGGCGGGGCTTGGCTATGTGAAGGCAAGAGATTTGGCAGGCGGAACGAACTATGTGGTGTCAATCATCGGTGACGGAGCTTTGACAGGCGGGCTTGCCATGGAAGCACTCAACAACGCTGCTGAAAACAAGAGTAATTTTATAATCGTATTGAATGACAATAATATGTCGATTTCTCCGAATGTCGGAGCAGTCTCATCTCTGCTGACAGGAATACGCGGGGATAATGCGTATAGGGACATCAATGACAATGTTAAGAGCTCATTAAAAAGAATTCCCGTATACGGTGATAAGATTGTTTCCCATGTACAGAAGGCGAAGAGCGGAATTAAGCAGCTCTTTCTTCCGGGAATGAAATTTGAGGATATGGGGCTTACCTATCTTGGACCGGTGGACGGACATGATGTAGGAAAGCTCTGCAAAATATTTAAAATTGCCAAAAAGATGAACACATCGGTTATTGTACATGTCATCACCGAGAAGGGCAGGGGCTATGAGCCTGCCAGACTCAGACCTGATAGGTTCCATGGTGTCAGTCCGTTCGATGTGACAACAGGAAAACCGATAGCGGTTCCTAAGACGACGTACACAGAAGTTTTTTCAAGGAAAATCTGTGAAATGGCTTCAAGGGACAATAAAATCGTAGCGATAACAGCGTCGATGGCTTCCGGTACCGGGCTCACCCGATTTCAGAAGCGTTTTCCGCTGAGATTTTTTGATGTGGGAATCGCTGAGGAACATGCGGTCACATTTGCGGCGGGGTTGGCGGCAGGCGGGTTAAAGCCCTATTTTGCAGTGTATTCTTCGTTCCTTCAGAGAGCTTTTGACGAGATACTTCACGATGTATGTATCCAACGGCTTCCGGTGGTGTTTATGATTGACAGGGCAGGAATTGTCGGAAGCGACGGTGAGACGCATCAGGGAATATTCGATTATTCGTATATGAATATTATTCCGGGCATGACGGTGATGGCACCTAAGAACAGGCTCGAGCTCATGGATATGATGGAGTTTGCCAACAGCTATGATGGACCTGTCTCAATCAGGTATCCGAGAGGAGGCGTCTCCGATATATTCTCTGATTTTAAGGAAGATATATGCTATGGAAAAGCTGAGCGCATATATGACGGCGAAGGTACAGCCATACTAACAGTCGGTGCATCGATAGAGGAGGGCGCACAGGTTTACGATAAGCTCAAGGCGCGTGGTGAAAATCCTTCGCTTATAAATGCGCGTTTTGAAAATCCTGTCGATATACAGCTCATCTCAGAACTTACCGCAAAGCACGACAGACTGCTTACGATAGAGGAGAATATCGGTGCCGGCGGCTTTGGAATGAATGTGCTGCGTGCCGTAAATGAGAACGGATATGACATAAAGGTTATAAATGCTTCACTTCCCGATGAGTATATGCCTCATGGAGGGGTCGCGAAGCTCAAGGAGGCATATGGCTTTACGGCTGATGCCATTATAGAAAAATTGGACAGAAGCAGGAAATTAGTGTGAAAAATACGTTTTTCATTACTATTTGTGCCGCCACCCGGCGGCGGAATGGGGATTTTTATGAAAGAGAGACTGGATGTGCTTGTAGTAGAACGCCGACTTGCCGATTCGCGCGAGAAGGCAAAAGCAATCATCATGGCAGGCAATGTATTCGTAAACGGTCAGCGCGAGGACAAGGCGGGCTCAATGTTCGATGTGACAAGCCGGATTGAGATACACGGCGTCACGATGAAGTATGTGAGCCGCGGCGGGTTGAAGCTTGAGAAGGCGATGACACATTTTGATATATCACTTGATGGAAAAGTATGTATGGACGTTGGTGCGTCGACTGGCGGCTTTACGGACTGCATGCTTCAAAACGGAGCTGTCAAGGTGTATTCCGTAGATGTCGGACATGGTCAGCTTGACTGGAGACTAAGACAGGACGAGCGCGTGGTTGTCATGGAAAAGACCAATATCAAGTTCGTAACGCCGGAGGATATAGCTGATGTCATTGACTTTGCCAGCATAGATGTATCTTTTATATCACTCACGAAGGTACTTCTGCCGGTGCGTGCCCTGTTAAGGGACGCCGGGGAGATTGCCGCACTCATCAAGCCACAGTTTGAGGCGGGCAGGGAGAAGGTTGGCAAAAAAGGCGTTGTCAGGGATAAGGAGGTTCATGTGGAGGTTATTGAGAATGTCACGGCTTTCGCCTTGGCAAACGGATTTATTCCTCTCAATCTCGAATTTTCTCCGATTAAGGGACCTGAGGGAAATATAGAGTATCTTCTTCACCTGGAAAAGAGTGAACAGATGCCGGACGGACTGCCTTTTAACATTCGTGAAATTGTTGAAAAAGCGCATGAGATGTTGTAATATACAGTAAATCGTAACTATACAGAAGGGTAAGGCTACAGGGATGGAAAAATTTTTTGTTGTCACCAACACTGCAAAGGACAGAGATTTTGTTTTTACCAACAGTATAATAGATTATTTAAAATCAAAGGGTAAAACCTGCTACACCCAGCCCGTAGAGGCAGTGAACAATACGAACTATAATTATACCAACGCGGATATGGTTCCGGCTGACACGGACTGCGTAATCGTTCTTGGCGGCGACGGAACACTGATACAGGCGGCGAGAGATTTAAGCCAGCTTGAACTCCCGCTTCTTGGAATAAATATAGGGACTCTTGGTTTCCTGGTTGATATCGACAGGGATCAGGCTTTTCCTGCAATCGACTGTGTGCTAGCCGGGGACTATGAGATTGACGAGCGTATGATGCTCGAGGGGAAGGCGTACAGAAATGGAGAACTTATTTATACCAATGTAGCGCTCAATGACATAGTAATTAACAGAAGTGGAGCATTGCGTGTAATAGATTTTGATATCTTTGTTAATGACGAATATCTTACCTCATACACAGCCGACGGACTCATCATTTCGACACCTACCGGCTCGACGGCATACAATCTCTCCGCAGGAGGACCGATCGCACAGCCTAATTCGGAGCTTATAATACTCACTCCGGTATGCCCGCATAAGATCAATCAGAGAAGTATTATTCTGGACTCCTTCGATGAAATCTGTGTCAAGATGAGCAAAAGCCGCTCCAATCAGGAGGAGAGAGTCGCATCATTTGACGGCGAGCTGCACACGAACCTGATTTCCGGAGACAAGGTTATCATCACAAGGGCTCCTAAGAAGGCTAACATTGTTAAGACCAGCAAGCTCAGCTTTTTCCAGGTTCTTGGAAAGAAAATGAGTGTTATATAGATTGATAGACCCACAACATTAACAGAAAGCGGGGATTTGAAGATGAAGGCAGAGCGTCACGCCAAGGTTATTGAACTGATACGCAAATATAATATCGAGACACAGGAGGAACTGGCCGACAGACTCAACAGTGAGGGCTACAATGTGACCCAGGCAACGGTTTCGAGGGATATAAGGGAGCTGAAGCTCACGAAGGTATCGGACGGAACGGGCAGACAGAAATATGTTGCCCTCGATGGCAAGGACAGCTCTATGAGTGATAAGTTTATTCGTATCCTCAAGGAGGCATATGTATCTGTGGATATGGCACAGAACATTCTTGTGGTCAAGACGGTTTCCGGCATGGCGATGGCTGTCGCTGCCGCAATAGACGCTATGCCATGGCCGGAGCTTGTCGGATGTATTGCCGGGGACGATACGATAATGTGTGCTGTCAGAACGGTTGACGATACGAGAAATCTTATGGATAAAATACATAAGCTTGTAAAATCATAATTTACGGGGGATACCCTTTTTGCAGAGAGTTCTGTCAGAAGGAGGAAATATATGCTGATTAATTTACATGTCAAGAATTTAGCCCTCATCGATGAGGCTGATGTCTTTTTCGATGAAGGACTGAACATTCTTACAGGTGAGACGGGAGCGGGAAAGTCAATCCTGCTTGGTTCAATCAATCTTGCTCTCGGAGCCAAGGCTTCGCGCGATATGCTTGGAAAGCACGGTGACTACGCCAGCGTCGAGCTTCTGTTCCAGGTTGGTGATTCTACGGTGTCGGCACTCGCCGCAAAAGATATCTTTGTCACAGACAATCAGGTTCTGATTTCCAGAAAATTTACAGAAAACAGAAACATTATGAAAATTAACGGTGAGAACGTGACACTTGCCACGGTGCGGGATATCACGTCACTTTTGATAGATATACACGGACAGCATGAGCACCAGTCATTAATTTATCCGGCAAATCATCTGAAAATACTTGACCGGTATGCAAGACATGAGCTCAAAGATTCCATGAAGAATTATGCCGGTCTGTACAATGACTACAGGGAGCTTGAGGGTAAGCTTGGTGAGTTTAATATGGATGAGGAGGAGAGAAAGAGAACCCTCGATTTTCTTGAGTATGAGATAAATGAGATTGAAGCTGCCAATATTCTGCCGGGCGAGGACGAGGAACTCGAGGCGCAGCACCGCAGGGCGAAAAATTCAAGGCGGATAGCGGATGCACTCGGCGAGGCTGAGGAATGCATTAACGCTGATGGCGGTGAGAATGCTATATCTTTGATAGGCAGGGCTTACAAGGCGGTGAGCGAGGTGGTTCAGTACGATGCCGCCATTGAGGGACTGTCATCACAGCTCTCGGATCTTGAGAGCCTCGTGTCTGATTTCGGACGTGACCTGTCATCGTACATTGCGGATCTTGAGTTTGACGAGGAGGATTACCTAAAACTTGAGGAGAGACTTGATATAATCAATAACCTCAAGGCAAAGCACGGTGGAAGCATAGAGAGTATACAGGCTGCGCTTGAGTCAAAACGTGAGAAGTTTGATTTTTTAAATGAATATGAATATAACAGAAAAAAGGTGGCAGAGGAGCTGGAAAACGCACATGATAAGCTTGTGAAGGCGGCTGAACAGATAAGTAAGATAAGAAAGAAGTCCGCCCTGCAGCTTGAAGGGGAGATAAGGCAGGCTCTTTTAGAGCTGAACTTCTTAAGCGTTGATTTTAAAATTGATTTCAAACCGCTCGAGAAGCCGTCAGCCACGGGAATGGATCATGTCGAGTATCTTATTTCGGTCAATCCGGGTGAGGAGCCAAAGCCTCTTGCCAAGGTGGCATCCGGCGGTGAGCTCTCAAGGATAATGCTTGCAATTAAGACTGTTCTTGCAGACCAGGACGAGATTGATACGCTCATATTCGATGAGATAGACACCGGAATAAGCGGAAGGACGGCTCAGATGGTGGCGAACAAGCTCGACAGGATCTCCGCGAGCCGCCAGGTAATATGTATCACCCATCTCCCGCAGATTGCGGCGATGGCGAAGAAACACTTCGGAATAATCAAGTCAATTAAGGATAACAAGACCGTCACCTCGATAACGGAGCTTGACTATGATGGCTCGGTCATGGAGCTTGCACGAATGTTAGGCGGTGATATGATTACCGATACGGCCGTGTCTAACGCAAAGGAGCTTAAAAAATACACACCATAATATTCATGTTTTAAAAAATGTATGTGTTGCATACTAAGACCATGCAGAAAATTCTTTTATTTTGTATAAGAAAGGAGTTGTCATGGAAAGAGTATGCGCTGAAGGCAGAAAAACATACAGAAGGTTTCTTATATGGCTGCTCGCCATGGGAATTGTCGGGTGTGCAGCCTATTATATATATGCCGTGAGGAATTTTATTCCTGATACGATCAATCTCAACAAAAATTCGGTGGAGAAGCTGAATTTCAACCTTCCGTTCATCGGAACGGTCGAGAAAAACTGCGTCAATGACGACGATGGTGAGGCGGTTCAGGCTTATGCGACAGCAGTAAGTGCAGTCAACGTCAATCTACTTGACACATTGAGCATCAACACAGGGGAGAGCGGAAGCTACAGCCTCAATTTCAGGCTGTTCGGGCTGATAAATCTCAAGAATGTGCGGCTGAATGTCTGTGACGAGGTGCTTATCATACCATGCGGCATACCCGTGGGAATATATATTGAGACAAAAGGCGTCATGGTAGTCGATATCGGTGATATCACACTCCCTGACGGAACCGTAAGGTGTCCGGCATCGGAGATACTGTGGCCCGGAGATTACATTGTCAGGATTAACGGAGTGAATGTCGATACGAAGGAGCAGCTTGTACAGGCGCTCTCAGCAGTCCCGGGTACAGGCAGGGAGCAGGTAACTGTCGGACTGTACCGCAACGGAAGATATATGGAGGTGCGCGTTTCGCCCGTCATAGATGGGAATGGCAATGCAAAAATCGGCACCTGGGTGAGGGATGACTGCCAGGGGCTCGGGACCTTGACATATATTGACAAGGACGGACGCTTTGGCGCGCTCGGCCATGGGATAAGCGATGTCGATACGGGTAAGCTTGTAAACTCGGCAGGTGGAAGGCTCTACTGTGCAAAAATATGGTCTATAGTAAAGGGAAAGTCGGGGACTCCCGGAGAGGTGGTGGGCTCCATCAACTACAGCCCCGACTATTTTCTTGGCAAAATCGAGTACAACACCGAGATAGGCATATACGGTACCTGCGATGAGAACATATACAAATATATTGACAGCTATGCACTTCCCGTGATTTACAAGCAGGAGGTAAAGAAGGGCAGGGCATATATAAGAAGCTTTATAGATGGGACGGTGCGCGACTACGAGATACACATCACCGGAGCTGACATGTCCAACGGCAATATCAACAAGGGCATATCCTTCACCGTGACCGACAAGGAGCTTCTTGAGAGTACTGGCGGAATTGTTCAGGGCATGAGCGGCAGTCCGATTATCCAGAATGGCGGAGTGATAGGCGCTGTGACGCATGTGCTTGTCAACGACCCGGCAAAGGGGTATGGTATATTTATTGAGGAGATGCTGGAGAAGTAAAGGGCTGCCTCAAATTTACCATAAGATGTAATTATGCCGCAGGCAATGCCTGCAGTGTGCAGGAGGATAAACATGCAAAAGGAAAACATTAAAACACCTAAAAAGATATTATTGACCGGTTTTGAGGCGTTTAACGGCAGGACATTAAACCCATCGCAGCTTATAGTGGAGAGAATAAACGCGCCGGAAGGGGTACACCTGATTAAGCGGATTCTTCCCGTTGAGTTTGACCGTACCACGAAAATTTTAAAAGAAATAGTGGAAACGGAAAAACCGGATATTATCCTGTCACTGGGACAGGCGGGAAACTCGCCGTATATCCATGTTGAGCGCGTAGCCATAAATATGGATAATGGCATGAATTCGGAGGGCACGGCAGTTTTACCGGATTCTGCCGGAACAGAAAAGATAGATGCCGTGATATGCAAGGAAGGAGAGAATGCGTACTTTTCGACTTTGCCGGTGTGGGAATTAATCAGAAAAGTAAATGAGGCAGGCGTAGGCTGCCGTGCATCTTACTCCGCCGGAACTTATGTATGCAATCATGTGATGTATGTCTGTGCTTATCTCGCCTCCCAAAACGAGAACATGATATCGGGTTTTGTGCATGTTCCGTTTTTGCCGGAGCAGTTACAGGGGCAGATGGAACAGAATAACCGTTATTCGATGGAACTTGATGATATGGTGAAGGGAGTTCAGGTTATGATTGATTACCTGGCAGGTATATAACAGTGATTAACCTTTTAGAAGCGGTTATGATATTCTGCTGGGGATTGTCATGGCCTATTTCCATTCATAAATCTTATATTTCCAGAACCACCAAGGGGAAAAGCATTGTATTTGAAATTTTTATTCTTATCGGTTATATATGTGGAATTATAAGAAAAAGTTTACAGATAAAGATGGGGCTATCCATGGATTGGATATTTATTCTTGGATTTGTATTCTATATTATTAATATGACGGCGGTGATAATAGATATGTGCCTGTGGGTGCGAAATTACCGCTTGGACAATAGCTCAGCAAAGCTAAACAATAGTTCAGCAAAGCTAAACAATAGTTCAGCAAAGCTGAACAATAGCTCAGCAAAGCTGAACTAATAAAAAATAGAAAATCACGGAGGAATCGACGATGAAACTTATGATAGCTTCGGACATTCATGGTTCGGCTTATTACTGTGAGAAGATGATTGAGGCGTACCGGAAGGAGAAGGCGGACAGGCTGGTGCTGCTCGGGGATATTTTGTATCATGGCCCGAGAAATGATCTGCCCCGTGACTATGCGCCTAAGCAGGTTATTGCCATGTTAAATCCTATGAAGAACGAACTGCTGTGCGTGCGTGGAAACTGCGATACGGAGGTTGACCAGATGGTTCTCGACTTCCCGGTGCTTGCGGAGTACAGCCTTCTGTATGTGGATGGGGTGACGATATTTGCGACACACGGACATCATTTCAACCTCAAGAATCTTCCGCCACATAAAGATAACGATATACTTCTTCATGGGCACACACATGTGCCGGCGTGCATATGTGAGGAGGGAATGTGGTATCTCAACCCGGGCTCGGTGTCCATACCGAAGGAGAACAGTCCTCACAGCTATATGATTTTTGAAAACGGAACCTTCATATGGAAGGATTTGGAGGGCGTAGAATATAAGAAATTTTCTCTTTCGACGAATTTCGACTAAATCAGAATTAAAACTTTGCATTATCAGCAAAAAAAGTGTTGAACTCCTGCAACATGACTATTATAATTTTAACAGGAGCCGGAGGTTTGCCGGAAATTCCGGGTTCAATCCGGCGCCAATAAAAATTTAATGTTGGAATGAGAGAGGGAACATGGGAAAGCTTAGGATTGTTATTGCAGATGACAATGAACGTATGCTGCAGCTTTTAGAGGACATCATTAAGACAGACAATGACATGGAGGTTGTGGGAAAGGCAGAAAATGGCGAGATATGTCTAAGTATAATTCGTGAAATGCAGCCGGATGTGGTGCTTCTTGATATTGTTATGCCGAAGCTGGACGGACTCACTGTAATGGAAAAGACTCACGCTGATTCACGCATCAGGAAGAAACCTGCTTTCATAATAATAACGGCTATCGGTCAGGAGGGTATTACCGAGGATGCATTTAATCTTGGCGCTAACTACTACATAATGAAGCCATTTGACAATAATACGCTTCTAAACCGCATAAGGTATGTGAAGAGCAATATGGGACGACACCCGGCAGCGGGAAACACCACAAGGCTCGCGGCTGAGTTCAATAATGAGAACCAGAAGGTCAGCATAGAAACCGATGTGACCAACATGATACACGAGGTAGGTGTTCCGGCACACATCAAGGGCTATCAGTATCTTCGAGATTCAATTATTATGGCAGTTGAGGACGCGGATATTTTAAACAGCATAACGAAGATATTGTATCCTGCCATAGCAAAGAAATATGACACCACGGCAAGCAGGGTGGAAAGAGCAATACGCCACGCAATCGAGGTCGCGTGGGAGCGCGGCAGAATGGAGACGATAGAGGAGCTTTTTGGTTATACGGTGAGCAACGGCAAGGGAAAGCCGACGAATTCAGAGTTCATTGCTCTCATAGCGGACAGGCTTCGTTTACAGTACAAGGCAAGATAAACTAATAACAAAAATGGTCTTTTATATTTTGAAAATTTGTGTTATAATGTATAAAAATGAGTCTTATTGTTTTAAATTTTCTAAAAATTTACTAATATGATATGCGAGGTAGAGTCTATGAAGAAAAATGTGCTTTTTGTATCGTCGGAGGCAGTTCCTTTTATCAAGACAGGCGGTCTTGCAGATGTGGCAGGTTCACTTCCTAAGTATTTTGACAAGGAGCGTTATGATGTCCGTGTTATGCTTCCTAAGTATCTGTGTATCCCTGAAGGATGGCGTAATCAGATGAAGTATGTAACCCATTTCTATATGGATCTGGCATGGAGAAGCCAGTATGTCGGCGTGCTTGAGATGGAGTATGCAGGTGTGCATTACTACTTTATCGACAATGAATTCTATTTTGCCGGACCTAAGCCTTACGGTTACATACATGAGGATATTGAGAAGTTTGCCTTTTTCAGCAAAGCAGCTCTGTCGGCAATGCCGCTTCTCAATTTCAAACCCGACATCGTACACTGCCATGACTGGCAGACAGGACTCATACCTGTATATATGAAGGAACGGTTCCACGACGGTGAATTTTTCCGAGATATGAAGTCTGTTATGACCATACATAATCTCAAGTTCCAGGGCGTGTGGGATCTTCAGAAGGTGAAGGATATAACCGGCCTTCCACCGTACTTTTTCACATCGGATAAACTTGAAGCTTACGGGGATGCCAATTATCTTAAGGGCGGTATCGTGTATGCGGATGCGGTTACAACGGTGAGTGACAGCTATGCAGAGGAGATTAAGACTCCGTTCTACGGCGAGCATCTTGACGGACTTATGCGGGCGCGTTCTAACTGCCTTACGGGTATAGTAAACGGTATTGATTACGAAGAATTTGACCCGGCTACTGACAAGCGCATTGCCGCTAACTATACACAGAAGACATTCCGCAAAGAAAAACTGAAGAATAAAAAGGCTCTCCAGCAGGAGCTCGGGCTCGAGGTTAATGATAAGAAATTTATGATTGGTATTGTGTCGAGACTTACAGACCAGAAGGGCTTTGACCTCATCGCATACATGATGGATCAGATATGTGCCGAGGATGTACAGCTCGTAGTTCTCGGCACAGGTGAGTCACAGTACGAGAACATGTTCAGGCACTTCGCATGGAAGTATCCTGACAGGGTATCGGCGAACATCTACTATTCGGAGGATATGTCGCACAAGATATATGCCTCATGTGACGCCTTTCTTATGCCTTCGCTCTTTGAGCCGTGTGGTCTTAGCCAGCTTATGTCACTGCGCTACGGAACCGTACCTATCGTGCGTGAGACGGGTGGACTCAAGGATACGGTTGAGCCGTACAACGAGTACGAGAGCACGGGCACAGGTTTCTCATTTGCCAACTATAATGCACATGAGATGATGAACACCATCAATTATGCAAAACATGTTTTCTATAATATGAAGAGAGAGTGGAACAAGATAGTTGACCGCGGGATGTTGAAGGATTTCTCGTGGACCAGCTCTGCGAAGAAGTACGAAAAGCTCTATGACAATCTTCTTGGACTCTGATTTGGCCAGTAATATCTGACAATCACAACATAAATATAAATACCGTGGCTGAAATACGGACAGCCACGGTATTTTGTGTAAGAGGAAATATAGTTGGAATTTCCTCCTATGCAAAGCCATTTTCACTTTAACAAGTCAATTTATTAAAAAACTTGTTGCATCTTGTGAGCTTAAATGATAATATATTTTTCAAAAGTTACAACTACGGAGGTTAGAGCAGATATGGAAATGTACAAGATGTTAAGCAGGGATGAGCTAAAGACAATCAAGGCAGCTCTTGAAGAGGAATATGCCAAGGCACAGCAGTTAGGGCTTAAGCTTGATATGTCCAGGGGAAAGCCGGCACCGGCACAGTTAGACCTTGCAATGGGAATATTAGATGCTGTCAACAGCACATCGGATTATAAGTCGGAGGATGGAGTTGACTGCCGTAACTACGGAGGACTTGACGGTATCCCGGAGGCAAGACAATTTATGGCAGACATCATGGGGGTAGATGCTTCCAATGTGATTGTCTACGGCAATGCGAGCCTTAACATTATGTATGACACCATTTCCAGATTTATGCTCGAAGGGACAGGCGGCTGCACTCCATGGTGCAAGCTTGACAAGGTAAAATTCCTTTGTCCGGTTCCCGGATATGACAGACATTTTGCGATTACAGAGCATTTCGGAGTAGAGATGATAAACATACCTATGCGTGTGGACGGTCCTGACATGGATATGATTGAGAAGCTTGTGGCTGAGGACGAGAGCATCAAGGGAATATGGTGCGTGCCTAAGTTCTCCAATCCCGGCGGCTGTGTATACTCGGACGAGGTTGTCAGAAGAATGGCTGCGCTTAAGCCTGCCGCTAAGGATTTCAGAATTATGTGGGACAATGCCTATGTCGTACATTACCTTTACGGGGACACACAGCCGCAGATACTCGATATCATCTCAGAGTGTGAGAAGGCAGGAAATCCTGATATGGTATATGAGTTTGCCTCAACCTCTAAGATAAGCTTCGCAGGAGCCGGAATTGCCGCTCTTGCGACCTCTAAGGCGAACATAGCAGAGGTTAAGAAGTCATTGACAATACAGACAATCGGCTATGACAAGATTAATCAGCTCAGACACACACGTTTTTATAAGAACAAGCAGGGTATCATGGAGCACATGATGAAGCAGGCTGAGATTTTAAGACCTAAGTTTGAGGCGGTTGAGAACATTCTCGACAGTGAGCTGTCAGGTCTTGGAATCGGAACCTGGACCAAGCCGCTCGGCGGATATTTCATATCTTTTGATGCCATGCCGGGCTGTGCCAAGGCTATAGTCAGGAAGTGTAAGGAGGCAGGAATGGTGCTCACCGGTGCGGGAGCTACCTTCCCTTACGGCAGCGATCCTGACGACTCGAACATCAGAATAGCACCTTCATTCCCGACAGTAGATGAGATGAAGAAGGCAGCGCTTTTGTTTGCACTCTGCGTCAAGCTCGTCAGCGTGGACAAGCTTCTTGAAGAGTAGAATATTTTGTAACCAGTGAGAGAAATCTGGAAAGAACGGGAGAGCTAAGATGAGTACATTTGGATTTATAGGAATGGGGAATATGGGATATGCCATGCTCAAAGGACTTTTAAAGACATATTCGTCCTCCGATATCATATTTTCATGTGCAACCGACAAAAAACGTGTAACAGTAAGTGAAGAGACCGGTGTGGCGGCGGCTTCAGGAAATGCCGAGTGTGCCAACAGCGCGAAATACATCATTCTTGCAGTTAAGCCACAGGTGTATGATGCCGTAATCAAAAATCTCATGCACGTTGTAACGCAGGAGCATGTCATTATCTCGCTCTCCCCGAGTCATTCGATAGAACTGCTAAGAGAGAAATTTGATAAGCCGGTAAGGATTGTGAGGGCAATGCCCAACACACCTGCCCTTATCGGAGAGGCCATGACCGGCGTGTGCTACGACGCGATGGAGTTCTCCTTTGACGAGAAGGAGGTGCTTGACAGCTTCTTTAAGTCTTTTGGTACATACAGGCTCGTCGACGAGAAGCTTATGAATACAGTTACCTGTGCCAGCGGAAGCTCGCCGGCTTATGTATATATGTTCATCGAAGCAATGGCAGACGCATGTGTGAAGCATGGAATGCCACGTCAGGCTGCTTATGAATTTGTGGCGCAGACCGTTGTGGGAGCAGGCAGGATGGTTCTAGAGACAAAGGAGCACCCGGGACTTTTAAAGGACAAGGTGTGTTCACCCGGCGGAACGACCATTGCAGGTGTAGCCGCACTTGAGGAACATGGCTTCCGCAATTCGATAATCAAGGCTGTCGACGCGTGCTTTGACAAGTGCAGCGGCATAAAATAAAATTTTTTTGGAACAGTGCCGCCGCATAGCGGCGGAATGGGGATTAATATGGAGATAATCAAGCGTCTTAAGCGTGAACTTGTATACAAGGGAACGATAATAGATATGTACAAGGATACGGTTCAGGTTCAGAACGGACATATAGCGGAATGGGATTTCATCGGTCATAAGGGAGCTGCAGCGGTTATTCCGGTACTTGAGGACGGACGCGTTCTCATGGTAAAGCAGTACAGAAATGCTTTGGACAGAATGACCATAGAGGTTCCGGCAGGTGGCAGGGATACAATGGACGAGCCATATATAACCTGTGCTTCAAGAGAGTTAGAGGAGGAGACAGGCTACGCTTCCGACGAGCTGGAGTTTCTGATATCAGTTCAGACTACGGTTGCATTCTGCAACGAGAAGATTGATGTGTTTGTCGCAAGAAATCTAAGAAAGACACACCAGCATCTCGACGAGGATGAGTGTGTGGACGTGGAGGCATACGATATCGATACACTTGTAGATATGATATATGCCGGAAAGCTTCAGGACGGAAAGACAATGGCTGCCGTTCTCGCATACAAGTTAAAATACGGCAGCAGATAAGAATAAAATCACAAAAAGTCTCATATCTTATTTTGTCCATGCAGGACAGAGAGGATGTGGGATTTTTTTATGCTGAAAAACAAGGGCAGCTTAGGAACAGACAAGTTAGTGATAATGTTTTTTGCGGGGATTGTAATTGGCTCCGTGATAGTGAATATCATACCTTTCTCGTGGGTGATGGCTATGAATGTGTGGAGTGCCGATTATATAAGCTCCTTTATATCTAAGACAGTCAATTACTCCGTCATGTGCCGCTATCTGTTCAGACTGAGGGGACTTATCATGGCAGGGCTTATTCTCGTTATGCTGACCCCCTTCGTAAAGAAGCTTCTGTATATCCTGCCATTGTATCTCGGAACAGCATGGGGCATGGTGAGCTCCATAATTATGATGGAGCACGGGATAAACGGTGTGAGGGTGTGTTTCTTTCTTATTGTTCCACATTTTATTTTTTACATGGCGGGCATTGGAATGATGCTCTATAAGATACTTCTGATAAGAAATTCACCTGGAAAGAGAGTTGATTTCACCTTTGTGTTGGTCTTTGTATTCTCCTGTGTGACCATCGCCGCCGGGGTCATGGCTGAGGCGTATATCAACGTGAGTATCCTGCCGTTGGTTTTAAGACAGTTTGCATAAATAAAAGTGAAAAAATCATCAAATACGTCATTGATTTTGGTGACTGCTTTGATTATAATATTTTTTACATTTATTATAAACATACACCCAAAAAGGAAGCATCATGGAACAGGAAATAGAAGAATACATAGAATATATAGGCAGAAATAATAAGAAGTCAGAGAATACGCTTGTCTCCTACAGACGCGACCTGTACAAGCTGATGGATTATCTGACTAAGAAGCCTGCACTTACCGAGTGGTCACAGGTCACGGAGACGGATCTTAATTCGTATGTGCTGCACCTTCAGAGCGAGGAGAGTGCGCCCTCCGCCATAGCGAGATATATCGTGTCCATGAAGGCGTTTTTTGAATACCTTGAGAAAATTGGAAGGATTGACGAGGAGCCGGCAATGAATATCAGACCACCGCACCATGAGAAGAAGGTTCCTGAGATAATATCTGTTGAAAATGTGGTCAAGCTTCTCACTGCACCGGACGGAAACTCGCCAAAACAGCTAAGAGACCGTGCGATGCTCGAGCTTTTATATGCCACGGGAATTAAGGTGTCCGAACTTGTAGCAATCAAGATGATTGACATAAATCTCCAGGTTGGTTATGTGAGCTGCCAGACAGTGCAGCATGACAGGATTATACCGTTTGGCACCGAGGCAAAGCAGGCGATTATGAGATATCTGAAGGACGGAAGGGAGGCTTTGCTTAGCGGTAAGGACAGCGAATATCTCTTTACGAATGTGAAGGGCGGGCAGATGAGCCGGCAGGGGTTCTGGAAGATAATTAAGGCTTATGCAAAGAAAGCGGGAATAGAGGAGGATATAACACCTTACACGCTCAGACATTCCTTTGCGGCGCATATGATAAGCAACGGAGCTGACATATACGCCGTGTCGGAGATGTTAGGCCATCTCGATGTGTCGGCGACTCAGGTATATGCTGTATTCTCTAAATCAAGACTGAGAGATGTATACACGAAGGCTCACCCGCGTGGCTGAGTCTGCCGTGTCGGCGGCTGAGCCTTCATTTGATATCATCGTAATACGTTATGAATATTTATCAGCAGTTCTCTGCGATATAGTAGAGCAGCTTCTCTGTATCCTCCCAGCCAAGACATGGGTCTGTGATGGATTTTCCGTAGATATGCTCGTCTATCTTCTGATTTCCCGGCTCTATGTAGCTCTCTATCATAAATCCCTTTACAAGGTTATGCACGTCGACTGAGTGCTTTCTGCTCTCGAGAACCTCCTTGACAATCCTGATCTGCTCGGCATACTGCTTGTTGGAGTTGCTGTGATTCGAGTCGACGATGGTTGCCATGTTCTTGAGTTTCTTCTGGCTGTACATTTCAAAAAGTCTTACCAGATCCTCATAATGGTAGTTCGGAATGTTCTGGCCGTGCTTGTTGGTTGCACCGCGGAGTATGGTGTGGGTGAGCGGATTGCCGTCGGTCTTAACCTCCCAGCCTCTGTATATGAAGGAGTGTGCATGCTGAGCTGCAATAATAGAGTTGAGCATAACGTTGTAATCGCCGCTCGTAGGGTTTTTCATTCCGGCAGGCACGTCCATTCCGCTGACCGTGAGTCGATGCTGCTGATCCTCGACCGAACGTGCGCCCACTGCGACATACGACAGTATATCCGATAAAAATTCATAGTTCTCAGGGTAGAGCATCTCGTCGGCAGGGGTAAGATGCGTCTCGCTCATAACGCGGATATGCATTTTTCTGATTGCCATTATTCCTGCAAGCATATCAGGCTTCTTCTCTGGATCCGGCTGGTGCAGCATTCCTTTGTAGCCCTCACCCGTGGTTCTCGGCTTGTTGGTGTACACTCTTGGAACGATGAGAACCTTATCCTTAATCTTTTCCTGAACCGACGCAAGACGGCAGGCGTAATCGCATACCGGATCCTCGTGGTCTGCCGAGCACGGTCCTACTATCGCGAGAAACTTAGATGATTTGCCGGTGATGATGTCAGCTATCTCAGCGTCGCGTACAAGCTTCATATCAGCAAGCTCCCCGCTCACAGGAAGAAGTTCCTTGACTACCTGCGGGGAAGGGAGCTCTTTTACATATTCAAATCCCATTTTTTCCTCATTTCTGCCGGTAAACCGCGTTGTCTGTTATATTTTAGATGCGGATAACCGAGGCTGTATATTTTGTGAATAATGATAACACTTAAATGAATAAAATGCAAATGGTTGAATTCATTTGTTTTGTGTTTTTTTGTTGATTGATTTTAAGGTGGCAGGTACGGCTGCATAATGTTTTAATATTTATTTTCATTGAATAAAATCAAAAAATAAGGTATAATAAACTATATTTAGCACTGAGCGGATTGGAAGTATCCGCCTGACGGAATTTGGAAAGGACTGATAAATATATGAGAAGGGTTATCTGGATTGTTTTAGACAGCGTTGGCATGGGTGAACAGCCTGATGCAGCGAGATTTGGCGATGTCGGCACACATACGCTCGCACATGTATGGGAGTACAATGGTGGACTGAAAATTCCGAACATGATCAAGATGGGACTTGGAAATATTGAGGGCATGAAGGCTCTTGATACCACTGACGTGCCTACAGCGGCATACGGCAAGTGCGCCGAACTCTCGGACGGCAAGGATACGACCGTCGGACACTGGGAGATGGTCGGAATAGAGACTAAGGTGGCATTCCCAACCTATCCTGACGGATTTCCGGCTGAAGTTATAGATGAATTTGTGAAGCGCACCGGCGTTCCGGGAGTTCTCGGCAACTGCACGGCGTCAGGAACGGAGATTATCAAGCAGCTCGGAGCGGAGCACGCAGCTACCGGAAAGCCTATAGTCTACACATCGGCTGACAGCGTATTCCAGATTGCAGCCAATATCGATGTGATTCCTCTTGAGAAGCTGTATGAGCTGTGCCGCATAGCCCGTGAGCTGCTTCACGGTGAGCACAATGTATCGAGAGTTATCGCAAGACCGTTTAAGGGTACCGAAGGCAATTACGAGAGAACACCTGACAGAAGAGATTATGCCATTCTTCCGCCTGAGAATAACCTCCTCATGCATATCATGAAAGCCGGACAGGACGTGATAGGCGTAGGCAAGATAGAGGATATCTTTGCAGGCGTTGGCATAACCGAGGCTGTCCACACGAAGGACAATATGGACGGCGTTGACAGGACAATCGGCTATATGAAGGACGACAACAGAGGACTTATCTTCACCAACCTTGTCGAGTTCGACTCCAAGTGGGGACACAGAAATGATCCTGCAGGATACGGCAAGGGACTTGAGGACTTCGATGCGCGCCTTCCTGAGATTATCGCATCAATGAAGGACGAGGATATCCTCATCATCAACTCAGACCACGGCTGCGACCCGACGACACCGGGAACCGACCATACAAGAGAGTATATACCGGTTCTCGTTTACGGTAAGAATGTTAAGCCGGCAAGTCTTCATATCAGGAAGTCCTTTGCAGATATAGGTCAGACAATAGCCGAATATCTCGATGCTGAGCCTATTGTCATCGGCGAGAGCTTCTTAAAGGAGCTGATGTAAAGACCGGATGATTGGGGGAGGCAGTACTGCAAGAATTAAAAAAGTAATGAGGAAATAGTTATGAGAATGTACGATATAATTGTTAAGAAGAGAAACGGTGAAGCGCTCTCAGATGAGGAGATAGCCTTCTTCATCAAGGGCTATACCGATGGCAGTATTCCTGACTATCAGGCATCGGCACTTTTGATGGCCATATATTTTCAGGGAATGACCGACAGGGAGACTGCCACGCTCACAATGGAGATGGCGCACAGCGGAGACATGCTCGATTTATCGGTAATCAAGGGGCTAAAGGCTGACAAGCACAGTACCGGAGGAGTTGGCGATAAGACCTCCCTTGTGCTCACACCGCTTGTGGCAGCCATAGGAATACCGGTTGCGAAGATGTCCGGCAGAGGTCTTGGACACACGGGTGGAACCATCGACAAGCTTGAGAGCTTCCCGGGCTTCACGACGGGGATATCCGAGGAGCAGTTTATCAACAACGTGAACACCATCGGAATTGCCATCGCAGGTCAGACCAAGAACATGGCTCCTGCTGACAAGAAGCTATATGCGCTGCGCGATGTGACAGGAACGGTCGACAGTATACCTCTTATCGCGAGCAGTATTATGAGCAAGAAGCTTGCGGCGGGCGCTGACGTTATCGTTCTCGATGTCAAGACCGGAAGCGGAGCATTTATGAAAACCGAGGATGACTCGGTTAAGCTTGCCAGGGAGATGGTAAAAATCGGCAACAATGTGGGACGCAGAACCCTCGCCGTCATATCGGATATGGATGAGCCTCTTGGCTACGCCGTAGGCAATGCCATCGAGGTAAAGGAAGCCATCGACACGCTGAATGGGCACGGACCGGCAGACCTGCTTGAGCTGTGTCTCACAATAGGCTCACTCATGGCGGTCGGCACAGGTAAGGCTGCGGACATTGATGAGGCGAGAGGACTTCTCCTTGAGAAATTAAACGACGGCTCGGCACTCAAAAAGTTTGCCGAGTTTGTCGAGGCTCAGGGAGGCGACAGTGCGCCGGTTTACAACACGGACCTTCTGCCGCAGGCATCGATTGTGAAGGAAATCTACTCTCCCGTTGACGGCTATGTGTCACATATAGAGTCTGACAGGGTGGGAATAAGCGCCATGAAGCTTGGCGGCGGCAGGGAGACGAAGGAGAGCTCCATCGACCTGTCAGTAGGAATACTCATCAACAAGAAGGTCGGCGACAAGGTGGTTAAGGGCGGGAAGATAGCAACCCTGTACGCTAACGACAATGAAAGGTTATCCGCCGCTGTTACCGAGCTTGAGCAGGCATACAGCTATTCGGACGAAGCCGTTGAAAAGCCTAAGCTTATAAAGACCATAATCAGGTAACATTTAATGAAATGAGGGTAAAAAGGTATTTTGCCCCTCTTTTGATTACTATATTTGCCGCTATACAGCGGTGGAATGGAGCATTATATGTCAAGAATTGATTTTAATAACGATTGGAAGTTTTGTGTTGATTACAGGGAAGAGATGGAACAGCCCGGCTTTAATGATGCCGGTTTTGAGGACGTGCGTCTGCCGCACACGGTAGTCGAGACTCCGTACAATTATTTTGATGAGGGAATTTACCAGAAGATAGCCATATACCGCAAGCGCTTCACTATCGACGAGGATATGACGGGGAAGAAGGCGCTTCTCACGTTTGAAGCCGTAGGTCATAAAGCTGATGTATACATTAACGGTATTCTTTGTGAGACACATTGCGGCGGATATACGGCTTTCACCGTGGATATTACGCCATACCTTGTAAATGACAGGGACAATGTTCTTGCTGTCGTATGTGACAGCAGGGAGAACCTGAACATTCCTCCCTTCGGCAAGGTCATCGACTACATGACCTACGGTGGAATATACAGAGAGGTATACCTGGATATCCGTTCCGAGGACTATGTTGAGGATGTGTATGTAGTGACAGAGATTGACCCGGCTATCTTAAAATCCGAGATTACCTTCAATTTTAAGAATGATTTTGAGGGTGGGGCGGTGTATACGGCTGAGGCATATCTTAATGACGCTGAGGGAAATGAAATTTTCTCGCTCAGGGCGCCTGTGAAGAAGAATATTATACATCTTAACAGACAACTCGATGGTATTAAGCTGTGGTCGGTGGATGAGCCTGTACTGTACACCATTACGATCAAACTCTTCAGAAATGGTGAATTTATCGATGAAAAGAGTACAAAATTCGGCTTCAGGACAGCCGTATTTAAGAAGGACGGCTTCTACTTGAATGGAAAGAAGTTCCGGCTTGTAGGTCTTAACAGACACCAGAGCTACCCGTATGTGGGCTATGCGATGCCGAAGTCCGTTCAGGAGAATGACGCAGTGATACTTAAGAACGAGCTCTGTGTCAACGCAGTCAGAACCTCACACTACACACAATCACAGCATTTCATTAATAAGTGTGATGAGCTCGGCCTGCTCGTATTTACGGAGCTTCCCGGCTGGCAGTATGTGGGTGACGAGAACTGGAAGAGCATCGCCTGTGAGAGCGTTGCCGAGATGGTAAGACAGTACCGCAACCACCCGTCAATAATCATATGGGGTGTCCGCATAAATGAGTCCGGTGATGACGATGTTTTCTACGAGAGAACCAACAAGATTGCACACTCGCTTGACCGCTCAAGAGCCACGGGAGGTGTCAGATGCTTTAAGAAGAGCCACCTGCTCGAGGACGTGTACACCTACAATGATTTCTCACATGTCGGGGACAATCCGGGCGTTGTGAAGAAATACGAAGTCACGCCTGATATGGAGAAGCCATACCTTATTTCCGAGTATGGCGGACATATGTATCCGACTAAATCTTTCGATGATGAGGAGCACAGACTCTCACACGCTGTAAGGCATGCAAGAGTTATAAATGATATGCTCGGCGAGGAGGATATCGCGGGCTGCTTTGGCTGGTGCATGAATGATTACAACACGCACAGGGATTTCGGAAGCGGCGACAGAATATGCTATCACGGCGTTATGGATATGTTCCGCAACCCTAAGGCTGCAGCTTATGTATATGCGAGCCAGGGTGACAGGGATGATGTTCTCTATGTGACCTCCTCGGTGGAGATAGGAGACCACCCGTCATGCACGGTCGGAGATTTCTATGTGTTTACCAACGCTGAGCGCGTGCGCCTGTACAAGAATGAGCAGATGATACGCGAGTACACCCACGAGGATTCGCCGTTTACCAATATGGTTCACCCGCCAATCCTTATAAATGACCGTGTAGGAAACCTTCTCGAGACCAACGAAGGACTTCCTCACGAGACTGCCGAGGCACTAAAGGAACTCATGTTTGCAATGGCTGATGAGGGCGGTGCGGACAACCTGCCGACAGCGCTCCGGCTCAAGAGAAGCTTCATTATGAAAACTTCGGGACTTGAATTAAAGGATATCAGCCGCATGTATGATACCTATGTAGGCAACTGGGGAGACCTTGCCACTACATACCGTTTTGAGGCAGTGAAAAACGGGGAGGTCATCGCAGTGGTAAAGAAGCAGCCTATGACTTCCACAGACCTTGTTGTGAAGGTTGACAGGACCGCACTTGCAGAAGGTGCGACCTACGACGCCGCCTGTGTCCGCATCGAGGCAGTTGACGAGAACGGAAACCGTCTGTACTACTGCAATGCCCCTGTTGAGTTTGAGACTGAGGGAGCGGTTGAGCTTATCGGACCGGGTATTGTGTCACTTATAGGTGGTGCTGCCGGAACCTATGTCAAGACCACGGGTGTGAGCGGAAGCGGAAAGCTTACGATAAATGCTCTCGGAAAGCAGCGTATGGTAGAGTTTAATGTCAAATAGTGCGGAGGTTTGATATGACGGATGGGCAGGCTACACTAAAAAATTGGATTGATGAGAGCAGCTATATAGTGTTTTTCGGTGGAGCAGGTGTCTCCACCGAGAGCAATATCCCTGATTTTCGAAGCACGGACGGTTTGTACAATCAGAAGTACAAGTATCCCCCGGAGACAATCTTAAGCCACAGCTTCTTTATGAGAAATCCTGAGGAGTTCTACGATTTTTACAGGGACAAGATGATTTATAAGGATGCGAAGCCTAACAAAGCTCACTATGCGCTTGCAAAGCTCGAGGAGCAGGGAAAGCTAAAGGCTGTAGTGACCCAGAACATCGACGGACTCCATCAGGCTGCCGGGAGCAGGGCTGTATATGAACTTCACGGTACCATAATGGAGAATTACTGTATGAGATGCGGCAGGGAGTATCCGCTTGAAGCCATCACGGACAGCAGAGGCATACCAAGATGCACCGTGAAGGACGCGACGGGCGGGGCATGCAATGGCATCATAAAGCCGAAGGTTGTGCTGTATGAGGAAGGGCTCGACGATGAGGTGGTAAGCGGTGCAATAGACCACATAAGAAGAGCTGACTTACTCATTATAGGGGGAACCTCACTCACAGTGTATCCTGCAGCGGGGCTTATCAGATATTTTTCAGGCAGACATATTGTGCTCATCAACAAGTCGGCCACCTCGAGCGACGGCATGGCAGATTTGATTATAAGAGATCCTATAGGCGAGACACTCGGAGCAGTACTTTGTGAATAAAATATCATTAATTGATTATACAGTTATAATGTGCTACAATAATTATCAGTGAATTTTTTATGAAAAGGAGACTTAAATTATGGAAGTCAGACCGGGAGCTAATCCTAATGATGTAAAGAATTACGATACAGACAGATTAAGACATGATTTCTTAATTCAGGACGTATTCGTACCTGGCGAGATTAAGACAATCTACAGCCAGATTGACAGAATTATTGTCGGCTCTGCAACACCTACTGACAAAGCTCTCAAGCTTACAGCAGGGGACGAGCTCAGAGCAGCTTATTTCCTTGAGAGAAGAGAGATGGGCGTTATCAACATCGGCGGCAGGGGTTCAATAACCTTAGACGGTGTGAAGTATGATTTTGACTACAAGGACGGAATATATATCGGTATGGGAACGAAGGATATCATCTTCGAGAGCGCCGATGCTTCCAACCCTGCTAAGTTTTATTTCAACAGTGCTCCGGCACACAAGACATATCCTACAGTATTCATCAATCCTGAGAAGGATATCCTTCCTGAGAACAAGAAGGAGCTCGGCTGTCTTGAGAATGCCAACCACAGAACAATCCGCAAGTATATTCTTCCGGGACAGGTTGAGAGCTGTCAGCTTGAGATGGGTATGACTGCACTTGAGCCGGGCAGTGTATGGAACACAATGCCATGTCACACACATGACAGAAGAATGGAGGTTTATCTCTATTTTGAGGTTCCTGAGAATGATGTCGTATTCCACTATATGGGTGAGCCGACACAGACAAGACATATCGTTATGAGAAATGAGGAGGCAGTTATCTCCCCAAGCTGGTCAATACACTCAGCATCAGCAACACATGCATACACCTTTATCTGGGGCATGGTAGGCGAGAATCAGGATTTCGACGATATGGATGACGTAGATATGAAAGACCTTAGATAATAAGGATTTTCATGGCACATTGTGCTAATATATTACATAAAAAGGAGAATGAAAAATGTCAGTTAATTTTTCACTTGAAGGCAAAGTAGCTTTAGTTACAGGTGCTTCTTATGGTATCGGTTTTGCAATCGCTTCCGCATACGCTAAGGCAGGCGCAACAATCTGCTTCAACGATATTAAGCAGGAGTTAGTAGATAAGGGTCTTGCAGCATACAAGGAGCTCGGTATCGAGGCTCACGGTTATGTATGTGATGTTACCAACGAGGAGCAGGTTAATGCACTTGTTGCACAGATCGAGAAGGAAGTCGGCGTAATCGATATCCTTGTAAACAACGCAGGTATCATCAAGAGAATCCCTATGTGCGATATGACAGCAGCAGAGTTCAGACAGGTTATCGATGTTGACCTCAACGCTCCATTCATCGTATCAAAGGCAGTTATCCCTTCAATGATCAAGAAGGGTCATGGTAAGATTATAAACATCTGCTCCATGATGTCAGAGCTTGGCCGTGAGACTGTATCCGCTTATGCAGCAGCTAAGGGTGGTCTCAAGATGCTCACAAAGAACATCTGTTCTGAGTACGGTAAGTACAACATTCAGTGTAACGGTATCGGACCTGGTTACATCGAGACACCTCAGACTGCACCTCTCCGTGAGAGACAGGCTGATGGTTCAAGACACCCATTCGATTCCTTCATCATCGCTAAGACACCTGCTGAGAGATGGCTTAAGCCTGAGGAGCTTGCAGGTCCTGCTGTATTCCTTGCATCTGATGCATCTGACGCAGTTAACGGACATATCCTCTATGTAGATGGCGGTATCCTTGCTTACATCGGCAAGCAGCCACAGTAAGAGGCAGTGCACTTACGCAACTGAATAAGAAGTTTGATTATGAAGCCGGGGCTTATATGCTCCGGCTTTTTGCATAATTGGATTATTGGGTCAAAACATGCCAATTTAGTCTGTGAGTGTATAATGTGTTATACACAATCAAATCTATAGAGCATGTTTTAACCTCCTAACCATAACAGTAAATTCCGTTGAAATTTTCTGTTATGTATCCGACATTCTGTGAGATGACTACATTTTTTCATGGTATGTGCCGATATAGAGAATATAAGTATAAGGACAAGGAGGTCAAAATATTATGAACACAGGTGCAGTTAATTACGGTTCGACTCTTGCTGCGGAACAGACAGCTAAGACGGACAAGACGGCGCAGACAGAGAAGAAGGGCAAGGTTACGGGAAGAACGGTCGGCAAGCCTGAGCTTTCCGAAAAAGCAGCGAAGTACTATGAACAGCTTAAATCAAAATTCGGAAATATGGAATTTGTGCTCGTGAGTAAGGACATGAAGGAGCAGGCTGAGGCTAACGCCGCATCGTATGCCAATTCGTCAAAGACGGTTGTTCTCATCGATGAGGAGAAGATTGAAAAGATGGCTGAGGACGAGAAGTACCGTTCACAGTACGAGGGAATCATCTCGAATGCTGCGGCTAATTTGAGCAGGCTTGAGTCAGGACTGTCAAAGAGCAGCGGCGTGACATCATATGGCATCAAGGTGAATGACAACGGAACAGCTTCCTATTTTGCGGTTATAGACAAGTCGCTCACCGCACAGAAGGAACGCATCGAAAAGAAAGCTGAGAAGAAGGCGGAGGAGAAGAAAGCTGCCGCTAAGAAGGAGAAAGAGGAAAAGGCTGATAAGCTGAAGGATAAGAAAACCGAGGAGAGCTCTGACAACAATAAGGTGACCGTCACGGCTTCGTCGGTTGAGGAGCTTCTAAAGAAGATTAACGACGTCTACTATGAGGCATTGAGCGATAATGTAATGACCGAGGACGAGAAGAAGGTCGGACAACATTTTGATATGAATGTGTAGAGTACCGGCTGTTTATAAAAAGTGTGGACTTTTGAATAGTCAAAAGTCCACATTTTTTAGTGTCGGTTCAGTCCGATTATGCGTAAGGTGTAAGCTCCACCTGTGTGCCGCCAGGTATCTCGACAACGGAGTTATTGTTGACCGATATCCACACACTCATCGCGTTAGGATTGTACACGAAGCTTGAGTCGTAGGCATACACAAGACGCTTGGCAGCCTCCATATAGTTGACATACTCGATATTCGTAGCGTACCAGATGTCATCGCGTCTTCCAGCCAGCTCACAGAACTTCTCCATAACCTCCCAGTTGTCATCGCGCCCGAACTCATAGCTGTGTCCCCACACATACATCATATACAGGTACTGCTTCTTAGAGAGCGATACGAACTGTTCACCAAGTTCAAGCAGACGGTGGTTGTGGTGGCAGGTAGCCTTCCACTCATACAGATTGTCGGGGAGTTCGAAACCGAAAGAGTCTCCGACTATTCTCGAATACTTGATGCCGAGTCCGGAGAGAAGTTCCTCAATCTCCTTGGAATATGAGCCGTTCGGATATGAGAGACCCTGAACAGGGTGATGCGTAATTCTCTCAAGGTTAGCTCTGTCATCACCTATTTCTCTCACAACCTCACTCAAAGGGCATCTTGCGATGGTCGGGTGTGTCAGCGTATGGCAGGCTATCTCATGTCCCTTGTACAGCTTGTCAAACTCCTCAGGCTTAATTCTTATATCCTGTGAAAACATGCCGGAATTGATGTGAAAGGTTCCCTTGATTCCGTATTTATTGAATATTTCTATCAGTCTGCGGTCCTCCAATTTTCCGTCATCGTAGCTCATGGTAAGAACTTTGAACTTTCCACCCGGAAAGCAGATATAGGTTTTCATTCGTTGTCTCCTTTATATATAATGTCTGATTTTAATAATCCGAAAAACTTAAAATACATTCATATTATACTAATTTTTCAATAAAATGTAAACGCTTTCATACAAAAAAATATATAACAAACCCGTTTTGCATATTGAGCAATAAGAGTTTACATGATAAAATTATAAAGATTAATGGGGTGCCACAGACAGCGGGCAATACCGCCAAAGCAGACAGCGTTTATGGCAGAAGAGAAATCGACTTTGCGAATTTTTCTTTGTCTCTTTGCAACGAGGCACCCGGAAATGAGGATTTATATGGGAAGATTTGAAATAAAGGATAAGTTCTATCTTGACGGTGAGCCGTTCAAGGTGATATCAGGTTCATTTCACTATTTCAGGACGGTCAGGGAGTACTGGCAGGACAGGCTCGAGAAGCTGCTTGCGATGGGCTGCAATACGGTGGAGACCTACATTCCGTGGAATGTGCATGAGCCGAAGAAGGGATGCTTTGAGTTCGACGGAATGAAGGACGTTGTCGGCTTCGTAAAGCTGGCACAGAAGCTTGGACTCTATGTAATACTGCGTCCGTCACCGTACATATGTGCTGAGTGGGAATTCGGAGGGCTTCCGGCGTGGCTGCTCGCCGAGGATGGCATGAGGCTGAGGGTCAATTACGCACCTTACATGAAACATATAAGAGAATACTATTCTGTGCTCCTTCCTATGCTTACGCCGCTGCTGCTTGATAACGGCGGACCTGTTATAATGATGCAGATTGAGAATGAGTACGGCTATTTTGCGACGGACTCCTCATACCTTAATGCGATGAAGGATATCATGACAGAGTATGGCATAACCTGCCCATTCATAACCTCCGACGGTCCTTACCGCGAGAGCATGAATGCAGGCTGCATCGACGGTGTGCTGCCGACGGGTAACTTCGGTTCTAAGACACAGGAGCGTTTTGATGTGCTGAAGGACTATACAAAGGGCGGTCCGCTTATGTGCGCCGAGTTCTGGGTGGGCTGGTTTGACCACTGGGGCAACGGCGGACACATGAGAGGCAATCTTGAGGAGAATGTGCGCGACTTCGACAAGATGCTTGAGCTCGGCAATGCGAATATATACATGTTCGAGGGTGGGACGAACTTCGGCTTTATGAACGGCTCGAACTACTATGATGAGCTGACACCCGATGTGACGTCCTACGATTACGACGCGGTTCTCACGGAGGACGGGCAGCTCACCGAGAAATACCGCCGTTTTAAGGAGGTAGTGGCAAAGTATAGGGACATACCTGACATCAAGCTCTCGATGGACATTAAACGCAGGGCTTACGGAAGGCTTAAGGCAGACGGAAGGGTAAGCCTTTTCTCCGTGATAGATGACCTAAGCGAGCCTGTTTTTTCGATATATACGCAGTCCATGGAGAAGTTAGGTCAGAACTATGGTTATATTCTCTACCATTCGTCACTTGACACCGAGGAGAATGTCGAGCGCATCAAGCTGTGGAAGGCAAACGACAGAGCTAATATATTCATAGACGGACAGCACTATGCCACACTCTACGACAGGGAGCTGCTGGAGGAGTGTAAGAACACTGTGTCCGGTGTGAGAGGGAAGGATATTGATATTCTTGTCGAGAATATGGGGCGCGTCAATTTCGGACCTTACCTCGAGCTTCAGCGAAAGGGTATAGACCACTGCGTTCAGATTAACGGACATATGCACAACAACTGGAAGCAATACACACTTCCGCTTGACAACGTGGAGAAGCTGGATTTCAATAAGGAATATATTGAGGGGACGCCTGCCTTCTTCAGATTTGAATTTGAAGCGGGCGAATGTGCAGACACCTTCCTGGATTTTAGCGGCTGGGGAAAGGGCTGTGTGTTTGTAAACGGGTTTAATATAGGAAGATTTTGGAAAATTGGACCTCAGAGGAGGCTCTATATTCCGGCGCCTCTACTCAGAAAAGGCAGGAATGAGATAATCATATTTGAGACAGAAGGCGAGAGAGCTGATTACATCACGCTCTATGACGAGCCTGAGCTGGGATAATTATTTTCAGTACAATGGCAAAAACGCTTGCATTTTCAAAATCCTTACATTATAATGCCATGTGGGTTTGCCGTGAATAATCGGCAAAAGACGGAATTATACGAATATTAAGTGAGGAAAAGTAAAATGCTAAAGAAATTTTTTAAGACCTTCGTTCCGGCAGTCTACTCAGGACTCTGCATCGGAATAGGCGGAATGGTGTATCTCAATTGTGAGAATAAAGTGGTAGGAGCCTTCATGTTCTGTATAGGACTTCTCACAATACTTTTGTTCGGGTTCAATCTCTACACGGGCAAGGTTGGCTATATATGCCAGAATAAGCCCGCTTACATAGGTCAGGTTGCCATCGTATGGCTTGGCAATTTCACCGGAACAGCTATAATGGCAGGACTGTGCAGACTCACAAGAAATGCCGACAAGCTCACACAGGCATGTCAGGGCATGGTGGAGACGAAGTTAAATGACAGCCTTTTAAGTCTCTTCGTACTCGCAATTTTCTGTGGAATGCTCATGTTCATAGCCGTGGACACCTATAAGCACCACTATGAGAAGAAGGATACCATGGTGACAGTTGTCGCAATACTCGGCGTTGTGGTATTCATACTTGCAGGCTTCGAGCACTGCATAGCTGACATGTTCTACTTCACACTTGCAGGGGCTTTCCCTAAGGCATTCCCTGCGCTCATTGTGATGACATTCGGAAATGCACTCGGCGGCAATCTTATTCCACTCGGACAGAACATAATGAAGAAGCTCAATGATTAATTTGAAGCCAAGTATTCATTATAAGCGGTTCGGATACATATATTTCATATAAGTTAAGCTATGCGGAGCTTGTATGAGAACATTTGTAACGAAAATATCCAGCATTATAACGGCATTACTTATCTTTGCTGCGTCTGCGTCAGACGTTGCGTATGCATCGATGGGTAGTGCCGTTTGGCCGCTCAGGGACAATGAATTGTACGCACTGGCAGCCTGTCTTATGGACGCCGACAGCGGACGCGTATTATATGGGAAGAATGTCGATGAGGTGCGCGCCATGGCGAGCACGACGAAGATAATGACTCTGATCATCGCTCTTGAATACGGAAATGCAGATGATGTCGTCACCATCTCGCCGTATGCGGCATCGATGCCCGATGTCCAGCTCAATGTCAGGGCAGGGGAGCAATACCGCCTTGGAGACCTGTGCTATGCGATGATGCTAGAGTCTTTCAACGATGTGGCTGTGGCGATAGCCGAGCATGTGGGGGAACACTGTATTGCACAAAAGCAGGATACCGGCACGGAAAATGAGCAGGAACCTGACAGTGCAGGCTCTGGAAGGCGTAACTACGACGAGAGCAGACGGTATGTCTCCGAATTTGCGGGGCTTATGAATGAGAAAGCAGCGGAGCTTGGCTGCGAGGATACATATTTTATAACCCCTAACGGTCTTGATGCCGAAGACGAGAACGGAAAGCACTCAACAACGGCCAGGGAGCTTGCACTCATAGCCTCTTATGCGGTAAAAAATGAGAAATTTAACGAGATTACGGGGACGAAACAGTATTCCTTTGGCGAGCTGAACGGAAAGAGAAGCTGCAGCGCATATAATAAAGATGCATTTTTAAACCAGATGAGCGGTGCCTTCGGCATAAAGACAGGGTTTACGGGTGACGCGGGCTATTGCTTTGTCGGAGCACTGAAAAGCGATGGCAGAACCTTCATATCAGTGGTGCTCGGCAGCGGCTGGCCCTCGAACCGCACCTACAAGTGGAAGGACACACGAAAGCTCATGGAGTATGGCATCAACTGCTTCTTTGAGCGGGTGGTTTTCACGACAGTAGAGGATTATAAGACTGTGAAGGTCATGAATGGAACCGGTGACAGCACCGGAAGCAGGATAGACGGCAGCCTGTCGATGCTGCTAAGCGACAATGATGAGGTTAAGGTGGTATATGAGCTTGAGGACAGTGTGACAGCGCCCGTCGATATCGGCGACGAGCTCGGAAAAGCGATTATATATATCAACGGTGAGCGTATTGCCGTGTTCCCGATTACGGCAACAACAGCCGTTGAAAAGGTGAGTTACAGATGGTATTTAGACAAACTTCTGGATTTGCTCCAACTGTAAAATCTAAAAGCTTACATTCCGGGAAAGAAATGGTAAATAAAATAATTATATATTAGCATAAATGAAAATTATGCTTGATAATTTGCGACTTTCGTACTACAATTACATTTGGTGTAAATTGAATAAATTTTCCAAAATACGTTTATGGAGGGCTGAAAAATGAGCAACACAGCACAGGTATCAGCAAGCAAGAGAATAGAAGCGCTGCTTGATGATAACAGTTTTGTTGAAATCGGTGGCCTTGTAACTGCAAGAAATACTGATTTTAACTTGAGCGACAACGCAACACCTGCAGACGGCGTTATCACAGGTTATGGCGTTATCAACGGAAGTCTTGTGTATGTATACAGCCAGGATGCTACCGTACTCGGTGGTTCAATAGGTGAGATGCATGCCAGGAAGATTGCTAATCTTTACGATTTAGCACTTAAGATGGGAGCACCGGTTATCGGTCTTGTAGATTGTGCCGGATTAAGATTACAGGAGGCAACAGACGCACTCAACGGCTTTGGCCAGATATATGCTAAGCAGGTTGAGGCTTCAGGAGTTATCCCTCAGATTACGGCTGTCTTTGGTACATGCGGCGGCGGAATGGCGGTAGTTCCTACCCTTACAGACTTCACATTCATGGAAGAGAAGTCAGCTAAGCTTTTTGTCAACAGTCCTAATGCACTTGACGGCAACTACACATCCAAGCTTGACACAGCTTCCGCTAAGTTCCAGAGCGAGGAGGCAGGTATTGTTGATGTTACAGGTGATGAGACTACGGTTCTTGAGCAGATAAGACAGTTAGTAGCACTTCTTCCTGCCAACAACGAGGATGTTGCAGAGGACGAGTGCACAGATGACCTTAACAGAGTAAGTGACACAATCGCAAATGCAGTAGGTGACACTTCTATCGCTCTTACTGAGCTTGCAGATGATAATGTATTCTTCGAGGTTAAGAGAGATTACGCTAAGGACATGGTAACAGGCTTCATTAAGCTCAATGGACTTACGGTAGGTGCAGTAGCCAACAGAACAGTTGTATATGATGACGAGATGAAAGAGACTGCCAAGTTCGATGCAGTATTATCTCCTGAGGGCTGTGAGAAGGCAGCAGAGTTCGTTAACTTCTGTGATTCCTTCAACATTCCTGTTCTCACACTTACGAACGTCAAGGGCTACAAGGCTACAGTATGTGCAGAGAAGCACATTGCCAAGGCAGCAGCTAAGCTTACATATGCATTCGCTAATGCAACAGTTCCTAAGGTTAATGTAGTTATCGGTGAGGCTTTCGGAAGCGCTTATGTCGCAATGAACTCCAAGTCAATCGGTGCTGACATGACATTTGCATGGGACAGCGCAAGCATCGGAATGATGGATGCCAATATGGCAGCCAAGATCATGTATGCTGATAAGCCTGAGGTTATTTCCGAGAAGGCTTCTGAGTATGCAGCACTTCAGATAAGCGCAGTAGCAGCAGCTAAGAGAGGCTACGTTGATTCAATCATCGCTCCTGCTGATACAAGAAAGTATGTCATTGGTGCATTTGAGATGTTATACAGCAAGAAGGAAGACCGTCCAAGCAAGAAGCATGGCACGGTTTAATACGAGGTGACATGTATGATAATTTGCAGCGCAATTTCAGATGCGGGTATCAATACAGTAATTTGTCTCGCCGTTGTATTCGCGGTACTTATTTTCATTTCCTTCTTAATCAGCCTTTTCAAGTATATTCCTAAGCTTGAGGCTGCTTTATCTAAGAAGGATAAGAAGACAGAGCTTGCAGAGAATGCGGTTGTCAACACCGTATCACAGATTGAGGTTAAGGAAGAGGAAGAAGAACTCTCTGATGACCTTGAGCTTGTGGCTGTCATCACGGCAGCTATCGCAGCGTCAGCCGGAACTTCGACAGACGGATTCGTAGTCCGCTCAATCAGAAGATCAAATAACAGTAAATGGGCTAAATAATGCCTGATTTAGGAGGATTAACATGAAGAATTATACAATCACGGTAAATGGTAATGTGTATGATGTTACAGTAGAAGAGGGAGCAGCAGGCAGCACTCCTGTCGCAGCTCCAAAGGCTGCACCTAAGGCAGCTCCAAAGGCTGCAGCAGCACCTAAGGCAGCAGCTCCGGCCGGTGCAGGCGCAGTTAAGATTACGGCTCCGATGCCGGGCAAGATTGTTGCAGTTAAGGCTAATGCCGGTGCAGCAGTTAAGAAGGGACAGGTTATCCTTGTTCTTGAGGCAATGAAGATGGAGAACGACGTAGTTGCTCCTCAGGACGGAACTCTTGCAAGCGTTGATGTTGCAACAGGTGCTTCCGTAGAGGCTGGTTCCGTATTAGCTACAATGAACTAATAAACAAAACCACGGAGAGGAATAAAGATGGAAATCATTACAGAAACATTAGTCAACCTGCTTAACCAGACAGGATTCATGACATTGTCCTACAAGAACTTCATAATGGTTGCAGTGGCATTGTTCTTCCTTTATCTGGCAATTAAGAAGGGTTATGAACCGCTTCTCCTTGTCCCGATTTCATTTGGTATGCTCCTTGTTAACCTTTTCCCTGACATTATGATGACAGTTGAAGAGGCTAAGGCTTCCGGAAGTCAGGCAGCAGGTCTTTTACATTATTTTTATTTACTTGACGAGTGGAGCATCCTGCCATCCCTTATTTTCATGGGTGTAGGTGCGATGACCGATTTCGGACCACTCATTGCCAATCCTAAGAGCTTCCTCTTAGGTGCAGCCGCACAGTGTGGTATTTTCAGTGCATACTTCCTTGCTATCATTTTAGGATTCAATGGCATGGCAGCCGCAGCTATCTCCATCATCGGTGGTGCTGACGGTCCTACATCCATCTTCCTTGCAGGTAAGCTTGGACAGACAGAGCTTATGGGACCTATCGCCGTAGCAGCATACTCCTATATGTCTCTCGTGCCTATTATTCAGCCGCCTATCATGAAGCTTCTTACAACTGAGAAGGAGCGTAAGATTAAGATGGAGCAGCTTCGTCCTGTATCAAAGCTTGAGAAGATTCTCTTCCCAATCATTGTTACAATCGTAGTTGTACTTATCCTTCCTTCAACAGCGCCACTTATCGGTATGCTTATGCTCGGTAACCTCTTCAAGGAGAGCGGTGTTGTTAAGCAGCTCGCTGAGACAGCTTCCAACGCTCTTATGTACATCGTAGTTATCATCCTCGGTACATCCGTAGGTGCAACTACAAGTGCAGAGGCATTCTTAAAGGCTGATACACTCAAGATTGTCGTACTTGGTCTTGTTGCTTTTGCCGTTGGTACAGCAGCAGGTGTATTGTTCGGCAAGCTTATGTGCCTTGCAACCAAGGGCAAGGTTAACCCGCTCATCGGTTCAGCAGGTGTATCCGCCGTTCCTATGGCTGCCAGAGTATCACAGAAGGTTGGAGCAGAAGCTGACCCGACTAACTTCTTACTCATGCATGCTATGGGTCCTAACGTTGCCGGTGTTATCGGTACAGCCGTAGTAGCAGGTACATTCATGGCGATATTCGGTGTATAAGCTCATTTCAAAGCGGAGCTAAAATGACTGCCTGCAGTCACTTTCAGCTATGCTTTAGAAATGGCAACAGCGATGAGAAATAAGGCTGCCAAGCCTTATTTCGAATTGATGTTGTAAATTGCACAGCAATTTACAGCTTATACATGAGTATATGAGTACAGTAAAATTGCATGGAGCAATTTTCGGGGTTTAAACGTGTTGAGCCGTATTGCGATGCAGTTTGTCTTATACGATTAGTTATAAACAATTTTCAGGAGGAAAATAAAATGGCAGAAAAGAAACCGGTTCAGATTGTTGAAACTGTTTTGCGTGATGCTCATCAGTCACTTATTGCCACCAGAATGTCTACAGAGCAGATGCTTCCTATCATCGACAAGATGGATAAGGTCGGCTACTATGCTGTAGAGTGCTGGGGCGGTGCTACTTTTGATGCATGTTTAAGATTCTTAAAGGAAGATCCATGGATGAGACTTCGTAAGCTCAAGGATGGCTTCAAGAACACAAAGCTTCAGATGTTATTCCGTGGACAGAACATCCTCGGATATCGTCCGTATGCAGATGACGTTGTAGAGTACTTCGTAAAGAAGTCCGCTGCCAACGGTATCGATGTAATTCGTATCTTCGACTGTCTTAACGATATCCGTAACCTCGAGACAGCAGTTAAGGCTGCCAACTCTGAGGGTGTTGAGGCTCAGGTAGCTCTTTCCTACACATTAGGTGATGCATATACACTTGATTATTGGAAAGATATGGCTAAGAAGATCGAGGATATGGGTGCTAATTCCATCTGTATCAAGGATATGGCAGGTCTTTTAGTTCCTTACAAGGCAACAGAGCTTGTACAGGCACTCAAGGAGGGTACATCCCTTCCTATCGACCTTCATACACATTACACATCAGGTGTCGCTTCAATGACTTATTTAAAGGCAGTTGAGGCAGGCTGTGACAGAATCGATACAGCTATGTCACCTATGGCTATGGGTACAAGCCAGCCTGCAACAGAGGTTCTCGCAAAGACCTTCGAGGGAACTCCTTATGATCCGGGCTTTGACCAGAACCTTCTCGCTGAGATTGCAGCTTACTTTACACCTCTTCGTGAGGAGTGGATTAAGAGCGGTCTTATGAGCACAAAGGTTATGGGCGTTAACATTAAGACTCTTCTTTATCAGGTACCTGGCGGTATGCTTTCCAACCTCGTTTCCCAGTTAAAGGAAATGAAGGCAGAGGACAAGTTCACAGAGGTTCTTGAGGAAGTTCCAAGAGTTCGTAAGGACTTCGGTGAACCACCTCTTGTTACACCTTCAAGCCAGATCGTTGGTACACAGGCTGTTCTTAACGTAGTTCTCGGCGAGAGATACAAGAACATGACTAAGGAGTCTAAGGACTTACTTCTCGGTAAGTACGGAAAGACTGTTAAGCCTTTCAACCCTGAGGTTCAGAAGAAGGCCATCGAGCTTTCAGGCGAGCAGCCAATCACCTGCCGTTTTGCCGATACTCTCAAGCCTGAGCTTGCTAAGCTCGAGTCTGAGATGAAGCAGTACAAGCAGCAGGACGAGGATGTATTATCATACGCACTCTTCCCACAGGTTGCTACTGACTTCTTCAAGTACAGAGAGGCACAGCAGACCAAGGTTGACGCTACAGTTGCCAAGGACGGAGCTTATCCTGTATAATTTTTAAAATATTTGCAAAATATATTGCATTCAAAGGTCGATTTAATGTAAAGTTAAATCGACCTTTTATAGTGTGATAGGAAACTTCGTTACTATTACACAAAATGTTCCGCGGGGATGCATACTGCAGCGTACAATGCAGACGTAAAATACCACCAGATAAATATCGGGTGGTATTTTACGTCTGTATCATATATATGTCCGCATAGGAACCTTTATTCCTCCACAGGTGTCCCCATCTTATGAGAATCATTGTCAATGGTCATAGAGTAGTTGGTGTGATAAATTACGAAACCCGGCTTTGCTGCTGCAGGCTTCTTGATGTGTTTCTTCTGAATATAGTCCACATCGACCTTCTCCTGTCCGCTCGCCTTGGAGTAGTGAGCTGCGAGTCTTGCCGCCTCCTCAAAGGTATTGTCGGGAAGCTCCTTGTTCTCCGCTTTTACAATGACATGAGAGCCGGGAATATTCTTTGCATGGAACCACCAGTCGTTGCCTGTGGCAAGCTTGAAGGTGAGTTCCTCATTTTGATAATTGTTCTTTCCGACATACATATGGAAGCCGTCACTCGAGATATAATGAAAAGGCCTGCTGGTTATCTTTTCCTTTCGGTTTGAACCTGCTTTGCCCTTAGCTCCCTTGCGGTGGATATAGCCGTATTCAATCATCTCCTCCTTCAACTGAACGAGATCGTCGTAGGATACGGCTATGTCGAGTGAGTTGCTTATTGACTCGAGATGGTCAATTTCCTCCTTTGTCTCGAGCGTCAGCTTGCTGAGTGCCTCATAGGTACGCTTAAGCTTGTTATAACGCTCGAAATATTTCACGCTGTTTTCATGTGCAGTCAAATCCTCCTGAAGAGGTATGGTTACCATCTCGTTGGTGTAATAGTTAAGTGCCTCAAAGCTCTTGGCACCTTCCGGTATATCATAACCGTAGGCATTGAGAAGTTCACCATATATGCGGTACTTCTCACGCTTTTCTGTGTCCGCAAGCTGTTTTAACTGCAGTTCATATTTCTTGTTATTGCGCTCGAGCGCGGTGTTTACAATCTGCCTTAAATCGGCTGAGCGCTGACGTATACGGGTTATGTTGTTCTTCTTCTCATAGAAACTCTGTAAAACAGCACTTATGGAAGCACCGTTTTCCGTTCTATATGTGTCTCCTGAAGAGGCGTTACCGCTATACATGGTGAGAGGTATAGCAGAGAATTCCACCGGCTCATCATACTTGTAAACAATACAAGGTGAGAAACTGCCTGACAGGATATCTTCCATAATATTGCGGAAAATGCCATACAGGTGAATGAGCTCCGGCTCTGACATACAGTTGGCAGCACTTAGACTGTCAATTGATGCAAGATGGCATATCTCCTCGGCGCTCACGGGACTTATTCCGGTAAAAGAGGAGTAAAGTGCTTTTGCCACAGGCATTGGTTTCTCTGAAATAATTGTCATAAAATCTTCCATATTGATACCGAGTGGGTCATGCTTTCCTGTAGTATTTGGTATGAAATAGTTGCGTCCAGGTAAAACCTCCCGAACTGAGCTGACATATGACGGAATATGTTTAATACTGTCAATAATCACATCGTTCTCGTCACAGAAGATTATGTTGCTGTGTTTGCCCATCAGTTCGACAATAAGAAATTTTTTGCACAAATCACCCATGTCATCAAGATGCTCAATCTCAAAGCGTATTATACGTTCAAGCCCCGGCTGTGTGACAGCGGCAATTCGCCCGTTGCTCAGATGCTTCCGAAGAAGCATACAGAAGTTAGGCGCGGTCAGTGGGCTCGGCTTATTGTCCTGCAAAATATACACTAACGGCAGACTTGCGCTTGCCGACAGCATAAGCCTGTACTGTTCCTTGTTGTTCTTTATCGTGATAAATAGCTCGTCCTCCTCGGGCTGTGCAATCTTATATAAACGTCCGCCAAGCAGCTTGTCATTCATTTCCCTTACAAGTGCTGCGACTGCAAATCCATCAAATGCCATACATGTTCCTCAACTTTCTAACCTGAATAGTTATTAAAAATGATGTTGAGGTCAAAAGGTATTTTGACCTCTATGATATATGATATCGAATTGCTCCGCACGGCATGCTCCCGCAATTCTAAAAATATATTTATAATTGTAGCATATTTTGAATAAATATGGTATAATTTTTTTAAAGTATGCACTTAGAGAGTGATACGTTTATAAAATATGGAGGTACTCCTATGATTAAGAGTATGACTGGATTTGGCAGATTTGAAGCTGCCGATGATGACCACAAGATAACCGTGGAGATGAAATCAGTCAATCACAGATATCTTGAGACAGGCATTAAGATGCCTAAGAAACTGAATTTTTATGAAGCAGGAATAAGAAATATCCTTAAAAAATATATTAGCAGAGGCAAGGTTGATGTTTTTATAACATTCGAAGATTTTTCCGAGGATAAAGTATGCCTGCACTACAACGAGGATCTCGCTGGAGAGTACATGAGCATCTTCAAATACATGTCAGAACAGTTTAACATAGACGATGATATCAAGGTATCGACGCTGGCAAAAATGCCTGAGGTTATCACCATGGAGGATCAGGACAGTGATGACGAGACGATATGGAAGCTATTAGAGCATGCTGTCGACATGACGTGCCGTGCATTTGTAGACACGAGAATTGCCGAGGGCGAAAGACTTAAATCGGACCTTGTTGAGAAACTGGACAACATGCTCGGACTGGTGGATTTTATTGAACAGAGAAGCCCGCAGGTGATTGATGAGTACAGAAAAAGACTTGAAGCTAAAGTGGCCGAGCTCCTCTCGGACACCTCAATTGATGAGGGCAGGATTGCAACAGAGGTAACAATCTTCGCGGATAAGATATGTGTAGATGAGGAGACGGTGCGCCTAAGAAGCCATATTGAGAGCACCAAGACCACACTTTTAGAGGGGGGAAGCGTCGGAAGGAAGCTTGATTTCATCGCACAGGAGATGAACCGCGAGGCTAACACGATACTCTCTAAGGCTAACGACCTTCAGATTACGGACTGTGCCATAACCCTGAAAACTGAGATTGAAAAGGTTCGTGAACAGATACAGAATATAGAATAACTATTGACAAAATTAAAAAAACAAGACATAATAACAGTTATGGCAATATTTCTCAATGCTGAAGTTTGTCCTTTACGGGCAGGAATTCTGGTATTGTATTATTGAAATATGTGAACGAATATCCATCATGGAAGGAGAATAAGAATGTTACATCCATCTTATACAGATTTAATGGAAGTTGTAAACAGCGATGTTGAGCCGGGCGAACAGCCTATTGTACAGAGCCGTTATTCCATAGTACTTGCAACTGCCAAGAGAGCAAGACAGCTCATTGCAGGTGATGAACCGCTTGTGAAGGTTAAGTCAGTTGATAAGCCTTTATCTATCGCTATTGAAGAACTCTACGAGTCGAAGATCAAGATTATCAGCGATGACAATAACGAGGAAGAATAGAAATAGAGTAGAAAAGGACTGTTATACCTAATGTTTCGCTTTTAGTGTGACAGTCCTTTATTTTTGTAAAAAGGGAGCAATACATAATGGAATGGATTGAATATTTAAAAGTAATAATTCTTGGTATCGTGGAAGGAATAACCGAGTGGCTTCCTATAAGCAGCACGGGGCATCTCATCTTAGTGGACGAATTTATGAAGCTGAACATGAGCGATGAGTTCAAAGAAATGTTCGATGTACTTGTACAGCTTGGCGCAATTATGGCGGTCGTTGTGATATATTTTAAAAAGCTTCTGCCGATTGACCGTGTGAAGAAAGCCGATAATTCACATAAGCTTGCATGGAACAAGGATAAGCTCCTTCTCTGGTGCAAGATACTGGCTGCGAGCCTTCCGGCAGCTATTATAGGTCTGCCGTTCAACGACAAGATTGACGAACTTTTCTACAATGCCCCTACAGTTGCCATTATGCTTATCGTATACGGTATCGCATTTATTATTGTCGAGAAGCTCCACAAGGGCAGGAAGTTTAAGATAAATGATATCGGCGAGATTACGTTTAAGACGGCTGCGCTCATAGGAATATTCCAGGTACTCGCACTTATCCCGGGAACCTCGCGTTCGGGAGCAACTATCGTTGGAGCAATGATTATAGGCGTAGGAAGAACTGCTGCAGCCGAATTTACATTCTATCTTGCCATACCGGTAATGTTCGGAGCAAGCCTTTTAAAACTTATAAAATTCGGCTTTGCATTTACGACTGCGGAAGCAACGGCGCTTGTACTTGGAATGGTTGTCGCTTTTGTTGTATCAATCATAGCCATCAAGTTCCTAATGGGATATATAAAGAAACATGATTTCACTGTGTTTGGCTGGTATAGGATTGTTCTCGGTATCCTTGTACTTGTGATGATGCTTGCAAGGTAAGATGTGTTCCGTCAAAGTCAGTAAATCTTTTCAGGTATATTGACAAAAAGGAAAATAAAGTATATTCTAAGACTAAGAATAGGACATCTATAATGTTTTATTGATTATTATTTTTATGGAAGGGGTGCATATTATGTCGTTATCGATTAATACTCTGTTTAGCAGTTTTGGCAGCAGTTCAACCAATAATTCGTTCACGAGTGGTCTGTATTCCTCGTTATCGGAATATTCCTCGATTAAGAGCGGAACATACAAGAAGCTTGTAAGCTCATACTATAACAAGACTAACTCGACAGACAAGACAGATTCCACTACCTCAGCTTCAAAGAACAAGCTGAATAAGAGCGCGATAGTCCAGAAGCAGGAGTTAAGTGAGGTTAAGGACGCTGCGGACGATCTCTACAGCTCAGCCTCCAAGCTTACGGACACCGGCTCGAAGGGACTTTTCAAGAAGGCAGATAAGGTTACATCTGATATAACCTCCGCCGTGAATAGTTTCGTGAAGGATTACAACTCACTTGTTAAGGAAGCAGGTGACACTGCCAGTTCGAAGGTTACGGGCAAGGTTTCATATATGACCAGCCAGACCAACGCTTACAGGAGCGCACTTGACAAGATTGGCATTACGGTGAATGATGACAAGACCTTGAGTATCAATGAGGAGGTCTTCGGCAAATCAGATATCTCCGATGTCAAGAAGGTGTTCAACGGTTCAACGTCCATGGCGTATCAGACATTTGTCAGAGCATCTGATATCAGCAGTGCCGCAGAAAGTGCAGGTAATTCCGTGACATCCTATGGTGCTGATGGAATGTACAACAATTATTATAACAGTGCATATAATTGGTATCTGTAATAGTATATTAATCAATAGGGGCACCAGAATGGTTTCATTTTGGTGTTCTTTTTTGCTGAAAAAGGGAAAACGTAAAGAGCACGTTTTTCATTGTTATTTGTGCCGCCGCTAAGCGGCGGAATGGGGAATTTTATGAAGATACGAGTACCTGAATATTACAAGGACTTTGCATGCATAGGCGGCGGGTGTATCGATACCTGCTGTGCCGGCTGGGAGGTCGATGTAGACAAGAAATCAAGTGCATACTACAAGAGCGTTGAGGGCAGCTTCGGTGACAGACTCAGAAGTGTTCTCGTTGACTATCCGGTTGAAGACAGATTTATTCTTCAGGAGCACGGAAGGTGCCCTTTTTTGAACGAGCGAAATCTGTGTGATATTTACACACAGCTCGGTGAGGATAAGCTGTGCGAAACCTGCACCAATTTTCCAAGACACATCACGGAGTTCGGCGGCACAAGGGAGATAGGAATCTCACTCTCATGCCCGGTGGCTGTAGAACTCATAATGAAGCGCACGGAGCCGATACGTTTTACCGTGTCGGATAATGATGAACCTATATCGGGCTACAACGATATTGATGCCGGTCTGTATTACAGCCTGTGTCAGGCAAGGGAGCTCGCCTACACGATATGTCAGGACAGAGCTCTTGAAATCAGGCAGAGGGCAGTGCTGCTTCTTGATTTTGCCGATGCCCTGCAGGGAAAGCTTAAATGCCGCAAAACAGATAGGATTATAGGAAACTATAAAGATAAAGCATACCTCCTAAACAGATTAGAGAAACTTGAGAAGAAATATTCGGGCAGCAAAAAGACTTCTGATATGCTCCTTAAATGGCTCCGGCTCTATGACAGTTTGGAACATATCAAGCCTGAATGGCAGGGAATACTAAATGTTCTCACTTCATATGTGAAAAAGGGCATGCCGGATGTGAGAGATAATGCAGCAGCCGTTAACGAGCGCAGCTACGAGTATGAACATCTGCTCGTGTACTATGTTTACAGGTATTTCCTTAGGGCAGTGTTTGACGGTGAACTGTCGGGAAAAGTCAAATTAGCGTGCACGGCGCTCATAATGCAGGAACTGTTAGGCGCGGCTTATTGCAGCAGGGACGGAAGCTTCTCTTTCAACACACAGATAACCCTTATGCGTATCTATTCTAAGGAGACGGAACATTCCGAGGAAAACCTCGAAGTTCTGTATAAAAATTTCAAGAAGAATAAGGCATTTTCAATAAGAAACTACATGGGTATCATTCTGGGAAGCGGCTTGTTTGTATAGCTGTTCCGGTGTGCCTTTATGATACATGGCTGAAATTCAACAGAGGTATATTCAATGAAAAAGTTTTTAAACATTATTTTTGGCAGAGCCATTGTTGTGGCAATCAGTATTATTTTCCAGTTTTTATGGCTTTTCTCAATCCTGCACAGACTAAGCAGCTACTATGTGCAGCTTTCCATGATTGCAAACATTATCGGTATACTCATGGTTTTGGGAATTGTGGTCAACCGGGATAATCCTGCATATAAGCTGGTGTGGGCTGTCGTGATACTCGCGCTCCCGATATTCGGCGTATTCCTGTATGCCTTTGTCGGGCAGTCGAAGATTCCAAAGAAGATGAACCGCAAATTTTCAGAGATTAACGCACGCTTTGATATTTATAAGGCTGACGATGAACATATATTGTCGGAGCTCGGCCAGACTAACGACGACATAAAATCGCAGTGCTATTATCTGTCAAAAAACAGTGGCTATGGTGCATACAAGAATACCGATGTGGAATACTTTTCCCAGACCGATGCAGCATACGACGCGATGCTTGATGCACTTTCCAAGGCGGAAAAGTACATATTCATGGAGTATTTTGCTATGGAAGATGCCGTAGCGTTCAAAAAGATAGAGGATATTCTCGCTAAAAAGGTGGCGGAGGGCGTCGAGGTCAGGATAATATACGATGATTTCGGAAGTCTTGCATATGTGAGTAACAGGTTCATAAAAAGACTTCTCTCTAAGGGAATCAAAGTGAGGGCATTCAATCCCCTTGTGCCCGTCTTTTATATTTTTATGAACAACCGCGACCATCGAAAAATCATGGTCATCGACGGCAAGGTAAGCTTTAACGGCGGCTTTAACATGTGCGATGAATATTTCAATATTGATTCTCCGTATGGCCACTGGAAGGATACTGCTGTCCGCTTGGAGGGCGAAGCCGTGAGAAACCACGTTATCATGTTCCTCCAGATGTGGAATTCGATAGAGGACACGGATAAGGACTACGCACCGTACTTTGAGATACCCGAGTATCACGCGAAGGACAGAGATGCCGTGATAATACCGTTTTCCGACTCGCCGCTCGACCATGAATGTGTGGGCGAGAATGTATACCTGAACATCATAAGGCATGCAAGCCGCTACGTCTATATATCAACACCGTATCTGATAATAGACAATGAGATGATGGAGGCACTGTGCCTCGCATCGAAATCGGGCGTCGACGTGCGGATTATCACACCGGGAATACCGGACAAGAAAATCGTATACATGCTCACAAAGTCTTACTACCCGCAGCTTTTGGACGCAGGAGTCAGAATATACCACTACACCCCCGGCTTCATCCATGCCAAGGGCTATGTGTGCGATGACGAGGTCGGTGTTGTAGGAACCATCAATATGGACTACAGAAGCCTGTACTTACATTTTGAATGTGGAACCTATATATATAACTCATCGGCGATTTCAGACCTCAAAAATGATTTTCTTGAGACCTTCAAGCTGTGTAAAGAAGTTCATAAGAAAGACAGACCGAAGAGAGTATCACTTATCACCATGACTTTTAAGGCGATACTCAGACTTTTTGCCCCGCTTATGTGATGAATTTATGCAGTAAACCGGCAGATTTTGAATGTTTATATAAATAAAAAAGAAAAGAGGAGAACAGTGAAAGTATTTTATGTATCGTTAGGCTGCGACAAAAATCTTGTCGACTCGGAAAAAATGCTCGGCATGCTTCATGAGGCTCACTATGAACTCACTGACGATGAATACGATGCGGATGTCATCATCGTAAACACCTGTGCCTTCATAGGCGATGCCAAGGAGGAGAGCATTAACAATATAATTGAGATGGGAAAGCTCAAGGAAACCGGAAAGTGCAAAAAACTTATAGTCACAGGCTGTCTTGCACAGCGCTACAAGGAGGAAATTAAAAAGGAACTTCCAGAGGTGGACATGGTATTCGGAATGTCCGACTACAAACCGGATATGCTCAAAGCAAAGCGTATAGTGACAACAGGAGGGCATTATGCCCATCTTAAAATCGCCGAGGGCTGTGATAAGTACTGCACCTACTGCATTATACCTATGCTCAGGGGACATTACAGAAGTTATCCGATGGAGGATTTGGTTAAGGAGGCAGAGTCGCTTGTCGAGGGCGGAGTGAAGGAGCTTGTGCTCGTCGCACAGGAGACAACTCTCTACGGCGTTGATCTGTACGGAAAGAAGATGCTCCACGAGCTTTTAAGAAAGCTGTGTCAGATTAAGGGGCTCCGTTGGATAAGAATAATGTACTGCTATCCTGAGGAGATATACGATGAGCTTATTCAGGTTATGAAGGAAGAGCCGAAGATATGCCACTATCTTGACATACCTATCCAGCACGCCTCCGACAATGTCCTAAAGAAAATGAACCGCAAGACCAACAGGGCAGAGCTCACGGAGCGCATTGCAAAGCTTCGTGAGGAGATACCGGACATTGCACTAAGAACCTCTCTCATAGCCGGATTTCCGGGTGAGACCGAAGAGGATCACGAGGAGCTCATGGAGTTCATCGATGAGATAGAGTTCACAAGACTCGGTGTATTCACCTACTCTGCCGAGGAGGGAACTAAGGCTGCCGAGATGGAGAATCAGGTTCCTGAAGAAGTGAAGGAGAATAGACGGGACCATCTAATGGAGCTTCAGCAGGAGATATCCTCCGATCTTTCACAGGAACAGATTGGAAAAGTGCTTACCGTCATGATTGAGGGCAAGGTTGCAGACGAGAATGCATATGTCGGAAGAACCTACATGGACGCTCCTAATGTTGACGGATATATATTTGTCAACACAGACGAGGAGCTGATGTCCGGCGATTTCTGCAAGGTTAAGGTTACAGGCGCATTAGAATATGACTTGATTGGAGAATTAGTACAATGAATTTACCGAACAAACTTACAATAGCAAGAGTTATCATGATACCCTTTTTTCTGGTATTTCTTATGACGGATTTCTTTGCCGGAAGCCGTTATGTGGCGCTGGCAATATTTATAATCGCAAGTCTCACGGATATGCTCGACGGAAAGATTGCAAGAAAGTACAATCTTGTAACCAACTTCGGCAAATTCATGGATCCGCTGGCAGATAAACTTCTGGTGTGCTCAGCCATGATAGCGTTCATTGAGCTTGGACTTATCCCTGCATGGGTTGTCATAATCATCATCTCAAGAGAGTTTATCATAAGCGGTTTCAGGCTCATCGCTGCCGAGAAGAACGTTGTCATAGCGGCAGGAATGTCAGGAAAGATTAAGACAACCGTGCAGATGGTCATGTGCTGTCTCCTCATTGCGAGACTTCCGTTCGGATTTATGAGGTATGTCGAGCAGATATTTATCTATGCAGCTCTTGTGCTTACCGTGTATTCGCTGATTGTTTATCTTGTACAGAATAAGGATATATTGAAGGATAACTAACTATGATTGAAGAAAATTTGGTGAGAATATTGTTTGAAAGGGCACTGAAAATCACCACTGCCGAGTCCTGCACGGGCGGGATGATTGCCTCCACGCTGGTGAATGTTGCGGGGGTATCGGACGTGTTCGAGTCGGGCTATATAACCTACTCGGAGGAGGCTAAGATGCATGTTCTCGGCGTAAAACAGGAGACGCTCGATAAATATACAGTCTACAGTGAGGAGGTTGCCCGCGAGATGGCTGAGGGGGCTGCCCGTGCTGCAGGGGCAGATGCAGCTCTGTCCGTAACCGGGATAGCCGGTCCTGACGGTGGAACACCTGATTTTCCCGTGGGTTTGTGCTATATAGGATGTTATTATGATGGTGAGACGGTTGTTGAACGTCATGTTTTTGAGGGCGACAGACAGCAGATAAGAACTGCCATAACGGAGGCAGCGATTCGATTGGCGATAAAAGTCATGGAATAGGATGTCTTTAAGGAGGAACTCATGTTATCTATAAAAAATTCATAGATGGACATAAAGCATATACATTTTTTTCAGCATTTGAATTGATTTTATTTTGTATTGTATTAATTTTATCAGTACACCCGGCAGTGAATACCGTGCTTGAAGAAGGTAACGGTGTTAATGGCAATGCAGGTATTGCGTTAAAAAGGAAAAAGACTTTTAGAGGAGAAAAAGGATGAAGTATATAAATTTTATGAAGGGACATAAAAAATTTCTTGCTTTTACGGTACTGGAGATATTATTTTTTGCTTTTCTTTTGGTCAAATCCATCCATCCTGCATACAGCACGACCGTAGTGCTTGACAATATTACAGGTGCGGACGGCAAGGGATATGCCGAGCTTCCTTATGGTGCGTATGAGGTACAGATAAATTATGAATTTTTGAAGGATATTGAGTTTGTAGGAATGGATTTTTACATGAATCCGCAGTTTGCTCCTTACATGTTTCAGTATTCCGGCCTCCAGATTGAACTGGGTGAATCCTCGTTGACAACATTATGCTGGAGTAAGGCATTCTGGGATACGGAGACAGTTGAATTCGGCATCAGAGGTTACACGGATGCGGATGCGGTCAGACTTTCAAGCGTGACATTCAATGAAAAAATATCATATCGTATAGTTTATGTGCTTACCGCCCTGGCACTTCTTATGCTGTTTAACTTTGTCGTATATTATTTCTTCATGAAAGAGAATTCAAAGAATAAAAACACGGTGCTGGGAATAGCTGCGATTACGATTCTTTCAAGCCTTCCTTTTATTTCAGACTACATGTACGACGGCCACGATTTGATGTTTCATATGAATAGAATTGTCTCTATGGCTCTTGGAATCAGGGAAGGAAACTGGAGGATATACATACAGTCCCACATGCTCAACGGATACGGCTATGCGACACCGATTTTTTATCCGCAGTTATTCCTGTATATTCCTGCCTTGCTGTACAGTATGTATGTGCCGTTGTACAAATGCTATTATATATATGTCATATCGGTCAATGCGGCAACATGTATCATAGCATGGTATTCATTCGGAAAGGTGGCAAAAAACAGAAAGACAGCTTTTACGGCATGTGCCATGTACTGTCTTTCAATCTACAGGCTTATGAATGTGTATGCGAGAGCAGCCGTTGGTGAATATACGGCAATGGCATTTTTTCCTCTCGTTTTGTACGGCTTTTATAGCTTATATATAAAAGCTGAAGATAAAATTAATTATAAGGATACGCTGCCGATAATTTTCGGCCTTTCGGGAATTATTCAGTGCCATATTTTGTCAGTCGAAATTATTGCTCAATATATAGTGGTGTTTGTTCTGGTGTTTGCACGCAAGACATTCCGTAAAAAAAGATTCATGGCACTGGCCATGGCGGCCATCGTGACATTTTTATTGAACATCGGCGTGATTTATATACTCTTTGCCGGAATGAAAATGAACATACTTCTTCATCATATAAGTGCTTCAAATATTCAGGCTGATGCACTTACACCTGCTCAGATATTCGGATTGTTCGGACATACAATCGGAACAAGCAATGATTCGGGAACGGCGTATGATATGCCGTTTACGCCGGGAATTGCAATTCTTACTGTATGTGTAATTATGCTATGGTTTGTGATAAACAGTAAAAGATATTCAAAAAAAGCTGCTGATAAGGATGTTAGGAACGGAAAAATTGTATTGGCTTTTTTTGCTTTTTCCATACTGCTTGCATCGCAGCTTTTTCCTTGGGACGGAATAGGAATGAAGCACTTTGGGGCAAAGCTTGAGAACATACTGTCCGTAATTCAGTTTCCGTGGAGGTATATGAGCATGGCGGCTGCAATAGGAAGCTTTGCCTGCGTTATTCTTCTCAATATGATTATGGAAATCAAGTCGGAGAAGACCGGTAGTGTGATGTGTGCGTTTTTTACCGTTCTGATATTGGTTCCGGCACTGCATTTTTATACTGATTATGTGTACTCATCTGAGACAATCAGCATGTATTCCGAACAAGACTGTGACAGTATGGCTATAGGTATGTATGAATATTTTCCGGAAGGAGCGTCAATTGACAGAATAGAGGACGGCTCTGACTATATGCCTGAGTATGACTCGGAGAAGATTTCTGTTGAAAACTATAATTATTCTGCCGGAATCACAAGGATGGACGTGGTAAACGACGGGGATGAGAATACGATAATTGTTCCCATACTCAATTATTCGGGATACAGAGCTTATGATGAGATGACGATGCAGGAGCTTCCGATTGTAAACGGACTGTTTGACAGGGTGGCTGTGATTATTCCTAAGGAGTATACGGGAACGGTATGTATATGCTATGAGGCTCCAGCAGGCTGGAAAATTGCCGAAGCAGGCTCAATTATTATCCTGCTTGGTCTTGTGGGGACATGCATTTATCAAAAAAGAAAAAATATAAAAAATAATAGTTAAAACGAAAAAAGTGATGCCTATTGTGGCGTCACTTTTTTAATTTGGTTGACCAAGGTGTTATAGGCGAGAGTGTTGTTGCCTGCTTTGATTTCATACATACTGTGGTTCGGAGCTTCGATGAACAATACAAAGTGAAGCTTATGGCTTACAATCTCCTCGTATTTAAGCTGAATGGTGAGCTTGATTGTTCCGTCTTTTTTGCTCTCAATAAAATAGAGATATCTCTCGGTGAGTGCAAAATAGCCTCTCACGAAGCCTGTACCGACAGTCAGATTGGCCATGCTTGCGTATAACACTTTCTGGTTTCCGATGATAGTGTGGAGCTGTTCGTCCATCTTCTTTTTTTGAAGATTCTCTGAGAAGAATATCAGGAATACTACAACTATCACAAGCAGTAATGCTAGAATACCCGGCATAGTGTTTCTCCTTTTCCTTTAAAAGATATAATAAGCAAAAGAAATTGTATCACAATAATAATTTGCTTGCAAGCAGTTCAAAGAATGATTATAATATCTATTAAGTATTGTTTTGGAGTAATGGATATGGAAAGTAATGAAAAAGGTGCATACCGCACAAAGCAACGGGAAATCATATTGGACTACCTTAAAAAATGTCAGGACAGTCATGTGACCATAGACGAGGTTACAGACCATCTCAAGAATGAAGGCAACAAGGTAGGACGCACAACCATATACCGGTATATGGAGAAACTTGCGGACGAGGGTTTCCTCAGGAAGTATTACATAGAGGAGGGAGTCGGTGCCTGCTACCAGTATCAGGGCGAGGATGTCTCCTGCCACAATCATTTTCATCTCAAATGTGTCAAGTGCGGTAAGCTGTTCCATGTAAGCTGTGATTTTCTGCAGCAGATAGAGGAGCATGTATATGAACACCACCATTTCTTAGTTGACAACTCCAAGACCGTACTGTACGGAATCTGTGAGGATTGTCAGTCAGGCATGGGAGACGAGCCCAACACACATCATGGGGAATGTGGCTGCGGACATGAACACGATGACGATAATAAGACAGGAAGAGGAGAATAGCCATGGAAAAGAAACCATTTGTCACACTTGAACAGTTGAGGGAAATCGATAAGACCTATCCTACACCTTATCACATTTATGATGAGAAGGGCATCAGAGAGAATGTAAAAAGACTTAAGGAGGCATTTTCATGGAACAAGGGCTTTAGGGAATACTTTGCGGTAAAAGCCACTCCTAATCCATTTTTGGTGAATATACTCAAGGAGTATGACTGCGGCGTTGACTGTTCATCTCTGACGGAGCTTATGTTTGCAAAGGCTCTTGATTTTGACGGACAGCATATTATGTTCTCTTCGAACGCTACTCCGGCAGAGGAGTTTGAATATGCACATAAGATTAATGCAACAATAAATCTTGACGATTTTACACATATACAGTTTTTAGATGACATCTGCGGCATACCCGAGACCATATCCTGCCGATTCAATCCGGGCGGATATTTCCAGATTGCCAATTCGATAATGGATAATCCGGGCGATGCCAAGTACGGCTTTACCAAGGAGCAGCTCATCGAGGGCTTCAAGCTGTTAAAGCAGAAGGGGGCTAAGCATTTCGGTATCCATGCATTCCTTGCAAGCAATACAGTAACCAACGAATACTATCCTGCACTTGCGAAGATTCTGTTTGAGCTTGCCGTTGAGGTAACTGAAAAGACAGGCTGTGACATTAAGTTTATCAACCTCTCGGGCGGAATAGGAGTGCCTTACAGACCTGACCAGGAGCCGAACGATATCTATGCCATCGGCGAGGGTGTCAGAAAGGTATACGAAGAGGTATTAGTTCCTGCCGGGATGGGCGATGTGGCAATATACACGGAGCTTGGACGCTTTATGATGGCTCCTTACGGACATCTTGTTACCAAGGCTATTCACGAGAAACACACATACAAGGAATACATCGGCTGTGATGCGTGTGCGGCTAATCTTATGCGTCCGGCTATGTATGGTGCATACCACCATATTACTGTTATGGGCAAGGAGAATGAGCCATGTGACCACAAGTATGACGTGACGGGTTCACTCTGCGAGAACAATGATAAGTTCGCCATCGACCGCATGCTGCCTAAGATTGACATGGGAGATTTTCTTGTAATTCACGATACAGGCGCACATGGTTTCTCGATGGGATATAATTATAATGGAAAGCTGCGTTCGGCAGAGCTCCTGCTGTGCGAGGACGGCTCGGTGAAGCTTATAAGACGCGCTGAGACACCGAAGGACTATTTCGCAACCTTCGACTGCTTTCACATTTTCGATAAGGTATTAGAAGAAAATTAATCAGAAGAGGATTTATTTATGGCTGAATTAAGTAACGTAGCGGCTGAGCTTTCCAAGGGAAAGAATGTCGACATGAATTTACCGAAATATGCTGACGGTATGAACTCACTTTATGGCAGGATGGGCTATGTGAAGCTTGCCCTCAATCTTTATTCCTTTGCGGAAGTGTACGGTGAAGATACGCAGTATACGCAGCTTGTCTCAGACTATGCACTAAGACTTGCCAACACAGTGAAAGCCGGAATTTCAGGCGGGAACACGGACGGCGCTGACGCGGCCAAGGCTCTTGGCGACATCGATGAGCTGCGAAACGAGCTTATTGAGAGAATGGAGATACTCACAGCTTATACGGACAGATTTCAGGTCTTTGAGTATGTGTTAAACCGCATTGAGTACAATTTCAAGAAATGTGATATCAACTCGGATTACTACGATGATAAGTTTGAAAAGGACATTCTCAACTATATCGTATCCGACAAGGATAACTCTGTTGTCAATATGAAGATTGGACAGGTAGTGAGCCAGATACCTATGCGGCTTTCAAAGAACAAGTTCTTCGAGCTTCTTCACGATGCATTTACACTCTACAAGGGCTCGGATACCGCCGCGGTGGAGGACTTCATCTATATGCTTCGCTCGGTTTCCATGCTCCACACACCAGAGAACTTCGACTCGGCGTTCGAGGTGTTAGCCGACAGCCTGAACAGGCTTGAGAGCTACTCCTATGTCGATATGTCCGAGGAGGACTATTTCGAGGCGGCCGGTGTTCTCGCCGATGCAGCCGAATACGTTGTGAACGCCACAGACGTTTTTGTGCTTCTGATGGATGCAGTAAACGATGCCTACATGGTTCTCTTAACTGCTGACAAAGCAATTGTCGACGGCACTGCAAGACAGCACTGCCTCAAGATTATTGATATGGCACTTGATGCGATATATGACCGCGTGCTCCCAACAGAAGACTCCTTTGACAGCTTTGTTGCAATCGAAGGTGTACAGGAGAAGCTCTCAACACAGCTCTCCTCCGACAGTTATGCGCTTGATGATGTCCGCAGTTCCTACATGGACAGAGCAGAGCAGTTAGGGCTTGCGGACGCCTATGAGAAGCTCTTTAAGCTGGAAAGACTATGTTCGGGAAGCAGCTTTATGAAGCTTGCCGAGGACGAGCTCTCGAATATTATTGCGGATGAAGCATATATTAACAGCAGATGCGACGAGCTGACCAACGAGCTTGCGGACTTCTTCTCGGAGCACGAGAGACCCTTTAACAGGGCAGTAATGTCAGGGATACTCGGAAGCCTCCCTGTGTTCTTCAACAATATGGAGGAGATCAAAAAATATATACATGTTGCACTTGGACAGTGCAGCGATGAGGCTGAGCGCAAATCATGCATGAAGCTCATGCTTGATCTGATGAGTGAATAGTGTGGAAAACACATAAAGTGCACGTTTTTCATTAGTTCAGTGGCTGTAGACGATAACAGGAGGTGAAGTGATGGCGGCACACTATATCTGGTATGATAATCTGTATTTTCATGAGGATAATGTAAGAAAGAAGGAGCGTCTGCTCCGCCGTCTTGAGAAGGGTAAGCTCACGCCCGATATATATGTACTTACACTTTCTGAGTCGAAGGAGCACAATATACTTGATATCTACAATTCGCTCGAGCTCATGCAGCCACACTATAAGAACAGGGATAAATATGTTGTCGGCATAGCACGCGGCAGGGAGGAAGCGATAGCGCTTGCCGCCTCCATCGTGGAGGAGATGTATGCCTCAGAAAAGGGCTTTGATATAAGAAGCTTTCTCAATTTCCGTGAGAAGGATTGAACAACAGCTCATCTTTTCCGGCATGGGGATAGTGTGAAACCGTAAAAAGCACGTTTTTCATTACTATTTGTGTCGCCGCTTGGCGGCAGAATGGAGATTAGTTGGTATTTCTAAATATTTTATTATGTATTCTAAAGATTATAGGCATTGTCATACTTGCGGTTTTGGGCATTGTGCTTTTGCTTCTCTGCCTTCTTTTGTTTGTTCCTATCCGCTATACGGTCAATGCATCGTACCACGAAAAGCCTCGTGCCGCGGCTCATGTGACATATCTTCTGAGGCTTCTGCATATTCAGTTTGACTTAGATGGCAAGGAGTCCGAGCTTAAAATAAAGATTTTCGGGCATAATATTTCCGAGGCAGATGCACCCGTCGACGATAATGCAGAGCCAAAAAGAGATAAGCACGAAAGTGACGGACCGCATAAGGGCGGGAAAAAGGAAACCGGCAACAGTACAGATAACAAGCCGACAAAGGATGGCCGGCAGCTTATTACCACGACAACTTCAGCAGCTTCTAAGCCGGACGACGCTGAACCGGCTGACAGCAGCAATGAGCGTACCAATAAGAGCTCACCTGATACCAAAAGCAGATCTGACACAAAAGAGGCAAAGGAAGATAAGAAAAACAAGGCTGTGGCCTCCGGCGGCAGATCTGACAGTATGGCAGACAAAATTAAGGCTGTGACGACACTGCTAAAGGCTGACAGCCCTATGCTGAAATTCCTTTTTAAGCAGCTAAAGCTGCTGTTTAAGCATATTTTACCCGGCAGCCACGTCATAAACATTCGACTCGGTCTTGACGATCCGGCAATGCTCGGCGAGATAGTGGGGGCGGTGGCAGTTTTAAGAGCCATGACAGGTCTGGTAATAAATATTTCACCCGTCTGGGACGATAAAGTATTCGAGGCGGAAGTCTCACTCAAGGGCAGAATTGTACTCGGCAGGATATTATTTATAGCTGCCCGGGTATATTTCAATAAAAAAGTCAGAAAATTTATTAATACCGTGAAGAATTCACGTTAAACAGGAGGAATGGAATATGGCAGATAACAACAAGTTTAATTCGACAGTTGAGTCTCTCTTTTCGGGAATGGACAGCTTTGTAAGTGCTAAGACGGTCGTTGGTGATGCGGTCACGGTAAACGACACCATCATCGTACCTCTCGTCGATGTCGCATTCGGCGTCGGCGCCGGAGCCTTTTCAGGCGATACCAAGAACAATGCGGGAGGCGGCCTCGGCGCTAAGCTTTCACCGAGCGCTGTCCTTGTAATTCAGAATGGACAAACCAAGCTTGTGAACGTAAAAAATCAGGATACCGTCACAAAAATTCTCGACATGGTTCCTGACCTCGTCGACAAGGTAACAGATATCGCAAGCGGAAAAAAGAATAAAAAAGATGAAGCCGTAGACGAAGCCATAAAGGATATGTCGGAATAGATGCCGGAGGCTTAACACAGGATAGGGGTGGCATAATGATGTTGGATAAAAGTGGTCTGAATGACAGAACCTTTGGGATATCCTCGATGACGAACCCAAGAACTTATTCATTTATATGTAATCTTAATACAGGTGTCTCACGCTGGTCTGCGAATGCCGTAGAATATTTCGGTCTTGCAGGCGAATATACCGACAATGCGGCTGAAGAATGGAAGTCCCATATTTTCCCGGATGATATGCCTGCCTACAGTGAGGCTTACAATCGTATTATCAGCAGGGAGGTCATGTCCCAGGACTTCGAGTACCGTGTTAAAAATCGACAGGGAAATTATGTACTCGTAACATGCCGGTCGATAATCTCTGAGGGACACGACGGAGAACCGGATCTGTTCGCAGGAACCATAATCAATCACGGAATAGAGGATGCCATTGATGCGACAACCGCCCTGCACGGTGACAGCACATTCCTAAGCTGCATTCAGAACATTCTGAACAACCATGGAAGTGCAGCTATACTCAAGATAGGAATTGAACAGTTTGCACACCTTAATATTCTGTACGGTTTTAAGATGGGAAATGCGGTTCTAAAAAAATTTGCAGAAATACTATCCGATGCAATAAAAGACAAGGGTATGGCATTCCGTCTCTCCGGCTCTAAATTTGCCATAATTCTCTATGGCAATTATAGTATAGATACCATCAGAAACTGCTATGAGCAGTTGAGGGATAAACTCAGATACCACTTCTCCATCGATGGTAAGAATCTGCCTATATCAGTATGCGGTGGAGCTTTTTTTGTCACACCTGGCTATGCAGGCTCCGGCATTGAAATCAGGAGCTGCCTTACCTATGCCATTTCCTTGTCAAAGGAGGAGCGGCATGGTGATATTGTTTTCTTTGATGAGAACGACAGTTTCTATGGAAAGCGGTTCCGGATGCTCTCAATCATACACAAGGACATCATAGAAGGCTGCAAAGGCTTCTACATGGTATACCAGCCTCTCATAGACGTAAAGACAGGAAGGGTTGCCGGTGCGGAAGCACTTGTCAGATGGCAGAATAAAGAGTACGGCAATGTTTCTCCCGGACTTTTTATCCCATGGCTTGAGACGGATTCGGTTTTCTATGAGCTTGGCTTATGGATACTTAGGACTTCACTTAATGAGATGAAGGTTCTCTCGCAGAAATATCCGGAGCTCATTCTCAACATCAACATAACAGCATCACAGTTGGAGAGAGATGAATTTAAGAAAGACGCCATGGATATTATATCGCAGAGCGGTTTTAACAGGGAGAAAATAATTCTTGAACTCACTGAAAGATGTAGACAGCTCGACTACAATATACTTGCGGATACCATAGATTTCTTCCACGAGCAGGGAATAAGAATGTCTCTCGATGATTTCGGAACGGGTTCATCGGCACTCAATCTGCTCCGTGTTCTCCCTATTGATGAGCTGAAGCTTGATATGTCATTTGTCAGGAACATCGAACACAGCACCACCGATCAGGTACTTGTCGTGAACATTCTCAATGTTGCCGGACAGATGAACATCAAGACCTGTGTTGAAGGAGTTGAAACGAAAGGAATTGCGGACTTTTTAAAGTCGGAGAATGTTACATACTATCAAGGCTATTATTACTCTAAGCCTATCAAAATAGCTGATTTTGCAGACTATGCTGAGTCTAACTTCAGTAATACAGAGAAAGCTCCGGGAGAAGATTAATGTCAGTTAAGAAATTAATAAAAGGGTTATTGTATGTGTTTTGTACGGCTGCCCTTGCGGCAGCCATATATGTATTTTCCATAAACGGTTATGTTATGCTTGCGGCAAAGAATCGTATCCTGAGTGCTGACGAGGCGGCGGATTTAAAAGATGTGGACTGCATACTCGTACTTGGTGCTGCAGTGAAGCCCGACAAGACGCCGAGCGATATGCTGTATGACCGCATTATGACAGGAGTGGCTCTTTACAAGACAGGTGCATCGCCTAATATCATAATGAGCGGAGACCACGGAAGCGTCGATTACAACGAGGTGGGGACGATGAAAGCATACGCAATGGATGCCGGAGTTCCATCCGAAGCCATATTCATGGATCATGCCGGCTTCTCAACTTATGAGAGTGTATGCCGTGCAAAGGAAATCTTCGACGCACGGAAGATTATAATTGTATCACAGAAATACCATCTGTATCGTGCCATTTATCTTGCAAATGCACTTGGCATTGAAGCTTACGGCGTTCCTGCGGACCTTCGTGGATATTTCGGACAGTATAAAAGGGAACTTCGCGAGATATTGGCAAGAAACAAAGATTTTGTCATGGCTATATCTAAGCCGGAGCCTGCCTGTCTCGGAGATAAGATATCCCTCGACGGAAGCGGCGATGTCACAAACGATTGAATTTCATACGGATTTAGAAGAAATACGCAGGCGGACATGGCAGCTATACATGTTTTCCTGCGTATCTGCATATAATATAATAGAGCAGCAAATGTCAGGGAGAGAGCTTCTGTGGTGAGAATAATAGGTTTTATGATGTTCTGGATTGCAGTGGGAATGATAATAGGGCTGCTTATTGAAAATGTATTCTGGGGAATTGTTATAATTATTCTTCTGATGCTGTGCGGGTACAATCTGTTCTGCTGCTGTAAATGAATGAAAAAAAAGCCTCGGAAAATTCCGGGGCTTAATTAACATCAAACTCTTGACTACGCTCTTGTAACAGCGCCTGATCTTAAGCAAGAAGTACATACATACATCTTTCTTGGACCTGCTGTTGTCAAAACCTTAACTGACTTAACGTTTGACTTCCACATCTTGTTTGATTTTCTGTTAGAGTGACTTACCTTGAGTCCAAAATGAGCACCCTTATCACAAACAGCACACTTTGCCATGATTGCACCTCCTCAAAGCTTAATAATGCCTACTCGGCTGACAACAGAAGTTATGATAACAGATATTTGAAGATTTTGCAAGCAAAAAAAATATTTTTTTAAAGTTTTTCACTTTTAAGTTCCATTTTATATAATAATAATGTATAATAATGACATCATGACTTTGTATACCGTGAACTACACGGAGATTGGAGGAACCATGAAAGGTCGAATTGAAAATAAATTAGGAACAGTTATGATAGACCCGGAGGTTATCGCGATGTTCGCAGGAACAACAGCTATCGAGAGCTTCGGTATTGTCGGAATGGCTGCCGTCAGCATGAAGGACGGTCTTGTTAAGCTCCTTAAAAGAGAGAGCCTTACACACGGAATTAATGTAAAGATTGACGAAGAGAACTTGATTACTCTGGATTTTCATGTTATTGTATCGTACGGAGTTTCCATAGCCGCAGTTGCAGACAACCTTGTCAACAGTGTGAAATATAAGGTTGAGGAATTTGCAGGCATGAAGATTAAGCAGATCAATATATTTGTTGATGGCGTAAGAGTAATTGACTAACCGTTATTTAAGGAGGATTTAACAGTGGCTATTAATACCATAGATGCAGCTATGCTCAAGAAGTGCTTTCTGGCAGGAGCTGCCAATCTGGAAGCAAAAAAAGAGATGATAAATGAACTGAATGTATTCCCGGTCCCTGACGGAGACACAGGAACCAACATGACCATGACAATTCTGTCGGCAGCTAAGGAGGTCAGCTCCATATCCGCGCCGAACTTTGAAAATTTGTCGAAGGCTATATCAGGCGGTTCACTTAGAGGTGCACGCGGTAACTCAGGCGTTATCCTTTCACAGCTTTTCAGAGGCTTCACCAAGGAAATCAAGACTGCTGCGGCAATTGATGCCATGGTGCTTGCAAGAGCTTTCCAGAAGGCGACTGAGACAGCCTACAAGGCAGTTATGAAGCCTAAGGAGGGAACAATTCTCACCGTTGCCAAGGGTCTTGCCGACAAGATGAATGAGCTTGCCTGTGAAGGCGGCGATTTAGAGGAGATATTAGGACAGGTTATTGAGCATGGACGCTATGTGCTCTCACAGACCCCTGAGATGCTCCCTGTATTGAAGGAGGCAGGAGTTGTTGATTCGGGCGGACAGGGTCTTATCGAGGTAATCTCAGGTGCATACGACTGTCTGCTCGGCAAGGAGATTGACTTAACCGCAGCACTCGGCAGCACTGCTACAGCCAAGGTTGAGGCAGATGCCGTTCAGGCGGATATCAAGTTCGGCTACTGTACCGAATTTATCATCAACGTAGAGAAGAAGTTCGACAATGGCGATGAGCTCAACTTCAAGGCTTATCTTGAATCGATTGGTGATTCCATTGTCGTTGTGGCAGACGACGAGATTGTTAAGGTACATGTACATACCAACGATCCGGGTCTCGCAATCCAGAAGGCACTTACTTACGGTTCTCTCAGCAAGATGAAGATAGATAATATGCGCGAGGAGCACAAGGAGAAGCTCATAAAGGAAGCAGAGAAGGCTGAAGCAGAGAAGAAGGCTGCCGAGGAGGCAGCTAAGAAAGCTTCTGAGCCTAAGAAGAAGTACGGCTTCATATCCGTATCCGCCGGTGCAGGACTCAGCGAGATATTTGACGGGCTCGGTGTAGACGTAGTCATTGAGGGCGGTCAGACCATGAACCCCAGCACGGAGGATATGCTCAACGCAATAGACAATGTCAACGCCGAGAACGTGTTTATCCTTCCTAACAACTCGAACATCATACTCGCAGCCAACCAGGCACAGTCGATCGTTACGGATAAGAAGGTATTTGTTGTTCCGTCTAAGACGATACCTCAGGGAATAACCGCACTCATCAATTTCGACGAGTCAGCCGAAGCCGAAGCTAATTTCGAGAATATGTCAGCCGAGATGAAGAATGTCAAGACCGGTCAGGTTACCTATGCCGTCCGTGACACTTCCATGGATGGCAAAGAGATTAAGCAGAACGATATCATGGGCATCGGAGACAAGACAATTCTCTCAGTCGGCAAGGACGTCGAGGGAACCACTCTCGATATGCTCTCGCAGCTCATAGACGACGACTCCGAGCTTATAAGTGTATATTATGGCGAAGATGTCTCTGACGAGGATGTCAAATCTCTCACTGCCAAGCTTGAGGAAGCATACCCTGACCTTGACCTTGAAGTCCACAGCGGAGGTCAGCCAATATACTATTACATCGTATCTGTGGAATAGAAATGGCAGAACATCTAAATCGGGCATTATGCCGGTTTAGATGTTCTTTTCGCACCTAAGCAGTTTGAAAGATGAAAGAGCATGTCCCCTCATGGTATATCTTCTGTGAGGGGATAATTTGTATAATTCGGAAGGAAATTCGTATGAAGCTTCACAGCCTTAAAGGAATAGGAGAGAAAACCGAACAGTTATTTGCAAAGGCAGGGATAACGGACACATCACAGCTTCCATACTATTATCCGCGCGGCTATGACATATATAAGGATGCCATTCTGATAAGTGAGATAGAGGAGGACGGCGTTTACACGCTGTACCTGTGCATAGCCTCGGACGTTGAAGTAAAGCCCATGAAAAGTCTGACTATCACGACCGTCTTTGCCGTTGATGAACAGAACGAACGCATCAAGCTGACATGGTTTAACATGCCGTTTATGAAAGGGGCGTTAAAGCGCGGCTGCAGGTACATGGTACGCGGCAGGGTTGTCATAAAAGGAAAACTCGCAGCGATGGAGCAGCCCAAGCTCTATACCATGGCTGAGTACGAGCAGAAGCTTCACTATATACAGCCGATTTACCCGCTTGTAAAAGGACTCACCAACAATATGGTGATAAAAGCTGTGACACAGTATTTTGCATCACAGAACAATATTGAAGATATTGAATATCTTCCTAAGGAGCTTATCGAACGTTACGAGTTAAAGACACTGGACGAGGCTCTCAGGTACATTCATTTTCCGCGAAACATGGACGAGATGCTGCAATGTAAAAAAAGACTTGCATTTGACGAGTTTTTAGGCTTTACGATAAAGCTTAACAACCTAAAGGAGCAGCGGCAGTACCTTGAAAATGAATGTCACATCACGGAAGGAAGTTATGCGCTTAAGTTAATTAGTGAGCTTCCATATGAACTGACGGCTCCGCAGAAAAAGGCTTACTGCGAAATGGTCTCCGATATGTCGGGTCCACATGTGATGAACAGGCTTATCCAGGGTGATGTCGGCTCAGGAAAGACAATCATAGCCGTTCTCGCTCTTTTAAATGCCGTTCAATCAGGATTTCAGGGCGCACTCATGGCACCGACGGAGGTGCTCGCAAAGCAGCATTATGACACTATCTGTTCACTGCTTGAGGAACACAAGCTGCCTGCCAGACCTGTTCTTCTTGTTGGCTCAATGACTGCTGCCGGAAAGAGAAAGGCACACGAGCAGATAAAAGCCGGTGAAGCTGACATCATTATCGGAACCAATGCGCTGATACAGGACAAAGTCGAGTACAGCAGGCTCGGGTTAGTTATAACTGACGAGCAGCACCGCTTCGGTGTGAACCAGAGGGGAAGTCTCGCCAAAAAAGGCTCACACCCGCATGTGTGTGTTATGAGTGCGACACCTATTCCACGGACACTCGCGATAATTCTGTATGGCGACCTCGACATATCCATAATAAATGTCATGCCGGCCGGAAGACTTCCGATTAAAAATGCCGTGGTTGATGACAGCTACAGACCTAACGCTTACCGTTTCATCATGAATGAAGCCGCAAAAGGTCATCAGGCATATGTCATATGTCCGATGGTAGAGGAGAGCGAGATAAGCGAAAGCGAGAATGTGACCGACTACACCGTCGAGCTGCGAAAAAACCTTCCGGGGCTCAGCATTGAGGGTCTGCATGGTCAGATGCCGGCGGATATGAAAAATGAGATAATGGAAAGATTTGCACAGGGAAAAACGCAGGTGCTCGTGTCTACGACGGTTATAGAGGTCGGCATCAATGTTCCGAACGCTACCGTAATGCTGATAGAGAACGCCGAAAAATTCGGGCTTGCACAGCTTCACCAGCTTAGAGGACGTGTCGGAAGAGGAGCAGCACAGTCCTACTGCATCTTCGTGAGCACCTCAAGGAATACTGAGTCAAAACAGCGCCTCGACATCATCGGTAAGTCGAATGACGGTTTCTACATTGCCGAGCAGGATTTAAAGCTGCGCGGACCGGGTGATTTTTTCGGTGTAAGACAGAGCGGTGATATGTCATTTAAGCTCGCCGACATATACGCAGACGCCGATATGCTAAAAAAAGCCAAGGACTGCGCCGACTACATAATCGAAAATAATTTGCAGAATACCCTCAAAAAATCTTTCTCTCATCAGGACTTGATGTTATAATGGGCATGAATCTGGGCAAAGCTCTTTTTTCGATGTGCCACACTGCATAGTATATAATATAAAAAGGATGTTTTTACCATGAAACTTTACATAATCCGCCACGGCGAAACCGATTGGAATAAACAGAAAAAGCTGCAGGGTCAAAGTGACACCGAGCTTAATGAATACGGTATTGAGTTAGCGCGCATCACAGGCGAGGCCTTAAAGGATGTCCCTTTCGACTATATCTTTTCAAGCCCGCTGACACGGGCATACAGGACGGCAGAGCTTATCTGCAGAGACAGAAAGCTTGAGATTAAGACCGATGACCGCCTAAAAGAGATATGTTTCGGTGTCAATGAAGGTGTACCTGCCGAGCTTATAAGCAGGAATTTTCATTGTTTTTTTGATGCACCGGATAAGTATGTCCCTGCTGATGGAGGTGAAACCTACGAGGAGCTCTGCGCCCGATCGAGAGATTTCATAGACACGGTGATTGTTCCGCTGTCACTTAAAGAACCGGACGCGACGGTGCTCATAACGGCACATGGTGCGCTCAATAAATCCATTATGATTTACCTCAATCATCTCGAGATTAAGAATATGTGGGACGGAGTGTTCCAGAAAAACTGCTGTGTCAATATTTTTGAGATAAACGGCTTTGATTTCAAGATGCTTCAGGAAGCAAAAATATATTACTAAACAGCCACTAATTTAGGAGGAAAATAAAATGAGAGTAATAGCCGGCACAAGAAGAAGTATGCCGCTCAAAACAATAGAAGGTCTTGCCACGCGGCCTACGCAGGACAGAACGAAGGAGACATTGTTTAACGTTATACAGAATGATGTTCCGGGCAGTATGTTCCTCGACCTGTTCTCGGGAAGCGGCGCCATAGCTGTAGAAGCATTAAGCCGCGGTGCGAAGAAGGCATATCTGGTTGAGAACAGCAGGACGGCTGCCGCGTGCATACGGGACAACCTCACCTTCACAAAGCTTAGCGACGACGCCGTGTTGATGGAGACTGACGCTCTCACGGCACTGAGAAGATTGGAAGGCAAGGCTGTTTTTGACATAATTTTCATGGATCCGCCATATAATCATGGATATGAGAGGGAAGTACTCTCATATCTCTCGGACTCTAAGCTGATTGATGAGTATTCCATAATCGTGGTTGAGGCATCTAACGAGACAGGCTTTGACTATCTTGACGGACTTGGTTTTACCGCCTATAAGATAAAAAAGTACAAAAACAATATGCATATATTCATCCGGAAAAACCAATAGTTTTGACCATTCAGGGTCAGATAAAAAAATAAAGGAGCATGGGCATGCGCCCTAAAATACTATGAGAATAGCAGTATATCCCGGAAGCTTTGATCCGGTAACTCTTGGACATATGGATATTATAAGCCGTTCCTCAAAGCTGTTCGACAAGCTTATAGTCGGAGTATTAATAAACAGTTCAAAAGTTCCATTGTTTTCTGCCGAGGAACGTGTTAACATGATAAAAGGTGTAGTTTCACAATACCCTAATGTTGAAGTGAAAGCATTTGACGGACTGTTGGTCGAATTTGCGAAACTATGTAACGCTACTGCAGTTGTGCGGGGGCTTCGTGCCGTGACCGATTTCGAGTACGAGCTGCAGATGTCGCAGACCAACCGCATTATCGCACCTGACATAGATACGATATTCCTGACAACGAACCTTAATTACGCATATCTTAGTTCAAGCGTAGTCAAAGAAGTCGCCAGATATGGAGGAGACATCTCGAAATTTGTAGCTCCCGAGGTTCGCACACAGGTTATGGAGAAATATAACAGATAAAATTTCCGGAGGATTAGTATGAATAAGATTGAAGAAATGATTGCAGCGATTGAGGAATACATTGACAACTGTAAGCCTTTTCCTCTTTCCAACAACAAGATTATTGTTGAAAAAGATGCGATAGAGGAGCTGTTACGCGAACTCAGGCTAAGAACACCTGATGAGATAAAAAAGTACCAGAAGATTATAAGCAACAAGGAAGCTATCCTCGCAGATGCGAAGGATCAGGCTGATTCCATGCTCAGCGCTGCCAAGATGCATACTCAGGAACTTGTCAACGAGCATGAGATCATGCAGCGCGCATACAGCGAAGCAGAGGAAATCAAGGATCAGGCATATTCACAGGCGCAGGCTATCCTTGACCAGGCAACTGAGGAGGCCAATCAGATGAGATACAGTGCGGTGCAGTACACGGACGACATGCTCGCTAACCTTCAGCGCATCATTGAGCACTCCATTGAAAGCAACCGCGCGAAGTATGACAGCCTTCTGACAGCGCTCGACAAAGACCTAAATGTTGTCATATCCAACCGCAACGAGCTCGCCGGAATAGGTTCTGAGGAGGAGCAGCCGCAGCAGGACGATGCAGCCGCAGGCTTACAGGAGTCCGAATCCGACGGCTACAACGAGTAAAATAATGAGTGCCGTCACAAGCGTCACTGCCAGCTTACACACTATGTATTCCGCGATATCGAAATGTTTTCCCGGCCACAGTGACATTGTCTGGAGTACACTGGACATACCGCCGAATGCCGTGAAGGTGAGCATCATAAAAAATCTATACTCAAAGGCTATATCTAATTTCGCTATTTTATCAAGGCCGGCTGTTATCTCCATGAAAGATATCAGCGCGGCTCTTGTTATTTCCGGCAGAAAATATATTCTGTCAATCATCGCCCCCGCTATCGAACACAGCATCACATATATGCAGAGCTTGAGGCTCGCCATGAGAGCCCCCTCAACCGAGCGTGTAATCGCTTCTGAGGTTGAGAGCACTCTCTGTGCCTCATCGGACGACCCGCTATTGTACCGGTCATGTTTTCCCGGACTTTTTTTTTCGTTATCATTTTTTTTAAGCAAAAATCTGTGGATAATACAGATGGCCGCCAGCGTAAGCACTGCCGACAGCATGAGAATTGCAGCCACGCAGGCAGAATATTTCCTGTCCCCAAGACAGCTCATACAGATGTAGCTTATCATGAACATCGGACTCACATTGTTGCACAGCGGAGCGAGAAAGGCGGCCGTGTCAGCGTCCAACTCACCGGTCTCGTTCAGATTTCCGCACACATACGCACCCATAGGATAGCCGCACAGAAATCCGGTCAAAATACAGTAGCCCGCACTCTGCGTCAGTCCAAGAAGCCTTGTAAGCGGGGTAAGAATAATGCCTATCGGTCTTGCACATCCCGTGTACACGATAAAATTTGACAGCACCATGAACGGCATCAGCGTCGGAAAAAGTGTCCTATACCACAGCACAAGACCGTAGGCAGCTCCGGATAACGCTGTTGCTGGCGACAGCAGCAGAAGCAGCATGCAAGCAAGCACACAGCTTATTCTTAAAAAAAATCTGCACTTGGAGGATTTTGTTAAGGCTGACGACTTCATGGCTGTACCCCGCAAAGAATGGTCTGGAATATATTATTCATTTTGTTCGGCATTTAGCACACGTCGTTCTTTTTTCGTTGCATTTTTCACAAAAATGTGGCACAATAAAATGTGGCTTAGTATAGCTGCTGATAGAAAATCACTGCAAAGCAGTGGAATGGAGATTAAAATGAACAATGCATTAAAGGGATTACAGCCTGAAAAGGTTTTTATGTTTTTTGAAGAGCTCACACAGATACCGCACGGTTCACACAATACCAGGCAGATAAGCGATTTTTGTGTGGATTTTGCGAAAAAAAGAGGTCTAAAGGTATACCGGGACGAATATAATAATGTAGTTATTTACAGACCTGCGAGCGCTGGGTACGAAAATGCTCCGGGTGTGATTATACAGGGACATCTCGACATGGTGTGCGAGAAGGAGACCGGCTGTGAGCACGACTTTACCAAGGACGCCCTCGATGTCTATGTTGAGGACGGCTATGTAACCGCAAGGGGAACAACCCTCGGCGGAGACGACGGAATTGCCATCGCGTATGCACTCGCGGTTCTCGACGATGACAGCATAAAGGCTCCTGCAATAGAGGCAGTGTTCACGGTCGACGAGGAGGTCGGACTTGACGGTGCGAAGATGCTTGACGGCACGGTTCTCTCCTCAAAATACCTTATAAATATCGACAACGAGGAGGAGGGTGCCTTCATCGTAGGCTGCGCCGGCGGCATGCGCTCGGGACTCAGACTCCCGGTAAGCTACACGAGTATGGAAGGAAAGAGCGTAAAAGTCACAATCACAGGACTTTTGGGCGGTCACTCCGGAATGGAGATCAACAAGGGCAGGGCAAACGCACATATCATACTCGGAAGACTTCTTTTTAATCTTGACGAGGAACTATTCTACGGAATAAGCTCTCTCACGGGAGGCAGAATGGACAACGCGATCTCAAGAGAGTGTTCCGTGAACCTCTGTATAGCGCCTGAGGACGAGGCACACCTAAAGGAGCTGTGCGCTATTCTCGAGACACAGCTTAGAAATGAGTATTCAGGAACGGATGACGGAATAAAGATCGTGGTCGAGGATTTAGGCGGCACTGAAGCTTGCGTTATTGAGGAGAAGAGCAAGCAGGCGTTTATCTTCCTTCTCATGAATGTGCCTAACGGCGTTCAGAAGTTAAGTGGACATATAGAAGGACTTGTCGAGACCTCACTCAACCTTGGCATACTCTCGATGGACGAGGAATGTATCAATATAAGTTTCTCAGTGAGAAGCTCGGTTGGCTCTGCAAAGCAGGCTCTCGCCGACAAGCTGCGCTACCTTATCGAGTTCTTCGGCGGTGAATACGTGGAGACAGGCTGCTATCCTGAGTGGGCATACCGCCCTGAGTCGGCTTTCAGGGATAAGGCGGTTAAGCTCTATGAGGATATGTTTGGCGAGAAGGCTAATGTGTGTGTAATCCATGCCGGGCTTGAGTGCGGGCTCTTTGCCGAGAAGCTTCCGCAGCTTGACATGATATCAATAGGGCCTGACATGAAGGATATTCATACACCTGCCGAGAAGCTCAGTGTTAAATCAGTGGAAAAGATCTGGAAATACCTTGTGGCATTGCTTGAGTCAATGAATTAAAGGGGTATTAACCGTTGGCAGATGAGGATATCGGGCAGAATAATTGAATGTAGTTTTGGAGGTTATTAGATGGAAATACAGTTATGGAGAGAGCTTTTGGCTCCATACGAGCTGGCTGTGGACGAACTTCTCGTAAAGTTCAACCACATAATCAACGAGTACCGGCAGGAGGCGGCTTATTCACCGATTGAGCAGGTCACCGGGCGTGTCAAGAAGATTTCCAGCATTATCGAGAAAGCCCAGAAAAAGGGCTTTCCGATAGACCACATCATGGATATGATAGAGGACGTGGCAGGTATAAGGATTATCTGCCAGTTCGTCGAGGATATTTATGAGGTGGTCGATATTATAAAGAACAGAAGTGATATGACCGTTATCCGTGAGAAGGATTACATAGTAAACCGCAAGGAGAGCGGCTACCGAAGCTATCATATAATAATCAGTTACAGTGTCGAAACCAGCAAGGGAAAGCGTGACATCCCGGTTGAGATACAGATAAGAACGCTCGCGATGAATTTCTGGGCGACAATAGAACATTCACTGCAATACAAGTACCGCGAGAGCATACCTGAGCATATCCGCGTCAGACTAAGCTCAGCAGCGGAGGCTATATTGAAGCTTGACGAGGAGATGTCATCAATCCATGAGGAGATAATGGATGCCCAGAATTCCTTTACATACAAGGCTAATATCGTAAATGATATTCTCATAAACATTCAGAATCTTTACAAGGTTGCCAATAAGAGGGATGTTGTCAAAATCCAGGACGAATTTTTAAGGATTTATCAGGAAAATGATCTTGAGCATCTTCTCGAGTTCAGCAGGCAGCTTGACAAGATTGCCGAAGGCTACAGAGCCCAGAGCATTGACTGACAATCGGAAACCGATTGATACATTACCAATAACATGATACAGCGGAATGGAGATTTACATGGAATTACCACAGAAATATTTGGACGCGATGAAGGAGCTCTTAGGCGATGATTTTCAAGCTTATTTGGACAGTTTCGGTGAAAAGAGGCTCTACGGTCTGCGCGTAAACAATCTCAAGATATCGACGGAGGATTTTTTAAAGATAAGTCCGTTTAAATTAAAGAAAATACCTTGGATAGACAACGGCTTCTACTACGAGGAGGAAGACAAGCCGGCAAAGCACCCTTACTATTTTGCAGGTCTTTATTATCTTCAGGAGCCGAGTGCCATGACGCCCGCACATATTCTTCCTATAGAACACGGCGACAAGGTTCTTGACGTGTGCGCTGCACCGGGCGGAAAGAGCACGGAGCTTGGTGCCAAGCTTGGCGGCACAGGGCTGTTGGTCTCCAACGACATATCAGCCTCGCGCGCTAAAGCCCTTCTTAAGAACATAGAGGTAAGCGGAATAGGTAATGTGGTAATCACCTGTGAAGAGCCGGGAAAACTTATATCCTCATTTGAAGGATTTTTTGACAAGATTTTGATAGATGCACCGTGCTCGGGAGAGGGAATGTTCCGCAAGGACAGCAAGCTCATAAAGAGCTGGCAGATGAACGGTCCCGAATATTTTGCGGCTATCCAGAAGAGCATATTGAGCCAGGCGGCACAGATGCTGAAGCCGGGCGGCTACATGCTGTACTCGACCTGCACCTTCTCAAAGCTTGAGGACGAGGACAATATAAGCCTCTTTCTCGAAAATCACCCCGATTTCACCCTTGTCGACATATTTGACTCAGGAATCCCTTCGATACACCCTTATGAGGGCTTTTCAAAGGGAATAGGACTTTCACAGTGTGTTCGCATATTCCCTCATAAAATGCAGGGCGAGGGGCACTTTGTCGCACTTCTTAAGAAGGACGGCGAGGCAGTTCAGGACACGCCTGTCCACGGCAGACCGGTAAAGCTTCCTGACGAGCTAAACGCTTTTCTTGGTGAACTCGACTTTGAGATACCTTCCTCAGACATCATAATACAGAGGGAGAATGTATATTATCTTCCGCCTCTTGCCGGAAAGCTCAAGGGGCTGCGCGCGATGAGGACAGGGACTCTGCTCGGCGAATTGAAGAAGAACCGCTTTGAGCCAAGCCAGGCATTTGCCATGACGTTAAAGAACGGACAGTACAGCAGCCAGGTCAACCTAAGGCTGTCGGACGACGCGGTTATACGCTACTTAAAAGGTGAGACAATCGAGGTCGACGAGGCTTGCGTGACTGGCAGCAATTCAATAAAACTTATAATGGTCGACGGTTTCCCTCTCGGCTGGGGAAAATATAACAACGGACAGGTAAAAAACAAGTACCTGCCGGGGTGGAGATGGCAATAGTTACATTGGAGATTAGTTATGAAAAGACTGGACAAATTTCTTGTTGAGATGAGCGTTGCAAGCCGCAGTGCCATCAAAGACATGGCAAAAAAGGGAAGGATAACGGTCAATGGCGAGGTTGTTAAGGCTTCAGACCTAAAGCTTGACGAGCTAAGCGATGTTGTTGCGGTCGACGGTCAGGTCATAACCTTCTCAAGCATGGAATATTTCATGCTCAATAAGCCAGCCGGGGTTATCACGGCGACACTCGACAAAAAGACAAGGACTGTTCTCGACCTCATTGACGAGAGAACGCGGAATGACCTTTTCCCCGTCGGCAGACTCGACAAGGACACGGAGGGGCTGCTGCTCATAACGAATGACGGCGACCTCGCACATAGGCTGCTTGCACCTAAGAAACATGTTGACAAAGTATATTATGCGGATATACGCGGAATAGTCACGCCTGAACATATTAAGCAGTTTGCGGCAGGACTGACGCTCTCAGACGGCACTACCGTAATGCCGGGCGAGCTTGTCATTCTTGGCACCGACAAGGAAACCGGGACATCGAGAATACGGCTCACAATACATGAGGGCAAATTTCATCAGGTGAAGCGCATGTTCGAGGCGGTCAATGCCGAGGTGACCTACCTTAAAAGGCTTTCGATGGGACCTTTATCCCTCGATGAAAGCCTTGCCCCGGGTGAGTACAGGCGGCTCACCGATAAAGAAATTAATATGTTAAAGGAGGCAACGGCATAGACCGTTCACATATATGGAATACAGCTACAATGATTTATTGAAGGACAAGAAGGCTGTTTTATTTGACCTTGACGGAACACTCGTCGACTCCATGTGGGTGTGGCGGGATATAGACATAGATTTTTTAAGCGCAATAGGAAGAGAGCTTCCCGACGATTTGCAAAAGTGCATCGAGGGAATGAGCTTCACAGAGACAGCCGAATATTTCAAGAAGCGTTTCGACATCAAAGATGATGTTGAGGATATAAAAATAAAGTGGAATAAGATGGCTTACGACAAGTATACTTCCGAAGTTAAACTAAAGAAGGGCGCTAAGGAGTTTCTCTCGCGCCTCAAGGCTGACGGAATACTTATTGGTATAGCCTCGAGCAATTCGATGACGCTTATAGAAGGCGCGTTGAAGGCTGAGGGAGTGCTTGAGTACTTTGACGCCATCACGACAGCCTGCGAGGCAGGAGCCGGAAAGCCTGCACCTGACATATACCTCTTAGCGGCAAAAAAGCTTGATGTCAAGCCGGAAAAATGTCTCGTTTTCGAAGATATCCCGATGGGCATTATGGCAGGCAATGCTGCGGGAATGGACACAGTTGCCGTGGAGGACGATTACTCTAAGTGCATGCGAGATGAGAAGATTAAGCTCGCAGGCTATTATATCAAAGATTACACAAATATTAAATAAATAGGATAACGTGCAGATAACGCGTTTTTCGTCTGGAGATTGTATGAAAGATTTTTTACCGATATGCAGGGAAGATATGGAAAAGAGAGGGTGGACGCAGTGCGATTTCGTCTTTGTCATAGGCGATGCCTATGTCGACCATTCCTCCTTCGGTCCTGCCATAATAAGCAGAATACTTGAGCTGAACGGCTACAAGGTCGGAATTATATCGCAGCCGGACTGGAAGAACAAGGACAGCATATCCGTGCTCGGAGAGCCAAGGCTCGGCTTTTTAGTGGCAGCGGGAAATATGGACTCAATGGTCAATCACTACACGGTCTCTAAAAAGAGAAGAAGCTTCGATGCATACACCCCCGGCGGGGTGATAGGCAAAAGACCTGATTATGCAACCATTGTCTACTGTAACCTCATAAAACAGACCTACAAAAAGACACCTATAATCATAGGAGGAATAGAGGCAAGCCTAAGGCGCTTGGCACACTATGATTACTGGTCTAACAAAGTTAAGCGCTCTATACTCCTTGACAGCGGTGCAGACCTGATTTCCTACGGAATGGGTGAGCACTCCATCGTCGAGATAGCCGATGCGCTCAATGCAGGAATAGACGTGAAGGACATAACCTTCATAAGAGGCACCGTGTACAAGGCGAAAAACCTTGACAATCTCCACGACGAATATATTGAACTCCCGTCATTTGACGAGATATGCAGGGATAAAAAGACCTATGCCGAGAGCTTTTACAGACAGTACTGCAACACAGACCCGTTTGTGGCAAGGCATCTTGTCGAAAAATACAAGGATACCGAGTACGTTATCCAGAACCCGCCTTCATATCCTCTGACACAGCAGGAATTTGACGACGTATACTCGATGGACTACATGAACGCATGGCACCCGTCATACGACGCGCTCGGCGGTGTACCGGCATTTGCAGAGATTAAGTTCAGTCTCACAAGCAACCGCGGTTGTTTCGGAGGCTGTTCCTTCTGTGCGCTCACCTTCCATCAGGGCAGGATAGTACAGGCAAGAAGCCACGAATCCCTCGTTAAGGAGGCAAAGAGAATGACGCAGGAGCCTGATTTTAAGGGCTATATCTACGATGTCGGCGGCCCGACAGCCAATTTCCGCCGCCCTTCCTGCGACAAGCAGCTCACCAAGGGAGTGTGCACCAACAAGCAGTGTCTTTTTCCCAAGCCATGTGCCAACCTGAAAGTTGACCACAGCGATTACGTTGAGCTCTTAAGAAAGCTTCGCAGGGTTCCGAATGTGAAGAAGGTTTTTGTCCGCTCGGGAATACGTTTTGACTATGTCATGGCTGACCCCGACGACACCTTTATGGAGGAGCTGTGCAAATACCATATAAGCGGCCAGCTCCGCGTGGCGCCTGAGCACATATCGGATAATGTACTTAAGCTTATGGGCAAGCCGGAGAACTCCGTATATGAGGCCTTTCTTAAAAGATATACAACGATAAACGGCAGGCTCGGCAAGGAACAGTATGCAATTCCTTATCTTATGTCCTCGCACCCGGGTTCCACACTTGAGGATGCGATTGCACTCGCAGAGTACATCAGGGATTTAGGCTACATGCCTGAGCAGGTTCAGGATTTCTATCCGACACCATCCACGATATCGACCTGCATGTACTACACAGGACTTGACCCGCGTGACTTAAAGCCCGTCTATGTCACGACCAACCCGCACGAGAAGGCGATGCAGCGCGCTCTCATACAGTTTAGAAATCCCGATAACCATGACCTGGTAAAGGAAGCTCTCCTAAAGGCTCACAGGCAGGATTTAATCGGCTTTGACAAGCACTGCCTTATTCCGCCAAGGAAGATTTCACACGGCATGGCGCCCGGAAAAAAGGGTTCCACGGCAGTACGCAGGAACAATAATTCTGCAAAAAAAGAGACAGCACACGGTAAAGGCAGAAAATAGCCGCAGGACGGCAGAATGGAGACAGCATGAAAATAGCAGTGGTTACAGGTGCATCATCAGGAATGGGAAGAGAGTTTGCAAGGCAGATTGCAGCAAGGTACTCTAAGTTTGACGAGATATGGCTTATAGCGAGGAGGACTGAACTTCTTGAGGAGGCTGCGGCGGAGCTTAAGATGACATCAAGAGTTATCTCCCTTGACTTATCGAGCATGGAAGAGCTGAAGGCTCTAAAGGGCCTTCTTGAGGAGACCAAGCCCGATATCAAGCTTTTAGTCAACTGTGCAGGCTACGGAAAAAGCGGAAGCTTTGAGGAGCTCGACTGCGATGAGCAGCTCGGAATGATTGACGTGAACTGCCGTGCACTCACGGCAGTGACAAAGCTGTGCCTTCCATACATTTCACAAAACTCGCGTATAATTGAGCTTGCATCGGCTGCCGCCTTCATGCCACAGCCTGATTTTGCCGTATACGCTGCCACAAAGGCATATGTACTAAGCCTTTCAAAGGCGCTCAACAAGGAGCTCAAGCCGCGAAAAATCACTGTCACCGCGGTATGCCCCGGACCTGTCGACACAGAATTCTTCGACATAGCCGGCAAGAATGTGAAGCCGCTTAAAAAACTGGTTATGGCTAAGCCTGAGAAAGTTGTCGAGCAGGCGATAAAGGACGCCGCTCTCGGAAACGAACTCAGTATATATGGAAGAGCGATGAAGCTTGCACATGTTGCCGGACGTTTCCTGCCGCACAGACTTCTGATGAAGTTCTTTTAAAATCATGAAATGGAGAGCATTATGGGAAATTTTATAAAGACTGTTCCAAAGGGAACTCCCGGATATTTTAAAAACAGAAAACTAAAGACAGGAATTGCTATGGTAAGCGGATATCTTCTGGTGCTTCTCCTGTTTTTCAGCGGAATTATAATTTTCGCTGACCGCGGAAATCTCCTCACTGTCATCGCCATTGTTATGATGCTTCCTACAGGTAAGATGACGGTCCATTTTCTTATGTATCCCCAAAAAGGTCACGCCGACGCCGCAGAATTTAACGAGCTATGCAAAACAGGCAGCAAGCTGACTCTCTTAGCGGATATTCTTGTCACTCCGGAGAAAAAGAGCATTGAGCTGACCTACATTGCGATAGACAAGGCACATCTTCTCATCTACTGCACCGATAAGAAGCTCGACACAACTTACCATGGCAAGTACATAAAGGACTTCCTAAAGCACTCCGACATCACAATCGATGTGAGCTTCTACACGGAGCTTGGCAAGTTTAAAAAGAGGCTTGCAGCCGTAAACAGCTCCGCTCCCGACGAGTACACGGCTGAGGAGAAGCAGCGCATAGAGGATATCGCTTACAATATTAAGATATTATCAATTTAAAAGGCGGACAAGATGCAGGAATTTACGATAGGAAAAAATGAGGCAGGGCAGAGGCTCGACAAGTATCTCGGAAGGATATTAAAGGAGGCTCCCGTTTCATTTTTTTATAAGATGATGAGAAAAAAGAATATTGTCCTTAACGGCGCTAAATGCACCGGGAAGGAGCAGCTTGCAATCGGCGACAGCGTGAAGCTTTTTCTCTCCGACGAGACCATTGAGAAATTCGGCGGCTCCAAAAATGTTCAGGACATAAGCCGTGCTTATCCGTATAAGAAGCTCGATATCGTCTATGAGGACGACGACGTAATATTCGTAAACAAGCCATCAGGCATGCTCACACAGAAGGCAGCTCCTGGCGATATATCACTTAACGAGTACATCATAGGCTATCTTTTACATGAGAATAAGCTGGACGAGGCACAGCTTAGAACCTTCAAGCCGTCCGTGTGCAACCGCCTCGACCGCAACACGAGCGGACTGGTCCTCGCAGGAAAATCCATGCAGGGCAGCCGCGAGCTCTCGCTTATGATAAAGGAGCGTACACTCGATAAATTCTACCTGACTGTCGTTAAGGGCAGAGTCCCACATGACAGCAGCGTGTGCGGACTTCTCATAAAAGATGAGACTTCAAACAAGGTGAGCGTAAGACCGCTTGAGGCGGACACGGTTGCAGAGAGCGATGAGCGATATATAAGAACCGATTACCATGTTCTAGGCTACGGCGAGGATTACACTGTTCTCGAGGTACATCTCATTACCGGACGCCCTCATCAGATAAGAGCTCACCTTGCAGTGCTCGGGCACCCGGTACTCGGCGATTTCAAGTACGGCGACCGAAGGATTAACGAGAAGTATAAGCTGAAGGACCAGCTTCTGCATGCCTTCCGGATAGTTCTCCCTGATGGCAGGGAATACCAAGCCAAGGTACCGCACAGGCTTGGTGAGTTTATAGACAGTATTAATATGTAATTTCGAATTTACCATAAAAAGAGGTGCACCGCATGCCGACATGGAACTCAAGAGGTCTTAGGGGCTCCACACTTGAGGATCTCATAAACCAGAGCAACGACCGCTACCGCGAGAAAAATCTCGCGCTGATACAGAAAATCCCAACACCAATTACACCGATAAATATGGACAAGGAGCACAATCACATCACCCTTGCATATTTTGACAAGAAAAGTACCGTCGATTATATCGGAGTGGTTCAGGGTATTCCCGTGTGTTTTGACGCAAAGGAGTGTACCGCAGACACCTTTCCCCTGCACAATATCCACGAGCACCAGATGGAGTTCATGGAGCAGTTCGAACAGCAGGGAGGTATCTCGTTTCTTATTATATTTTTTTCCAAAAAAGATGAAAAATTTTATGTCCCGTATAGACATGTGCTGAAGTTCTGGAACAGAATGATGGAAGGCGGACGTAAAAGCTTCCGCTATGAGGAGCTCGATTTGTCCTATAGGATACGGACACACGCCGGAGTTATGGTTCATTATCTCGAACAGATGAAAAAGGATTTGTCCGAACGCGATGAAAGAGATTGACAATCTTATAACATTTTGATATAGTACTATCACATGGTAGCAAATTACCAATTTACCACGGTAAAGCGAACGATTTTGAAAGTGAGGAGCTATGGAACGTAAATTACTGCACACACCAGAGGGTGTGAGAGATTTATATGGAACTGAATGTGAGAATAAGCTTCTGCTTCAGAACAGGATGCATCAGGTTCTGAAGCTGTATGGCTATCGCGATATACAGATGCCGTCCTTTGAGTTTTTCGATATATTTAACAAGGAACGTGGAAGTGTAGCCTCGAAGAACATGTTCAAGTTCTTTGACCGCGAGGGAAATACGCTGGTGTTAAGACCCGATATGACACCGCAGGTTGCAAGATGTGCGGCAAAATACTTTGAGAACGACGAGCTTCCAATCAAGCTGTGCTATCTCGGCAATACCTTTGTGAATAAGAGCTCCTATCAGGGACGTCTGAAGGAGACCACACAGCTTGGCTGTGAGCTTATCGGAGACAGCTCCGTAACCGCCGATGCAGAGATGGTCGCCATGATGATTGAGACTCTTCTCACGGCGGGACTTAGGGAATTTCAGGTTGAGGTCGGACAAGTCGCATACTTTAAGGGACTTGTAAATGAAGCCGGCATTGACGCCGACACTGAGGAGGAACTTAGACTTCTCATACAGAAGAAGAACTTCTTCGGTGTCGAGGAGCTGGCAAGAGGCTGTGGTCTCTCTGACTCGATAAGGGAGGCACTCTTTATGCTTCCGCAGCTTTTCGGCTCACCCGAGAAACTTGACGAGGCGAAGGGCTATGTGAATAATGCTGAGTCACTCCGCGCAATAGATCATCTAAAGAGCGTGTACGAACTCTTAAAGGTCTACGGTTACGAGAAATATGTCTCCTTCGACCTCGGAATGCTGAGCGAGCTCACATACTATACGGGAATCATATTCCGCGCGGTTACATATGAGGTGGGCGAACCGGTGGCTAACGGCGGTCGATACGATGAGCTCATATCTCAGTACGGCAAGCCTGCCGCGTCTATCGGTTTCTCAATCAATGTAGATTTCGTGCTGTTAGCTCTAAGCAGACAGAAGATGGCACTTCCTGCCAACCGCCTGCCGCTCATGCTGTTGTACAGGGCTGACGAGGCGGCAGATGCGATAAGGCTCGCTGACCACTACCGCAAATCGGGAATAAGTGTAGGTCTTTTCCCTTTTGCCGAAGAACGGACGAAGCAGGACTATGAAAGACTTGCGCTCTCCGGAGGCTATGAGGCGGTTATAGTTGCAGACAGGACAGCTCTTGAGAAAGCGGGGTTAGCGTAAGATGAGTACAGCTACAAAAAGATACATCACTTTTGCATTGGCGAAGGGCAGACTTGCAAAGAAAACCCTTGAGATATTTGAGCAGATAGGAATAACCTGTGAGGAGATGAAGGACGAGAGCTCACGAAAGCTCATATTCACCAACGAGGAGCTGGGACTTCGATTTTTCCTTGCGAAGGCTAACGATGTCCCGACCTACGTTGAGTACGGCGCGGCAGACATAGGCATCGTCGGCAAGGACACGATACTTGAGGAGGGACGCAGCCTCTACGAGGTCTATGACCTCGGCATAGGAAAATGCCGTATGTGCGTGTGTGGCCCTGAGAGCGCGAGAAAATATCTCAACGGACATGAGCTTATAAGAGTTGCGACCAAGTACCCGAACATAGCGAAGGACTATTTCTACAACCGGAAGCACCAGACAGTAGAGATTATAAAACTCAACGGTTCAATTGAGCTGGCGCCTATTGTCGGGCTGTCTGAAGTGATTGTCGACATCGTGGAAACAGGTACGACACTTCGCGAGAATGGTCTGTGCGTGCTCGACGAGGTGTGTGACCTCTCTGCGAGAATGGTCGTGAACCAGGTCAGCATGAAGATGGAGAATGAGCGCATTTTAAAGATAATAAACGATTTGAGAAAATATGTGGAGGCTAAGTAAGATATGAGAAAAGTTGTATTAAACGAAGCTGCAAAGAAGGACATACTTGAAAATCTATTAAAGAGGAGCCCTAACAGCTACGGCAGATTTGAGGCGAGCGTTGCTGCCATTCTCGCCGACGTGAAGGAGAAGGGCGACGAGGCGGTATTTGACTACACAAAAAGGTTTGACGGTGCGGACATAAGTGCCGACAATATTATTGTAACCAAAGAGGAGATTGATGAAGCTTATTCGCTTGTCGATGAGCAGCTCGTCAAGGTTATAAGAAAAGCGCTCGTAAATATCCGCGATTATCACGCGAAGCAGAAGCAGTATAGCTGGTTTGACTCCACGCCTAACGGAACAATCCTCGGTCAGAAGGTCACACCTCTCAACCGCGTAGGCGTGTATGTTCCGGGTGGTAAAGCTGCATACCCTTCATCTGTGCTTATGAACATTATTCCTGCCAGGATTGCAGGTGTAAACCAGATTATTATGACCACACCTCCGGGAAAGGACGGAAAAATTAACCCGGGAACGCTTGTAGCCGCAAACGAGGCGGGTGTCGATGTAATCTACAAGGTCGGCGGAGCGCAGGCGATAGCCGCCATGGCTTACGGAACCGGCTGCATTAATAAGGTCGACAAGATTGTAGGACCGGGAAATATCTATGTTGCACTCGCAAAGAAGGCTGTCTATGGTCATGTCAGCATCGACTCGATAGCGGGGCCGAGCGAGATACTTGTCATCGCGGACGAGACAGCCAATCCACGCTATGTTGCAGCGGATTTACTGTCACAGGCTGAGCACGACGAGATGGCATCGGCAATTCTCATCACCACTAGCGAAGAGCTTGCAGACAAGGTGTCGACAGAGATTGACGGCTTCGTGGCAGAGTTGTCAAGAAGTGAGATTATAAGTAAATCTCTCGAAAACTACGGCTATATTCTCATTGCAAGGGATATTGAGGAGGCTGTTGAGACGGCAAACGATATAGCGTCCGAGCACCTGGAGATTGTCACAAAGGATCCGTTCACCGTGATGACCAAAATCCGTAACGCAGGGGCAATCTTCCTCGGCGAGTACAGCTCGGAGCCGCTCGGTGACTATTTTGCCGGACCTAACCATGTACTTCCGACAAACGGCACAGCCAAATTCTTCTCTCCGCTCGGCGTTGACGACTTTATAAAGAAATCGAGCATCATATCCTACTCCAGGGAGGCATTAGAGCCGATTCATGAGGACATAATCAAGTTTGCAAACGCCGAAAGACTCACAGCGCATGCCAATTCGATAAAGGTTCGTTTTGAAAATAAGTAAAGGCGGTGGTATAATTTGAGAACTGCATCAATCACAAGAAAAACATCGGAAACAGATATAAATATCACTTTAAATCTCGACGGCAGCGGAAAATCAGATATAGACACAGGCATCGGCTTTTTCGACCATATGCTAAAGAGTTTCGCAAAGCATGGCTTTTTTGATCTCACCGTGAAGGTCAAGGGTGATCTTTATGTCGACTGCCACCACACGATAGAGGACACGGGAATTGTGCTCGGCGAGGCGATAAAGCAGGCGCTTGGCGGCAAGAAATCCATACGGCGTTACGGGAATATGATGCTTCCGATGGACGAGACACTTGTTCTGTGTGCCATAGACCTGTCGGGGAGACCGTACCTCAACTTCAGGGGGAATTTCACAACCGGCAGAGTGGGAGATTTTGACACGGAGATGGTCAGGGAATTCTTTTACGCCGTATCCTACAGTGCCGGAATGAACCTTCACCTAAAGCAGCTTGACGGTGACAACAATCACCACATCATAGAGGCAATGTTCAAGGCATTTGCAAAGGCGCTCGATGAGGCGGTATCCGTTGACCCTAGGATTACCGATGTCCTGTCGACAAAGGGTGCATTATAATAGATAACCGGGAGGATTTATTCCATGAAGAAAATAGTTCCTGTTCTTTTCCTGAAGGACAAAAAAGTATACAGCGATAAGGAATGTCTCGCACCTGTGGCAGAGGATATGTCTGCGGTCGAAATATGCCTGCGCCTTGAGGCTGCCGGTGCAGACGAGTTCCTTATAATGGATCTGTCCTGCGACGATGCCTCTCACGATGCGGCTATATCCGTTGTGAGGGAGATAGGACGTGAGACCGACCTTCCGTTAAATGTCGGTGGAAATATAAAGCGTGTGGAGGACGTCAAAAAATATCTCTATGCAGGCGGCAGGAGGGCGGTTCTTGATGCCTCCGTCGAGGCGGATACTGCCATGCTTACCGAGGTCGCCAACAGATTCGGAAGCGAGAAGATAGGTGTTCTTGTGTCTGAAGAGAATTTTGACACAGAACTTGCAGATTTATGTTCTGACAGTGGCGTAAGCTCCCTGTTTAAGTCGAATTTTGACGGATTTTATGCAAATTCCGATTTTTATTTGACAAAAGCCGACACAAACCGCAATTATAATTTATGCAAGGAAGAGTTAAAGAAACAGGGCTATGAGGTTGTAAACTTCACGTCAGCCATCGCCTTTTCCGACTTCAAGCTAAACAGCGACGGACTCATTCCCGTTATAGTTCAGGACTACAGGACGGACGAGGTGCTTATGCTCGCCTACATGAACGAGGAGGCATTTGACAACACCTTAAAGACCGGGCTTATGACTTATTACAGCAGAAGCCGTAAGGAGCAGTGGGTCAAAGGCGAGACCTCGGGACACTACCAATATGTAAAATCTCTTGACATTGACTGTGATAATGATACACTTTTAGCGAAGGTAAAACAGCTCGGTGCGGCGTGCCACACGGGAAATTATAGCTGCTTTTACAGAAATCTTGTTTCGAAAGACTACGTCGAGACCAATCCTCTCAAGGTATTTAAAGATGTCATGGCGGTCATTGAAGATAGAAGGCTCCACCCTAAGGAGGGCTCATATACCAACTACCTCTTTGACAAGGGTATCGACAAGATTTTGAAAAAATGCGGCGAAGAGGCAGCGGAGATTATAATTGCCGCTAAGAACCCTGACCCTGAGGAGATAATCTATGAAATTTCCGACTTTTTGTACCATGTGATGGTACTCATGTCATTAAAGGGTGTGACCTGGGAGGATATTACCGCAGAGCTTGCAAAGCGTTAGAAAAGTATTCATATGGAGCAGAGATTATGAGAAAATATGTTATAACAACACTTTCTGATAAACTCACAGCCGTTACCTTCGAGGAGGGCAGGCCTGCCCTTATCAACGTCTATGACAGTGATGCCACGGGCGGGGATAAGGGAGCTGCCCTCCTCGGAAACGTATATATAGGCCGTGTTCAGAATGTCGTCAAGAATATCAATTCCGCATTTATCGAGATAGCAAAGGATGTTGTATGTTATTATTCACTTACCGATAACACACAGCATCATTTTTTAAACCGGAAAAACACCGACAAGGTCTGTCAGGGAGATCTTATGCTCGTCCAAGTCTCAAAGGAGGCTATTAAGACAAAGGCTCCTTCCGTATCGTCACAGATAAGCATAACCGGCAACTATCTCGTCATGTCGCTCGACAACCAGGGGGAGGTCGCCGTGTCGGCTAAGATAAAGGACAGTGCTTACAGAAAAAACATACACGGGCGTCTGCTGCCATATGTAAATAACGCCGGTGGCAGAATGAGTCTTGTCGTGAGAACGGCGGCATACAAAGCCGACGAAAATGAGATAATAAAGGAAGCTGAATATATGGCGGAGCTTGAACAGTCAATATACATTAAATCCACCTCCCGCCCGGCTTTTACATGCCTATATAAGAAAGAGGATCAGTATATCTGCGACATACGCGAGAGCAAATTCACGGAAAATGACTGCATAGTGACTGATGATGAGAAAGTACTTGAAAATATTCTCTCGTATCTCCCGTCCCTAAAGAACATTGCTTCCTTATATAATGACAAACTTCTTCCTATGTATAAATGTTACAGTCTCGAGAAGGTACTGTCAGACGCATTAAATCCCCGTGTGTGGCTCAAGTCAGGTGCCTACCTGATAATTGAGCCTACGGAAGCACTCACGGTTATCGACGTGAATACGGGTAAATTTGACGGTAACAAGAAAAACCGCGAGGATACCTTTTTGAAGATTAATCTCGAAGCTGCCACAGAGATATGCCGACAGCTAAGGCTCAGAAACATATCCGGCATAGTAATTATCGATTTCATAAATATGGAAGAACCGGAGAACAATTCGACCATAATAAATTATCTCAAAACCGAGCTGTCCAAGGACAGCGTGCCGTCATTTTTCATAGAAATGACCAAATTAGGACTTGTTGAGATAACCAGAAAGAAAATCAAACGGCCTCTATATGAGATTTTTTCAAGAAAATTTTAAAAAATTACACAGAATAGATTGTTTTTTATACGATTATTATATATAATTAAATTTACATGAAAAAATACAAACAAAAAATGTGTAAAACACGGAAATTGAGGTACCCAAAATGGATATCAGAATTGAGAATCTTACTAAGGCTTATGGAGATTTCAAGGCAGTTGATAATATGAATCTTCATATATCAGACGGCGAGCTTGTTGGTCTTTTAGGTCCTTCAGGATGTGGAAAATCTACAACTCTTTTCATGCTTGCAGGTCTTTCAGATCCTACCTCCGGAAGCATCTACTTCGGAGATAAGAATGTAACTAAGGTAGCACCTGAGGACAGGGAAATTGGTCTTGTGTTCCAGAATTATGCGTTATATCCGCATATGACGGTGGAGGAGAACATCATGTTCCCCCTCATCAACCGCAAGGTAAAGAAGGCGGAGGCAAGAGAGCGCGCCAATGAGATGGCTAAGCTTGTTCAACTTGACGGGCTTATGAAGCGTAAGCCTAAGGCATTGTCAGGCGGTCAGCAGCAGCGAGTTGCCATCGCAAGAGCGCTGGTAAAGAAACCGGAGGTACTCCTTCTTGATGAGCCCCTTTCAAACCTTGATGCAAAGCTTCGTATCGAGACAAGAGAGGAAATAAGAAGAATCCAGCAGGAAGTTAAGATTACAACCATCTTCGTAACACATGACCAGGAGGAGGCAATGAGCATCTCTGACCGTATCGCAGTGATGAAGAGCGGCATTGTACAACAGTACGAGGTTCCTCAGACCATGTACCTTAACCCTGATAACCTCTTTGTGGCACAGTTCCTTGGAATGCCGCAGGTCAACACCTTCTCTGTCGAAGTGAAGAGTGGAAACATCTGCTGCAACGGAGCACTCCTTCGTTCAGGCTGTGAACTTAAGGACGGTACATATACGGCCGGTATACGTCCTGAGTCCTTTGAGATTGCACAGGACGGCATAACAGTCAAGGCTGCCCATGTAAGAATGACCGGTCGTGACCTGCTTATTCATTTCTCAATCGGCGATACTGAATTCCGAATTCTTGTTCATTCAGATCTTTCAATTAAAGAGGGTGATGAGTTCACTATCCGCGCCCGCAAAAATCAGATTATGATTTTTGACGCTGATGAGAAGAGCTTAGGCAAATTTTAATTGAGGAGAGCTGACTATGGAAAAAAAGAGCATGAAGGGCTATATTTATCTGATGCCCGCATTGATAGTTATTCTTTTATTTACTGCTTATCCTCTTATAAGAGCTTTTCTTATGAGCTTTTACGAAGATTACAATATGATAAGCGGCGAATACAGCAGAATTGGTCTTGGCAACTACAAGGACTTATTCGGTGACAAGGATTTTACAAAGGCGCTCCGGAATACAAGCATCTACGTTGTATTTGTTGTACCTTGTTCAATAGCATTGTCACTTCTTATTGCGGTACTTTTAAACAGCAACATCAAGTGCCAGGGGTTATTCCAGACAATATTCTTCCTTCCATATGTAACGAGCGTTATCGCTATCGGTCTTGTATGGAGCTGGATTTTTAACAGCAACTATGGTTTATTGAACATTATCCTCAGTTGGTTCGGTATTGATAAGATACAATGGCTCAACAAACCGAAGTACGCACTGCCGTCACTCATCATATTCAGTGTATGGAAGAGCATGGCATTCGATATTCTGATATTCCTTGCGGGGCTTCAGACAATCCCGAAGGATCTCTACAATGCAGCAAGAGTTGACTCGACTCCGAGATGGAGAGTGTTCTGGAAGATTACCGTTCCCGGAATTGCTCCAATGATTTCCTATGCGTTCATCATGGGCTTCATCAGCGCATTCAAGGTATACAATGAGGTATTCTCTCTCTGGGGTGGCAAGGCAGGTCCTGCAAACAGTGCAATTACTGTTGTATACTACATTTATGATAAGTTCTATAACAGCCATAACTACGGCCTTGCATCCGCAGCGGCAGTTATATTATTCCTTATCATTCTCGTTCTCACCATCGTACAGAGAATGATGGGAAGGAAGAAATAGGAGGCATATATGAGCAAAAAAAGAAAAATAATGAATATTATAGCTACGGTGTTAAAATATGCCATCCTTATATTAGGCGCACTGTTTACACTTATGCCTTTCCTGTGGATGATAATCTCATCACTCAAAACTCCTGCCGAGATTACCGCCATTCCACCTAAGTTACTTCCTTCAGTGCCACAGTGGTCCAACTATGCTGAGGCGTGGAAGGCAGCTCCTTTCCCAAGATATTTCTTAAACACCATCATTGTCACAATTTTCTCGACAATAGGTGTGCTTGCAACAGCTATTCTTTCTGCTTTTGCATTCTCAAGACTTAATTTTCCGGGAAAAAAGCTTATATTTTCGCTTTTTCTTGCCACACTTATGATACCCGGAGAGATGTTGATTATAACCAACTTCATCACAATCACCAAGTTAAAGTGGATTGACACATACCAGGCCATGATTGTTCCGTATATGTCAAACGTGTTTTACATCTACCTTTTGACACAGTTCTTCTCACAGGTGCCTGATTCACTGTATCTTGCAGCCAAGGTTGATAAATGCAGCGATTTCAAGTTCATGATGAAGATAATGGTTCCGATGAACAAGAGTGCCATCACCACAATAGCCATACTTAACATTATCGGATGCTGGAACTCGTTCCTCTGGCCATTGCTTGTAACAAATGACAAGAATATGCGAGTAATCTCCAACGGACTTGTACGTTTCCAGACTGAGGCGGGTTCGGACTACCAGCTTATCATGGCAGCATCAACCATCATGGTTATGCCAATCATCATCGTATACTTATTTTTAAGAAAGTATATTATTGAAGGTGTAACGCAGAGTGGACTTAAGAGCTAAAGTACAGCTTATGAGCTAAACTACAGCTCAGGAGCTAAATAATATTCCGGAGCAAAAAATATTTCTATTATTTGTAACTGTTTGGTAAAAAATCGAAATAAAAATCATTTTATTTCGATTTTTTATTGACAAAGGATTGCCTAAGGTAGTACGATAACTACCTGTGAAGCAATAGATGGACAGCATAGCTGTCCGTACACAAAAAGGAGAGAAAAAGAAATGAAACTCAAGAAAGGTCTTGCTGTAGCACTTACAGCAACAATGGCATTCGGTATACTTACAGGATGCAGCAACAATGGCAGTAATAACGAGACAACAACTAACGGCACAACATCGTCCGAGACAACCTCAGTAGCAGAGTCAACATCTGCAGCAGAGACAACGGGCAGCGCTGTAGTTACAGGCAACGGCATTGAGCCTTGTACAATCGAGTTCTGGCATGCAATGAGCAACAAGCAGGAGGAAGAGCTCACAGCTCTCACTAACAAGTTCAATGAGACAAATGAGTATGGTATCACAGTTAACCTTACAAATCAGGGTGCATATAAGGATTTAAGCTCCAAGCTCACAGCTAACGCTGCTGCTGACACACTTCCTGACCTTGCACAGGCATACAACAACTGGTTATCAGCTTACTCAGATAAGCTTGTTCACCTTGATGATTTCGTAGCTAATGATTTTGACGACTGGGATGATATCGTAGCCGGTTACAGAGATGAGAACAACCAGTTCGGATTTATCAGCGGTGTTCCATTCAACAAGAGTACTTATGTTCTTTTCTATAACAAGACTATGTTCGATGAGCTTGACTTAACAGCTCCTCTTACCTGGAATGAGCTTCTTGAGCAGGCTAAGATAATCAAGGATGAGAAGGGCATAGAGACTATCGGCTGGGATGACCTTGCCGGAATGTTCCAGGCTATGCTTGCCCAGAACGGATGCGGTTACATTGATGAGAACGGTGCCTTATTCGACAATGAGAAGGGTCTTGAGACTGTAGAGTTCATCATGAACCTTTACAACAACGGATATGCACGTCTTGTCGGTGAAGACAAGTACTTCTCCAACGTAATCAGCAACCAGTTAATCGCTTCCTACGTTGGTTCATCAACAGGTGCCTCCTACATCACAGCCGATGGCTGGGAGCTTGGTGTTGCTCCACTTGTAAGCAACACAGAGATGGCAGCTAACGCAGCAGGTACTAACATTGTTATGTTCTCACAGGATGCCAACAAGCAGAAGGCAGCTTGGGAGTACCTCAAGTTCTTAACAAGCGCTGAGTCAACAACAGAGTGGGCTATGACAACAGGTTACCTTCCTGTAAGAACATCTGCTTATGAGTCAGAGACATATCAGCAGTTCATGGCAACTGACCCTACATCAGTAGCAGCTTACTCACAGGCAGCTTACTTCATCAGCCAGCCTGCATTCGAGGGCAGCTATGATGTAATGACTGCTGTCAACAACACCTTGGAGGAACAGATTCTCAATGAGGCTGATGCTCAGACTACACTTGATGCTTTAGTAAAGGCAGTAAACGATATTCTTCAGAAGTAATAAATAAGATTATTCTGAAACCGGAAGGGGGTGTCCATATGGATGCCCTCTTATTTTTTTAAATATGCATTTACAAAATATGCTGTCTATGTTATAATAATCTACTATTTTAAAATTATCATGGAGGTTACGGAAAATGACAAAAATATCATTTTTTAATGGTTTGAAAGAGATTGGCGGAACCTTTGTTGCCGTGGAAACTGACAGCACGAAGTGCATGTTCGACTTCGGATTTGCAGTTGCAGGACGCATGGATGCAAAAATCCGCAAGAGAAAGGATGATTTTGCCGTAGACTACATTCGTCTCGGGATGCTCACGCCTGCCGACGGAATTTATGACAAATATACTGCCGAAAAGACCGGGCTTGTGCCTTACGGCGAACTTGGCAAAGAATGTTTTTTTGTGATTTCCCACATGCACATTGACCACATGGGAGGTCTTGGATGCCTTCATCCTGACATTCCCGTATACATGAGCACTGATTCACTTAAGCTGTACCGTCAGCTCGCCAAGAACGGCGACGTGGAGCATAGAGAGCATCCTAACTGTATCGGAGTTGACTACGGTGCCGAGTTCACTGTCGGCGACATCAAGGTAAAGTGCGTTCCTGTCGACCATGATGTTGTGGGCGCATGCGGCTTCTTAATCACAACACCTGACGGAAATATATGCTACACGGGCGATTACCGTTTCCACGGCTTCCACCCGGCATATTCCGAGGAGTTCGGAAAAACCTGCCACGGAGCAGATGTGGTCATCACCGAAGGCGTCACGGCAAGCTTCGATGACATCGATATGCTCTCCCTTGAGAAGCCTGCCGAGCCTGACAGAACAGAGGAGGGCTTACAGGAAGAGCTTCACGCTGCATCCCAAGAGGATAATGGTCTTATAGTTGTAAATCCGTACAACAGAAATGTTGAACGCGTACACCGTATGATTAAGACCTTTAAGAACAGCGGAAGAACTCTTGTCCTTGACCCGGTACAGGCTGACTATGTGGCTGCATTCTATCCTGAGGATGAGATTGCCGTATACGAGCAGACCTACAACGAGGCTTGCAGCGACAGCTCCGTTGTAACGGAGAACAAGCCTAGGATCTGCCGTGAGGGTATCCCTGCCGGCTGGAAAACAGTAAGCCGTGAGGAGCTTATAAAGAATCCTTCCAAGTATGCCCTCCAGCTTGACTATGCAGATATGTATGAGCTGACCGACTTAAAGGATGTGGTATCAAGATACATTCACATGGACGGTGCCCCTCTCGGAGCTTACGATCCGTCATTTGCCAAAATGAAGGAATTCCTCGAGATGTGCGGCATAGCTTATGATTTCAAGGGACTTGGAGGACACGCTAAGCCATATTATTTAAGAACAATGCTCGACACGATAGAGCCTAAGACGCTCATACCTCTTCACAGCTTCCGCCCTGAGCAGGTCAATACCGCAAAGGCAGGAACGCGTATTCTTCCGGAGTACGGGGATGTATATGAGCTTAAGGACGGAGTGGTGGCGAAGCTATAAATTGTGTGAGCATATGGTGCGGAACAATTCAATATAAGCTTTCAGACAGGTCTGTGGATATCGCTATATTCACGGACTTGTTTTTTTGTTAAACTCATAAACAAGCGGATATTATATTTGTATCGGATGGTAAAGTATGTTAATATGTTAATGAAAAATTTGAAAAATTGAAATTCGTAATTAAATGTATTGTATAGAATAAGAAAGACATGAGGTTATTTCAGGTATGTTGACAATTTATTTAGGCAAAGACTTTTTGTTTATGAATGGAAAAGTGAATAATGTTTCTGCATATTTTGACGAAGTTTACGAACCTTCCTGGTTTACTTCAGAATTTTCAAAGAAGATTGTAAATCAAATAGATAATGTAACATATTTTGGAAGTGGTGATGTGTTTATTTCAGAAAAGTATGGTGCTATGTCAGCTACTGAACTTTCATCGGGGTCAAAAGCATTATTAATTTTGCTTAATGAAGACGACACATTAGTCAGTGGTGACAGAATGGGTGATAATTGTGTACCGTTCTTACTTGAATTAGCAAAAATGAAAGATATAAAAATAACATTATGTCATCTTATGGAATTTCCTGATGACTTTGAATTTTACTGTATTCCTTACAATAAAATTATAAATACCAAAGAAGATTACGTTAAAGCATGGTTGGAAGTTATGCCTCAAATTGATGTTGGTGTTAAAAATATGACAGCAAATGGGTGGCAGCAGGGGGAATAGCTTATGTTGAGGATACAGATATACACACGAAAAGACATTTACGATTTAAAGCTATATTCAAAAGTAACTCTCATCGTTGGACTTAGTGGTGTCCAAAAGACACAGATGATTAAGCGGATTTTTGAAAATAACCCGGCAGTAAAAAAGGTAATATCCAATTTAGACTACACTCCGGTATTTTTAACAGAAAGTACCTGGCACAATGCAATGGAGTCTGTGGATAAAAAATGTGTTTATTTTGTAGATGATGAAGATTTTATTTTGGAGCCGGAGTTTATTGAGCTATATAATAAAAATAAGACAAGCTATTTTGTGTATGTTAACAGAATAGGTGCTGGTGTATCGTATGATATTCGAGATATTTATACTTTGAATAATGTCAATGGACATCACTCTTTGCAACAGAAATACACATTAGATACCAGGCTGAATATTAGATGTAAGACTTTTACTGAAGATGAAGGTTCAGGCTTAACGTGGTTTAAGCAGTTGATGCCTGACTGTAAGTCTATGCATGGAGTACCGAATGTGAGTAAATTTATTTTGGATTTACCTATGGGGCTTGAAGTTAATATGGTGATAGATCTTTTTGGTATGGGTTACTATGCTTCAAGTATATTTGAATGTATAGCATTAAGAAACATAAACGTACATTTTGCTGAGCAATATGGTTCATTTGAGTATCTATTATTAAGAACTAATCTATTCAGATATGTTTTAAGTGAAGATGATATTCTTAGCAGTGCTTCTAAAGAAATAGCTTGTGAAAAGATACTTGATAGACTTACAAAAGGTAAATATTATAAGTATGATAAAACATCAAATTTAAATTTTTGTTACTATAAAGATTGCTGTGCCAAAAGCAGGAAAGATAAATGCGACAGAGGGCTTTCCGGGGATAAAATAAAAGCTATGCTGGTTAATACTGAATTTGAATATCTTTTAAACCTTAGGTTGGAACATGATAATGAGCCACAGACAGCAGGCGAGACCAAAGAGGAACACATTGCTAAGTGTCAGGATAATTAAATAATCGAAGGGTAATTGTATGAGTTTAATTCTTTATTTACATGAAAAAGATAAATCGAAGTTTAGTGGAGAAATACAAAAAAATGAAAAAAAGTGAAATTATTAAAAAGGTTGCACCATGTTCTTTAATGTGCCACACTTGTTCGGCATATAATGATGGTACAATTTGTGTGTCGTCTAAAACATTATTAAAATATTTAGAGGGCATAAAAGAATTTTATGAGGTACATATGCCCGATGCCGTAGAAAGCTATAACAACTTTGAGGGAGTACTTAGCATATATGCGGGTGCTTCTTGTTCAGGTTGCCGCAGCACAGAACATAATGGCTGCAGCATTGAAGGGTGTTTTTTGCTTGAGTGTACAAAGAACCATGGCGTTGATTTTTGTGGAGAGTGCAATGAGTTTCCATGTAAAAAAACGCAGGGATTGTTTGAAGAAATAGTATATCGGCAGTGGCTGGAAGGAAATCAACAAATTAGAGAATACGGTATAGAAGCATTTTGGAAAAATAATTCCGAAAATCCGCATTATAAACCGTATAAAAAGTAATTAAAATTCAAGTAATTTTATTGAAAATAATATTTTATTTAAAACGGTTTTAAGATTAGAATATGAAAAAGAAATTAATTTTGGCAATGCCTTTATTATTAGGGCTGCTATCCGTCATATCGTTTATTATCTATATGTACAGTGCCAACCACGCACCATACAGCTATACCGATATAATAATCATCGGACCGATTTGCTCACTTGCGGGGATGATACTTTCAATCACAAACCGAAAGAGCAGAATAACAAATGAGACATTGTGGGTAAGCGGAATTATAGCCTGTTCACTTGGGTTAATTTTATGTCTGTTCATCCTGATAGTCCTTGTGGCAATAGGAATTGCCATGATGAAAGGGGAATAGATTTAAGGAAAATTGTAAATTGCAAGGAATGACGGTCTGATAATGATTAAAGATATGTTTGACACAACAGCGGTTACATGATATTATTATTTAAAAGGAGTGCTACCGATAGAAGGTTAGCCTGATATTTTGTGTAGTCAAAAAGACCGCCGCGTTTACCAGACTGGGGCGGTCTTTTTGTACTTATTTTCTGCTCTTAGAACCGATGGAATAACCAAGAGCAAAGCAGGTAATACATAAGCTGATAATGGCTATAAACAGTTCTGTTGTAAGCATAAGAACAAACCTCCTTAATAGATTTCCGTGAAGGATTTCTATGTAAACAGAGCTAAAACTCTCTGGTGGAGGCTAACCGCCTACCGTGTAGGGCAGCACCAAATATATTATGCAAAACATATGTTCGAAAGTCAATAAAATTATGAATAAGTTTATAATGACTGAATTTAAAAAACTAGGAGGACCGGAAGAATATATTTATGAATCCATGGATAATTGACTTGTGTTGTTTGATTTTGTTTATGTGTTTTGCAATAACGGCAATCACTTCCATAATCCTGATAGTGAGGCGTAAACATACAAAAAAGAATGTGAAACCGATGGCAGCATTATTTGTGACAAATATTATTCTGCTGATTGCCTTAATATTATTTAAGGCTTCACATTCAACCTGTTACAAATACGATGACTGGCTGATTTTACAAAGCAACATTTATATGATTGAACAAAAATACGGTGTTTTCGACATAGGCACCGTAAATGAAAATGAAGCAGGAAGAGCTGCATATTATATTTATACTGATAATAAATCCGGCGACCGGCATTACTATTACATGGAATATGATGTGTGGGGTGTTGTATATAAGGTGTATGAAGCATGTCAGCCTGACGGTTAACTCAAGGACATTTTACATTTCAAAAAATACTTTTAAAAGGAGAAGCTTATGCTGCTTTTAGTAGAAGCAAACGAAAAATATATTGATGAATTAGAGCAATTTAAAAATGAGGTACTGATTTACGACAAAGATAACGATAATCAATTTGCGGGCTGCATGGGCTTGGGAAATTGCAAGAGCGCAAAAGAATGGATTGAAATATGCAATCTCAGAAAAAATGCTGCGACATGCGAACAGACGGGAACAAAGGTACCGTCAACAACCTATTTTGCAATCAGAAAAGACGACGACAGGCTTGTGGGAGTTATTGATTTACGTCACCATATCAATCATCCTGTCCTCGGAACATGGGGAGGTCATTGCGGATACTCTGTAAGACCGTCTGAACGCGGAAATGGTTACGCAAAGGAAATGCTTCGGTTAAATATTCAAAATGCCAGAGAAATGGGCATAGAAAAGCTTCTTGTGACATGTGAGGAAACAAATACCGCAAGCGAAAAAACCATACTTGCCAATGGTGGAGTTTTTGAAAAAACCGTTGAAGCAGATGGAAGCATTATGAAAAGATATTGGATTGATACAGTGCCTAAACCAATGAACAATAAATGGGACGAATTATACGAGGCAGCAAAACAGGTATTGAAACCACGCGATATATCCAAAATTATCGAGGCTGGCGGAGTTGCCGCGGCAGTGGAGTCCGCGTCGGGAAAAATTTATGTCGGAGTATGCGTCGACACAGCTTGTACCTTGGGTATTTGCGCTGAACGCAACGCCATCTTTAACATGCTCACCAACGGCGAAGATGCCATAAAGCGTGTGATCGCCATTGGACGAAACGGAAAGGCAATGCCACCATGCGGTGCGTGCAGAGAATTTATGACACAACTTATGCCTGAGAATTATCGTGACATTGAAATTATGTTAGATTATGAAAATAACAAGGTGGTAACCCTCGGAGAACTCACCCCTGAATGGTGGCTGTAATAAATCGGGATAACGTTTTACAAATAGTAGTGTAAAACGTTATTTTTTTGAATATATGTACAAATGCAATGCGAAAACTTTGAAGAAACGCACATAATATAAAATGTATAAGTTGAAGAAAAGCATACGCTAAATTAGTGGAATGGAAAAAGCTATATTCAGAAAAATATGCGGTATTGCCGGAAGGGGCATACGTTAAAATAGGACTAAATCAAGCGAAACCTTATAAAACAAGGGTTTGAATGATTTAAGTCCTATTTTTTTTAAAGTCCGCGAGAGAATATTCTGCAATTTCAAATAATGAGTTAGACTGAATGCAAGTCAGGGATGATTTAATATGAATACTACAAGAGTTGTAATGGAACTGTATCCGGACGATTAAATAATGGGCAAAGCGCAGGATAGCACTCTGCCTTTTAAATGTTTGGATATCGAACAAAAGCGAACAAAAGAACATGATATGTTAAAAAGAAAGTTCGATATATCGAAGTATTTATTCATAATTTTGTTGATAGAACAATTCATATATGGTAAAATAGTCACTATGAGGAGTCGTATAGGTGAAATATACGATAAAAGCTATATAGATGGTGATTAAGAAAACGAAGAGGTAGTGCATATGTCAGTATCATATAACGGATTGTGGAAGCTATTAATTGACAAAAATATGAAGAAAGTGGACCTGATTAATGATCTGGGAATAAGCAGCAGTACGATTGCCAAGATGACAAAGGGTGAGAAGGTCTCTATGAATATTTTGGAGAAAATCTGTGATGAGTTAGACTGCGACTTTGGTGACATTATCCACTATGAAAAGAATAAGGATGGTGGAAACAATGAACTATAGTGCAGGCATGGTGTCTCAGGTATTTGCATTTGTAGAGACGAAACAGACAGCAGAACTTATGGCAGCAGGTATGTCGAAGGATGAAATAAAGGATAAGGTGATTGGTGAGAATCTTTATCAGCTTAGAAATGAGACCAGATTACGTAGAACATTCAATTATGTCTATAATCGTCTTTCGTCATTGCCTGATGGAGCAGTAGATCTTTTGGTTAAAGTTGATAACGAGAATGCAAAGCTGCTGACACTGATTGCAATTATGAATACAGATAGGCTCTTTTTTGAATTTGTATATGAGGTGTATCGTTGCAAGGTAATACTTGGAGAAAAGACGATAGAAGCTAGAGATATAAATGGATTCTTTGACGATAAGGCAGCTCAAAGTGAGGAAGTAGCAGGCTGGTCAGAAGCAGGAATTCAGAAACTCAAGAATTGTTATATGAAGAATCTTGCAGATGCTGGATTGATTGAATCAACAAAGACAAGGATAATCAGACATGCTTTTGTTAATTATCGTATAGAGGAACTACTTCACAGTAATGGGATGGATGCATATATCAATGCAGTTAAAGGAGTCTGAGCATGGCAAAGTTAAGTTTGGATGATAGACTGAATCAGATAGAAGACAAAATATCAGAGAAGTCGTTCAGAGAGAATAAAGGACTTGGAAATGAAGTCGGATATTATATATTCGATTATGATCCAAGAGAGGAGCTGTGTGTGAGAAATCATATAGCATACCTTAAGGACAGAATAAATAACGGAAACAAAGATTTCAGAATAGTTGAGTTTGACCTGTTTCACCTGATGGTTGAGATATTGCAGGAGGAAGGCTATCTGGAAGCATTCTTTGATTTGGAAAAAGAGAATGGATTTTATGAGATGGCGGACAGCCTTGTAGAGACTTTGGGGCTGGATGAGACAAACGAGCTGAATCTAATCATATCAAGGATATTGCAGGAAGATTTGACAGACAGTGTGGTATTTCTTACCGGAGTAGGAAAGTGCCATCCGATAATTGCAAGTCACAACATCTTAAATAACCTGCATCAGGTGCTTGATAGTGTACCGGTAGTGCTTTTCTATCCGGGAGAGTATAGCGGACAGGATTTGAAATTATTTGGAACGATGGATTCACACAACTATTATAGGGCATTCCGTCTGGTGTAGAGGAGGAAAATTCTCTGCTCCTGCAAGGGCAGTCGCATTTTCTAATAGGAAAACAATTTTTCATGAAAAATAGGAGAATTAACAATGCAGATTAAAAATATGTTTGAAAAGCAGATTGACCGTGATATCAAGGGCGTTATTAAAGTAGGTCAGTCGGATGAAGAAAATGTATATCAGGAATTAGATGAATATGTAGTGACCAAGGAGCTTCT
>CAKRJT010000008.1 GCA_934351925.1 uncultured Lachnospiraceae bacterium
CCATATAACATATCATCTATATCTCCATTACTGTTTTAAATTCTCAGAACATGTTGATTTATACACCAAAACTACTAATTAATAAATGTGTTACGCAACTCTGCCTTGACGGCATCTCCACAGCTTGATAACATATTCTTGCTGCAGCTTAACATATTTAAGTCTGCAGGTAATTGAAGCACAAGAAAAGAGGATTGACATGTACCGTGATTTGACCAAGGGGCGCATAGGAAGCACCCTTATTCTTTTTGCTCTTCCGATGATAGCAGGCAATCTCCTGCAGCAGTTTTACAATATAGCCGACACGCTCATCGTCGGGCAGGTGTTAGGGCGCGACGCTCTCGCTGCCGTCGGCTCAGCTTACACGCTTATGACCTTTCTGACCTCGATATTTCTTGGACTGTGCATGGGCGCGGGCGCACTTTTTTCAATATATCAGGGGCGCAGCGACACTGCTTCACTCAAAAGCAGTATTTTTCACGCTTTCTGCCTTATAATGTCCGTAACCGTCGTCATAAATATCGCCGTATATGCATTTATCAGACCGATAATGCTATTCCTTCGCGTACCGGACGAGGTCTACGCCGGAATGAGGCTATATCTTCTGATTGTTTTTGCCGGAATACCGGCTACATCACTTTACAACTTTTTTTCATGTATGCTGCGCGCGCTCGGCAACTCGTCGGCACCGCTTATTTTTCTCGCGGTCAGCGCCGTCTTAAACATCGCGCTCGACATACTATTTGTCGCCGTGCTCCCGTTTGGAATTGGCGGAGCCGCTCTCGCAACGGTCATCGCGCAGTATGTGTCCGGGATAGGCATAGCTGTGTATGTGCTGATAAAATGCCGCTCCTTCCTTCCGGAAAAATCCGACCGACATTTTTCGGCGGCGATACTTAAGGAAATACTCAATCTTTCCTCGCTCACCTGCCTGCAGCAGTCAGTGATGAACTTCGGTATCCTCATGGTTCAGGGGCTTGTGAACAGCTTCGGAACCGTTGTCATGGCTGCTTTCGCCGCCGCGGTAAAAATCGACACTTTTGCCTACCTTCCTGTGCAGGATTTCGGAAACGCCTACTCAACCTTCGTCGCACAGAACTTCGGTGCAGGTGAGCAGGAGAGAATACGACGCGGCACCAAAACCGCTTTCGTTATGAGCGGCATTTTCAGCCTCATAATATCCGCCGCAGTATTCATATTCGCCGCACCTCTTATGCGTATCTTCATAGCTGCCTCGGAGACGCAGGTAATCGCCGCCGGTGTCCACTACCTCAGAATAGAGGGTGCCTTCTACATCGGAATAGGCTTTCTCTTTCTGCTGTATGGCTATTACCGCGCCATCAAAAGAGCCGGAATGTCCGTCGTTCTCACGGTCATATCCCTCGGTGCGCGCGTTCTGTTAGCCTACGCGCTGTCCTCCATAAGCAGCATCGGCGTGACCGGAATATGGGCAGCAATCCCTATCGGCTGGTTTCTTGCGGACGTAACCGGACTGGTCTATATGAAATTTTTATCATCGAAGAAAAGTTCAGAAACTGAAAAGAACCATGAAATGTATTAAACTCCGAGATATAATGGGCTGAATAGATAAAACAAATTAAATAAGCATTTATCTGGCAAGATAGATATATTGCACGACCACCAGATTAAAATATAAACCTAAAATAAATGCGATTGAAATATGAACTCCCACCTCTCTTTGCGGTCGTTTTTTCAATCCTGTTTTTGCAACGGTGGCGTCCCCTATAAGTACATAAATCAGAGTCCTTAGAACACCTTGCTTCGAGCAACCGGAGTCGATATGCATAAATACAACACGTTATACATTCAAAACATACCAAACCTATTTGACCCCAACATCTTCCCAAATTAATTTATTCCCACCGCTTCCTTTGCCAGCCTGTCGGCCTCCTCATTGCCCTCAACGCCGGAGTGCCCCTTGACCTTCACGAAATGAAGCTTGATATCATTTTTTACCGACTGGATATAGTCGTGGTAGGCTATGGTCCCCTTCTTATTTCTCTTCCACGAACCGTCAGCCCACATCTCTATTCCCATGTAATCGTAGTAGATTACAAGTTCCTTCAGCCCAAGCTCAATGGCTCGCTTAACCGCCGCCATACTGCCTCCGACCTCGCCCGACACATTTCTCATTGAAGCCATCTCAGGGTCGTCGCCATGTCCCTGAAGCACCTCACGCACACCGTCGTGCACGAGAAAACCGCCGTAGCCGTAGACCTTGGTCGCGATGTTAAAGGAGCCGTCGACAAAAGCATACGGCAGAGCATCAAGCTCTCCGCCATTTTTTTCACAACTATTCACATTAGTTAAACCCGGCGTTTTTACACTGCTGCCCGTATCCATGTCCTCAGCATGCCCTGCACTTATGCCCCCCATGAACGCCTCAGCCTCAGCCTTGGTCTTGAAGCTCTTGTACACTGCCCCCGAAAAACCGTCTATGTTCTTCTTACATGCGTCCCAGCTTAGATATACCCCCGGAACCCTTCCTATCTTTACTGCGTAAAATTTTCCTGCCATTTTTCCCTGCCCTAAAATATTATATTTGTTTTGGCTTCTACTTTTCCTCGAGCATCATCTTGATAATCTCCTTGTCGGTCTGGTGCATTCCGACCTTTCCGATATAGCCGACGCAGCTTATCGTCTCGCCTGCCTCCTCCTTCAAAATTCCGGTGTACGCCTCATACGCCTTGCCTTTCATGGCAAGATAGTGTCCCATCATCGCCGCATCAAGGCTCGATGCAATCTTGGCTGCACACGAAATCTTGGCTCCGTCACAGATAATTCCCGGAATGTTTGCAAGCGTGTTGTCGATTGTGTCCTTAATCTGCTTTATGGTGCCGCCCGCAAGATATGTTATCGCCGCAGCACTCGCGCAGGAAGCAGACACAGCCCCACAGAATGCGGAAAGTTTTCCTATAAACTCCTTCTGGAAGGTTGTCAGAAGGCTCGAAAATACAAGCGCGCGGTAAAGCTTTTCGGACTGTATATTATTCTCCCTCGCGTATACGATTACCGGAACGGACGACGCAATCCCCTGATTTCCGCTGCCGGAATTGATGATAACCGGCATGTCACAGCCGCCCATTCTCGCCTCGGACGCAGCACATGCATACGCCTTCATTCTCGTAACCACGCTCTCAGCGTATGTCTCGCGGATTACCCTTCCAAGTCCCAGACCGTAATTGCCCGACATTCCTTCGTAGGCTATATCCATATTGTACTGTATCTGTCTGTCAAAAAGCTGTCTGACCTTCGATATATCGACCTCGTCCGCAAACTGCTTGATGCTCTCGATGCTTAGCTTGGAGCGGTCAGCACAAGTTTTTCCGTTTTCAGCAGTTTCTCCGGCACTTTCCGCGCTGTCTGTGTGCCTGATAACAGTTCCATTCTTCTTAATTTCGCTGATGCCGGTGTGTGAATGGCGCACCTCGACAGAAGCGCTCTCATCGCCCGCCCTCATCTCTATAATAAAATGAAGCGGTATCTCGGAGTCGAGGAACTCCACATGACATTTTTTGTCGTTCACGAACTGTTCTGCCGCAGCCCTTCCTTCGTCGTCCACAGCCTCCAGCACCTCCATGCATTTAGCGGCATCTCCAGCCAATGCTCCGAGCGCGCACGCCGCCTCAATTCCTATCATTCCCTGTGAATTAGGTATTGAAACACAGCGCACATTCTTAATCATGTTTCCCGAACAGTATGCGTCTATATGTTCAGGCGCAGCTCCTAAGACCTCCCTGCATCTCGCCGATGCATATGCAAGCGCAATGGGCTCCGTACAGCCCATCGCAGGTATGAGCTCCTCCTCAAGTATTTTTATGAAATTATTCTGTATGTTGTTGTCCATCTCTTATTTGTGTCCTTACGTTTTTATAATTATCAATATCTAAAATTCATAAAGCCGGCAGCCTTCTTTCAAAAACCCGAACATTACCACAGCTTTTATCCCTATTCATTTCCGTTCACAATCTAGTCATAAGATTGCACTCATTCAGCATAAATTCAGCTCTTTACCGCCCAACGCATCTTCGTCGAACGCGCCCTGCTGTTCTTTGCACATTCCTCCGCTGACGGTCTTATCACGTCCTTGGCAGCCTCGCTGTATATTCCGTCCTTCTCCATCTGCTTAAAATACTTCTTGACCATTCTGTCCTCGCCCGAGTGGAAGGTGAGTATCGCCACCCTGCCGCCCGGTGCAAGTATGCCCGGAAGCTTGCCAAGAAACGAATCGAGTACCTCGAACTCGCTGTTCACGTCAATTCTCAGCGCCTGAAACGTCCTCTGGCAGGATTTTTTCACGGCTTCTTTCCGCTCCGGCTCCGGCAGGAACTCAAGCGCTTTCTCAATAACCTGTCTGAGCGCCGTGGTCGTGTCAATATGGTGCTTTCTCTTTCGCTCCCTTATAATCTGAGCCGCTATCTGCTCTGCGTACGGCTCGTCCGAATTTTCAACCAACATTCCGATAATCTCGTCCTCGTCAAGCTGTCTTAATCTCTCCGCTGCCGACTCCCCAGCCTCCGGGTTCAGCCTCAAATCAAGCGGCCCGTCAACCTTATACGAGAAGCCTCTTTCAGGGTTGTCAATCTGCATCGACGACACTCCAAGGTCGGCAAGCACGAAGTCAAACAGCCCGCTCTCCGGCACAAGCTTATCTATATCGGCAAAATTCATCTGCTTCACCGTCAGAATGTCCTCGCCATACCCCGCGTCGCGCAGTCTCCTGGTCGTCTTTTTTATCTCGATAGGGTCGATATCAAGTGCGTACATGTGCCCCTGCCCCTCAAGCTTTTCGAGCATTCTTCTCGTGTGCCCGCCGTAGCCGAAGGTCGCATCAAGCCCCTTTTGTCCCGGTTTAATCTGTAAAAAATCAAGTATCTCGTTTACACATATAGATATATGCATGCCTGCAGGTGTAATTCCCTTGCTTATGACATGCTCTATCGTGTCAGCGTATTTCTCGGGATTTAATTCCTTATATTTCTCTTCAAAACGCTTCGGATGTGTTCCCGAGTATCGCTTTCTACGCACATGCGGCTTGCTTTCTTCTATGTTATTTTCTCCCATGTCTTTTCCTTCCATTGTTAGTATGTTCATATTATTAAATTATGTGAATTTTGCTACAAATTAATTATTTCTTTATCACTTTACACATGATGATGCTGGGGTCAAAAGGTATTTTACCCCTCGTTTGATATCCCCGGATTGCTCCGCTGAAAACAGCATCCAAAAACAATCTTATTCATTTTAACATACTGTGTGATGTATCGCAAGCGCTATCAGACATTGAGCCAAGCTGGTGCACGCCACCTAAGCGCAACTGATGTCTGTTCTTTTTTATTTAGAATCATCTGTTGTGGCTACCTGATTAGCTGTAAATTTATTTTTTCAAAACCAACAAGGGCATAGAACATGCTTTTTCACATTCTATACCCTTCCAGTCAATTTTCTGATATCACCTATGGGTTTATAGAGCGGTTTTCTCTTAAAAAACCCTTTTTTCTCCTGTTTCTATGCTGTTTTTGGGTTTTTTAAGCAATTTCTTTTCTGTATACCCTTCCTCGCTATATTTCCACACCATTTGCGGGTTTATAGAGCGATTTTCTCTTTAAAAACCCTTTTCTTCTCATTAAGTCAGCAGGCAGTGTGCAGCAGTAAGGCTATCACTCACATCACATTACTTTGTCGTTATATAGGTATTGTAGCGGTACTGCCTCAGCTTATACTCCATGGCTATGGCGTTGGAGAGGTTTCGGTATGCACCTACCTGTACCTTGTAGAGCCCGTCATCGAACACAATGAAAGCAGGAAAACCGTCGATGAGAAGTGAATTTAACATTCTGTCGGCGTTGTCCTTGTTTCGGTACGCGCCTACCTGAACTCGGTAGAGCACGTCAGGACACTGGCAGTTGCAGGAGCGCATCCCCGGCTCGGTGAATATCTCAGCGCTCTCATCGTAGAAGTGCTCCTCACCGCGCACACCGTAGCCCATCATATCATCTGAGGAAGGCATGTTTCCGCCACTCATTCCACTGTTATTCCTCACATTTGCCACATTCCCGGCGTTTACTCCGTCCGTGCCGTCATTATTCCCGGCATTTCCCGTATCTCCTGCGTCTGTCCACATATCTGCCGTTGCCGATGCCGGCGAAGTGTACACCGGGTAGCCAAGCGTCTGCAATATTCCGTTTGCAATTCCGCGCGCAAGCTCATCAAAATCCCTGTCAAAGGTCTCGTTGTCCTTGTCACTGTTTATAAAGCCTGCTTCCACAAGAACCGCGGGCATCTGAGTACGGCGAAGGACAACCAGATCCTTTCTCTCGTCGATTCCAAGATTTTTTAAGCCTGCCTTCTCCATGCCCTCAAGTATGTTGTTGGCAAGCTCTCGCCTCACACCGCTGTCGCTGTAGACGAGCACCTCCGCGCCTGAATACTGGTTAGGATATTCGCTCGAATTTCTGTGTATGGACACAAAGTAGTCTGCACCGACGCTGTTTCCGTCCTGCGCCTTCTTAAACGGCGTCTCATATATATCTCCCTCTCTCGTGTATACGACATCGACGCCCCTCGCCTCGAGAAGCGCTCCCACAGCCTTTCCAAGTCGCAATACGTCGTCCTTTTCCTGTCGTCCGTTATATACAGCTCCCGGGTCGCTTCCGCCATGCCCCGGGTCAATAACAACAAGCATACCTATACCGTCCTGTTTTCGATAATATGGTATATTCTATGAACGAAAAAGAAGGATGTGAAAATATTTTTTCAACACCCTTCTACACATATAAATTTTACCGATTATTTTTCAGCGTCATGTACTCATCACACATATTACCGTATTGTTTCCCAATTCTGTAAATAATGAAAGACAAATCAGAAATTCTTTTATTAAAATCCATATTTCCAGATAATCATTTTTATACCCATGCAGTACTGCTGCCAATAAGTAGTTTGAAAGTTTTTCTTTCAAACTTATATGCCTGCAGTACTGCTTATACTCTTATCGTTATCTACATCTTGGAACAGTTATTGCCCGCTTACTGCTCATTTACCACAGCCAGCGTGCCGCCCTTGACCTCGATAATCTCGCCCTTCTCGTTTGCGAGCCAAGCGGACTGCGCCGATGGGTTGAACACCTTGCTGCAATCGGCAAAGAACTGCAATCTGTCGAGTACTTCCATGTAGTCGACTATCTGGATATTGGTTGCATACCAGGTATCCTCCCTGCCGCCGACCAGCTTACAGAACTCCTCCATTACCTCCCAGTTGTTCTTGTCGGTGAACTCATAGCTGTGCCCCCACACATACATGAGATAGAGGTACTGCTTTTTAAACAAATCCACAAATCTCTGACCATTCTCAAGAAGATTATGATTGTGGTGGCAGGTAGCCTTCCACTGGTAAAAATCCTCCGGAATTGCAAAGTCATCCGTGCTGCCGACAACTCTCGCGTAGCGTATTCCCATCATAGGAAGCATCTCGCGGATTTTCGGACTTGTCGAACCATTAGGATATGCCAGTCCTCTCACAGGCTGTCCCATAATCGCCTCAAGTCTCTTTCTGTCCTCTAATACCTCCTCGGCGACATTCTCGAGCGGGCATCTTGCGATTGTCGGATGTGTCACTGTATGACAGGCAATCTCATGTCCCTCATACAGCTTCAAAAATTCCTCCGGCTGAACCTTCTCGCCGTATGTATTGTGGAAAATTCCGGAATTGATATTGAAGGTTCCCTTTATGCCATATTTGTTGAAAATGGATACAAGCCTTCTGTCCTCCGTTCTTCCATCGTCGTAGCTCATTGTGAGCGCCTTATGCTTTCCTCCCGGGAAGCAATAATATACCTTAGCCATAATATTTATCTCCTTTTTTATAAAACTTTTTGGTAAATCCGATGGACTTCTTCTTAAATTACCGCCTGACTATTCCATCTTCACACAACGGCGGTAAAAAATATTGTAATTTCCCTTATTTTAATTGCACATTACCGCTTGATTAACTTTGTTCTTCACATAAGCGGTATAATTTTTCATATATCAGCTTATTTTGTAATATTAGCTTCCTGATTTTACCGCCTGAAATGAAATCTATTAACTATAGGCGGTAAATATAGCTATTTTTTCTTTCTATAAGCGCAATTATTACCGCCGCATTACCAACATTAAGCCTTTAAGCGGTAACCCTAAGAAAAACTCAAGCTATTATACGGTCATACATTGAACTTTACAAGTTCCCCAATACTCCCTGCCACGACTCGGAGTCCACGTCCTTCTAACTATCCCTACAGTGCTACTCTTTGTCCCTCTTACTATCCCCTACAGCGTTACTCCTCGCCCTTCTAACTATCCTCTACAGCATCACTCCTCGTCCTTCGCAAGCTGCGGAAGCACCCACTTAAAGTCCATATCGGACGCATAATAGAAGCTTGTGTAGCAAGGCTGGTTGTAGCAGTTGTTCTGCCATGCAATTCCCGTGCGGTACATGGTGTCGTGCATGAGAGTGAACAGCTTATGGTTGGTCAGCTCGGTGTTCGTGTATATGCGGACTGCCGAGTTGTCAGCTTTTCTCAGGATAATCTCCTCCCTGAAATCACCGAACAGGTCCGCTACGAGGCAAGGATTTCCCTTCGTTCCGTTGTTTGTGAGCGTCCCCTCCGGCTTTAACATTATTCCATGGGTATTATCATTTATTATTCCACAGTGCTGCTCGTGAATGTAGTCTACGCCATCCGTAATCTGCGTTGACAGGTCTGCTGCATATCTTATTGACTGATTGGTTCCCAGCACCTTGTCAGGGAGCTTGTTGCCCTTGCAGTCGTACATCTCCTTTACCCACACCTGAAGTCCCCGCACATCAGGATTCACATCACCTATCATGCATCGTCCGAGATCGCAGTCCGCGAACTCACCAAAGTAAGGCACTCCCGTCTCGGCATCGCGAAGCGCCCATCCGTAAGGAACCGACGCTGCGCCCTCGAACACGTTGAATATCTCAAAGCCCGGTCTGTCAGGATCAATGCATGCGACATGCATGGCATCGCCATGTCCGAACTTAGCCTCCACACCGTCAGGTCTTATTCCGCGGCTTGAGTACAGCACCGAACCGTCATGGTCAATGACTGCCGCACCATATATAATTTCCTGACAGCCGTCGCCGTCCACGTCAGCAGTCGAGAGACTGTGATTTCCCTGTCCGCAAAGACAGCCATATACAGGGTCTGTTCCATTTAAGTCATGTGCATGGCTGTCATTGAATGGATTGCTCATACGCACATAGCCGCTGTCGATAGTGAAATACTCCCTGTGTTTTCCCGTGAAGAAATCGTAAGCCGTCATGGTCATTCTCGTGTAGTATCCGCGGCAGATGATCAAGTAAGGTCTCTCGCCGTCAAGATATGCCACACCAGAGAGAAATCTGTCCACGCGGTTGCACGGCTCAATCCTCTTGAAGGCGTAGTCGCCCCACATAAGACCGTCGTCCTCCCTCGGATATTTGAAAGGAATGGTGTCAAGCTCGCTTCCGTCGCCGCCGAACATTGTGAGGTATTCAGGTCCCTCGTAGATAAAGCCCTCGAACTTTCTGAGTTCATTTTTCGGGCTTCTTCCCGGAGCATACACGTCCATGAAATAGTCGGCAAGCTTTCCCGCATTCTCCTCGCTGAGCGGATATTCATACTCTACAGGTATACCAAAGCACTCCTCCAGCGTCGCCGGCCAATGACCTGCCACAACCTCCGGGTGCCTATCCCAGCCCATGAACATCTCCACTATATGCTTGTAATAATCATCTGCCGAGCACACATAGTTGTCGTTGTGGCTTACGCCCGCTTTGACATCGGCCTCAGGAAGCGTTATGTACTTCTCGGACTTTACCGAGCCGTCAGGATTGTACACCGTCATCTTCGTTCCCGGTGCACTCTTTACCGACATCTCTGCCTTTCCGTCGCCGTCAAAATCATACACGATAAACTGTGTATAGTGTGCTCCCGCACGGATATTTACACCCATGTCAAGTCTCCACAGAAGCTCCCCGCAGAGACGATAGCAGTCGATGTAACACTTTCCCGTGTACCCCTTAATTGAAACATCCTGTGAATTTGTCGGATCCCACTTTACAATGTACTCGTATTCTCCATCGCCGTCCACATCACCTACACTCATGTCGTTTACGCGGTAGGTGTACTCCTCACCCGCAGGTGTGACACCTCCCTCAGGAATACGCATCGGTATCTCAATGTAGTTGCTGCCCGTGCTCCACGCCTTCACAGGCTTACATGGTTCACCCTCAGTTCCATTGACGAGCGGCGAAACGCTGTACTCGTCCTCCATAGTGCCTTCTTTATCTATATAATTCGTACTGTCTGTAACAACAGCGAGCTTTTTTCCATTTTTATATACAACGTAGTCTGTTCCTGTCATTCCCGTCTTGGAGTAGCCGCTCACCTCGTCGAGCATCATTCTCCACGCTAGGAAAATCCCGTCCGCCGCCTTCACTGCTATAAGCCCTCTGTTCAGCTTCTCAAGCTGCGGCTTCAGAACTCTATTCAGCGGTGTGCGAAGAAGCTCAGACCTTTCAACTGTGCTGTCCGTCACAGCCTCAACATATATAAAATGCGGAACATGTGTTGATTTTTCAAGGCGGTAATTGCAGTTACTCTGTTCGGACATGAGCTTGTACTGCATTGTCTTGGTATTCTTGTCGGCCCAGTATATTCTATAGAGCTTCGCACCTGCAACAGCACTCCACGCTATATCGGCTCCATTGTCATCTATCCCTGTCAAATTAAGTGTAAATCCCATATTCATCTCCATTCCGCAGACGCTCACCGCGCCGGCACAAATTCCATTATTAAAAAACAAGAGGACTGCCAAAACGACAGCCCCCCGCCTCCACCTGCCGCACCCTGCGGCAGAAGGTATAATATTGTCAGTGATTACTTAACGTACTGAGCGTTTACCTCAGCGATAACATCATTACCACCCTGTGTATACCAGGAAGCAATCTGCTCATTTAACTGATCCTTTGTAATCTCACCACAGATGTACTGTGTTCTTGCAACCTTGATGATATCATCAAGTGTTGAACCCATGAGTGAGTATGTTGAAGAGTTGTTTAAGTATCCAAGTGCAGGATTTACTACTGCATAAGGAATATTTGAAGCATAAACCTCGTTCTGCTTGATTACTCTCTCAGACTGCTCAACCGTAGGAGATGTAGCTGATAAATTAGGAATATATGCTACTGTCTGGTTAAGTGCGGCATAAGCCTTAGAAGCTACAGCATCATCCTTATCATCATCAATTAAGTAGCCGTTCTCGTCTAAGTGCCAGTGAATACCCTCAAGACCATAGCTTGAAAGTGTAATCATCTCATCATCGCACATCTTATCGAGGAAGTGGAGACAAGCCTCAATCTTCTCCTCTGTGTCACATGTTGAAGCAGAGAGAACGAATAATCCGTTATAACCTGATGTAGCAAGTGTGTGGTCATTGATTGTACCTACAAGTGTCATTGCAGCAGTCTCGTCAGGATTTGTAACTGACTTAACATCATTGTTTACGAAGTAATCCCAGATTCTTCTTGAACCGTCAAGAACGTCACAGAATGCTCCGGCAACGCCGTTCTTAACATCCTGATTCCATGTATCAGTACCACGAACTGCCCAGTCATTGGCGATGAGACCCTCATCGTATAACTTCTTGAACCAGTCAAGAGCTTCGAAATACTCAGGCTGCTCAAATACTGGTCTTAACTCGCCCTGTGAATTCTTATACCAGCCGTTGCCTACGCCGAACCATGTCTGCATTACATCAAATGGACCTGTATATGAGCAGAGCTCAAGTGCATATGTATCATCCTTGCCGTTTCCGTCCGGATCACCGTATGTGAACTTGTAGAACAGATCATATACATCATCAACTGTCTTAGGCTCCTCTGTGATACCTACAGCCTCAGCCCAGTCTGTTCTGTATCCGAGACCGTTACGTCCGAGTGTTCTTGCACGATATACACCGATTAACTGTCCGTTAACCGTACATGTATCGTTTACGGCCTTGATTGACTGTGAAAGGTTAGGATACTTCTCTGAGTCGTAGATGTACTTGCTTAAATCTACGAATGCACCCTGCTCAGCAGCGGATACGATAGCACCGTCGATGCTTCCGATAGCCATAATCATAGGCATTGTTGAAGGATTGGCAAGTGCGAGTGATACCTTCTCTGAGAGAACATCATTTGCAACCCATGTAAACTCTACATGTGTGTTTGTATAATCCTCCATCTTTGCAACAACCTCATCAGCATGATCACCTGAAAGCGGGCTGCCCTCGAAATCGATGGTCTGGAATGTGATTGTAGGTCTTCCTTTTTCGTCTGTCTTGGCATTATTCTGCTTGTTGCATCCAACACTGCCAAGTACCATGGCAGATGAGAGAACTAAAGCAGTAGCCTTCATTGCTTTACGATTCATAGTTTTTGTTCCTCCTCTTTTTTCTAAAAAGATAAATGATAAATGATTTATAGTATCAAGATCAGCCCTTTACAGCGCCGACCATAACACCCTTTGCAAAATATTTCTGTACAAAAGGATATACAACAAGAATCGGGATGGTTGCGAACATTGTCGCTGCCATCTTAACAGCCTTGTCAGGAGGTGTACCCTGTGCCTCATAGTCGAACTGTGAAGTATCGATACCACCTGCGAGAAGTACGATTCTTCTGAGTACTATCTGAACAACCTCTTTTGAGGAGTCCTTTAAGTAAATCATCGCACTGAAGTAATCATTCCAATGTCCTACTGCGTAGAACAGTGAGATTGATGCTATAACAGGCTTGGAGAGCGGAAGCACTATCTGTCCGAATATTCTGATATCGCTGCAGCCGTCAACTCTCGCTGCTTCCTCAAGCTCTGCCGGTAAATCCTGGAAGAAGTTCTTTACAATAATCATGTTGAACGGATTGATTGCACCCATGAGTATAAGTACCCAGAAGGTATTGTAAAGATGAAGTGTCTGCATCCAGATGAAGGTAGGTATCATGCCGCCGCCAAAAAGCATTGTCACGATAACCATGTTGAGAAGTCCGTTACGGCCTCTCAGATAGCTCTTAGAGAGCGGATACGCAAATGTCGTTGTAAATAACATATTTACAAATGTACCGACTATTGTGACGAAGAGGGAGTTCTTAAGACCTCTGAAAACCTCACCCGTCTTAGCTATGTAGTAGTACGCATTGAATGAAATCTCATGCGGGATAATGAAGAAAGCTCGCTCTGTGAGCTCCTTCTCTGTCGCAAATGAACCTGCTATTACATATAAGAATGGAAGCAGTGTTGAAATTCCGATTAAGCCCACAATGACGTATATAAGTACATCGAGAATCTTGTCGCCGACGCTCTTTTTTATCTTGTTCTGTCTGGCTGTATGATATACAACCTTATCTTCTTTCGCCTTAGCCATATCGAAGCTGCTCCTTTCTAATATATTCCTCGCTCGCCGAACTTCTTTGCAAGCCAGTTAGCAGATAATACAAGTACCATACTTACAACCGATTTGAAGAGACCTGCCGCAGTCGACAGTGAATACTGGGCGCCTCTGATACCCTTCATGTATACATATGTATCAAAAACCTCGGCTGCCTTTACGTTCAAATCATTTCTCATAAGGAATATCTGCTCATATCCTGTGTTGAGAAGTCCGCCGACTCTCAGGATAAGCATCATTATTACCGTTCCCTTTATAGATGGAAGTGTTATGTGCCACATAAGTCTCCAACGACCTGCACCGTCAATTCTCGCTGCCTCATAGAGCTGCATGTCAACGCCTGCAAGAGCTGCAAGGAAGATAATCGTGCCGTAACCTGTCTCCTTCCATATTGACTGTCCTACTATAAGACCCTTGAAGTACTTCGCCTTACCGAGGAAATTAACCGGGCTTCCCGTGAGCTTGGTGATAAGCACATTCACAATACCATCGTTTACATTTAAAAGCTGGTAGGTGATACTTGCCACGATAACCCATGAAATAAAGTGCGGTACATATATGAAGGTCTGTACCACTCTCTTGTAACCTGAATGTCTTATCTCATTTAAGAAGAGCGATAAGATAATCGGTGCCGGGAAGTATAGCACAAGGCTTAAAAGTGAAATTCCAAGTGTATTCTCCAGAAGCATCATGAAATCTGCTCCTCTGAAGAAATTCTTAAAATTCTGCAAGCCTACGAACTGGCTTCCGAAAATGCCTTTAAAAGGGCTGTAGTTCTGAAAGGCAATTATTATGCCCGCCATAGGTATGTAGCGGAAAATAATGAAGTATAAAAGTCCCGGTAAAAGCATCAGGTATAATCCCTTGTGATGTAACACGAACTTCCAGAACGGAAGTTTCTTATCCATCACTACTGCACAGCCGGAGGACTTTCTTTTAGCTGTCTTTGCCATTTTTCCTCCTTCTTTCTCATATAATGAAATTTTGTTTTTACTGCGGTTACGTCAAGCACCGCATCTAGGTAGATATTACCCCCATTTGTGAGTTACATCAATAATCATAATCTCACTTTTTATGCAACACTGCCAATTATTACATTGTAAACGCTTACATTTTATGCATATTGTATATGTAAAATCCAAAAATAATCATTCTATAAACTTGATTTTTATCAGGTTTTAAAGAATGATTATTTTTTTCTTACAAATATTTTATATTTGTTTTCGTTGATTTTATTTGTTTTTTATTTTCTTTTGAATTCCTGTCTGTATTTGCCCGGTGTCAGCCCCGTCATCTTGCTAAAGAAACGAATAAAATTCTGCGCGTTCGTGTACTTGAGCTGCTCGGCTATCGCTGCAACACTCATATCTGTCTGCGTCAGAAGTTCCTTTGCCCGTTCTATCCTGTACTGCGCTATGTACTCGGTGAAGGTAAGTCCCTGCTCCGTCTTTATAATCTTCCACAGATAATTCGGGTGATAGTCGAGAAGCTCTGCACACTCCGTCAGCGTCACATCACCGTCTCTGTCCCTCACTACCTGCTTAATCCTCTCCATTATCTCAGTAGAACGTTTTCCCTGTACCTCGTCAATCATCAGTATAACCGGCTCCAGCACATCGTCCCTGAGATACTTTTTAAGTCTTGCCGCATCGAATATACGGCTCGCCCTTGAGAAGATGTCAGAATCCTTGATATTCTGCCCTGCCTCGACACCAAGCTCTGACGGAACCATGATTATCGTCATAATCATTCTGTAGACATACACATAATTGTCACTTCCCGCACCGCTTGAGAACATTTCATCGACAAATTCATCTGTAAGAGCCACTGCCGTCTCCATATCACATTTCTCGACAGCCTCCTTTATCCTCTTTTCAAGAATCGTGTCATAATTGTAAACCGACTTCTCCTTCTTCTCCACGGCTGTGTAAAATACCAGGCCTTCTCCAGCTTCAGGCAATGAGGCTATTGCCTTTCCTGCTTCCTTGTACGCCGCCCGCAGATCAATGAGCTGCTCCCTCACAGCACTCACTCCCATGACCAGCTCAAGCCGCAGCCCTTCATCAACAAGCTTGGCATTGATAAGATTGTAAAGCCTCTCCATCTTCATTCCAAGCATCACCTCGCCGTCCGCGCCGGCAGTGAACACAAGAACGTCAGAATGTATAACCGGCGGAAGATAAAACAGTGAAACTATCTCCTCAGAAAGTCTGTCGACAATTTCCTTCATCGCGGCATTGTCGACAGCCTCATGCGTGTCAGTATTCCTTATAATTCCTACACCCGCCATGTAATAGCTCTTTTGCCCGAAATCCAACTGACCAAGGTTCCTGTTTAGTTCCTCGGCTGACAGCTCGCCCTTTACAAGTGCCAAGGTCGTCATCGAAAACAGCTTACCCTTGTGTGCCATTGAAGTCTCCTCAGCCTGCTCCTTGTTGTTCACAAGGATATTCACCTGTCTGGCAATGCTCTCAAACTCATTTCTTCTGTGAACCGCCGGATTTTTGTCGTTTCCTCCGGCACCGTCCGTCCCACCGGTCTGCAAGGCATCCTTGTTGTCCCTGTCATCGACCACTCCTGCAAGGCTTCCTACCTCCCTGCTGAGCGCTGCAATAGGCTGGTACAGTTTTCTCGACGACCATAGCACGGCTGCAAATGTCACCGCTGCAAGAAGCAGAATAACCAGTGTCCCGCGCCATATGCTGTCAACATCGCCCCATGCACTGCCTACATCTCCTGCAACATAATAGCTCATCCCCATAACCTTTGAGGTCTTTTTTACGACAATGTACGACTTACCTCCCGACAGCTTTATCTTAGCGCCGTCCGGCTGTTCTAAAAGCCTGTATGCAAGCTCACTGTTGGTTGCGTACACAATATCCCCTTCATCCGTCAGAATAGCTCCATCGTAATTCGACAGATTATTTGCAACCTTCTTTATAAGTGCATTGTAATCAATCTTGGCTATCACCATGGCATTCGAATAGCTTCCTATAGTAGGAAGCCTCAGTACAAGGCACAACCCATCATGGTCTACATGTTCCCTCTGGTACATCGCATTGGTATTGGGCGCTGAAAATATCCAGAAATACGGATTGAAATTCTCCTTATTACGCCTGTAAAGCGCTTCCACTTCATCCTTGTTGTCGAGTCGTCTGTAGCTGTGCATTCCGCGTGTACTAAAAACGCTCTGTGTCTTGAAGTTTATTATTGTGTATCCACTAACATAGTCAGGGAACACCGAATTGCCATTTAAAACCTCCGCCACATCCACAAGCCTGGAATAATCGGAGTACTGTGCCTTATCCTCGATAAACCACTTAACCCTGTCATCGCCTGCTGCCCCCAGATAATAGCCCTGAAGCTGTGTGAGCAGCTCATCTAAATTGACCTGGAGCTGCGTGACCTCCGCCTGTGCGGAAAGTTCAAATTTCTCATAACTCTTTGACATATATATGTAGGTTGCAAACGCACTCAGAAGAATTACAGGAAAAAAAGTAAGACCAAACTGGTAGAGAAATATCTTCATCTCGTACCAGCTCAGTCTGTATTTACGTTTTAATTTATCCCTTATCACAGATAAATGCAAAGAACTTACCTCCTCACATACTTCACAAACGTGTACTCCAAGTCAAAGTAGGTCTGCTCCTCGCTCTCCTCCTCGACCCTCCACTCAGGCAGCCTGTCAAGGTTAGGCAAATGCCTGTCCGCCTGATATTCATAATCTATCTTCGTTATATGTGCCGTATCACAGTAAGGAAGCAGAGCCTCGAACACTGACTCTCCGCCGATAACATAGATATCCTCCGACGGATAATTTTTCAGCTCGTCCAACAACTCATCGACGCTGTGTACGAGCAGAGCTTCCTTAACTCTTAGGCTTCTATCCCCTGTCAACACAATATTGGTGCGGTTCTTAAGCGGAATACCGTTCGGAAAGCTCTCAAGAGTCTTTCGCCCCATTACAACCACCTTGCCTGTTGTCACCTTCTGAAACCACTTCTGGTCATTCGGTATCCTTACCAGCAAATCATTCTTGTACCCTATCGCCCAGTTAGAGTCAACCGCTGCAATTATGTTCATATTTATCCTCCATTATTTATATATCAATGAAAACCGTGCTCTTACGTTTTCTTAAATCTGGCTGTAAATCTCCGAAGGCACATAAGCCTTGACCATAATACCGTCCTCCGTGTAGTCCTCCGAGAGAAGCTGCCCATACTTGCGTATAAGCTGTATCCTGCCTGCCATATCATACGGATATATCTTTTCAACATAGACCTTCTGCGCCCTGAGTATCTCCTCAATGGCACTCTTAAGCTCCTCAAGTCCTTCGCCCGTTCTCGCTGAGCCATAGATTACCTTCTCCGCCTTAAAGTCCTTCGGCAGCTCATCAGACTCACACTTGTCGCGCTTGTTAAAGAGCGTGATAACCGGTTTATCACCCGCCCCGAGCTCGGCAAGCGTCTGATATACGACATGCATCTGTGTATCCATCTGAGGACTTGAGCTGTCCACCACATGAACAATGATGTCGGCATACTTCGCCTCCTCGAGCGTGCTCTTGAACGCCTCAATAAGATGATGCGGAAGCTTCCTTATGAAGCCTACCGTGTCCGTCATCAGCACATTCTGTCCGCTCTCAAGCTCTATGCCTCTTGTAGTCGGGTCAAGCGTCGCGAACAACTTATCCTCCGCGAGCACGCCGGCCTGTGTGAGCTTGTTGAGCAGTGTTGACTTGCCCGCATTGGTGTAGCCCACTATCGCTGCCACCGGAACGGAGCTTCTCATTCTCTGCGTTCTCGCAAGGCTTCTGTGATTCTCAATATCCTCTAGTTCACGTCCAAGCTGCACTATTCTGTCCTTTATAAGTCGTCTGTCAAGCTCAAGCTTCTTCTCTCCCGGTCCCCTTGTACCTATGGAGCCCGCCATATTTCCGCCCACTCTTGACAGTGAGCTTCTAAGTCCGACAAGACGCGCAAGGCTGTATTTTAATTGTGCCGCCTCGACCTGGATTTTTCCTTCGCTGGTTACCGCACGCTTGGCAAAAATATCGAGGATAACCATCGTTCTGTCCATGACCTTCATCATAAGCTCGCTCTCAAGATTTCTAAGCTGTGCCGGAGAGAGCTCATCGTCGCACACAACTCCCGTCGCGCCAAGCTCTTCTGCAAGCTCCCGCACCTCGACAATCTTGCCTGTTCCTATATATGTTCCCGGGTGAACCGACTCCCTGTTCTGAACCACCTTGGTGAGAGTTACCGCTCCGGCAGTCTTTACCAGCTCTGCAAGCTCATCAAGCGACTCCATGGTATCATCACTCTCCGAAATACATACCCCAATGAGAATTACCCTCTCAACGTCCTTTGCTGTCTCTATAAGTTCTGCCATCGCGCCCTCCCATAATTATCTCGTACTCAAAAAATCATATTCATGCTTTGCCGCCTCATCGTTAGGATACAGCTTCAGATACTCACCGAATTTCTCATATGCGGTCGAATACTGATACAAATACTCATAACAGCACGCCTGATTAAACATAAGCTCTCTCTTAGCATCAGTATCCCCAAGTGCAAGTCCGGCAGTAAAATACCCCAGTGCCGCATTGTAATCTCCCTTGTTCAGGCAATACATTCCATACTGATTGTATGCACCCGCATCCGAAGGATAATTTTTCAGATATGTCTCGTACATGCTCACTGCTTCCTCGTTATTGCCAAGCTTCTCATAGGTCATCGCAAGATAGAACTCTGCCTCCTGCTTTCCCTCGTCCATCGCCTTCGAGAGGAACTTCTTCGCATTCTCGTAGTCGGCTATAATGTAGTATGTCTTTCCTTTTAAAAGATTATCCGCTCCTTCGACCTCAAGTGCCCTCCTAAGATATGACACCGCGCGGTTCTCAAAGCCCGCCTTGTGAAGACTGTAGTAGATATTGTAGTATATCTCATAGTCGTTCCCATACGCCTTCAGGGCTTCCTCATAGTCAAGCACAGCTTCATTCTCCATTCCCTGAGCCGCATATATGCTGCCGCGAAGAAAATACTGCTGCTCTACATTATAATTCTTCCTTATAAGTACCGTATAACTGTCGATAGCCCCGGCGCTGTCCCCGTAGTAAGTCTGTAGTGACGCGTAATACTGCAATGAATCTAAGTCTATCTCATCGTAGACGCTGATATTCCCGACTACCTTTCCGAAATATTCCATGGATGCAGCATAGTCACCAAGAAAATACGCCGACACGCCTATGCCCCACTGTGCAGCCTTGCTTGTCTTGTCATCAGTGTATGCCGCCATAAACGCTTTCTCTGCTTCATCATACTTACCAAGTTCCACATAAGCCCTTCCAAGGTTCACATTGTACTCCGGCTTTCCGTCCTTGTCCTTCTCTATCGCCTGCTCGAACGCCGTCACAGCCTTCTCATAGTCTGATGCATTAAAAAATTCAATACCTGTATTGTTAAGCTGCTTAGCACTCTTGCCGCATGCACACAATGCCATGCTGCAAAAAACAACAGCTCCAATCAACAATTTTTTTTTCATTAAAAGGTTCCTCTCCGCTCATACTGTCCCATAAAAATATTTTTAGGCATTAATTATAGTATAAGCCACTAACCCCTTGCGCGTCAATGCCTTATATCTGCACATTTTCATTCCACACATTCACTTTCAAACTATGTCCCACTTATCTTAACAGTCTCTGCCATACTCACCTTTTCCTTAATCTCCGTGGCTTCGCTCTCATTCATCTCTATCTTGTCTCGTATCTGCTGCATCCTCGCATCAAGCTGGCTTATAAGCTCAGCACAGTAGAAGAGCTGCTCCGAGATATCCTCCGCCTTCTTGATATTCTTCTTGTATTTGAGCTTGTGCTCAAGACTCGCCCAGAAATCCATGGCTATGGTGCGAAACTGCACCTCAACACGCACCGGCTTCTTCATGTCGGTGAGGAAAATCGGAATCTCAACAATGAGATGCACGCTCCTGTAACCGTTAGGCTTGGGGTTCTTGATATAGTCCTTGATGGCAATAAGCCTTATATCGTCCTGCTCAAGCAGATAGTCAATCAGCTCATATATATCATCAGGGAACGAGCAGATAACCCTTATCCCCGCAATATCATTTAATTCCTTCTCTATATTATCAACAGTGAACTCTATCCCTCTGCGGATAAGCTTCTCCACTATGCTCTCAGGTGTCTTAATCCTGCATTTTATATTCTCAAAGGGATTTCGGCTCTTCTTGAGCGCGAGTTCCTTATTAAGAACATCGAGCTTGGTCTTTACCTCAAGCATGGCGCACTCGTAGTACATCATAAGCTCGCGGAACCGCCTTATCTCCCCCGAGTCAAAATAGTCCTTGAACACCTCAAGCTTATATTCATCCATAATCTCCATATGTATTCATACCTCCGTCTATCCATACCGTATTACTTATCTGATATGATATATTTGTCAATGACATTCTCCGTCATCCATGTGATAACCGGACCTAACGCAAACGACATGATAACCGTCACTATTCCGAGCGTTGAACCGAGCGCCCATCCTGAAGTATTATCCCTTTTTTGAACAGCTCATGGTCGCCCATATAGTTCTTATCCGTCCTGTTGGCAGCCCTGTACTCCTCATTTAACCTTCTTGATGCCTCCTCGACCTCACGCTCGAAATCCCTTGATGATAGCAGATGGCACCCCTGTCCCCTTATGATAATCTGCTCAAGTCCGTCGGAAGTCACCACGGTTACATCGTACTTCGCACCGTTCTCATGCGCGAAGCGCTCAATATATCTGTCGGCGGTCTCAGCCTCCTTGGTGTACACCACATGAATATTGTGGTAATCGAGATATTCCGTGTCATGCCCCGGAACGCGGTACGCATCAAAGACCGCTATAAGATTGACCTTCTTTATTCCCTGATAGTTGCACAATATATCCAGAAGCCGCCCGCGGGCACCGTCTATGTTCACCACAGCAATATCACTTAAACTGTTCCACGCAAATATGACATTATAGCCGTCCACGAGAAGATATTTCTCCTTCTCAGGCTCCGGCTTCGCCTTTTTGCCCGATGAGCCGTAATCATACACCTCAGGTGAGCCTCCGCTGCTGCGGTTTCTCTTCCACTGCTTTACTGCACCCTTGTCGTGGCTGTTCGCGTGTGAGGTGCGCGCGATTATCGCATCTATCTCATCTGTGCCCAGCGCATAGCGGTCATCGTTATCCATGCGGCTCCTTGCAGCCGCGAGCGGATTGATCAGTGCGAGTTCCTCATCATTTAACTCTCTCAGGCTTCCGTCGTCTAACAGAACAGCCTCAAGATGCATATAGTCCTCGACCTCCTCCCACGGCACGACAAAGCCCGCACCATGCGAGCAGAAAACCGATGACGCCGGGTTGGCTGTGTCAGCCTCCGCGATATAGCCTCTCTCTTCGATAACCGCCTCCGCGTTATGGCATATATCGTAGCCGTCAGCAAAGAGGGTGAGATGCCCCTCTCCTCTCGTGTATGCATTCACCTCCCGCTGATAGTGCCGCATGCACACCACGGGAGCGCGTCCCGTCAGCACAGCTCGTCCCTCTGAGAGCTCAGGTGCATCACAGTGTCCGGACATTCTCTCAACATCGGTCATGGCACGCCCTAAAAGTGACTGCGGAAGCTCCAGCGTGAAGCTGTAGTACGGCTCGAGAAGCACACTCTGAGCCTTCATAAGACCATGTCTCACCGCCCTGTAAACTGCCTGCCTGAAATCTCCGCCCTCGGTGTGCTTCTGATGCGCGCGCCCCGTGAGCAGCGTGAACTTCACATCAGTGAGCGCAGAGCCCGTCAGCACGCCCTTGTGCTCGCGCTCCGCCAGATGGGTCATTATAAGTCTCTGCCAGTTTCTGTCAAGTATGTCCTCGCGGCATGCCGAGTCTATCACGATACCGCTCCCGCGCGCACCCGGCTCTATGAGAATATGCACCTCCGCATAGTGTCTTAGCGGCTCGAAATGTCCGACTCCCTCCGTCTTTCCCGCGACAGTCTCCTTGTACACGACACTTCCCTCATCAAATTCGACCTCTATATCGTATCTGTCCTTGATTATGCTCCTTAAAATCTCCGTCTGAACCTCGCCCATAAGCTTCACATGAAGCTCCGAGAGTTCCTCACTCCACACGATGCTAAGCTGCGGCTCCTCCTCCTCAAGCTCCCTCAGATACAGCAGAAGCTTCGCAGGTGTGATGTCATCAACCGGTTTAATTCTGTAATCGAGAACCGGCTCAAGCACCGCATGCACGTTGCCGCGCGCCGTTCCGAGTCCCTGTCCCGGAAATGTATCCGTAAGTCCCAGAACGGCACATACCATTCCGGGATATACCGCATCGCAGGTCTCGCAGCGGCTTCCCGAATATATTCTTAGCTGTGCCGCCTTTTCCTCACCTATAAGCTGTCTGACCTTCAGGACACCCGAGGTCACTTTAAGGTAGGTGAGCCTGTTGTCCTGCTCATCCCTCGATATCTTGTACACCCTCGCCCCGAACTGCTCCGTGCCGTAATCGGGCATTATGGTGTACTCATTTAGAAGCTTGAACAGCCTGTCCACATTGACAAGCTTTAACGCCGAGCCGAACACGCACGGAAAAACATTCCTGCGCCTCACAGCGTCAGCCACGGATTCTCTCCTCACCTTTCCGCACTCTAAAAACTCCTCCATGCACGCCTCATCGCACATGGCAAGGTTCTCAAGGAAATCCTCCCTCTTCTCGTCAAAGTCCACACAGCAGCCCGACAGCCCGCGCTGTAAGCCATCCATCAGCACATTCCTGTCAGTGCCGGGCTGATCCATCTTATTCACAAAAATAAACGTCGGAATATTGTACTGTTCAAGCAGTCTCCACACCGTTCTCGTGTGTGCCTGAATACCGTCCGCCGCACTTATCACCAGCACCGCATAGTCTAACACCGCGAGTGTCCTCTCCATCTCAGCCGAGAAATCCACATGCCCCGGTGTGTCCAGCAGCGTAAAATATGTATCGGCAGTCTTAATCACCGCCTGCTTGGCAAATATGGTTATGCCTCTTGAACGCTCGAGCTTGTCTGTGTCAAGAAATGCGTCCTGATTGTCCACTCTCCCGAGCTTTCTTATAACCTCTCCTGTATATAAAAGCCCCTCCGACAGGGTTGTTTTGCCCGCATCGACATGTGCGAGCATTCCTATTACTATATTTTTCATAATCTAATTCTTCCAATCGCCCGACATAAGTGTATCATATTCGCTCTCAGTCAGCTTTCTGAATTCCCCCGGCTTCAGGCTCTCATCGAGCCTCACACCGCCTATCTCAATTCTTTTCAGATATATCACACGGCAGCCTTCTGCAAGCATCATTCTCTTGACCTGATGCTTCCTTCCCTCATATATCTCAAGCTCCGCCGCAAATACAGGGCGGTTTCTGTTAAACTCATTGTCCCGGAAGCGCTTTTTCGGGTTAAATCTCTTCTCAAACTCCTCGTACTTCATGCGCTCCGTTATCGTGATAAGCGCCCCCTTAGTCGGTTTATCCTCACCCGGAAGCTCCTGCCCGCTCTCGATGCGCCCTATCGCCTGCCCGTCTAACTCACCTGTCGCAAACAAATAATACCGCTTCGGTGCGTGATGCCTCGGGTGCATAAGTCTCTGGTCGAACTGCCCGTCGTTCGTGAACAGAAGCAGCCCCTGCGTGTCCTTGTCAAGCCTGCCAACCGGAAACAGCTCATCAGCAAGCCCTTCGGGGAAATATTCCATAACCGTCCTCTGAAGCGCGTCGCTCCTCGCAGTTATGCAGCCCTGCGGCTTATTAAACATATAATACAGCTTATCCTGAAACATAAAAAAACACCAATCCATTATAATCACTGTGCATAATTATAACAGATTGGTATTATTATTTGTAGTTATTTTTGTGTAAATTTAATGAAATTTACTTAATCTTGTCATATAAGAACTGCTCAGGAAGTGTAACCTTGAAGTCTCTTGCAAGGTGTCTGAAATCATCAGGCTGGATAGTCTGAAGCTTAGTCGGGCTCATCGAGAGCATCTTTACAAGTATCTCCGCTGACTTCTCAACTGTGTGCATGAGTCCGAAAGTAAGGTCGAAATCCTCTCCTGCCGCGAACATTCCATGATGTGCCCAGATGGCAACGTCGTACTTCTTCATAAGTTCACTTGTAGCTACAGCGATATCTCTTCCGCCAGGTACCATCCAAGGAACGACGCCTACACCGCTTGGGAATACTACAGGACACTCTGTAGCCATCTCCCAGAGCTCTCTTGTGAATACCTGATCATCAAGAGGAAGCACGAAGGTAAGTGCAATAATATTGGTTGTGTGGGCATGGTAGATTACTCTGTATCTTCCGTCGGTGAGAACCTTCTTAACCTCATGGTTCATAAGATGTGAAGGAAGCTCACTTGTAGGTCTGCCGCCGTTTACAAGTCCCCATACAACACGGTACTTCTCGCCGGTGCTGTCAATCTCTATCATGCACATTGAATCCTCAGGCTTGATTGCCACATTGCGGAAATACTTGCCGCTTCCTGTTACAAGGAAGTACTCGCCTGCAAGCTTAGGAACGCTTGTCCCGATTGGCTGCCACTCCTTAGGCCAGAGGAATGTTCTGACTGTCTCTACCTCCTCAGGCTTAACGCGGTATGAAAGATTACCACCGTTTCTCTCATGCCATCCCTGCTGCCAGCCGTCATCTGCCATTCTGATAAAGCCTTTCACAAATTCAGCGTCTAAAAAATTCATACTAACCTCCTAATACTGGTGAATTATTAAATCAATCATAATCAAACAAAAAACAAATCAAAACCACATCGTGTATCTATACAATACTACTATTTATATGAAAAATAAACAACCTTTCTTGCAAAAAAACTGTTCTTTTTTGCTCGTTATGTATTTGACAATCCAAATCAGACTTTCTTTCCCAAGAAAGCAACAAAAAGCATCAAAAAACCACATCATAGAAAAATACTCATAAATTTCCCCATGATGTGGCATCACAAGTTCAACTAGTTCTTCATCGAAGATACAACATCTGATATCTTAGTCACAATATCCTCTATATCCTTATTGACTGATGAACTCTTCTCCGACAGCTTACCGACTTCATTCGCTACAACGGAAAAACCTGCTCCCATCTCTCCTGCCCTCGCAGCCTCTATGCTGGCATTAAGCGCTAGTATCTTCTGCTTGCTCTGAATGGAGCGCAGCTCACCTGTCTTTTTCTTAATCTCTTCAACAAGATGGTTAGCCTGATTTACCCCATCCGCAAGGCTTCCGATAATATGTCCGTTTATCTTCTTTTCATACTCAGCATTGATAAAGTTGTTAAGCACCTGTCCTAAAAGCATGGCCGAAGCATTGATTGATTCCTCAGTACGGACATTAACCTTCTTAAGCGCCTCTATGTACTTATCCTCATTGATTCCAAGCTCCCGCGCCACCTTACGGAACTTCTCCTCATCAGGATGCTCCGGGAGAACCTGCCCTCCGATAATCGAACCAACCTTCTGTCCCTCTACAACAAGGTCAATTCCGAAGTCGATGAGGCCTGCATGGCAGTGGTACACGCCCTTGCCCTCCCTGTCGCACTTCTCACATCTTCTGCAGCCTTCCTTGCTCCCTCTTGTGAGCTTAATACAGAAATCCGTAAAATTATAACATCCGGAAATATATTTGCCGTCTGCGCCGACCGCAACTGTAGCAAGTCCGGTTGCTTTCGCCCAGTTATTCATAATATCTTCAAACTTATCCATATCTGCAAATTCTTTAATCTCCATACGCTGCCTCCTGTTCCTTTATTTTGAACATACTTTTTATTATTTTAGTAAAGCGGACATTCGCAATCCGCTTTCGCTACTTGCTCATGAACGCAGTCGCTTTGCTTATTCTGCGTTCAAGCTCAAATGCTTTAGCTATTTGATTGTACAATTATACCATATTTTTTCGATAAATTAAATATTTTTATGTCATTTTTCCATATTTCTTTTAAAAATACAATATACAAAAAAAACACCCCGGAGGTATCCATTCCATATACCTCCGGGGTGGCTGTAGCACCGCTTTTGTTATTCAATCAATGGCTGCAATGTCCTTTGCATTTACTGCAATCGCCTCCACACACGATGGATCTGCCTGCCTTCTTATCCTTAACCATTCCGTAGATAATAAATCCAACAACTGCAACAAGTATTGCCGCTACAATCACTGTTCCCATAGCCTATTACCTCCATTTCGTATGTTAGTGTAATCTAACTTATTTCAAAAGTCAATAGTTTTTACCGGGATATGTTAAAAAAAGTGCCATTGAACCGAAGTTCAATGGCACCTCTTAAGTCAGAATACCTGATAAAACAATATTATAAATATTATCGCAAATACGGTATACACAGCACCGACAATAACCAACGGCATATAGGCTCTTGTCTTTTTGGCACGTTTCTTCTGGATGTACTCATAATAGCTTTCGTTATCCTCACTGTTAAGACGGGAACCCGGAATAAGTCTCCTGAGCAGTCCCTTCACCGCGAAGGAAATACCGTCCAGTGCTCCAAGACCCGCCACCCAGATTAAGGCTCCGAACATCATGAATGCGATACCCGGAATGGTAAAAGCGTCCGCTAACAGCCTGTACCTCTCAGCCGGCAATGTCACTGCATTAAATGACCTGAGTCCTAAAAAAACGAAGGAAATAAGCAGACCCACCGCAGCAATAATACTATATGAAATCACCTTATTTTTTGTCTCTTTTTTCACTTACCAAGTTCCTCACGGTAACGAGCCTCCTCGGCATCGTTACAATATACAAAATGCCCCGGAACAACCTCACGCATTGATGGTTTGTCAACCGTATAGTCATGCTCTGCAATAGGGTTGTAGGTTATACGGACCCTGTTCTTCTCGGCATCCGGATCCGGAAGCGGAATAGCCGAAAGCAGTGAGCGGGTGTAAGGATGCAGCGGATGAGCAAATAACTCATCTGAGGAAGCCAGCTCTACCATATTACCAAAATACATTACACCGATTCTGTCGGAGAAATACTTAACAACCGACAAATCATGTGCGATGAATAATATTGTAAGACCAAGCTTCTCCCGCAGGTCATTTAAAAGGTTGATAACCTGTGCCTGAATGGATACGTCAAGTGCTGAGATAGGCTCATCCGCAATGAGCAGATCCGGTCTCATAATAACGGAACGTGCGATACCGATACGCTGACGCTGACCACCTGAGAACTCATGTGGGTAACGTCCCGCATGCTCTCTTACAAGTCCTACCATCTCAAGTATCTCATAGACCTTCTCGTCAATGTACTCCTTGTCCCTTATTCCATTGATTACAAGTCCCTCAGCGATAATCTCGCGGACTGTCATACGCGGATTAAGTGAGGCTATAGGGTCCTGGAAAATCATCTGTATCTTGGTTATAAGACGTGTATTCTTAGCTACTCTTAATTCATCCTTGTATTTTTTCTTTAATTCAGCTAATTTTGCGCTGTCATTTCCGGCCTCAGCCATAGCCTTCTTATATCTTTCATTTACCTCGGCTACAAGCTTCTTTGAGTATTCCTTGTCGCAGTTCTTATGGTCGAACACGGCGCTCTTTATCTGAGCCTTGTTCTCGGCTATTGTCTTGTCAAGCTCAGCCTTAATCTCAGCCTTCTTCCTGTTGTTAGCCTCGGCATTGGAAGGATTTTTCTTAGAGTCCTCGGCTAACTCCTTGAGCTCCTTCTTAGCCTCTGCCTTCGCATTCTCTATTGCGAGCTTATAGCTTCCTGTTCCGGCACAGATTCTCTGGTTCTCAAAATATATATTACCGCTTGTAATATCATATATCTTGATGATTGAACGTCCTGTCGTTGTCTTACCACAGCCTGACTCTCCAACAAGACCGAAAACCTCACCCTTCTTAATGTCAAAGCTTACGCCATCAACTGCCTTGGTAGGACCGAAATACTGACAAAGATTCTCGACACGAAGTAAAACCTCCTGATTCTTAGCTTCCATTAGATTTCACCTCCTGCGCTTTTCTGTTTCATTCTTGCAATACGATCCGTAATAATCTTAGGTATCTCAACCTTCGGTGCATTAGGATGAAGTAACCATGTAGCTGCCATATGTGTATCACTTACCTTAAACATAGGCGGCTGCTTCTCGAAATCGATCTTCATGGCATACTTATTTCTGTCCGCAAATGCATCACCTACAGGTGGATAAATCATATTCGGCGGCGTACCCGGAATAGCATCGAGCTTATCGCTCGTATCAAGATCCGGCATTGAGGAGAGAAGAGCCCAGGTATACGGATGTCTCGGGTCATAGAAGATATCCTGCGCTGTTCCGTACTCAACTATCTTACCGGCATACATAACGGCAATCTCATCAGCCATGTTGGCAACCACGCCAAGGTCATGTGTGATGAAGATAACCGAAAGGTTACGCTCAACCTTCAACTGGTTGATAAGCTCAAGTATCTGTGCCTGAATCGTAACGTCAAGTGCCGTTGTAGGCTCATCACAGATAAGAATATCAGGGTTTGCCGCAAGCGCTATCGCGATAACGATACGCTGTCTCATACCACCTGAGAACTCGAACGGATACTGATTGTATCTGCGTCTCGGCTCATGGATACCAACCTCCTCCATAAGCTTGATTGCCTTCTCCTTCGCCATCGCCTTAGTTACCTTATATACAACCTGCGAAGCCTTAGTTTTGAAGAAATCAACTATCTCTATTCCTCTTGCCTCGACATCGAAGTTCTCTGCCGCTGCTATCTCTGCCTTATACTTGTCCTCAAGACGTGTAACCACATGAACGATATCTGCCTTCAACTCATCAAGGTCATAAACTGACTTCGGTACAACCTTCCAGTCCACGGTCTTGCCCTTTGCGATAAGCTTCTCTCTCTTGGCAGACTGCTTTGCATATCTTGCCTCCTCCTTCGGATTGGTCTTCTGGGCGGAGAAGTACTTATCAATAGCCTTATTAAGACTGCTTCTGAAGGTATATGCAACACTGTCCTTATTGATTTCAAGCTGGTCAATGGAAGCCGGAACCAAATCGGCAAGAGTCTTTGCATAGCTCTTAGCCTCAGCCTTTGTGAAGCTGCCCTCGTAGTACTTCTTAGCCTCCTCAAGCTTAGGAAGAAGCTTCTTCTTGTTCTCAAGTGCATTTTCAAACGAATAACGTATACCGTTATCCTCAAGCTCAAGGAAATGGTTCATGAAGTTATCATTGAGGAATGTAAGTGCCTCCTCATTGAGCTTCTCAACACCCTTTCCCTTGATGCTGCAATCCTTTCCCTTAAGCTTATAGTACCCTATTCTGAAGAAATTAGGTCTTGGCTGATTGATAATATCATCCATAAGCTTAGCTGTATCATTTAACAGCTTTTCAAGAGAAGCTGACAGCTCGACATTCTCCTGTGCTTTCTTCGGATAGCTGTCCTTCTCCTTCTTATAATTATCAAGAAGCTCTGTAAGCCTTTCAGCATACGCATCCTCGATGAACTCATTCTGAACCTTCTGAAGCATCAGGACATAATCTGTAAGCTTCTCTCTTACATCAGGATTCTGCTTCTTCTCCACCATGAAAAGAAGATCCTCAACAGATGCCTTGATTTCCTCGGCATTTGCCATAGCATCATTGTATGGCATCTCAAGCTTTGTCGACAGAGTTGCAAAGCCGTCGAAGGTCTTTACCAGCTCTGTGATTTCTGCCTCTGAGCCCTGTCCCTGAGCCGCAATCATGTTGCTCTTCAATATTCTTAGAAGGGAATTGAACTCATTTCTAGCTTCTTTTCTGTTCGCCTTATTCTTAAGAAGCATCGCCTCTGTAATCTGGCGTCCGATTTTTACAATTGGATTGAGGGAGGACAATGGATCCTGGAAAATCATCGATATCTTATCACCTCTGATTTTGTACATCTCATCCTCTGTGATGGATAATAAATCCTTTCCATCGTACAGAATCTCTCCGCCCTCTATTATTGAGTTACCGGCAAGGATACCAAGGATTGCCTTTGATGTAACTGACTTACCTGAGCCGGACTCTCCAACGATTGCAAGTGTCTTACCTCTTTCAAGGTCAAACGAAATATCTCTAACAGCCTTAACGGTTCCTCCCTGTGTACGGAAGGAAACTTTCAGGTTCTTAACTTCTAATATCTTATCCATATATTATTCCTCCACACCACGCAGCGATGGATTGAACGCATCTCTTAATCCATTACCGAACAAGTTAAAGCATATCATAAGTAACGAAAGCACTAATGCAGGGCATATCATAAGATGAGGGTAGTTAGTCCAGATACCCTGTGCCTCAGCAAGAAGGTTACCAAGTGAAGTCGTAGAAGCTGTACTAAGCTTAACGATACCTAAGTAGCTCAACATACTCTCTGAGTTGATTACACTTGGAATTGACAGCGCCGCTGAGGTAACAATTGTTCCAAGTGAGTTAGGGAAAATATGCTTCCAGATAAGTCTTCTGTCCTTCGCACCAAGTGTCCTTGCAGCCATAACATACTCTGAATTCTTAAATCTGTAGAACTGTGTACGCACTCTTGATGCCGTACCGATCCAGCCTGTGAGCACATAGGCAAAGATAAGGCAGGCAACCGGTCCAAGCTTCGCAGCGAGGTGTAACTGGAACAGTGTGGCAACGATAATGAACGGAACACCGCTAAGTACATCGGTGACTCTCTCTAAGACGATATCAACTGTTCCGCCGTAGTAGCCCTCAATCGCACCATAGGCAGCACCGATTATGAAGTTGACTACCGATACACATACAGCGACAAGCAGGCTCAGCTTGATACCATCTGCAAGCCTGAGTGCAAGGTCATAGCCCTGGCTGTCCGTTCCGAGAATATACTGAGGCACGAAGCCGTTCTTATACTGATAATAGTTATAGTACAGAACTCTTACCCTGTACTGGGCTGTATCATAGCTTCCACCGCCTGTGTACTCGTAATAAACCGGATTTCCGTCAGCATCGCGGACATAGTTATCCTCAAGTACCATTCCCTCTCCATACTCGATAGTCTTGGCCTTTCCATTCTTATCAATATAGACAGGTGTGCCCTTCTTGGTCTTGTACCAGTAGTTGGCATCTAACGCGTCGAAGTTCCATTCGTTGTCCGCAATAAGAGGATATAATATCTGAATGCCTGTCTCCTCCTGATATCTAAGGATATCCTTGTACTCGGACTGCTCAATGCTGTTGTACATAAAGCCTACCTCAAGATAAGTGTCGATATTGGCACCATAGACCTTCTTCTCCTTCTTGGCAGCATCGTAGGTTATCGAAGGTTCGCCTATTGAACCCTTGATAATCGGCTGATACTTGCTGGCAAGTCCTTCCTCAAGTGTGACATTGCCGTTTCCCTCATGGTCCTCTGCACCCATACCTATAGCTACAGCCTTGATAAGTCCCTTGTCTGAGAACTTACGCGCAACGGAACCATCTGCTATTCCGAACTTTGCAAGGAACTCATTCCTAGGTCCCTTCTTAGCATAATAAGCGTCCATGAATCTTGAGTCATAATTTCTTATAAACAGTGGGGTTATGAATGCAAAAAGTACAATAAGCGCAATTATAACCGTTGCTATAACGCTGGCGCGGTTCTTCCTGAAACGAATCCATGCGTCCTTAAAGTAGCTGATAGGCTTATCCTCAAATTTCTTGTCGGATATTCTATCTCCATCATGAACAAATTCAAATTTCTCCAATGGGATGTTTTCATAGTTTAAATTGTTGTCCTGCATACTATTTCTCCCCCATTCTTATTCTAGGATCAATAAAGCCGTAGCTTATATCTACAACGATGTTCGCTAAAAGACCTATAAATGTATAGAAAACACTGTCCATCATAAATACATCGTAGTCAAACAACGAAATAGACTTGATGTAAAGCTGTCCAACACCCGGAATTGAGAATATCTGCTCGATAATCATTGAACCTCCCATGATTCCGATAAAGCTGGAGATAATCATAGGAAGTATTGGTACCATCGCATTCTTCAGTGCATGTCTTACAGTCGCCTGTCCACGGGTAAGTCCCTTAGTACGCGCAAGAAGCATATAGTCCGATGTAAGCGTCTCGGTAAGCTCCGCTCTTGTAAATCTGCATAAGCCTGCAATCTCACCGAAGGAAAGTGCAAGAATAGGCGCAATCATACTGTGGAACATCTTGCCTGTGAGCCATGAACCTCCTGCATCGTTGATGGAATATACCATAAGCGGAAGCCATCCAAGCTTGAAATAAAATAAATACTGAACCAAGAATGCATATACATAGCTCGGCACAGAGATAAATACCATGACAAGTGTGCTTATCAATGAATCCTGCCACTTATTCTTCTTGATAGCGGCAAATATACCAAGTCCTATTCCCAGAGGAATTGAAAGTAAGAGTGAGTACAGGTTTACCAGTACTGTCGGTAAAAGTCTGCTTGTGAGCACATCCCATGCAGGCTGTCTGAACTGGATGTACCAGGACGTACCAAAATCCCACTTGGTGAAAATATTCTTCAGATATATACCATACTGAACCAGCAATGGCTTATTATATCCAAGTGCCTCCCATCTTTCCTGAATAGCAGCCGCCTGTACCTTATCCGTAGGCAGCTCCCTAGGAAGTAAACGTACTAACATGAAACAAATTGTGGAAATAATAAAGAATGTAAAAAACATCAATACAATACGTTTTACAACGTATTTTCCCATTCCACTTCTTCGTCCTCCGGTCTTTTTAGCCTTTCCCATTAGAGCTTTCTCCTTTTTATTACTTTATCCTTAACTTATATACTGGTTCTAAACAATGCATTTCTTTGTTTAGGTTCAGCTACACGAAATTATAATATATTTTTATTGTCACGGCAATAAATAATATTGCAATTATTCTAAGTAATCCTTCGTAATTTTCCCTTAAGCGGTAACCAAACCAAAACAGAGAAAAACATAGTTATTGAACAAAAACTGCGGAGAACTTCTGCTTCTCCGCAGCCTGAGTTTTGTTCTGTATTAGTTAAAGTGACTTATTTGCGGCTTATTCATAGCTTAATGTATTATTTGCTATATAATCAGCCCACTCCTGATCAGAGTAATTGTACTTCATAAGCTCCATTCCACCAAAGCCATACATGATGTTGTAGTCCGCTGTGTAGTATGAGCACTTATATGAAAGCATTGAACAAGTTGTCATTCCGGCAAGTGGAATTCTATAGTACTTCTTTAAGAATTCCTCCTCTAACTGAGCTGTGATGCTGAGCTTTGTGGAGAAATCAGCCTCTGAGTATACGCCTGAGCCTATCATCGAGCCTGACCATGCCTGCCATGTCATTGTAACATCCTCACCGTTAACATTGAGTGTTAACTCCTCTGTCTTAGGATCCCAGCAGCCGGCCTCATTAATTGAGTACTGATCCGGATCACAGTATACCTGGAAGTTACGGAACGGATAGAATGCGGCACCGCCCCATGCACCGAAGCCGATAGCATACTCGCCCTTAACTACATCACCGTAACGGTCGTTGATATTATCAACTGCAGTCAGTGTAATCTTACCGAAGCCTGAACCCTCAGCAGCAGCATTGACATACTTGTTGAAGAGCTCAATCTGCTTGTTATCAGATGAATCAAGTGCACCCTTCTTGTAACCGATACGGATAACGATATCCTCACCTGCTGTGTAGAGACCTGCAGCAACAAGCTCATCGCAGGCTGTCTTCATAAGCTCCTTAGCCTCTGTTAAGTTGTAACCATTGATTGACTTATATGCATCCTGTAATGTTGCATAAGGTGTTCCATCGCCGTAAGCTACTCCGTAAAGGTTACAGATTGCCTGCATAGCCTCATCAGAGTTACGGTATGAGGATGTTGGGTCATTGTATACATCATAGAAATATAAGTTGTTGAGTATAGCGTAAGCCGGCTTGTAACCAGCTGTAGCTGTTACCCACTCAGTACGGTCAATGCCTAATGACATTGCCTTACGGAAATTGTCATTAGAGAGAACAACTGAGTTAGTATTACCCTTTGAACGATCCATTTCCTGAAGCTTCTCAAGGTTAGTGTTGAAGAAGAAGGACATTGTGTAAGTCTCATCAACCTTATATAACTGATCTGAGGTTGCATAGGTTGAAAGGTCATCTGCGCTTGGGCTCCATTCATCAACCTCTCCCTTTAAGAATGCCTGCTTGGCAGCGTTATCATCCATAACATTGATAACGACCTTATCTGTTACATATCTAGGAACATTCTCACCATCTACAAGGTAAGGTGTTGTTGAAACAAGACGTCCGTTCTCCTCTGTATAGCCATACCAGTTCTCGTTCTTCTCGAATACCATCTGCTTATCATTCTGTAAAGAAACAAGCTTATATGGACCATAGGACATAGTGTTCTCAAGCTTAGTGTTGTAATCGGTTGTTACCAATGTACCGGTTGTATCCTTGCCTGCCTCATAGTATGGCTCATATACTAACCATGTTGATGTACAGCTTGTTAAGAAGTAGTTGAGATCCTGATATGTCTGTGTTACATAACGGATTGTGTAATCATCAACCTTGTAAAGACCTACTGTATCCCAGTCAACCTTCTCGCTTAATGTACCATCGTTTACGAATAACATTTCCTTTGTTAAATCAGCAAGCTCTGCCTCATCTGTGATACCGAAGCCGCCTGCAAGTGCTGCAGAAACGAAGCCGAAGATGGCATCCTTGTTATCGGCAGTAACCTTAGTATAGCCGTAATCATCTGTGCCGTCAGTGATTGCTGCATAGCCATCCTCTGTACCTAAACCGTAGTCATTCCAGAGTGTGCTTACAGAGTAACCAAGTGTTGTATCAGCAGAAGCACTGATATAAACATATCCGGCATCGATGCCTGCGTCTAAATCATAAGAGTAATCAGGAGTCTCTCCGTCGCCGTAAGCCGGAACCATTGCAGTGTAGAGCGGAGACTCTGAATTATAGTATGCAAGACCACCTGCAACTGCGGACTCACCGCTGTAGTAGAGGTTAGCTCTATAGTTCTTCATGGAAGAATCAAGTAACTGCTGCATTGAGTAAACGTATGTATCAGCAGTGATAGGTGTTCCGTCCTGCCACTTGGCATCCGGATTTAACTTGATTTCGAATACGAAGCCGGCATCTGTCTCATCTGCCGTCTTGCCTGATGGAAGTGTTACGTTGTACTTAGTAAGGTCATCCTTGTGATCCTTCGTCACATCAGTGATGGATGTTGCCATCTCATATACCCACTGATATACACCATTCTCAGAATCGAGAATCTGCATTGTACAGAAAGGTGAAGATAAATAACTGGTTAAAACCGCATCATCCGCATTTGTCTCCCATGTATGCGGATTCCAGTTATTGGCAAGTGCTGACGTATAGGAATTGTATGTATAGGTCTGCACTCCATCGTTACCTGTCTCACTGCTGCCATCTGTAGCAGAAGTGGACTCACCTGTCTGACCCTGTGATGTTGTAGAATCAGTAGGATTGTTGTTCGACTTGTTACATGCTGCAAGTGAAAATACCATTGCAGTTGAAAGTGTAACAGCAAGAACACGCTTTGAAAACTTTCTCATAAAATTTTCCTCCTTGTTATATTTTAACGCGTTTGCACTTTACCAGTTTAAATTATCGCCGTATTCAAGAAAAAGGAATGAGACTAGCCCACCCCTTTATGTGCAATATACCGGTAAGTATTAAATTAAAATATCCCGCGTTAATTAACGTAAATAGAATATATTCAAATGCTCCAATTGTCAAGTAATTTTTATTATTTTCTTAACCTTTTCGGGCGATAAGCGCTACTACCTCGGTATTTGCCGTTCCCGGAAACATGTCGACCGCAGCCGCTTTTTCCAAATAATATCCATTTTCATTAAAGACAGCCATGTCACGCGCAAGGCTTGTCGGCTTACAGGATACATATACTATCCTGTCGACACCGTATGCTATGAGCTTCGGCAGTGCCTTCGGATGTATGCCATCACGCGGCGGGTCAAGGATGAGTATATCAGGCTTCTCCTCTATCTCATCAATCACCCTGAGCACATCACCCTCTAAAAACCTACAGTTGTCAAGACCATTAAGTGCAGCATTTTCCCCGGCTGCCTTTACCGCCTCCCCGACTATCTCGACACCTACAACACGCTTCGCAACCGCCGCTGCAAGCTGCGCTATCGTTCCCGTTCCGCTGTATAAGTCGAACACAACCTTGTCCTTGGTATCACCTATATAACTTCTTACGGTATCATACAGAACCTCCGCGCCAAGCGAGTTGGTCTGGAAGAATGAAAAAGGCGTTATCTTGAACTTAAGTCCAAGAAGCTCCTCATAGAAGAAATCCTGTCCGAAAAGAACCCGTGTTCTGTCGTTGTGTACGACATCGGCAAGGCTGTCATTCGTGGTATGAAGCACACCTACAAGCCTTCCCTCAAGCTCCCCCTTCTTCTCAAGTCCCGTTATAAGTACCGCATAGCCCTCAAGAAGCTCCTTTTCCTGTGCCTCATCCATCTGTGAGGTCGTCACGATATCCACTATGATTTCTCCGGTCTTTTTCGCCTTTCTTACAAGCAGATGCCTGAGATATCCAATATGCTGCAGTTTCTTATAGAATGTTATATTTCTGTCCGAGAAATAACCGAGTGTCTCAGCTAATATCCTTCTGAAATCTCCGTCCATTATGCGGCAGCCGTCGACCGTCACTATGTCGTGAAAGCTGCCTCTCTTGTGCATGCCAAGGCTTAACGGACCGTCCTTTACCTCATCACCGAAGGAGAATTCCATCTTATTGCGGTACTCCTCCACGGCAGGGCTTCCCTTAATACCTTCATATATATAATCGCCGCCTACAGGCTCTAAGAGCTTCTCAATCTGGGCGCTCTTAAGCTTTAGCTGTTCCTCATAGCGCACCGGCTGGTATACACAGCCGCCGCACATTCCGAAATGCCTGCACCTTATGCTCTCGTCGACAATCTCCGATTCCTCTGTCACAGCGCACGCCGTCCCTTCGGCATGTCCGTTTCTGACTTTATCTATCCTGACATCGAGCGTCTGCCCGGGTATGACATTCTTGACTGTCACAGTGCCGCCCTCAAACACAACCTTCCCCTTATTAGGAAAAGCAACTGAAATTACTTTTCCTTCTATGTGCTCTCCTTTTTTCATTACTTCTTACCTTCCTTTTTGTCACCTCCGAACAGAGCCCTCGCAAGCAGCCCCGCGCCACCGAATATAAGAACAAGATACAATATCCATTCATATAACGTAATCTTCGGAAGACTTATGGTGGTAGACGCGATTACCGAGACGATGATAATAAGAACGCCCGCTCCCGTAACCAGCTTAGCTCCGAATGAGCTTGGCTTTACAAAAAGCCATACGATGCCTATTATAAATGGAATTATAACCAGTCCCGAATTGAAACTAAATCCGTGCAGGCTCAATGTCCCCGAAAAGAATGATGTCTGCACCGTCGCCTTACCGGTAAAAAGATACAATCCGACAATAAGCATTGCCAGACCTCCTAAAAACTCCAATAATTCATTGCGCTCTTTTTTCACCTCTGATACACTCCTTTTCATGTATATTATTATTCTTCGTTTGTCCACAGCATAATCCCACACTAAAACAATAGGAGGGCTTTCCCCCTCCTATTGCAATCAGGTCATCACTATTAAATTCCATCAGGAATTACTTATCTGACTTCTCGTCCTCTTCCTCGAAGAAATCATCCTCAAACTCGTCGTCCTCATCTTCGAAGTCATCATCGTAATCCTCATCCTCAAAATCCTCAAGGTAGTCAGGTGTGAAATATCTGTACACGGCATAAGCGATACCCGCAACAGCAGCCACGAAACCAACCACAGCCAAAATCCATACTAAAGGATTGCACTTTTTCTTCTCCTCTACAACAACCTGCTTCTTTCCGAGGAGTTCCTTGAGATCCTTCAAATCCTTAATGTCCTTCAGGTCCTTGCTCTTAATCTGTGCAAGTAAATCTTCAAGCTTATTCATAACTCATTCTTCCTTTCTATTTAAAAATTATTTTCAATATATAAACTTAGAAATAATTTTATCATATAATGACAAAAATATCTAGTCAATTTTTACCAGTTTTGCGAAAGACGCAAACATTTTTTTCACTCCGGCAGTGTCGAAACTCACCGTGACCTCGAAATCCCTTCCGCCTGAGACGATTTTCTGCACCGTTCCGGTTCCGAACTTCACATGTTTCACCCTGTCACCCTCAATATAACCAAGCTCTTTTTCGCTCGCTGCCACCTGCGGTGCGCCTTTTTTTATGTCCTGCATGGAGAATGCAGGTCTGTTCCACGGAAGTGCAGCACGCATGGCGCTCTCAGCCGCCTTCACCTTCTCATCATTAGAAAACGCTGCCGGCTTTCTTATGCCCTGTCCGCTCTCCGTAAGCAGCTCAGCAGGAATTTCCCTTATGAAGCGCGATGGTTTGCATAACATCACCTCACCGCGCACCATGCGCTGTTTCGCCATACTCAGCACAAGCCTCTGTCCTGCTCTGGTTATACCCACATAGCAGAGCCTTCTCTCCTCCTCGAGGTCGCTCTGGTCTCCGGATGAAATCGCCATGTAACTCGGAAAGTTCCCGTCTTCCATGCCTGAAAGATACACAGTTGGAAACTCAAGTCCCTTTGCACTGTGGAGTGTCATAAGTGAGACGACATTATTGTTCTCATCCATATTGTCGATATCAGCCACAAGCGCTACTTCCTCAAGAAATCCCGACAATGTCGGCATGTCCGTCGTCCCCTCGTAGGCTGCCGCCTTGGAGATAAGCTCATTGATATTGGACATACGATCTGCAATCTCGTCCGGCTCATCGTCCTCGGCAAGATATTCCTCGTACTTAATGTTCTCCACTATATCTAAGATGAGCTCCTTTATCGAGAGCTGTCCTGCCTTTGCCCTAAATGCCGATATGAGTGTACAGAAATTATCGAGCTTTCCGGCTGTCGCCTTAGAAAGCGACGGTATATCTCTTCCGGCTGCCACTGCGGCATAGAAGCTCATGCCGTTCTCGTCCGCGTATGCCGCCGCCTTCTCGATTGTGGTCTGACCAATTCCGCGCTTAGGTACATTGATAATTCTTCTTACAGCCACCTCGTCGCGGGCATTGTCTATCGTCTTGAGATATGCCAGCACATCCTTAATCTCTTTTCGTGCATAGAAATTCACCGCTCCGTATATTCTGTAAGGCACGCCGAGTTCCACGAACTTCTCCTCGAGAGCTCTCGACTGTGCATTGGTTCTGTAGAGAACCGCGAAATCATTGTATGCGCTTCCTTCAGCAGCTCTCCGCTTTATATCGGATACAATTCCATATGCTTCCTCATATGCCGTATTGTATATGTTATATGCAATTTTTTCTCCCGAGCCGTTGTCCGTCCACAGACTCTTATCCTTGCGCTTGTTGTTGTTCTTTATTACAGAATTAGCCGCATCGAGAATATTCTGTGTCGAGCGGTAGTTCTGCTCAAGCTTTATGACCATAGCCTCCGGGAACACACTCTCGAAATCAAGAATGTTCCTCACGTTAGCCCCTCTGAACTTGTATATCGACTGGTCATCATCGCCGACAACACACAGATTTCTAAAGCGTGATGCTAAAAGGCTCACAAGCTTGAACTGTGCCATATTGGTGTCCTGGTACTCGTCGACCATGATATATCTGAAGCGCTCTCCATAATAATCGAGGACATCCGGACACGACAAAAAAAGTTCAACCGTCCTGCATATAATATCGTCAAAATCGAGTGCATTATTCGCCTTCATCTGCCTCTGATACTCGCGGTACACCTGTGCGACCATCTTAGCATGATAGTCAGCGCCCGACTCAAGCTCCATATCATCAGGGCTCTTAAGTTCATCCTTCGCCCTCGATATATCTGACAGCACAGCCCTGTCTCTATAAAGCTTCGGATCCAAATCCATCTTCTTTAAAATCTGTCTCACAATCGTTTTCTGGTCATCCGTGTCATATATCGTAAAACTGTCAGCATAACCGATACGTTCAATGTATCTTCTAAGTATTCTGACACATGCTGCATGGAAGGTCATTATCCATGCCCCTCCTGCATCCATGCCAAGAAGCCTGTCCACTCTTTCACGCATCTCAGCGGCTGCCTTGTTAGTGAAGGTTATCGCCAGGATGTTATAAGGGTTCACGTCCTTCTCCTCTATCAGATAAGCGATCCTATGCGTGAGCACGCGTGTTTTTCCCGAACCGGCTCCTGCAAGAAGCAGCACAGGCCCTTCGGTTGTGAATACCCCCTGCCTCTGCTGTTCATTCAAGGTATCATAAATACTCATTTCAATCTCCATTTCCTATTACACAAAAAAGCACCCCGTCAACCGGCATACCAGTCACACGCGGTGCTTTCATAAACAATATCCTGTTTAGTTCTGTCCCATCTTGGCCTTGAGTGCCGCGAGCTCATCATCAACCTCCGGAGTCGACATGCTCTCATACTTGCGCGCAATGTCATCAAGTGAATCGCTCTGCTTATTGAGTTCTGCCATGGCATTAGCCTCATCAAGCATCTTATTGGCCTTAGCCTCCATCTTGTCGAAAGCTGAGAGGTTCTCCGCTGCCCCCTCAACACTTGCACCAATCTTGTTGATTGTCTGCTGTGTCTTGGCAACGGCAATCTTAGCCTTGATTGCATCTCTTCTGGAGTTGAGCTGACTGATATCGCTTACAAGCTTCTGGTGCATCTGACGCATCTTAGCCGCATTCTCGGCAGCCATTGTATATGTCTCCTGAAGTGAGGTCTGCTTCACAACAAGCTCCTTCTTCTTCATAAGGAACTTCTTGGCATCCTCATCATTCCCGGCAAGAACAGCCTTCTCTGCATACCCCTGCATCTTGGCTATCTCAGCAGTACACTCATCTAACTGTCTCTTAGCCTTAGCCTCCTCTGCCATCACGGAAGCCGTCTCCTGCTTAACCTTGGCAAGATCACCCTCAAGATTGCGAAGATACTGATCTATCATCTTCTCAGGATCCTCCGCCTTATCGAGAAGTGCATTAATATTAGCAGCCATTATGTCCTTAAATCTAGAAATAATACCCATTATTATATCCTCCGATTTTTATAAAAGTCCTTAAAACTATAATACCACATTAATCTGCAAAAGTCACGTTAATTCTTGTTCAATATAATGATGTTTTTCTTGTGTTTGACCCACAATTAGGTTATAATGAACCAGACATCGAAACTACGTCACACAGAAAAGAGGTTACAACATGTCACTTGAACATTCAGAATATCTTGCCGATATGCTTCACAAGCTTGCCAAGCTTGACTATATACGCCCCGGTGAGATACCGAATATAGATTTATACATGGATCAGGTCACAACCTTCATGGACACCCATCTTGAAGCCACCAAGCGCAATGAAGAGGACAAGATACTGACCAAGACCATGATCAACAATTACGCCAAGAACAACCTTCTTCCTCCACCGGTAAAGAAGAAGTATTCACATGACCACATGATAACGCTTATGTTTATCTACTATTTTAAGACTCTTATGTCAATAAGCGATATCCAGTCCATACTCGGACCGCTGACAGACAGATTTTTCGGTGGCAAGGGAAGCATTTCGTTAGAACACATCTACAAAGAAATATATCAGGGAGAGCGTGAACGTCTCCCGCAGATAAGCAAGGACATTATATCAATGTTTAAGAAGGCCGAAAGCAGTTTCTCCGATGTGGACAACGAGAACGAAAAAGAATACCTTCAGACCTTTTCCTTCATCTGTTACCTTTGTTTTGATATGTACATCAAAAAAGAGATGGTCGAGAACATCATCGACGAATTCAATTCAAAGAAAGACAAATAAAAACATCCCCTATATACATGCACACAGCCTTGTATATAGGGGATATTTATGTTTACTGCTGTTCGTCATCCTTGATATTAAGTCTTTCAAATACCATGTCGTAGGCATCGTTGCCATAATTTAAGGAGCGGTTGACACGGCTTATCGTAGCTGTCGATGCTCCGGTCTTCTCGGCAATGTCAAGATATGTCTTTCTCTGTCTTAACATTCTAGCCACCTCGTAGCGCTGTGATAATGACAGCAACTCATTCACCGTACATACATCCTCAAAGAATGCATAATACTCATCAAGATTCTTTAACGTCATAATCGCCTCAAAAAGATGATCCACTGCTTCTGATTTTAAATTCTTACCCATTACATATCTCCGTTCCGCCGCCGTTCGGCAGCAAAAATAGTTATAAATACAGCTTTTGTAAATTGCAATCGCACCCGCAAACTCAGGTACATCATATTCCGGTTGGTTTCCTTCACGATTCTTTTTATTCCAACAACACAATAACATTTTAACACAATGAAGTTGTAAAGTCTACTAAAATTTGTATAAAAAATAACAAAATTTTATTGCAAAATAAAGTTTTCAATTGCTAAAGCAACACCATCTTCATCATTGGAGGCAGTCACATAGCCGGCATATGTCTTTACCTCTTCCCTCGCATTAGCCATCGCTACGCCGAGCCCGGCATACTTTATCATCGTAAGGTCATTAAACCCATCGCCGCATGCCATAAGTTCATTTCTCGTGCAGCCGATTCGCTCGAGAAAGCTTTCAAGTGATTTCGCCTTGTCTACTCCTTTTGGAAGAATTTCAAGAAAATACGGTTCCGAGCGGTACACATCCATCCTGTCGGATAATGCCGCATGCACTTTCTTCTCGACTTCAGCAAGATAATTTCCCTCACCCAGCATAAGACATTTATTGATAGGAAAATCTATGTACTCCACCAGATTATCCACTCTCCTTATTCCCAGACCGTTGATTTTCGCCTCTATCGCGAGGAATTCATCGTCAGGTTCCTCCGTGATGAGGTCGTCACCTTCGTAGGACATAAGATTTACATTATACTTCTTTGACAATGCATATATCTCCGGAAGGTATTCAAGAGGCAGCTTTACATCGTGTATAATCTCACCCGTGCGGCAGGAGATAAGCCTTCCGCCGTTGAACGAGAGAATATATCCGTCGTTCTTTTCAAGTTCAAGTTCCCGTGCAAACGCTCTTATTCCCTGTACCGGTCTGCCAGATGCAATGACTATCTTAACTCCCCTCTCAGCGGCGGCAGCCACCGCCCTCTTTGTCCTGTCGGTTATCTGTTTTTTAGAATTTGTAAGTGTCCCGTCTATATCAAGTGCAAGTACCTTGTATGCCATAAGCCCTCCTGCCTGGTTATCTTCAATATTTTCAAACTTTAACATATTACACTATAAATGTGTCATTAGCAAGCATGATTTTTAAAAAATATAATTTTAACCATTTTCCAACCTTCTCATATACTATTACCAGATGCCGGTTAAGGCATACAGCAAATCAATGGAGGCTACCTTGAAAACTAAAAAAATAATATTTTTACCACCTGCCCTGCTTTTTCTTATCATCTGTCTTACCTTCTGCGGCTGCAAAAAAGACGACAGCGGCCTTAAAGATGTCACACTCAACGAAGTGGCACATTCTATATTCTATGCGCCGCAGTACGTCGCAATCGAAAACGGGTATTTCAAAGATGAGGGAATAAATCTTAACCTCGTTACAGGCTTCGGTGCAGACAAGGTTATGACCGCCCTGATATCAGGCGAAGCGCAGATAGGCTTCATGGGTTCGGAATCATCAATATATGCATACAATGAGGGAAATTCCGACTACGCCGTCAACTTTGCACAGCTCACCCAGCGTGCCGGAAACTTTCTGGTATCCAGACAGCCCGTCAAAAACTTCTCCTGGGATATGTTAAAGGGAAGCACGGTACTTGGCGGAAGAGCAGGTGGAATGCCTGAAATGGTGCTCGAATACATTCTAAAAAACAACGGAATAGATATCACCTCAGACCTAGAGATAGTTCAGAATATCGACTTCGGCCTCACAAGCGGTGCCTTCGCGGGCGGGCAGGGCGATTTCACAGTGGAGTTCGAGCCGCATGCCACTGCCCTTGAAAAAGAAGGCAGCGGATACGTTATTGCCAGTCTCGGCGTCGACAGCGGCTATGTCCCATACACAGCCTACAGTGCAAAAAAAAGCTATATCAGCAAAAATCCTGAAATCATACAGGCTTTCACCAACGCTCTTCAGCGCGGCATGGAATATGTAAACACACATTCGAGCGAGGATATCGCCAAGGTCATTGCCCCACAGTTTCCGGACACGGACGTTGACACCATCGCTATCATTGTGGAGCGCTATAAATCACAGGATACCTGGAAAAACGATCTCGTGTTCACACAGGACAGCTTCACACTTCTTCAGGATATACTCTATGAAGCAGATGTTATAGATGAATATGCTCCTTATTCCAAGCTCGTCGACACAACATTTGCCAACAATGCCCTGAAATAAGCACCTCTGCACGAGTGCTTTCCAGCTTGAGCCCACACATCAAAACACCGGATTGCAGCCGACGCAGTCCGGTGTTTTTGGATTTACTGTTAAATAATTTACAGTTTATAGCTTTATTGTTCTACAGTCCTTTAAATTGTTCATATATATCATTTTCCTGTTTTTTTATCTGCATATAGGTTCCAAGTGCCGCATCCTTCTTCTTCTCAAAATTCTGAATAATGCGCTCCATATTTCTTACCGCAACTCCCACCACCTGCGGACATATCTTGCCGTTGTCGGCATCGGACTGGATTATAGACTTAATCTTGTCAGCACCGAACGCCTCTTTATAGCTTCGTTTTCCGTACAGGGCACTTATTATATCAGCAACAGCAACTATCCTCTGTGGTCTTGTGAGCTCGTCCCCCTTAAGTCCTCTGAAATAACCGCTGCCGTCTATCTTCTCGTGGTGCCTTATGGCAATCTCGCGCACCTCATCGTCGACTATGCCCCTGAGTATGTGATCGGTAATCTCTACATGCTTCTTCATAATATCCATCTCCTTAGGCGAGAGTCTGCCCGTGGACTCAAGAATTGACAGCGGTATCGCTATCTTGCCAATGTCGTGCAGGAGCGCACCATAGTACATATTATATTTTTCCTGACCGGAAAGATGCATCATCTCTCCGAGCTCCTGTGCAAATATGGTCGTTGCGAGTGTATGTATTACCGTGTACTGGCTTCTGAAATCGATTATGTAAACAAGCATCTGAAGGAACTTTCTTTTATACTCCTCAGTAAAGTTCACCGACGCTATCAATTCATCAATCTCCCTGAGGTAATCATCCTTTTTAAGGCAGTCAAGAACCTTGTACTGTGCATTTGCCTTGAGAAACAGATTAAGCGCCTCAGCGGAGAACTTGATGTTGCGGTACTTTTGCAGATAATCGGACTCTAAGGTTCCCGGCATGCTCATGGTCACGTCCATCTTGTCCGCCATGAACAGATATTCGGCTATCTTTATATAGTGGCTCTTTATCATGTAGTGCTTATTGTAATCAAGATGATGATAGAGCACAATCTCCGCCTTATTGTCAAGTGGCGATAAATATTTAAGGAAGAGGAAGCCGAATATGGAATGTGGCCATAAATCCTCCTTCTCAAAGTCTGCCCAGTGGTCAATATACTCCAGCTTACAGGTTCCTATGTCATGAAGCATGGCAATTATCACATAATCTGCCATCTCCTGATTACTCATTCGTCCTTCTGTGAGCAGCATCTTATAAAGAATATACGCCGTCCTCTCACTATGGTGCATAAGCTGTGGGTTCAATATTGAAAATGATTTACGAAGAATATCGTACATATTACTTCCACTGATTACCGCCATTTACTACCTCCGAAATATAATAACAAAAAATTTACTATAGATATTATACTGAAACTTTTTGATTTTTCAATATTTTAGTAAAATTTCATTTGATTGATTAATATGATTAGTCTATAATTGAATAAGTCCGCATGGACAATATTTATATTTAATTTATGAAAGGATTTTTGTATGAATCTTGATATCGTATCCGAGCTTAGCGGTCTTTATGACCTTGGCAGGACAATCCCCACACTTACCATCTTCTTCATAGCAGCATCAGGAATACTGCTTCTGTGCTTCGGAATAGGGCTCATTCTTATGACCAGGCGCTATGTCGGGCTCCGCTTCTTTCCCGTGCTCTACGGTGCCACAGCCTATCTTCTGTTCTACTTTATGATAGGAAGCTTTATCTCAGGCCTGATTTCCATGTCAGTTCCTGCGGACGCCGGAACAGGAATAATAGTATTCACAAGGTTCCTTGTCCTTATCATCACCTCTGCCCTCATTGTGGGCGGACGTTTTTTTGCGATGTGGTTTATCCGCAAATACTATCCTGAATATTGCGATGCTTACGGCATAGGTGTCGGCGTATCCCTCACCGAGGCTATAATAACCGGAATTACCATATTCCTCAACTACTCTCTGTGCAGAACCCTCAACACATCGGGGCTTGAATCCCTTGTAAACAGCTTCGACTCCGTGGACGAGGCAGTTACACAGCTTGAAGCAGTGCTGGTGTTCTATGACAACCCTTCATATACATATATATTTTCAGGTGTTGAGAGCATAATGTTTATGATATTTAACACTATGATTTCGGTAATGTTCTACGGTGTGTTTCATGGAGAACTCGGCAAGGTACATCTGCTGTCCATAATAGGCTTACAGACCCTCATCTACCTTCCGGGAAATCTCTACTCGTCAGGATTTCTCTTTAACAGAATAACCTGCTTTATGACTGAGGTTCTGATATTTGCAGCCTGTACGCTGCTGTTCCTTCGAATACACAACACCTGTTTTAAGGACATTACACCGCCTGCGGGCTCAGCCGGAGCAAAGCGCAAAAAGAATATCAACGGCTCAGCCGGCAGCAAAATGCCTGACTTTAACAAGAATATCAACAAATAAAAACAACTAAGCTAAACAAAATATAACAGGGATTGCCGGTTGACATTCCCTGTTAAGCAAGTAAATAGGGATTGCCGATTGGCAATCCCTATTTTCATAATCTCGTTAAGTACAAATACTGCTCTTTTATATATATTAAAAAGGCACACTGTAAAACTTCGTTGATTATAATTTTGTTACGTTTGTAGCCTGTGGTCCCTTAGCGCCGTCTACTACGTCGAACTCTACTGCCTGGCCCTCTTCAAGAGACTTGAAGCCTTCCATGTTAAGACCTGAGTAATGTACGAATACATCCTTGCCGTTCTCATCAGAGATGAAACCGTAGCCCTTTGAATTGCTGAACCACTTAACTGTACCCTTGCTCATTGTGATACCTCCAAAATATTTAAAAAAAATTGATATCGCGGCACATAACCGCAATACATATGTCCGATATAAGCCTTATGCTCTACCGCGGCATATATGCTTTCCTACAGCACATGGTTAGAATATCACAGAAAATTAAGGGTGTCAAGAATTATCCTTTTGCATATTTAAGTATTTTTTTGAGCTCATCAACGGTAAAATCGTAGCTTGTATTGCAGAAGTGGCACTTGAGTTCAATAGGTTTTCCCTCTTCTATCATTTCTTTAAGCTCCTTCTTTCCGATGCTTATAAGTGCCTTCTCGACACGCTCCTTTGAACAGTTGCATCTGAATGACGCCGGTGTCTTTTCATTGATGTCGAGTCCGAACTCGCCTAGCACTTCATTCAATATGTCCTCCGGTGTCATGCCCTTCTCAAGCATTGATGTAATTGATTCCATATTGTTAATCTTCTCTTCAAGCCTGTCTATAAGTGAATCCTCGGCAAAAGGCATAACCTGTATAATGAGCCCGCCTGCCTGCTTTACCGTGTTGTCATGCTCCATAAGGACTCCGAGTGCAACCGCCGACGCAACCTGCTCACTCGATGCAAAATAGTAAGTAAGATCCTCTGCGATCTCGCCTGATACTATCTCACAGCTTCCGCTGTAAGGCTCCTTCATTCCTATATCCTTAATGACAGTTAACATTCCCCTGCCGACTGCGCCTCCCACATCGAGCTTTCCCTTGCTGTTTGGAGGCAGCATCACGTCCGGATTTCCGACATAACCCTTCACACCTGCCTTAGAGTCAGCCGTGACCATAACTCCGCCGAGTGGTCCATCCCCCTCAAGCTTTATCGTGAGAATATCGTCATCGCCCTTCATCATGACTCCCATCATGGCTGCTGCCGACAACATTCGCCCAAGCGCCGCCGTCGCCACCGGTGATGTGTTATGTCTCTGTCTTGCCTCCTCGACAAGGTTTCTTGAATAGATTGCAAATGCACGAAGCTGGTTGTCAGCAGCAGTCGCACGAACAATATAATCTTCCATTTCTTCATTTTCTCCTTGATAATATTTTTCCTATAGGCACCTGCATATATTTTCTAACGCTTTCTGAGAGTGTAGTAAGCCCTCTCGCCCTTCACCTTGTAATCACAGAGCTCAAAACCGAAGCCCCGCGCTGTTTTTTCAATAAATGTCCTCGAGTAGGCTCTCTGTCTGTGCCTCTCCCTATAGCTAAGGCACAGTCCTCCGATTAATCTGCGGTAAAACGTGATGTCGTAGGTGTTGACATGCGTCCTCTCATCGTAGTGATTTTCCCAGACATAGGATATGCTGCCCGCCCTGTCGGTAAACACGTTGTCCGCAAGCTCCTCTCGGTAAAATCTGTCCGTTTTCATGTCAAAGATGAATACACCGCCACTTTTTAGCTGCATCGCCGCCGCCTTAATGGTGAGCTCCACGTCGGACCTCGCGGTGAGATAATTCATGGAGTCGCACACACTGATTATCCCGGCGCAGCTCTCATTTTCCAGAAAAGGCACTCTCATATCACCCACATACGCCTCGAAGCCCGGAATAAGCTTCCTGTCAGCCTCCTTTATCATGTCAGGCGACAGGTCAATTCCGACCACCCTGTAGCCCTCCATGCACAGATACCGCGCCATGCTCCCCGTGCCACAGCCAAGTTCCAACACAACATTACCGCCTAAGTCCTCTGCGTCATTATCAGCCGCATCGGGCTCAATCCCATATCTTTTTAACTGTCCAATAACATACTCCGCCCATTCCCCATACGGTATATCCGCCATAAACCGGTCATACCACCGGGCAAACTTCTTATATGCTGCCATGTTATCCTCATTTCTTTTTGTCCCAAATGTTTCACCGCACTATAGTATCAATTTTTTCCTTAAAATGCAAGCCGTGCTTGAATTTTCCCAAAAAACACCGTATACTAATCGTATTATCCTTGAAGGGACATATCACAATATGAATACATTTCATCTGCAGGCAACCATCAAAAAAATCAACAGACGCAAGCTGATCATGCCGGGCATATTCGTCGTCTTCTGTATAGTCATGCTCCATGTGACAAAGCTCTACAATCTGTTTTCGCTCCCGGTGGTAACCGACCCGGCACAGGCGGCTTCCGAGTACCACACCGGCACCTCCTACGTCAACGCGAAGCTTACGAACCTGTACTACACCGGGGTCAATTACACCAGAGGAAGGAACATAAAAGGCTGTTATTATTACTGTCTGTATGAAAACAACTGCTACTATATTCTCATATCCGCATCAACGCTCCGGCTTGACGACTACTCCAAAACGCCCCCTGCGCTTATCTCCGAATTTACCTGCAGGGCGAAACTCGACTCGAACATATCAGAGATAGAAGCGCTGAACAACCTTGTAAGCACCAATCTCAACTGGACAAGCCAGGCTCTCAACATGATGAGCAGCAAGGTACTGATAAACCAGTACCGCATGTCCCTCGGCAGGGAATATGTTCTCCTCGGGCTCATAGGTTTCACCGCACTTTTAGCGGTAGTGCACGAGCTTATAATCATCATTTCCCTGATAAACCCTCTCTACTCGCGCACGGTTATGCGGCTTGCCCGCTACGGAAACAAGCTTGAGCTCTACCAGTCGGCATGCGATGAGTTCGAGACCTCACATGCCTATGCCCCGGGAATAACCCTCACGGACAATTTTTTCATAGCGTATGACAGGCACAATGTACACATTGTACCACTTGATGCCATCGTATGGGCGTATAAGTTCGGAACCATGCACACAAGAATGCTGCATCTTGACATAAGCTATTCCCTAAGCGTTGTAGCCTGCGACAAAAAGCACTACATCGTGCATCATAAGACCAAGGATGCTGTTGAACTTGTTTTAAACGCCCTGCAGACGCGCTTTCCCGAAATTCTCATCGGCTACAGCGCGGGTAAATTTCAGTCTTGACGTTATGATACTTATGATATAAAATAGCTTTACTATGGTTGTTTTATGGCAGCCGACAGAATTATATTATTATTTTCAGAAGGAAGTACAATCATGTCATTACTTGAAACATGGAGAAATCTTGCTTACGAGCAGGAGATGGATGACCAGAAATACCAGATGTTCTGGGCAACATATTTTAATTTTGAGAAAGGTGTTTACGAGCAGATTCTTGCTTCTAAGGAGCCTGTGAGCGGTACTGTCAAGGAGCTTGCTGACCGTTTTGGCCTTGAGCTTCTAACAATGGTGGGTGTGCTCGACGGAATCAACGACAGCTTAAAGACACCTAACCCTATCGAGACTATGGACGAGAACACAGTCGTTTCCATGGATTTTGACAGGGAATTACTTTACAAGAACATGGTAGCTGCAAAGGCTGAGTGGTTATACACACTTCCACAGTGGGACGCTCTCCTCGACGCAGATACCCGCAAGGCTCTCTATAAAGAGCAGAAGCTTTCCACAACCGTAGTCAACACACAGCCTAAGGTTGGACGCAACGATCCATGTCCATGCGGTTCAGGAAAGAAATATAAAAAATGTTGTGGAGCGAACGCATAAATCCTCTTTATATGGTAATACTCTGATTATCACAAAAGAAGATTTACCGATTTTCTGTCTTGATGACAGGAAATTATCCTCCCCTTTTTTACGGCACATGGCGCAGAGTACATCTGCAGACATGTGCCTTTTTCATAGAAAGGAAAATGTACATGAAAAAAAGAATATTTGCAATCGCCGCCATCATCATTCTGGCAGGTCTGTATGTGGCATGTCTGGTGCTTGCGCTTATACATAGCGATGCTGCTTTCAAGCTCTTGCAGCTAACGCTCGTGATGACTGTGCTCGTTCCGGTCACAGCCTATGTCGGCATGATGTTCTACAAGCTCAACCACCGAAGCGACGAATACGATGAGGACAAATAAAACAGGAATTTCCTATAAAACTTAGGGTGTCAAAACATGTACTGCAGCTTTAATTGTGTATAACGTGTTATACACTCACAAACTAAATTGACATGTTTTGGCAGCCTAAGCATATAGAGTAAAAATTGAGCATGAGGTTCTAGTCCTCATGCTCAAATATTATAAGCTCCGCGTTATTCTTTTCCGAGATGACAAATCTCTTTACCACTCTGTAAGCCGAATTCTTCGAATATCTCACAGCCATCTGCGGATTTCTCGAATACATTATAATTCTTCCCTCAGCAGTCAGGTGTCTGTTGGCACAGATAAAAAATCTCTTATAGATATTGTCAAGCTCAAGTGTCACCTTGTCATTCATGGCAAACGGCATGTCCGTGAATATCTCATCGAAAAGATATTCATGCTCGAAGGTGAAGAAATCCCTGTTTACATAATGAACAATCTGCTCCGCCGCCTCGGTGTTCACTTTCGCCCCCGCGATTGCCTCACCGTTTATGTCGAGCCCGTATGAGGTGTTCGCCTTGACCACCTTCTGCCTCTCAATGAGCATCGTTCCCACACCGCAGAACGGGTCGAGCACCTGTGCATCGGTCGCCATGTATTCCTTGGCAAGTTCAACTAAAAGCGCCGCGTTCACCGGCTTAATTGAAGCTGCAATATGCTTCTTAAAATAGGAAAAGCGCTCGTCCTCAATCGTGTACAGCTTTAACAGCATATTAAGCTTATGCTCCTTGTTCTCGATAAGCCTCAGCTCAATCTCGTAATCGGAAGCGGAATTAATGAGTGTTCTTCTGCTCTGTCTCTCAAGTTCTCCCGAAAATCTTCTGACGAACTTTCCCTTCTTCTCCATTTCGAGCGTGCTCTTCAGCTCTACCCTGAAGTAGAACGGCCGGTTCTTCTCTCCCATATGAAGCCTGTTAAGAAGCTTTACAAGTCCTGACTCCGTAAGTGTCTTAGCCGCCGTCTCCGGCTCGAACCCGCATGCCGTACATCCAGGTATGACAAAAAGCACATCGCTGTAAGTTCTCACACTTCCAAGAAATGAAATATTATCCGTTGCAAAACGGACACCGCCCTTGAACGGCAGTACCTTCACGCCATTCTCCTCAAGCTGTGCCTTAGTCACGTCCATATTGAGCCTGTTGGTGATAAGTATACCCTCGACCTCGCCATCTAAGCGCCCAAAACCCTTGAATTTATGCCTTTTTATGCCCTCGCAGGAAATGACAAGCTCCGTCAGAGCCTTCATCTCCTCGTCGACATGTTTTCTGTTCTCCGGCGTTATCTCGGTGCGTGACAGCTCATCCATGCACTCCTTAAAATACGGAAGGTACTCCTCAATATCATAGCCCTTAAGTGCCTCAAGATATGCCGAGCGCACGAAGAGCTGGCTCTCCTTCTTGTAGCCGTCGACAAGAGCCTGCGTGAAATCGGACATATCCAGCTCTCCCATGAGGAGAGCTGCATTCTTTCTCACCTTCGCATCATCGCTGTCAAGGAAGTGCTTCATGGATTCGATATCGTCCTCGACAAGCTCAAACAAATCGTTCATGTGTGCATCGTCCTTGACGGCGCTGCGGAGTGCACTAAGACTCTGTCTTGTATCTATGCCTCTTTTGGCATTTTCATAAAGTTCTCTAACCATAATTATAATCTGCTGGTTCTCTTGATGATATCATGTCTCTTAGGACCGTTCGATACGAGAGTGATAGGTGCCTGAATTTCCTGCTCGATGGCATCGATGTAATCTCTGCATGCCTGCGGCAGCTCATCGTAATTCTTAATGCCTCTGATATCGCACTTCCAGCCAGGCATCTTCTTGAGAACAGGCTTAGCCTTCTCAAGCTTGTAGGTTGTAGGGAAGTCCTTCACGATCTCGCCGTCAATCTCGTAGCCTACGCACATAGGAATCTCATCGAGGTATCCCAATACGTCGAGCACTGTGAGTGCAACCTCAGTTGTTCCCTGCATACGCACACCGTAACGAGTCGCAACCGCATCGAACCAGCCCATACGTCTCGGACGGCCTGTTGTAGCTCCGAACTCACCGCCGTCGCCGCCGCGTCTTCTGAGCTCATCAGCCTCATCTCCGAATATCTCGCTGACAAATGCGCCCGCGCCAACTGCTGAGGAGTATGCCTTCACAACCGTGACAACGTCCTTAATCTCGGAAGCCGGAATACCTGCGCCGATAGCGCCGTAAGCGGCAAGCGTCGAGGAAGATGTCACCATCGGATAAATTCCGTGGTCAGGATCCTTGAGTGCTCCGAGCTGTCCCTCGAGAAGAATGTTCCTGCCCTCCTTTATTGCGTTGTGTAAGAAGAGCGATACATCTGCAACATAAGGCTCAACCATATCCCTGTAGGAAAGCATGAGCCTGAATACCTCATCGGCATCGAGAAGAGGCTTATGGTAAAGATGCTCGAGCAGAATGTTCTTGTATGCGACAACTCTCTCGACCTTCTCCTTAAGTGAAGCCTCATCGAAGAGCTCACTCACCTGGAAGCCGATCTTAGCGTATTTATCTGAGTAGAATGGAGCAATACCCGACTTGGTAGAGCCGAAGGACTTACCCGCAAGTCTTGCCTCCTCATATGTATCAAAGTCAACATGGTACGGCATGAGTATCTGTGCTCTGTCAGAGACAAGAATCTTAGGTGTAGGCACACCTCTGTCCTCCAAGCTCTTAATCTCATTGAAGAGATATGGAATGTTGAGCGCAACTCCGTTACCTATAACGCTTGTGGTGTGATTGTAGAATACACCCGACGGAAGAAGATGAAGTGCGAACTTGCCATAGTCATTGATAATGGTATGGCCTGCATTGCTTCCTCCCTGAAAACGAACAATAATATCCGACTCCTCAGCAAGCATATCTGTAATCTTACCCTTGCCTTCGTCTCCCCAGTTTGCTCCGACAATAGCCTTAACCATGGTTATTCCTCCTAATAGTCAATAATAGTGTATGAGTTTATCATACTTATAATTTAATAATATAAGCCCCTGCATATGCTCTGAAGCCCATACCCATATAGTATACTATAAAATTCTTTTTATGTAAATGCGATATGGCAAAAAAGTAAAATTGTGCACAAGTCTCACACTCACTGCCGGATATCCTCCGGTCATTACATATCTTTTCCTTTTTCACATTCCTCGAGCACCTCAAAGAAATTCTCGAAGGTCTTTTTGCAGCACATCGGGTTCTCTATCACAATTCCGTCCGCCGCAAGCCCCGTCACACTGAACGCCATCGCCATTCTGTGGTCGTCAAAGGTCTTGATGTGTGCAGGCTGTGGTTCTCCGTGGCAGATATAGATACCCTCTTTTCCTCTCTCCTCAAACGTACCGCACTCTATCCCCATCGCACGCAGATTTGTGAGTACCGCCTCTATCCTGTCGGACTCCTGAAGTCTTATGTGCCCGATGTTATGTATCCTCGTCGTCCCCCGTGCAAACGGAGCTATCGCAGCGAGCGTCATCGTCTGGTCGGAAAAATCATTCATATCCACATCCACAGCACTTAGTATCCCCTCCTCCGGGGCTTCAACCTCTATTCCCGCATCGGTCTGCAAAGCCTTACAGCCCATCTTTTCAAGCACCTCAAGAAATTTCATGTCGCCCTGCATCATTCCATGACTGCTGCCTGCGACGGTCACTTTCCCTCCGGTTACAGCCGCTGCTGCCCAGAAATAGCAGGCTGCTGAGATGTCCGGCTCAATGTGATAGCTCCCCGCATTATAACGCTGTCCTGCCGCCACATGATAGTCGTGCCCGTCATAGACCACCTCACAGCCGAAGTCCTTCATCATCGCGGCGGTTATCCTGATGTATGCCCCGTCCGTCTTTTGGCTCGTTATTCTGATATCAAGTCCCTCCGGCACGAGAACTCCCGCCATCATAAGCGCACTTAAAAACTGTGTGCTTCTACTTATATCGACGCTCGTGACAACTCTACCGGCAGGCTTTTCCTGCCCCTTTTCCTTCATCGTTTCCTTCGTGTTTTCCCCCGCGTCCTGTCCTTCCGCTGAAATGCCGAACCTTCTTCCTTTTACCTTAACCGGAAGATGCCCCCTTTCTCCGAGATACTCAAAATGCGCTCCCATCTGCGTGAGCGCATCAAACAGTGCATCCATAGGTCTCGCCTGCATCTGCCGCGTGGCATTTATGGTGTATTCCCCGTCCGACAAGGCAAGCATGGCAGTGAGAAAGCGCGCCGCCGTGCCGGCACTTCCAACATCTATCGAGCCTGTCTTGTTCGGAATGTCCCCGCCTTGCCCGTCAAGCTCAACCCTCTTGTCAGTCTCGTCCACGACGATATTATATCCCAGCGACTTCAGACTTCCTATAAAATGTCTGGAGTCATCCGAAAATAGTGCTCCCTCAAGCACCGAATGTCCCTTCGCCATCGCCGCCATGAAAAGCGCCCTGTTAGTCACGCTCTTAGAACCCGGCACCGTCACACACGCCTCTATCGGGTGCACCGCTTTTTTTACCTCATATATATCCATGCTATGTCCTCGTTTCTGCAATAATCTCTGCCGCAATATGCTGTATGCAGCTATTAAAAAGCCAAACGCCCTGCTGCAAAAGTTACCTTTATCTAAATATTATCACCCGGCCTGCCCGTTGGCAAGCTGTGTTTACTGCATTTACGACTGCATTTACCGTGTCAAGTTGCACTTGCTTATGTCAGGAAAGTATATTATTATAAAGCCCTGATGTCATGCTGATTTTTACATCGGCAAATTTCCAATTGCATACTGCAAATCATATAAAGAAAGGATTTTTAAGATGAATAAAAACGCTCCCAAAAGAAAGAGCAGAAACCGCAAAAAATCATATCTGCTCCCCGTTCTCTTACTGCTGTGCCTCATAGTTCTCACCGCAGCGCTGATATCAGTCCTGTCAAACAAGCCGGTGAAACAGAACAGCACTTCAACAACCGCCCCTGACACCGGAAATGTTTCGGATGCCACCGCAGATACGACAACCGAGCCGACGATACCGCAGGTAAGCTTCTTCGGAAAAGAATACGCACAGGATATCACTGAACTTACGCTCCCCGAAAGTGGCATCGCCGCACTCGAGCATGAAACCGTATATTCGTGCATCTGTGACGCTCTTAATTCCTTTACTGAGCTTGAGCTTATGGATGTGCGTGCCGCAGCTCTCACCTTGGACGAGATGACCTCATTAAAGGAAAACTACCCTTCTGTCAGATTTATATGGAATGTGGATTTGTACGGGACGGAGCTCTCCTCTGATGACACAGAGGCTGATATAAGCGGAATTGTAATCACCGATATTGAAACCTTAAAGACGAGGCTCCGGCTTCTTTACAGCCTTACCTATCTGGATATGTGCGACTGCGGACTCACAAATGAACAGATGGAGGAGCTGCAAAATGAATTTCCACAGATTAAGTTTGTCTGGAAGGTTACACTCGGTCTGTGGACAATAAGAACCGACACCGTGGCATTCTCGACGTTGAAGGACGGAACCATAACCTACCGCCTCACCAACGACGACTGCAAGGTGTTAAAATACTGCACCGACATGGTCGCACTTGACCTCGGTCACAACAAGGTCACCGACCTGTCCTTTCTCGAATTCATGCCCGAGCTGAAAATATTGATACTGGTGGACAACTGGCTCACCGACACACAGTCACCGTACCTTTACGACCTGTCGATGCTCAAATACTGTCCAAAGCTTATGTACCTTGAATTTTTTGTGGGAGATGTGACGGATATAAGTGTGTTCGACTACCTGCCAAATCTGGTTGACCTAAATATAAGCTACAACCCTATAAGCGATGTCTCACACCTTCTCAATTTCACGAAGCTGGAGCGCCTCTACATTGAACACACCAGCCTGACCGAACAGGACTATGAGCTTCTGAAAGAAACCTATCCCGATGCCTACATCGTATATTACGGTGATGGCTCCGTCGACCAAGGCTGGCGTGAACATGAGAGATATTTTGCAATGATAGATATGTTTCACAATAATTATGTGAACGACCTTTTTAAGGACTAACCCTTGACTGCACCTAATGCAATACCCTGTACTATATATTTTGACAAGAAAATATACACAACGATTACAGGGAAAATCGAAAAAGCAATCGTAACATAGACCTGACCCATATCAAACTTTAACCAGTCAGCACTTCTTAGCTGCGCTATAAGGATCGGAAGTGTTTTTACGCTGTCTTTCTTGAGCACAAGCGCAGGAACAAAGTAATTGTTCCAGCTTGAAACAAAAGTGAATATTGCCTGTACGGCAATCGCAGGCTTCATTATAGGAAGCACAATATGATTAAATGTATAGAATTCGCCGGAGCCGTCTATTCTTGACGCTTCTATAATTGCGAGAGGCAGCGTACTCTCCATGTACTGCTTCATATAATAGAAGGTTACCGGCGCTGCGATTGAAGGAACTGTAAGCGGAATAAATGTATCAATAAGATGCAGTTTATCCATAAACTTGATAAATCCAAGCGCAGTCACCTGACTCGGTATCATCATAACCGCAAGAATAAATGCAAATATAAACTTTTTAAGTTTAAAATCGTACACATGAATTGCATACGCCGTCATTGCTGAAAAGTATGTACACAGCACGGCACTCAGCGAAGAAATAATTATGCTGTTAATCATGCCTGATACAATAGGCTGAGTGCCATGTATTACATGATCCCAGTTTACGAGCAGGCTTTTCCCCGGCATTATGGAAAATCCTCTCTGTATCTCAGCATGCGATTTCGTCGCATTCACAAAAAGTACATAAAACCAGAACAGGCACAGAATAGATATCAGTGTGAGGACAATATATGCCACCGCTCTTCTTATATGAATTGAATCTCTTTTTTCTTTCTTTCCATCTGCTTTGCTCATAATCATCCCCCCCTCCTAATCCTTCTTGCGATACATGACAGAATAAATCACGAGGCTCAATATTGCTGTTATAATAAACAGGAATACCGAAAGTGCTCCGCCAAGTCCATAGTTCCTGCTATATAGGTGCTGGTTCAGATACATTATGAGTGTCTTAGTCGACTCTGCCGGCGCACCGGAACCATTTGTGAGTATCTGAGGTACATCAAACATCTGTATACCACCGATCATGGAGGTTATAATAACATATATCAGAATAGGCTTCAGAAGCGGAAGCGTTATTCTGTAAAATCTCTGCCACGAGCTGGCTCCATCCACCTCTGCAGCCTCAAACAAGGAAGGGTCTATTCCCATTATTCCTGCCATCAGTATAATCGTCGTATTTCCAAACCACATCAGAAAATTCATGAAACCGACAAGCCCTCTGGTTGCCCATACGCTTGAAAAAAATCTTACCGGATTATCGGCTGTAACAATTCCAAGTTTAATCAGTATTGCATTGATAGGTCCCACATCTGAGAACAATGCAAAAAACAACATGGAAAATGCCGAAGCCATTATCAGGTTCGGAAGATAAATGACTGTCTTGAAAAATCTGCTTCCCTTTAGCTTCAGTCTGATATCGGAAAACCACTGCCCTAAAAGCAGCGACACCAATATCTGCGGCACAAAGCCGATAACCCACATTATAAGTGTGTTGGCTGTGTATTTGAGTATGCTCGCATCGGAAAATATTGTCACATAGTTGGCAAGCCCGACCCAGTTAGGTCCTATCTGTTTGAGACCTGCACGGTAATTTTCAAAAAAGCTGTTAAAAATCGTACTGAACAGCGGCACAAGCTGAAAGGCAACATATACAAGCACAAATGGAATTAAAAAGATATAACCCCACTTGTTATACCTCACCACCTTGCTTTTGCCGCGCGAATTACGGACATCTCTCATGTTAATCCTCTTTTCTGAGCGGTTTATCGCGAAGAGGCGATGAGAAATTTGCGCAGGCAATTTCTCATCTGCCATAAAAAGCAATTTGTTTTCGCCCGGAAACAAATTGCATGTGTTAAAAATAAGCTATCAGGCTTATTTTTAGCACTCAGCCTCCTAACATTTTAATAAAAAACATGCCCGCCCCCTTATAGAGCAGGCATGTTTATTAAACATCCTTCATTTCCATGCAGCTTATTCAGCCTTGATGTCAGGATACTTGACAACTATGTTCTTCTTGAAGTTGGCGAGCGCCTCATCAAGTGTCGCATTTCCGTTGAAGTAGTCCTTCATCGCCTTCTGTATCTCCTCTGTACAGCCCTGATCGTATGATGAGAGATTGCTGAGGTCTATCTTTTCTGCTCCCGCACAGAACATTGCAAGTGGGTTCTGTCCGCCGAGCACCTTGCTCGAGTAAGATGTATCCGCTGCCATCTCCTCCATCGCAGGCTTGTTGTTAACGAAATCGTTCTTCTCCTTAACGATCTTGGTCATAATCTCCTTGTTGGTTGTGAGCTGTCTCATAATGTCGGCTACGAGTGTAGGGTTATCTGTTCCCTTAGCTGCACAGATCCATGTACCGCCCCAGAAGAAGCCCTGAGGTCCCTCAGTCGCTGCCCAGCCGCCCTTGGCTGCTATACTGTCAGGGTTATCAACACCCATTGAGAAATCCACAAACCATGCAGGTCCAAAGTAGCAGAATACCTTTCCTTCAGGATAGAAGCCCTTGTTCCAGGTGTCGTCCCAGAGAGTTGACTGGTTGTTGTAGCCCTTCTCCGTGAAGGTCTTGGTCTGCTCAACCCATTTCATAATGCTGTCATCTATCACAAGCTTGCCGTCAACAACCCAAGGTGAGGATACATTGTTCGAGAATACTCGGAATGTATCATCAAATCCCGATACCATGTAGTAGCCGCCCTGCTTCATCTTCTCTGCCGTCTCCTCGAAGGTTGACCAATTGGATACACTCTTTTGAACCTCAGCAGGATCGTCCGTTCCCAAAACGTCCTTAGCTATGTCGCGGTTATAGATGAGTACGCCCGGACAGCCCTGCCACGAAAGACCCTTTAGAACACCCTTGGAGTCAGTTACAATATCCTGAGTATACTTATACTGGTCGGCAATCTCACTGTCGGTTATTCCAAGGTCCTTAATCGACATCGTGTAATCTGTATCTACATACTTGAGAGCGTAATCCGCTTCCACAAGAAACATATCAATCTTATCGTCAGCAGCCGCAGAATCCTGCTTTATGAGTGTTTCATCGAGATTATTCTGGTAAGCATTATTCTGATTCGCAGTGACATGCCACTTGACCGTCACGTCACCAATCTTACCCGATGACTCGTCTATAACCTCATAACCCGGATAATAATCTGCAACCCTTGTCTTAAACTCCTCATTCCATACATAAATGTTAAGTACGGAACCTTCCTTTCCATCGGTATTTCCCGCCGATGCATTATTGCTCTTAGAACACCCTGCAAGAGCTGTCGTTGCCATCATACCCACTAACAACGCTGCCGCAAACCTTTTAAATTTTCTCATAGTCTTCCTCCATTCTCCGGTCCGGAATCTCAGACCTGCCACCCCTTGGCAAATGTGGTAGAAAACCCTTCTAAATTTTCTACCGGACAATAGCTGCATTAAGGTTACTTACTGACCCCCCGGTCAGAACCTTTCCCTCAATCACATAACTTTTCTTGAGTGTGGTTTTCGGTTTCCTGATAAGTTCGATTAAGCAGGAGGCTGCTTCCCTGCCCATCTTGTCCCCGGCCTGCTGTAATGTAGTAATCTGGGGCTCATATATGACGGAATATCTTATCCCGTCATAGCCCGTCACAGATATATCATCGGGTATATTAAGGCCGTGGCTCTTGATAACGTTCGCGCCGCTTATTGCGGTAATGTCGTCGGGATACATGATGCAGGTAGGTCTCTCCCGGTGCTGTAAAAGCTTTTTCGTGCACTTGGCTGCCCCGGAGGTGTCATGGTATCTGCACTCTATAACATAGTCTCGGCAGACATCGACTCCCAACTGCTCCATCGTCCTATAATAACTTGTAATCCTGTCCCTTGTAACCGAGCTGTCCTCCCCATGGATAAAGGCAATCCTTCTGTGCCCCATCGAATAGAGATACTCTACAAGATCCTTCACACCTTTTACATTGTCCGACATCACCGATATAGTATCATTGAAGATATGGTCGATAGTTACTATAGGAATGCCGCTGTTCACGAGCTCAACAACCTGTGGTTCTCCATAATCGATGCAGACTATTATAACTCCGTCAAACTGCCGTATCCTACAGTACTCGCTGTATGTAATCTTCCTACCGCCAATTCTGTTGGTGATAAACGTGATGCTGTAACCTAACACTTCTGCCTGTGATCTTATTCCCTCGAGGACTCTCGCAAAGTATTCATGTGTAAGTCCCGTATTCGCTGCATCTACAAACAAAATTCCTATATTATAGGTTCTGTTCGTCTTGAGTGCCACCGCAGCCATATTCGGAATGTATCCCAGCTCGGCAGCCTTGGCATTTATCATCGCCTTGGTCTCCTCACTGATGTCGCTGTAGCCGTTGAGCGCCTTGCTCACCGTGGCCACTGATACATTACATGCACTTGCAATATCCTTCACAGATATCATCACGTCACCGCCTTTTCAAATGGTAATACAGAGCTGTACCACGCTCCTGTAACGTTTTCGGTGTTCGCGTTACTTAATCGTTTTCGCATCTTCATAGTACAATATTGTAAATAAAAAATCAACAGTTTTTTAAATTTTTTTAGCTATTTTGTATAAGTAATTTTAAGATTTTATCAATCCAACATTAAATATATCCTGTTTTTGTTGTTTTTATTTCTGATTTTTGTGTATTATGTCTAATACGTTTTAGTAAAGCAGAATTAGGTTACGAAAAACAGCCTTATAAAGTAAAAACGCCGTACCACATTACAATGGTACGACGTTTGTCCCCAGATTATGCTTATTATTTTTAATATATTCTGTGCGATGTACTATATTATACATTTATCTCGGCTGTCATGCCAAGCTCGTCCCTGCTCGCCTCAAGGATAGGATTGATAACCTCTGTGAGGAACTCGTCAACCTGCTCCTTAGCACGTCCCGTGTACTTAGAAGGATCCATTGACTTCTTAAGGTCATCAAGTGAAAGGTTGAACGCCGGGTCTGCGGCGATGAGCTCAAGCAGATTATTGTCGAGTCCCTTCTCCTTCACATTGCGTCCTGCCTCCATGGAAAGCGTGCGGATTCTCTCGTGAAGCTCCTGACGGTCACCACCCGCCTTAACGGCATCCATCATGATGTTCTCTGTAGCCATGAAAGGAAGCTCTGCCATGATATGTTTCTCAATGACCTTCTCGTATACTACAAGTCCGTCAACGACATTCATGTAGAGGTCTAATATACCATCAACTGCAAGGAATGCCTCAGGAACTGACATTCTCTTGTTAGCTGAGTCATCAAGTGTTCTCTCAAACCACTGTGTAGCGGATGTGATGGCAGGATTCATTGCGTCTGCCATTACAAAATTAGCAAGTGATGCTATTCTCTCGCTTCTCATAGGATTTCTCTTATATGCCATGGCTGACGAACCGATCTGATTTTTCTCGAAAGGCTCCTCAATCTCCTTTAAGTGCTGTAAAAGCCTTATATCATTGGAGAACTTATGAGCACTTGCAGCTATTCCCGCAAGTACATTTACAACTCGTGTATCAACCTTACGCGAATATGTCTGACCTGAAACAGGATATACATCCTCAAAGCCCATCTTGTTTGCAATCATCCTGTCAAGCTTACGGATTCTGTCGTGGTCTCCGTCAAAAAGCTCAAGGAAGCTTGCCTGAGTTCCCGTAGTTCCCTTAGAGCCGAGAAGTCTCATTGAGCCAATCAGGTAATCAAGGTCATCCAGATCAAGCTTTAACTCCATAAGCCAGAGTGTGGCTCTCTTTCCAACAGTCGTAGGCTGTGCCGGCTGGAAATGCGTGAAGGCAAGTGTAGGAAGCGCCTTGTACTTGTCGGCGAACTTTGCAAGCTCCGCCATGACATTCACAAGCTTCTTTCTCACAAGCCTGAGTGCCTCCGTCATAACAATAAGGTCTGTGTTGTCGCCCACATAACAGCTTGTAGCTCCGAGATGGATAATTCCCTTAGCCTTAGGGCACTGTACACCGTAAGCATAGACATGTGACATTACATCATGTCTTACAAGCTTCTCTCTCTCCTTAGCCACATCGTAATTGATATCATCCTTATGAGCCTTGAGTTCCTCAATCTGCTCATCCGTGATGTCAAGACCGAGCTCCTTCTCTGTCTCTGCAAGTGCAATCCAGAGTCTTCTCCATGTACGGAACTTCTTGTCAGGTGAAAAAATGTACTGCATCTCCTTGCTCGCATAACGCTCTGCGAGAGGAGTCTGGTAACGGTCTGTACTCATTATGTTTTCTCCTATCTGTTTATTTACAGGCATTGTAAAATCGTTCTATCATTTTACAATTTTTATTAATTAATATTCTGATGTTGAGGTCAAAAGGTTGTTTTGACCCAGGTATCATATTTTGTCTATTCATGTTCCCCGCGGATATCCTTGTCAGGCGGCGCAATCGGATAGTTTCCGGTAAAGCACGCATCGCAGAAATCACAATTTTCCCCGACCATATGCTTCAAATCAGCAACATCTATGTACCCAAGCGAGTCAGCTCCTATATACTCACATATCTGCTCAACAGTATGCGTACTCGCGATGAGCTGGTCGCTCGATGGTATATCCGTCCCGAAATAGCATGGATACAGAAAAGGAGGAGATGATATCCTGACGTGAACCTCCTTAGCTCCCGCGTCCTTTAACATCTTGACAATTCTCGCGCTGGTTGTACCTCTTACGATGGAGTCATCTATCATGACAACCCTCTTGCCCTTGACTGCCTCTGTAAGAACATTGAGCTTTATCTTGACGCTGCTCTCGCGCTGTGCCTGCTTAGGCTTGATAAAGGTGCGTCCCACATAGCTGTTCTTGATAAATGCCATTCCATAAGGTATTCCTGCCTCAAGCGCATAGCCCATCGCAGCAACATTTCCCGACTCAGGAACGCCCACGACGAGGTCAGCGTCAACCGGGTGTGACTTTGCCAGAAGCCTTCCCGCCATTATACGCGACATGTATACACTCACACCGTCAATACGGCTGTCAGGTCTCGCAAAATAAATGTACTCGAAAATACATTTCTTATGCTCCTTCTGACACATCGATGTGTCAGACTCTATACGTCCGTCAGCAGTTATCGTCACTATCTCGCCCGGAAGGACATCCCTGACAAATTCCGCACCTACAGCGTCAAGTGCACAGGTTTCCGACGACATGACATATGTGTTGTCACGTTTTCCGATGCACAGCGGCTTAAATCCGAACGGGTCTCTCGCTCCGATCATCTTTCGCGGACTCAGAACAATAAGAGAATAAGCTCCCACTATCTTCTTCATAGCGCTCGCAACAGCCTTCTCAACACTCGACGTGTTGAGACGCTCCCTCGCGATATGATAAGCTATGACCTCGGAATCAATCGTCGTCTGGAATATGGCTCCCGTGTAAGAGAGCTCCTCCCGCAGGTCAACAGCATTGATAAGGTTTCCGTTGTGCGCCATCGCAAGTGTTCCCTTTACATAGTTAAGTACGAGCGGCTGTGCGTTCTCTCGTGTCGAGCTGCCCGCCGTGGAATAGCGCACATGTCCAACCCCGATGTTGCCCTTGAGCTTCTCCAGATCCTCAGGTGTGAACACCTCGTTGACAAGCCCCATATCTTTGTGTGAGAGCACCTTTCCCTTAGGTCCGTTGGTGTCACTGACCGCAATACCGCAGCTCTCCTGTCCTCTGTGCTGAAGTGCAAACAATCCATAGTATATGGTCGATGCTACATCCCCGCCATCAATATCATATACTCCAAAGACTCCGCACTCCTCGTGAACCCCATCCTCATCATAATAGCTGTCCGAAATATTATTCATTTTCTGTCCCATATATGCTCCGCATTATTAAATTAATAAAGATTAAAGCGTAAATTCCTTGCCTGTGAGAAGTAAATAAGCCTCCTTATACTTGTCAACAGTCTTGGTAACTACCTCCTCAGGAAGAAGATAATCGCTGTCAGGATTTGCCTTTAACCAGTCTCTTACATACTGCTTATCGAAGGATGGCTGTCCCTTGCCTGCCTCGTAGCCCTCTAACGGCCAGAAACGTGAGCTGTCAGGTGTGAGCATCTCATCGCCCAGTACCACGTTGCCGTTCTCGTCAAGACCGAACTCGAACTTGGTATCTGCAATGATAATTCCCTTGCTGAGCGCATACTCTGCACACTTCTTGTAAAGAGCGATTGTACAGTCCTTAATCCTGGCTGCGTACTCAAGGCCCTTGCCCGGGAACTTCTTCTCAAGTACCTCTATGCTTCTCTCGAAGGAGATATTCTCATCATGGTCGCCTATCTCTGCCTTGGTGCTAGGTGTGTAGATTGGCTCAGGAAGCTTCTCTGACTCCTTAAGACCCTCCGGGAGCTTAATTCCGCATACGGTTCCGTTCTTCTTATAGCTCTCCCAGCCGCTTCCGGTTATATAGCCTCTCACGATGCACTCGATAGGGAGCATATTGAGCTTCTTGCACATCATCGCTCTCTTATTAAAACGCTCATCATGGAAAAACTCAGGCATGTCAGCAGTGTCAACCGAAATCATATGATTAGGTACAACATCTTTTGTGTAGTCAAACCAGAACTTGGACATCTGTGTCAGTATGGCACCCTTAGCAGTGATCTTGTTCTTTAAAATGTGGTCAAACGCTGAAATTCTGTCTGTTGCCGCAATGACAAGATTCTCGCCAATATCATATACCTCTCTGACTTTTCCTTCGTACAATAACTTGAATTCTTCCATCTTTATCCTCTTTTCCGCCCATTTAGGCAATATGTGTAGACAGGAACTTAGCAAACAGCAAAGCGGACTGCGAATGTCCGTTTGACTTGTGCAGACTTTACATCCGCTTTCACGAACCTGCCTGATATACGTTTTTTAGTATATAGCATAGACTTTCAGAAATCAACTTAGATTTTTCAAAGGTTATTGCCGCGCAATTATAAGTCATTATTGTTTTTCTCGGTATCGGGTGTGAGGTTGCTGACAACATACAGGAAATTCATTCCTGCATTCTCGGCCACCCTGCCGTCGGAGCCGTACTCGTTGCCGACCATGAGGCACTCGTCAGGCACTATTCCCGCCTCCGGAAATTTTTCAAACAGGTACCTTGCAAACGCAGCGTCGGGCTTTTTAAAGCCTGCATCCGACGATATGGTTATTCCGTCAAAATACCGCACAAGGTCGAGACTTTCAAGCTCCGGCATGGTGAATATCGACTGTGCGTTTGACAAAAGCCACACCTTAGTTCCCATCGCATGAAGCTCATCCAACATCTCGTACACGCCTTCATACACGCGCACATACTCTCTCGACTCTGTTCTGAATATATATCCAAATGCGTCCGAGAACTCCCTGGTTATCCTGCTGTTCTTCAATATGCATAATTCGTAAAACACGTCGGATATATTAATCTCAATCTTGTTATCGGGATATTTTTCCTGCAAAAGTCTGCTGTACTTTTTACAAAGGCGTGCATATTCCTTCTTCAGTTCCTTGTATTCATAATTAACACCTTGTCTTCTCAGGAACTTGGCAAGCTTCTTCCAAAAATTCTTCTGCTCCTCATCCGTATGTATATCAACCAACGTTCCGTATAAATCGAACACTGCATGCTTTGCACGGCTCTGTGTCACTTCCTCTATAACTGAAGCCTTGATGTCCTTAATATCACATTTTTTCATGTCTGCTCTCCGTTTCGTCCTGTATTTTTCATAAAACCGCATTGATTTTAAAGTATCACCAATATATAAAAGCAAGCTTGACAGCTTGCTTTTATATATTGGTTCAATATTAGCTTAACTTCCAGATGTCCTTGTTGTACTCGGCGATTGTTCTGTCCGATGAGAAGAAGCCCGCGTTGGCGATATTGTGAAGCATCTTCTTAGCCCAGCCCATTCTGTCCTCATAGTCTGCGAAAGCCTTATCCTTTACCTTGATGTACTCCTCAAGATCTAAGAGTGTCATGAACCAGTCCTTGTTGAGAAGCTCATTGTAGAGACGGTCAAGGTTTTCCTCGTTTCCGATTGCAAGGAGCTCATCGCTCACGATAAAGTCAACCGCATCTTTTATAATATCACTCTTCTCATAGTAGTCCATCGAAACATAGTCAGCCTTTGCATAGTGCTCAATGACAACATCTGCCGTCTTTCCGAAGATGTACTCATTCTCCCTGCCTGCGAACTGGCTTATCTCAACATTCGCACCATCTAAGGTTCCAAGTGTAACCGCACCGTTTAACATGAACTTCATGTTACCTGTACCTGAAGCCTCCTTAGAAGCAAGTGAAATCTGCTCGGAAATATCACATGCAGGTATAAGCTTCTCTGCCTTGGTTACATTGTAATTCTTTACCATGACAACCTTAAGATAAGGACTTACCTCAGGGTCATTATTGATAAGCTCCTGCATGCAGAGAATAAGATGAATTATATCTTTTGCGATAACATAAGCAGGTGCAGCCTTAGCTCCGAAGATAACCGTGATTGGTCTTGCCGGCTTCTTGCCGTCCTTGATTTCAAGGTACTTGTGAATCACATAGAGTACGTTCATCTGCTGTCTCTTGTACTCGTGAAGTCTCTTAATCTGAATATCGAAGATTGAGTTCTCGTCAAGCTCAATTCCCTGTGTCTCTGACAGATAATTGGAGAGTTCAATCTTGGCATCCTTCTTAATCTCTAAGAGCTCATTTAATACCTTCTCATCATCTATGAATTTTTCAAGCTTTTTAAGCTCTGTAGCGTCTGTCTTATATCCGTCACCGATAAGGCTTGTTATGAAATCCGCAAGTGGAGCATTGCAGTGTAAAAGCCATCTTCTGAAGGTGATACCATTGGTCTTATTGTTGAACTTCTCAGGATAAATCTTGTAGAAGTTATTAAGCTCCGAATCCTTCAAAATCTCTGTGTGAAGATATGCAACACCGTTGACGCTGTAACCGTAGTGGATGTCCATATGAGCCATGTGCACTCTGTCATCCTCGTCGATAATGTACACGCTCTCATCGTCGAACTTAGCGCGCACTCTCTTGTCTAACTCCTTAATGATAGGCATGAGCTGCGGAACTGCCTTCTCAAGATAAGCGATAGGCCACTTCTCAAGTGCCTCGGCAAGGATTGTATGGTTCGTGTATGCACAGGTGTTAGTAACTTCCTCGATTGCGGCATCCATCGACATTCCCTCTGCCGTGAGAAGTCTGATAAGCTCAGGAATAACCATTGAAGGATGTGTATCGTTAATCTGGATTGCAACATACTCGTGAAGGTCGGTAAGCTTGCAGCCTCTCTCCTTTGCTTCCTTTAAAATAAGCTGTGCTGCATTGCTTACCATGAAGTACTGCTGATATACGCGCAGAAGTCTTCCTGCCTCGTCCGAATCATCCGGGTAGAGGAAAAGTGTAAGATTCTTCTTAATCTCATCCTTATCAAAATCAATGCCCTCTTTTACAATGCTCTCATCGATTGTCTCGATGTCAAAAAGGTGAAGCTTGTTGGTGCGGTTATTGTAGCCTGTTACAAGAATGTCGTACATTCTCGATGTAACTTCCATGCCGCCGAACTTAACTTTATAAGAAACATCTGTCTTGTTGAGCCAGCTCTTCTTGTCAATCCAAGGATTCTTTGTCTCATACTGTAAATTATCCTTGAATTCCTGCTTAAAAAGTCCAAAATGATAGTTAAGACCAACTCCGTCTCCGTTAAGTCCAAGGCTGGCGATGGAATCAAGGAAACATGCTGCAAGTCTTCCAAGTCCTCCGTTTCCAAGTGATGGCTCCGGCTCAATCTCCTCTATCTCGGCAAGGCTTCTTCCCGCATCATTTAACTCTGCCTTAACCTCGTCATATAATCCGAGATTAATAAGGTTGTTCGATAAAAGCTTACCGATAAGGAACTCTGCCGAGATGTAGTAGAGCTTTCTCTTACCCTCGTTGCTCTCCTTCTGCGCCGCAAGCTCGTTAACGCTTGTGAGGAGTGCGTCATAAATCTCTCTGTCAGTGCACTCTGCGATTGACTTTCCGTACTGCTTTAAAACTGCTTCCTTAACCATAATTACCTGACCTTTCCGGGCTGCTGCCCCCAAAAATTGTGCTACTGATAAACCACCCACCTATTGTTGGTGAAAATGTCATCAATAATCAGCGTTACTATATTGTCATGTCTAAAAATGTTCTGCCGCTTCCTGTCCTTTGGCTGATACCCCGATACCTAAGCTTTATAATGTAACCCATACCGTATCTCAATCAGCTTATGTTTGCATTATAATCTTATTTACACATATAAATCTTGCATTATTATGGCATAAAGTGGTACAATTCTATCATTCAATACAATATTCCGGCATTTACCATGCCATTCCAGCCAGACATTGGCTTGCACTAAGCAATACAGGCGGCAAAATGTGTCTGATATAAAATTGCACGATGTTGAGGTCAAAAGGTATATTGACCTCTCATAGAACAGGAGGCTTTCATATGCACGGCGGAAATTACGAAAATTACCATGAAAACAAAGCCCACACGAGTGCGGGCTTCCCGTACAACACCTATCTCTGCACGATTCCTCAGGATTTTGAGAGTGTCGCCCTGCACTGGCATGATGACGCAGAAATTATATATATTAAAAAAGGACGCGGGATAGTGAGCGTTGACCTGGAGGATATCAGAGTCGAAGCCGGCGACATCGTGTTCATCCTCCCCGGCAGGCTCCACTCGATAAGGAGCTACCCGAATGTACGCATGGAATATGAGAACATTATCTTTGACATGGAATTTTTATCTTCTAAGCTCCCCGAGCGGATGTACAGCGAATATTTTACGCCGATGCTCAACGGAGAGCTTGAATTTCCCGTGCTGATTTCACCTGAGACATGCAGAAAATACGCGGATGCCGCCCACTTTATCGACATGGCGGACGACTGCTGCCGTGACAGGGCGCAGGCCTACGAGATTGCGGTTAAAGGCTACCTTTTCTGTTTTTTTTCCGCACTCTTTTCCGACTGCAAGCCCGTTTCCGCCTATAAGTCCAACGATAACGTGGAAAAATTAAAAAGCGTGCTGCGGCACATCGAGAAAAACTACGCCGACACCATAACAATAGACGAAATGGCATCCTTATGCTGTTTTTCGTCATCACATTTTATGCGCTTCTTCAAACAGACCATGGGGATGCCATTCACAACCTATCTTAATGATTACCGCTTAACTCTTGCCGCCAGGTCACTTCTCGAGACGCACAAAACGGTGCTTGAAATCGCGTCGGAGTGCGGCTTTGAGAACCTGTCCTATTTTAACAGGATATTTAAGAAAAAATACGGCATTACACCGAGGGAATACAGGCAGAGGCAGTCTTGATAAGCCACGAAAGTCCCGACGCAAAGCCTCCGAATATAAACCATAATACATTTCCAAGACAACTCATTTTTATACCCCTGCATACTGCAAGCATAGCTTGCAGTACTGCCACCAATAAGTTGTTTGAAAGTTTTACTTTCAAACTTTATCCTCCCTCTCGATTATGTGAACATCATACCCCGAACTGAAGCTTTGTGCAATCCCCTGTGTCACATAGACATAACCGTCCTCAGTCATCATGATGAGGTCGAAGGGTGCGATTTCCTCTCCGCCAAAGGTTCCCCCATTTCCATAATTCTGCCATAATGCCATGCTGTCATCAAATCCAAGAACATAGCACGCCGTCGACAGACCATCTGCGAGTGTTCCGTCACAGCTCACCACCGTGACCGATATAAGCCCGCTATCTGCCGGATATCCTGTCGCCGGATTGATGATGTGATGATACCTTTTTCCGTCCTGCTCAAAATATCTCTCATATCCGCCCGACGTCACGACCGCCTTATCGTGAACGCGGACTGCGCCAAGATAATCGAAGGCACCACCTGATATTTTTTTCGCACCTTCTCCGGCTCCTTCTCCACCTGCATCATCCCCACGGTTATAGTCGAAATTTTTCAGTGGATTCTCAATCGCTATATTCCAATCACTTCCGTCCGTTTTCCTGTGATAGCAGTACACGTTTCCGCCTAGTGAAAAATATGCCGACTTCACATCATAGCCATCAAATATCTGCACAAGTCTGTCTGTGGCGTATCCCTTTGCCAGTCCGCCAAAATCTATTCCCTGACCATTTAAAAGCTCAAGCTGATATTGTTTGTTCCCGTTTTCTTCCAAGTGTGTATTATATGATATTGCGTTAAATGTGACCAAATCACTGCCGCACAGCGCAAGCACTTTGGCAAGCTCGTCCTCGCCCGGCACCGCATATTCGCCCGTGGTAAAGCCCCACAGCTCCATGACGGGCAGAATTGTCATGTCGTAAGCTCCGTCGGTCAGCCTGTTAAGCATAAGCGCATAATCCGTGAGTGCCGCCACATCAGCGCCCAGCATACCTCCGCTGTTCTGATTTATACGGCTCACCTCACTGCTCTCATTTCCGATTGAAAGAAGCTCATCAAGTCTCACTATCTCAGCCTGCGCCGCCTCTACCGCCGCAGCCGCATCCTTTCCGTAGCAGGTTATCTGCATCACCGTATCCATGGCGTAAAAATTCACGGATGCCTGTCTGCTGCCCGAACAGCCCTGGCACAGCAGCATTACAGGCATCAATAGAAGCAACAGTGCTATTTGGAGGATTAGTGCATTTGGTCTTAATCCGGCTGCCATAAATCTACATTGCTTCTTTTCGCAATTATTATATTGTATATTCATATACTTTTCATTTTTCAAATCCAATTCTTATCTTCCCCGCATCATTATCTCAATCTGTTCTTTTTTTAGCTCCGCGATAAGCCCGCTTACACTCCATTTCATATTGTGAACCGTGACGATGGCTTTTAAATGTGTCGGCTCAATCCCCCGCTTTTTGTATTCCGCAAGGAACACATCCATCGCAGGGCTTGAAATATCCGAAAAAATAATACAATCCGGCAGCTTCGCATTGTCACCATCAGCGCTGTATTCTGATTTTGTGCCCTTAACCCCTTTTATCCCCGCCAGTTCACCGACGGTGCTGCCCGCGTCCGCCTCATCGAACTGCTTAATCTGATGATTGAGGCTGTGGCACAAGCTTACTATCTGCTGTCTTTTTGTCTTGTCATTTATATGAAGTAGTATCATATTCTGCATCCCTTCACCGCTAACGCTTGTTTTAACTTGAAAAGGGTACTTGAAATACCAAGTACCCTAGTGTGTAACTCGTTTTACCCGAGCACCAGTGCCGCCGCACCGTATATTCCGCCGTCGTTTCCGAGCTCAGCCATGATGAACTTCACATTGCCGCAAGGTCTGAACACAACCTTCTTGAACTTCTCCTCTATGAAATCAAGAAGGAACGCTCCCGCCTTGCTCACACCGCCGCCGATTACGACAGCTTCCATGTTGACCGTGCATGCTACGTTGGCGATTGCTCTCGCAAGTGCGTCACCCATGATGTCCATAACGGAGAGTGCAAGCTTATCACCTGTCTTAGCAAGGTCAATCACGTCCTTCGCGGTGATATCGACCATATCGCGAAGAGGTGTAGGAATGTCCGTATTCTTCATAGCCTTCTTCGCCTCGCGGACAATTCCCGTGGCGCTCGCCACAAGCTCAAGACAGTCATTCTTACCGCAGTTGCAGACTTCAGTATTTCCCGGTGCCACCGGCATGTGTCCAATCTCACCGGCTCCGCCGGTCGCACCTGCAACAATCCTTCCGTCAAGGATAACACCGCCGCCTACGCCTGTGCCAAGTGTGACCATAAGCATATCTGAATAGCCTCTTCCGCCACCCTTGAAATATTCGCCGAGTGCAGCGACATTAGCGTCATTTCCTGCCTTACAAGGAACACCATGGAAGCTGTCTGAAAATGCTCTTTCAATATTAAACACTCCCCAGCCGAGATTTACACAGCCGTTCACGGTGCCGTCCTTCATGACAGGTCCCGGAACTCCGACGCCTACACCCTTCACATCGGTGGTCTTGCAGCCTGCAGCCTCAAGATGCTTGTCCATGGATGTGCAGATATCAAACACGATATTAGCCCCTGCGTTCTCCTTTCTTGTAGAAATCTCCCACTTCTCAAGCAGCTCTCCTGCCTCACTGAACATACCAAGCTTAACTGTCGTACCTCCAATATCAACTCCAAAACAAATCATACCAGTTCCTCCCGAATTTTTAATGTTATTATACTCTTTTGTAAGACAACATGAAAGTTTTTATTTGCTAAAACACAATATTTATTTTATTCTTTCTTTCACAATCTGTTCCACTGCCCAACTTTGCATTTCCAAATACATTTTTCCTTTAATATTTTCATATCTACCCCATCTAAGCACATGGTCTTGTTCAACAGGTTCTTTTACTTTCTCAACTAATTTTCCCGAATAATAAACCTGAATAGGGTGAAAAAATCCAATCTTGGGATGCTCATAATAGGTTTCTGCCGAACATACTCTTTCATTTATTTCAACTCTATACCCCACTTCTTCAATACATTCCCGAATAATACATTGCTCATCTGTTTCCCCATTGTCAATCCCGCCACCCAATAGGAACAAACCTTTTGGTGTCTCTACAACGCCTACTTCTTCACCTTTTATCGGAATGATATAAGCACCTCTTCTTTCCAAATAAATTGCACTTTGTTTTTTTCCAAAAATTTTATGCATGTTTACCTCTACTTACATTTTGTAAAGTTTCTCCCCAATTTACCGCTTGACAATGATATTTTAATATAGCAGCGGTAAAATATTTTGTATTTTTTCACTTTTTAATGACACCGTACCGCCCAGTTTACTTCAATGAGTTTACAGGCGGTAAATTTTTTCATAAATAGCACTTTTTCTGATTAGAAATTTCCGATTTTACCGCCTGAAATAAAATCTAACAGCCGTAAGCGGTAATTACAGACATTTTCCCTTTGACTTAACAGAATTTTTACCGCCTGGTATTCAGCACCCGGCTTTCAAGCGGTAAACAGCTCCGCAAATGCCAGGTCATTAAATTTTTTACCGTTCTTTACCTTCCCGACATTCGCCCGAGAAGTATCCTTCGCTTTCAGCCCGGTAAATTTAAAGCTGTTTATTTTAACTCCATATTGATTGACTTTTCCGTAAATCCATAGTTTTTATACATTTCATATGCCATTTTGTTCCTGGCATTTACCTGTAATTCGATGGAGTCATAGCCATTTTCTTCTTTGATTTGTTTCACTTTTTCAAAAAATTTGTGTCCGATTCCTCTGCCACGGTATTCCTTGTCAACCGCCATGGAACTGATAAACAGAATATTCCTTGTCACCTGTGAAGGGCTCTCAACATGGCGTTTAATTAATTCCAGAACACCTACAACCCTGCCATCTGCCTCAGCTACATACCAGCTATCTCCTTTCAGAATTTCCTCGAACATTTCCTTCGTAATCAAAGGGCTTGCCGGCTTGTAGATATCCGGTCTCCAATCAACATGAAGCATTTGAACCTCGTCCATAATATCTGAAAATCTGCCATAATCCTGTAACCTCGGTGAACGAATTGTAATCTCCATAAATCCTTTCCTCCCTGTTATCTAGCTGTTAATTATCCAGTCTACGACTTCCCGCTCTGTCCTGTCAAAATACTTCATATTCTCTTTTCGGTATTTTCCGAAGGTCTTATACATGAGCCCAATCAGCGGAATTAACCGGTACAATTTCTTTTCCCTCTGCCTGTTAGGCATCAAGCCATTCAAGTGGCTTCTGTGCGGGTAGACAATAACCTCCACATCTTTTTCATAGTGTAAATCATCTAAATAGGTTTTTAATGCGTTTACCGAATATTCTGCCGGCCACGCCTCATCTTCTGCCCCGGCTATCAGCAAAATCCTTGCATTGCTTTTTTCCAGATGTAGCCACGCCGCTTTCTCGGCAGCCTTGTCCTGATATGCATTGTAATAGGCAACCCACATTCCCGTAACGTGATGACCGACACTTGGGTGCTTATAGTACTTGGACAGCTTTATGCTTGCAAAATCGGTATGTACAAACGGAATATCCTGACCTTCAAAGGTTACAATGCTTTTGCCGGTCATCGTCTTTTTGTCAGGCATCGTCCCCTCAAACGGCACATGGGTAGGCGAAACCATAATCAGGTTCTCCACTCCGCCGATATACTGCGCAACAAGAACCGCAAAAATTGAACCCATCGACTGTCCAAATTACAGGCAATAGGTTCTTTATAATATTTTCTTGCCAGTGGTCCAATCTCAGACTTTACAAACACATTTGTGTCCATAAGAAAATCAGAAGCTTTAGCATTAGTATCGTAGGCAGATTGTTGCATTGCAATATCAAGTATATCTTTATTTGTCATGTTTTGCTTACCTCACATAGTATCTATAATCGGAAATTTAGCAAAAATTAATTGTTTATAATTGGCGAAATAACAGGCTTGCCTTCTCTATCTAACAACGGTGTCAAACCACCCGAATATCCGCTTGCATGATATAAATAGTTTACTCCTGTCTCTTTATCCACCCAGATTTCCGTAACATTCATCGAACCCTGTGAATATATTTTTTCAAATCGCTGTTTTGCCATTTTGTTTACCTCCTTAATATCCCGATTTATTAAATTATATCATCCTTCTACACCTTTTTCCATAATAAGCTGATTGTTCTTAAAGTCCAAAATGGAACGCTGCGGCGATAAAATCTGATAGCCGATCACGCCCTCGACAGGTACTCTCTTTTTGATTGCGCTTATATCTGAAATCGTAGCAGTGATATTTTCGTATTCATTTCCACCCACAACGGACAACAGGAATAGTGAACATGTGAGCTTTTTCGGAAACAGGGATAAACTGCGCATCATCCTGAAAGCTTTGCCCTAACAGACAAACGCTTGCACCTGTGTCCAAAACAAAATCGCACGTCCGATTTGCCACTTCAACCTCGATGACAGGAAGATTTTCAGTTTTCATGGGAATAACCGTCTGATTTTCAAAGCCATGCTCAGGATCAAGGGTAATCTCAGCAGAGCTATAGTCAAGCAGAACCGTATAATTTTTAATCACGTCAATCCCAAGCGTTCCGAGAAACTTTAGATCCGGCATTGCAGCTTTTAATGCGTTTTCCACATACATCAAATCCATAATCAGGACGGACATATTCGACTGTTCAATATCTGAAAAGCGCAGGGAATTTAAAACTCCTTCCTCGGCATCATTTTCCTTTACACCTTCTGAAAACTTCGCAATGCTAATGTGCTCTCCCTGCATTTCCGGGAAATGTGCCTTGTTTACGGCTGTCTGCATAGCTCCCGTATCAAAGGCAAAAAACCCTTCCTTCTCATTGGCTGTCACTGGAATGAGCATTATTCCCGAAACAAGCTTGAATGGTATCTTTAACATTTTCGTTTCCTCCTTGATTAATCTGCCGGTAAACTGAAGCTCGCAATATGAGCTTTATAAATTCACATACTCCTCGATTGCCTGAATCGCTTCATTATATTAGCAATATCCTTTTCCGTTGATTTGGTATATTTTGCTACCTTCTCAGGGGTAGAAAGGTCAAAATTCAAAAAATCTCTGACGATATTAGGCAATCCCCAATAATAAGTCGGTGAGATAATACCAATCATTTCATTTTCAAATATATATCTGTTTTCGCGGATGCAATCCACAATGGAAACCATTTCCTGCTCAGTGGCTTGCGCAATGCAGGCTGCTATGTACTTACAATTTCCTATTGCTGAAAAATATAATATCATGTGTCGACCTCCGCAGCTTCCGATTTAATTGTCAAAGTCATTTCGTATAAATAACAACAAAGCTTTTTCCTTTTAAAATATCCCTAACCTCAATATTATCAAATCCTGCCTGTTTTCCAAATTCTATCAACTGTTCCGGCTCATATTTCTTAAATCCCTTCTGTGTATACGAAAGTTTGTCAAGCCATTCCTTTGTATATACTACATTATAGAACGAAGAATCCTCTTTAAGCGTTCGATATATTTCCGATAAACCTTTTACCGTATCACTCCAGAAATAAACCGTATTAATTGATGTAACCGCATCAAAATATTTTTCCTGATATTTCAAATTACAGCAATCTCCAATCTCAAGAAACAGCTTTCCGTCACGCATAGCCCTTTTATTTCTTTTGCCTGCAAGAATTTTCATATCTTCGGAAATTTCTATACCGTACAGATTAGCTTTTGCTTTCTTGTAGATACACTTGAGCAAATATCCGTTTCCATAACCAATATCCAGCACATTATCATTATCGGATATATTAAGCAGCGAAACTGCCTTTTTATACATGGCTTTATTAATGATATTCATTATGACACAACAAACTTTGCCAACAAAACCGTGGGGATTTCCAAATTGTTTTCCTATATATTCCGTGAATTTACTCATATTTATACCCCTGCATACTGCAAGCATAGCTTGCAGTACTGCCACCAATAAGTTGTTTGAAAGTTTTACTTTCAAACTTATCACCTTTTGTTATATAAATTGAATTTATCTGAACGCTAATACGGAAGTTAACTAATCCTTCACTATTCTCCATTTGATTGATTCAGCCTCAATCAAATATACATCATTCAGTTTTAAGTGTTCCGTGTTGGTCGGTTCAAATTTTTTCCAGATTGTCCAAAAATAACTCTTATCATTTCTGCACACTTTTGCAAACATAATATCCGATAAATATTTATTCCCGTTTTGAAAATACATGTTAATTCGCTTTGTATGTTCAAACCAAAGTTCAATAGAAAAAGGATTTCTATCCAATCTCTGAAAAACGACCTTCAGATTATTTGCCTGAGTTTCACCCGCGACCAAATTATCGTCCACACTATCACCACTTGAATATTCCATTTTGACAAGATATGAATCTTCAAAATAGTCATACGCATTATTCAGTTTTTGAATATCCTCTTCACTCTGTATTTTTATCCAATCCACAACTCATAACCTCGACTCCATGCAATATTTCCATGGAATTTTGAAATTAATTACACTATCAAACCGAAAGTTATAACTTTATCTCTAACTCTAAGCACTCCCATTCTTCACCTAATACTTGATACTTTTCCACTTCATCGGATTCTACATCCTTAAATCCTACGGCTTTATAGCAATAATATGCAGGCTCATTATTACGGAATACACCTAATGTGACCTTCTTTGCGCCAAAGATTTCTTTTGCATAAATCAACCCTAACTGAAGCATTTGTTTTCCATAGCCTTTACCCCTTTTATTTGAATCAACTATAACAAAACCAAATCTTAATTCATCAAATGACGCCGTTGGTTTTCTCATTGTAAAAAATCCAACCACATCGTTATCATCTATCGCTGTAAACGCCATCAAATCATTTACTGAATGAAATTGTTCAACCGATAACGGGTATGCTCCCAGCACACCTGCCGTCCATTTATAAAATGCCTTCTCATCCTTTGTCCATGACAATATTGTTTCAGCATCTTTTATATTATAAGGTCTTATTCTTAACATCTTTTTCCTCTTTCCTCAAAATCGTAAGTTATCAATCAGCAAATCTTAAATAATAGTAGTCGTTTCCTTCCATAACATCTGTTTTCTTAAAACCATGTCGCAAATAAAACCGTTCTGCTTGAATGTTGTCCTTATGACATCCTAAGGCAATGGGACGCTTGCCAAAGTCACGATAAACAAGTTGTATGGTCTTTTCCAATATTTCTCCACCAATTCCACAACCACGATATTCTTTATCAACCACAAATCCCATCAAACGATAAAAAGGCTCTTTACTCATTTCCGACGGATCTGTTTCCCATGGAATTGCCTCTCCCAAAAGGATGAGCCCAATCGGCTTCTCATGATACTTCACAACAAAGGTATGTCCTATACAATGGTGATTAATACCATAATCCGTAATATTCATTATAGTTGAAGCTGTATCAACAAAATCCTCAGGTATGTCATCCCTATCAATATGACAGGCATCCGAAAAATTCTGATGTGTTAATTCCTCAAATTTTATATTCATAATCAACCTCACACATTACTATTTAATTCTAATAAATGTTTTATTACTAATTAATGACATATAATCTTATCATAAACTATTGGGTTATTCTTTTACCCATTGTGGCATAGGTTCACCCTTTAATTCAAAATACTTTTTACATACTTCAAATAAAACATATTCTGAGTTTGTTATATACATATTATCGGGGAATAAATCAGGATTTTCAACTTGGTTAAAAATGAATTCTACTGTGGCTGGTGTAATATCTAATATATTAATTATTTTCTGTTTTTCTACACTAACTGTGTAATTTAAATACGACGATTCAGATGGATACTCTTCTTGCAAGTAATATTCTGCATTGGAAGAATCAACAATCGCTATTTTATCGCCATATTTCAGGCAACAAAAAATATAATTTAATGGTACACTGCAAAGATTAACAAACTGACTTACAGATGTCTGTCCAACACAATAAATAACATTTTCCTCGACACCATTTCTTCGTGCAAATTCCTCTTTTGTTGTAACAATTTGTTCTTTATGTATACACTTTGCATAAATAATATTTATCATTCCTTTCTCATTTGTCGAAGTAATCTCTTTCGATTATTTCTATGATTATTCCTCTATGATCTGAATACCATTCTTCTTTATTAACCGTTGATTCAGGAAATATTCTTTTATAGATACTTTAATCTCCAAATCTTCTTTTAATCTCACAACTATATGATCAAATCTCGATTTTCTACTTTGCTCAACTGTTCTGCAAACTTGAAGTTGCCATTTTCCTATATTTACGATTTTCATCAAAGCGGTTGCATCATCTCAAGAATGATTCCATCCGGATCTCTGAAATAAAACGCTCTACTTTCCCCGAATCCATCTGCCCTGAAATCGAAATACTGCGGTTCAGACAAGCACTCCACATGATTTTCAATCGGGGTTCTGTAGACAGAATCTATATCGTCCGTGTAAAAGCACACTTCTGAGATGGATGTTGTAATCTTCCGACCATATTTTTCCCTCTCCAATAATTTCTTTATTTCATCAAAACAGAATCGTTATCGTTCCATTGCCTTCTCAATCATTTCGGCTTTTTCAGCCCTTCCCATCAACCGATAGTATTTACACCACAACAACGGTGATTGTAGCGGGATAACTTCTGTTCCCAGCAGCATTTTCTCCACGATTTGTTCCTTGCGCAGAGCGCAATCATAAACCTTTCCATCCTTCACGATTGCAAAACCAGCCATCACATCGACATCGATGGAATCGATCAAAAACTCCATAAAGGTTTTTGTCCGGTACATAGGGTTCGGTGCCAAATCAGATGGACAGCTTTCCCCCATTTCCGATAAAATCGTGCGGACACATTCCGCATCGCGGTCTGCGACCATTAAATCGATGTCGTGGAAGTCGGAGGTGATGCCCTTGAAATACAGCAGCATGGATGCAACCAAGGCCCATTCAACATGAGCCTCGTTCAGTCGATGTGCGATCCTCAACAGTAATTGGATTTTTTCTTGTGTTCCTGCCATACCATGCCTCCACAAATTCCGATTGAGATTTTACCTGTTTTAAGAAATTTACTAAAGGATGTACCCGATTTCTACAAATTAAATTTGCATGCATGCAAACCGGGATTCATCTCTATATTTACTAAAATATTCACATTGCTAATCAATACCATGTAATTCATCTTCTTTAGGTTTTCGCACATGCTTTTTCATTTCTTCTTCACATGCACCAAACAACAAAAAATTATGTCTTGCCTGTACGAGACTAACTCTATTAGCTCCACCTTCATATTCAATATCCTCTGCCTGTATTGGATCGTCCTCCCAAAAACACACCGGGCATATATCGTAATTACCATCAGGCTTTTCATCAAAAGTATAAAATCCACAACATGGACACTTATATTTTCCAATTATTCTATTCATATCTTTCATTTTATGCTCCCTACTTTACCATTCCTGCTTTAATTTCCATGCTGATGCTCTCCTTTTTATTTTTGACCAGCAAAAATGTTAATTATTATGCGGAATATCTAACTTATCCAGCAGCCTGACAAAAGTATCCTGTCCATCCAGACAAGTATCTATAAGCCAGCCCTTCTCATTTTTCCACTCGGAAAGTCCTCTGTAATAAAAGCCTTTTTTACTGTCCTCAATAATAAATGGGATAATCTTATTTCTAAGACATTCCTTTAATGCAATTAATCTGCCTACTCTTCCGTTCCCATCTTGAAAAGGATGAATGTATTCAAATTCAGCATGGAGTTCGATAATATCTTCAAACTTAATATTTTCCTTTAAATTATAATTTTCAAGAAGCGCCTTCATATGATTCGAAACCTCTGAAGGTTTTGATGTTTCCCTGCCACCAACCATATTGGCACGTTTCTTATAATTTCCAACGGCGAACCAAGCCAGTGTCGAGTCCTTTGTATCGTGTTTGATAATGTAATGAAGTTTCTTTATTATCTCTTCTGTCAGCTTTTCTTCAGCAATATCAATACAATAATCTATCGCTCTGAAATGATGAACCGTTTCAAGAATATCATCGACAGGAATACCATCACCCATATTAATTGTATTAGTCTCAAAAATAAGTCTTGTCTGATCTTCCGAAAGCTTACTCCCTTCGATATGATTGGAATTATATGTCATTCTAATTTGCAGTTCATGATAAAGACCGCCCGGAAGATGTATTTCCTTCTCATCTCTTAATATTTGAAGCATCTTATTATCCGATTCTATACGATAAAGCATCTCCGGTGTTACATTTAGATAATCAGCAATTTTTTTCAGTGTATTTTTAGAAAGTTTTTCTCCTTTGGCAATTTTAGCAACTGTACGTGTAGATAAGCCTAATTTTGAACTAAGTTCAGTTTTTCCAATGCCTTTCTCCTTAAGTAAAGTCTCAAGCCCAATATATGAAACCACTTTTATACACCTCCATTTATCTTTACATATTATATCACTCCTAATCGTCAAAAGTAAAGCTTCTCTTGTTTTTAAGCTCAAAAAGTAAAGATTAAACGATTTTTGAATATTCACTACATTTACTCCTGCAGTCGATCAGACTAAAAACTCTCAATCTTAACCCCTCATAGATCCGTATGTGCGGCTTTCCCGCATACGACTCCTCATAGTAACATTCGCTTCAATATAAACAATAGTACGTTTTAGGTTTTGCTAATGGATAATACTTGAGCATTTCCACAAATCCCTTCCATGTGTATGCCCGTCTACAACCTCTCCGATTCATAGCTTTGAATGGAACATATATCGGATTCATTGCTCTTTCACCAACAATAAACCATTTAATACATATTATCACATAACTAAAAAATTAATGGTAAAATACCATATAGCATACTGCTTTAAAAAACATTATCCGGTCTTTCTATTAGTTTTGCATTGTTCGGCAACGTATTTTCCGGAAATTCGTATCCCAAGATTTGTTACCACACCAAATTATTTTAGGCATAAATGCATCACCTCCAAATCACGATATAATTAACAACTAACCAAAGAATGGTGGCAGGGAAAGTTTTTCTCTGCCACTTATTTTTAAATAATCATTGACTTTTATATCGTACTGCGATATATTATAAGTATCGAAGTGCGATACATCGCACTAAAACAAAGTGGAGGTCGATGTTATGGATCAGCATATAAAAAAAGTTTATGTTCCTATGACGGAAACTGCTTTTTTCATCTTATTGTGTTTGCGAAAGCCTAATCACGGATATGGCATTGTTCAAACGGTTGAAAAAATGACGGACGGAGCTATTAAACTTACGCCTGGTACAATGTACGGTAGTTTATCAAAAATGGAAAAAGACAATATAATTCGTTTTATTTGTGAAGAAGATAAACGAAAAATCTATCAAATCACAGATTTAGGATTAGAAGTTTTACAACTTGAACTGAAACGAATTGAACGCTTATATAAGATAGCTCAGGAGGAAATGTAAAATGCAAGTAAAAAAACAATTCAAATGGTTTACAATATTCGAATATGAAAAAGAGCAGGATTATTTACGAGAAATGCACAAGTTGGGTTGGAAATTTATCAAGGTAACAGGGTTGGGAATGTATTATTTTGAGAAATGTATTCCTCAGGATGTGGTATATCAACTTGATTATAACAAAGATGGTCTCGCACATAAGGATGAATATCTGAAAATGTTTGATGATTGTGGTTGGGAGTATATACAAGATTTTTTTGGCTACAGCTATTTTAGAAAAGCAGTTGCTGAAGATGGTGTAGCAGAAGAAATTTTCTGCGATGAGGAATCAAGATTTCAGATGATGCAACGAGTGATAAAAGGGCGGATGTTGCCGTTGTTGATTCTTTTCTTTACGGTATTATTGCCACAGTTTATAAGCCACTTGCTTTACCCTCGCTATTATCTTATCGCTTCACTTATTGGTGGTGTCTTGGCAATGTATCTTGCGATATTCGGTATGTGTTTTGTGAAATACACGCAGTATAAGAAACATAGAAAATAGTTTTATTATAAATCCGGAGGAACATAGAAAATGTATGAGTTTTTTGAAGCGGCTTTCCCTTGGAAAACTGAAAACGGCCACTGCGGAACATTTACAGGCATTTATGGACTTCCTGAAAAAGAAAGACAATCCCGCATTGCTCCCGATGCAGATAGCCTATTACACAGGGCTTCGTATCGGAGAAGTGTGTGGTCTGACTTGGCAGGACATCAACCTTGACGAACAGTACCTCACAGTACGACGCAGTATGCGATACAACGGGCAAAGGCACAAGACAGAGATAGTGCCATCAAACGCAAGAAAGTCCGCACCGTGGATTTCTGCGACACTCTGGCTGACATTCTCAGAAAGGCAAAGACGTAACAGCATAAGAACCGCTTTAAGTATGGCGAACTCTACCACCTCAATTACTACAAAGAGGTAAAAGGAAAAGACCGTACTTACTATGAAGTCTACAGCCTGCCTAGAACCGAGGATGTACAGGAACTGCTCGGACACGCTGACGTAAGCACCATAATGAACATCTACGCTCACTCTAAGAGAGAAGCGAAACGAACTTCCGCAAGACTGCTTGATAAGGTGGTTGGTGAAGCCTAAACAAAAAGTTTCCCTTGTTTCGCTCATAAGGGCGAAAACAAGGGAAAATACATAAGGAACGAACATTATAATGCCGATTTTCCTTGAAAATACAAGGGTTTCGGAGGATTAAATAGATAAATTTTGATTTGTTTATTCCCATGTCACAGCCCGCGCACATACATCTCCTCAACCGCGCCAAGCGCAGGCTGCTTTCTTCCGCTCGCCGTGAAGCCATGTTTTTCATAAAATCTGATTGCACGCACATTGCTGTCAAACACCCACAGCATGATCTTAGAATAGCCTGCTGCCTTCACATCACCGAGCACCCTGTCCATCATCATGCTGCCATAGCCCTTATGCCAATTATCCATCAATGAATGAATACAGATAAGTTCAGCGTATCCCGGCATATCCTTCTCCCTTGAGGCATCCCACCATGCTATACAATGCGGCTTGCCATCAAGTTCCAGAATATATCCGTTTCCCTTATTTTCATCAAGAAGACTTTTGTACATTGCTGTCGCACGTTCTATTCCGGTGCATTCCAAAAGCAGGTCGGCAGAAACTATGTCCTTGAACGCCGCCTTCCAGCTCTCAGTCTGTATGTATGCAAGGTTATTTTCGTCACCGTGTTGTACGTTTCTTATATTTACCATAGATTCATATCCTCTGTTTTCAATAACTTCACTATATTTTTAATTCATATATCCTCTGTTTCGGCATTCCTTCATAGTAAAATACATAGTCCTTCGGCGGCTGCACCTCCTCAATTAACCTCGCACCAAGCTTTTCAATAGTCTTGCAGGAAGCCACATTGTCAAAATCGCATGTCAAATACAGCTTATCCATCACATAATATCTTGCGACATCCGGCATTAGCCGGCAAGCCAGAAGCGCATAATGATTTCCCCTGTACTCCTCATCGACTTCATAGCCAATATTTCCATTATAATATGAGTGATAATTGTGACCGATTCTGAAGCTTATCTTTCCAACATTTACATTCCGGGATTTTGAAATCCCGATACTGCTATGTCTATATCACTGTGCTCAATGCTCGTACCCTTTGCCCTTGAACCATATAAAATCACTTCATTTGCACCGAAGCTTTTACACAGCTTTACAACCTCTGCTATTACCTCGTCTGCTTTCATCCGATTACCACCCCTATCCGCAAAACTTTTTTCTTTGAAATTCTGAACACTGCCAGTCTCTCCGGATAAGCTTTTACAGCAATAACTGCTTCACCATCTGTATTTCCCTGTAGTGCTCACCCATAAATGTATACTCTATTTCCTTAATTTCCCTAAACCCAATATCACAGTACATTTTTCGTGCAATGGTGTTTTCGAGTGACACACTTATATATATTTTATCGGCATCATAATTTTTCCTGAAGAAATCTATAAATTCCAATACTGATCTTTTTCCGCAGCCTTTTCCCTGATACTGTTTTCCTATCATAAAACGGCTCAAAGACCACCCCGGAATATCTTCATCATAATCATACAGTATAAAACCAACCATTGTCCGGTTATGATATATTGCAAGAGTATACAAGCCATCCTCGAAAGCCGCCTCAACCAATGACTGAGCGTTATCGGCAACAAAATGTTTTTGGCTCTCATCAACCTTAAGCGCTATACATTCCATATAGTTTTCTTTGGTAATTTTTCTGAATTCCAGCTTGTTTTCATCCATATTCAACAATTTTAATGTCCCAGGTATTTAGAAACATATCCTCCTCATTCCCTATATTATTCCTTGTGCATTATGTCTGTCCATATATATATGCATGATATCAGGGGCAAAAGGTCAGAAGTCCGATGCAAGCTTGCCTGCGTGAGGGTTTTTGACCTTTTGGCCTCAACAGCATATGCATTATAACTGTTATAGGCAGAGAAAATCCGCCAAAATTGCGCTATCTGTGAATTTTCTCTGCCCATTTTATTTAATATCTCATCCTTAGACTGAAATATCTGCTATTTTTTTTATTTCCGGCTGTTTTCTCTGCCCACAGCATATTATAATTGCTTATTTAGACTGAAATTTCTGCCGGTGCGATATAGAGCCACCCCTACAGCAGCTCCCTAAGTATCTTGTTGATGCTTGCCGGGTTAGCCTTGCCCTTCATAGCCTTCATGGTCTGTCCAACAAGGAAGCCGAGAGCCTTCTCCTTGCCGCTGTGATAGTCGGCAACGGACTGAGGATTGGCTGCTATAATCTCCTCGATGGTGCTCTTTAACGCACCGTCGTCATTTACAATCTTGAGTCCCTTCTCCTCGACATACTTCTCAGGGTCGATGTCATCCTTAAATATCTTCTCGAACACTTCCTTTGCAACACTTGAATTTATTGAACCTGCCTCGACAAGCTCGATAAGCTTTGCCAGATTCTCAGGTGAGAAGCTTATGTCCTCAGGCTCCATAGAATTATCTTTTAAGAGACGCATTGTCTCAACCATGAGCCAGTTGGAAACTTTCTTAGGCTTGCTGCAGATTGCGGTTGTCGCCTCGAAAATGTCCGCCATTCTCTTTGAGTTGGTTATAATATCAGCATCGTACTCTGGTATATCGAACTCAGCCTTATATCTTGCTCTCTTCTCATCCCTGAACTCAGGCTGGCGTGCCTTTACGGCATTAAGCCACTCATCGTCGATGACAACGGGTACAAGGTCAGGCTCAGGGAAATATCTGTAGTCCTGTGCATCCTCCTTAGAACGCATCGCATAGGAATACTCCTTGTTGTCATCCCAGCGTCTTGTCTCCTGAACAACCTTTCCACCATCCTCAATAATCTCTATCTGTCTCTTCTTCTCAGCCTCGATTGCCCTCGCGATAGCTTTAAACGAGTTAAGATTCTTTGTCTCCGTTCTCGTTCCGAACTCCGAAGCACCGACCTCACGAACCGAGAGGTTCACATCGGCACGCATTGAGCCCTCCTGAAGCTTGCAGTCTGAGGCTCCGAGATACTGGATGATAAGTCTCAGCTTATCAAGGTATGCGATAACCTCGTCAGCCGAGCGCATGTCAGGCTCGGACACAATCTCTATAAGAGGCACGCCCGAACGGTTGAAGTCGACAAGTGAGCAGTCCTCCCACTCATCGTGGACAAGCTTTCCTGCATCCTCCTCCATGTGAATCTCGTGGATTCTCACAGTCTTTTTTCCTCCATCGGCAGTCTCTATCTCTATGCCGCCGTCATGGCAGATTGGATGATAGAGCTGTGAAATCTGGTAGTTCTGTGGATTATCAGGGTAAAAATAATTCTTTCGGTCAAATATATTCTTCCGGTTAATCTCGCAATTGGTCGCGAGTCCCACTGCCATGGCATACTCCACAACCTGCTTGTTTAAAACCGGAAGTGAGCCCGGCATACCTGAACATACCGGACAAACGTGTGTATTAGGTGCTCCGCCGAATGCCGTGGAGCAGCCGCAGAAAATCTTAGTCTTTGTAGCAAGTTCTACATGAACCTCAAGTCCAATGACGGTTTCGTATTCTTTCATTCAATATTCCTCCATGTCACTTTTTTAAAGTAACCCAAATAACCTTGAAAAACGTGCTTTTACGTTTTTCCTGTATGAAATAGCAGAACATATCAATCAACGTATCTGCTGATTCAGCTGTTCCTTTCATGCTGCTCATAAGTATATGCCGCGCGGATAAGCGTCTTTTCCGAGAAGCAGTCACCGATAAGCTGTACCCCTATTGGAAGCCCGTTTTTATCGTTTCCGCATGGGACACATATTCCCGGAAGTCCCGCGAGGTTTACCGAAATGGTGTAAATATCTCCAAGGTACATCTTGATAGGGTCGGAAAGTGACTCTCCGAGCTTCGGAGCCGTGGTAGGAGCCGCCGGTCCTAATATAACATCATATTTTTCAAATGCCTTGTCAAATTCCTTCTTTATAAGAGCCTTGGTCTTTAGCGCCTTGATATAGTAGGCATCGTAGTAGCCGGAACTCAACACGAAGGAACCGAGCATAATACGTCTCTTTACCTCAGCTCCGAAGCCCTCGGAACGCGACTTCTTGTACATATTGTGAAGTCCCTCATACTCCTCGGTTCTGTAGCCGTACTTCACGCCGTCAAAACGTGCGAGGTTCGAGCTTGCCTCCGCAGACGCAATGATATAGTAGGCAGGAATGGCGTAATCCACAAGTCCGAGGTCGAACTCTTCGACAATGGCACCCTTGCTCTCGAGCACCTTTGCCGCCGCTAATACCTTCTCCTTGACCTCCTCGTCGATTCCCTCGCCAAAATAGGTTCTCGGAATACCTATTTTAAGCCCTGCAACATCCTCGACAAGAGCATCCGTGAACTTGTAGTCCTCCGGCTCTCTCTTTACGGAGGTGGAGTCCTTTGCATCGTATGAGGCTATCGCTTCAAGCACCGTAGCGCAGTCCGTGACGTCCTTGGTTATAGGTCCAATCTGGTCAAGCGATGAGCCGTAGGCGATAAGTCCGTATCTTGACACTGTTCCGTAGGTAGGCTTCATTCCGACAACTCCACAATAGGAGCTTGGCTGTCTGATTGAGCCGCCCGTATCGGAGCCGAGCGCATAGAAACATTCATCAGCCGCAACAGCCGCAGCCGAACCTCCCGATGAGCCGCCCGGAACATGCTCCGGATTTCTTGGGTTCTTGGTCGGTCCGAAAAACGATGTCTCGGTCGTGCTTCCCATGGCAAACTCGTCCATGTTGGTCTTGCCGATTATGACAGCGCCAGCCTTCTCAAGATTTAACACAGCCTCCGATGAAAATGTCGGTTTAAAATTATATAAAATCTTCGAGGAGCAGGTTGTGAGCACTCCCTCGGTGCACATATTGTCCTTTATTGCGACAGGCACGCCCGCAAGCGGTCCCGTGAGCGTCCCGTCATCTATCTGTTTCTGAACCTCGTCAGCCTTTTTTAATGCCTGCTCCTCACAGAGGGTGACATAACAGTTGTACTCTCCCTCCACTGCCTTAATTCTGTCAAACACAGCCTCCACAGCCTCGCGGACGGAAATTTCTTTAGCCTTGATTTTTCTGCCAAGCTCCACAGCCGTCATCTTTGCAATATCCATAATCTATCTCCAATCCATACATACTTAGAATCAATGCTATATCCATCAGCTTCATAAAAACAGCCTTTAAAAATATCAAACTGTTATATAAGCCAATCCTGCAACAGCAATACATAACATATATCAGAAATATAAAATATGCCACACCGTTAAACCGATTCTAAATATCTATTCTTAATTTTATATTTTAAATTTCCGACTGCATTTATTCCACAGTCTTAGGCACCATATAGAAGCCGTCCTTCTCCTCAGGCGCATTGGCAAGCATATTCTCGCTGTCATCGCCGTTAGTCACGACATCCTCGCGGAACACATTTTTGACCGGAAACACATTCGACATCGGCTGCACTCCGTCCGTATCCAGCTCATTGAGCATATCAATATAATTTAACATATTTCCCATATCCTTCTTGGCAGCTTCCTTCTCCTCATCGGAGAGCTCAAGCTTTGCAAGGATACCCACATACTCTATGGTCTCGTCTGTAATAACATTTGCCATCTGCGTATTCTCCTTTTGCTTTTATACTGCAATTAATTAAATCTTTTTAATCGTAGCACATTTTGTTTTTTATGACAAGTTTAAACATCTTTAAAAAGGCAATTATTAATACAAAAGGGCACGAACCACAAATGGCTCATACCCTTGGCTGTGAACCCTTATAGTCCACACATTTATCTATCAATACTCACTTTAACAATTCATTCTCTTCCCTTATATTTTATCAGCATATTACAAACGCTGATATTTCCTACATTCCGGGCATATCTGCTTTGCCAAATATCACCATTTTCACATCGTTTTGAACGCAGAATAAGCAATCCCCCGCTTCAAGTGTATAGAGCACTAAGCGGTGGGTAAGTGGGATGCTTATGTCCGCTTTACACTTTTCAGCAGCAAATTAGCAGCCCAAAGCAGATGGTATACAATGATATGCGTTATCCTCCGAGTTTTCCTTCGAGTTTTTTCTAAAAATAACTCGAAGGAAAACTCGAAATACTAAATTATTACATAATATGATTTATTTCCTCGTCTGCAAATATCTATCAATTTCTCATTCCTCATCTTATCAATGACACTTCTAGCCTGTTGCTTAGTAAATCCACACATCTCCTGTATCTTAGCAGATGTTATTTGATCATTTGTCTGTAAATATTCTAAAATCATATTTGTAGCCTTAGATTGACTCTGTGATTCCATATTCTCATTATTTACGAATGGTGATATTTGTTCCCTCACAAAGTCTACATTTAAAGAATCTATCTCATCCGACACATTATTTGTATCATCAGTTACATCATTATCTAACTTTAACTCTGTCTGTATATTACCAGCTTGTTCTACTGGAAATTCAGTATCCTGTTCCACATAATCGTCTATACGATAATCTTTACTCGTAAAGCTAGCTGTGTTAAGTCCTGCTACTACCTTATCAAGTGTTGCATAAAAGGCATTTGATGATGTAATAACATACGAAAGATTCATTACCTCTCTTTCATTCTTTCTCGTATTAGGAAGTCTGAGAATTGTTTTCCCGCTCTCTATATTATTCAGAACCTTCACCGAGCAAATACCCCTGACCAGTGTTTCCGCATTGATTTTATTCTTATTTCTGATACTCTTTATAAGATTACCGAAATCATTATCTTTATATTCCATCATCCGGCGCTCTCCTAATACGTCTATTATAACATTCTTTTTTATCTTTTGCAATGTTATAGCTCCCCACAGACGATTCAGGTGTCAAAACATGCTTTCACAACTTAAATATATATATCATGTTATATTTATGCATATCACGACTTTTGGAAGAAGCTTAGTTGTTCTTAGGGCTCTGTTTATCGTACAGCCACAGACGGCATGGATGCCGTCTGAGTTGCAAACAGCCATGGAGGGCTGATTTTGCAACGGTGGCGGAAGCAGAAATACTTTTTTCAGAGCCCTTAGAACAACTGGCTTCGTACAACGGAGCTGATATGTATAAATATAACATGCTATACACTTTTAAAATAAATAAGCATGTTTTGACACCTGAATCCTGATACACCAAAAGGTATCAAATCCATAACGGACTGATACCTTTTCATCGACACCTATATTCTCGCCGGCAAATGCTTCATTGCTGCTTATTCCCATCACTACCATTGGAAGAAGTCCGGCGGCAGCCCCGGTATGGCATATGTACACGGTTACTTAAAGTACCCCATCAGTTCTTTCATGTCAGATGATACCTTCCTTACAGTCTGGGTATCCTCTGAGATTCTGTTAACTGACTCTGCAATCTCCGTAACTCTTGCAGTTACCTCCTCATTGCTGGCAGCATTTTCTTCGCTTATCGCGCTTAGCTCAGATACACTGTTTATAATATCAAGCTTAAGAGCTTCAAGATTCTTTGTTTTGTCCATAACTGTCTGTGCAATAGCAGCATTTTCTTCTATTATACGGTTCAGTATATCGAAGCTTTCCTTTGCATTTCCTATGTCTGTCTGCTCCTTCTCAGCAAGCTCCTTCATTCTGCCTGTCAGGATCACGGACCGGTTGGATTTTTCAAGAATGTTGTCTGCCATATTCTTAATCGAATCTGCTCCCTGACTGCTCTGATCTGCGAGCTGTTTTATCTCTGAGGCAACAACAGCAAAGCCTCTGCCTGCCTGTCCTGCCCTCGCCGCCTCAATCGATGCGTTAAGTGACAACAGATTAGTCTGTGACGTAATATCCGAAATAAGTTCAACCGCTTCATTGATGGAAGCAATTGCCTTGTTGGTTTCATTTACCTGTTCTGTAAGCTGGGCAATAATGTCCGATGCTGTATGAGAGCTTGTCAGTACAAGGTTCATTGACTCAGAAACATTCTGACCCGCCTTATTCATTTTATCCGAATTGTCGTTAAGGGTAACTGCCTCCGAATTGATTGCAGACATATTGTCACCCATTTCAATGACCTTGGCATTAACAGACTGTACGTTATCTGCAAGCGTTACCGCCGTGGATGACAGGTCATCCATCACCTGTCTTATCTGGTTCGTGCTGGTACTGTTCGTTTCCGCCAGTTCATTTAATGAAGCCATGCTGTTATCAAGAATATCTGCATGTTCGTCCACCTCCGTAACAATCCCTCCGAGCTTGTCCGCTAAGGAGGTAGAGGCATTGATCAGGGTCTTAACCTCTGATATAACCGAGCTGCATTCAGGTCTTCCCGAAAGGTCACCATCAGCCACACGCTCAATATAATCTGATGTTATCATAAGCGGTCTGCGGATTTTGAATGCAAGAACTATCATAATGCCTATAAACAACACAAGCAGTACACCTGAAATTATAAACTGGTTCATCAGCGTACCAGCCACCGAATTATCTACTGTGGATTGTCTTTCTCCCGAAAATGCCATTCCAAGAATCTCCCCATCGTCTGAATATACAGGTGAGTAATACACATAATACTTCTCCCCCTGTATTTCTACTCCCGATGCTTTGTAATCATTTCCTGCTTTTACCAGTTCCCATATCTCAGGTTCAGCCTTCGTTCCTTCATTTCTATTTCCGTTTTCATCAATTATGGATGTAATGAATCTTTCATCATCAATGAACAGCGTCTGTTCAATATCATCTGCCTTGAGTGAATCTATGAACTGATAGCTTATTTCATCTCTTTCCAGAATATTCTCCCTGATATCCCATGTAAAATACTGCTCAACAGATGTGGTACAAGCCTTGAGGCGGAGATATGTGCTGTCAATCAGCTCATTTTTCATTTTACCTGCTGAGTATAAGGTAATTACCGTAATTGCAACAGCCAGTGGTATGCAGCCAATAATAAGAATTACCTGCAGGTATCCGAATTTTCCTTTCATTTCAGTGTTCTCCTTCTTCATACTGATTATTTACATACCATTGCATTGGTTGTAGATAATATGTATTATACCACATCTTTCCCACCGGCGCACCCTTTTTATGTTCAAACGCATTATCTGATAAGCTGTATTTATTCAGCATGCTGTCTGCTGAACTTAAACGACATATAGTAAGTATACCCATTCTCCACCATTGCATTTCCGGCTTCTAACTCCTCTATGCTCTCTGAGCGGAGCGCATTTTTGCCACAGGTGAGCACAAACAAGCCCTGCTCCTCGTTGTATTTTATCGTATTTCTGCCTTCAAGCTGCACCATGGTTCTACCGTACCCGCCAAGGTCATCCACTCCATCAAGTATCGGTATTTCTGTCGCAAGCTTGGAAAATTTTGCAAAGAAAGTGACTGTTATTTTCGAAAATTATTGTTCTTTTAAAAGCTTTTCAGCCTCATAATATTCTTCGGGAGATATGCCAATCACATCGCAGGCTTCCTCAAGCGTGACATTCTTTCTCGTCATGTAGCTGTTAATCCAATTATATCTTTCCATTGCCCTGCCTTTTGCAAGTCCCTCTTCCTCTATCAAATCCGATAAATTACACATACCGCTCAGCTCCTCTCTCATTTTATGAGTCATTTCAATAGAATAATTGTCCTTGAGTATCGTCTGCTTCTGTTCTGCCGTCAGCTTCTTATCAATCAGTACATTAAGAAGATTCAACAGAACTGCACCATTGTCATTTTCTTTATTATAACATTCAATCTGCTTTCTTCCAAGACATATTATCACTGCACGCTGTAAATCATATCCGCCGTTAAATTCATACTCACCGTATATATTTCTCGGCTGCACCTCATAGCTTGTAATTGTATTGGATGCTGCCGTATTTGTGTCCATACATATCCATATGCTGTATACCTTTTTGATGTTATCGTAATTTTGCGCATTAAATTCCGTTCCAAGCTGTGCCGACAGCATTCGCGCACAGTAGAACAATGCTCTTGTCACTATATTATATCCCGGATAAAAATTTTTCTGTGCCTCCACATTAATTATTAGCTTTATGACATCCCTTTTACCGTCTTTCGTGACACCCGGCTTATACACACTGAATCTTATGTCATAAACAATTTTCCCCTCATTCGGCACATTGTCCTCGTTTGACATGCCTGTAATCTTATCCGGATGCTCCCCGCTGTTTTCCTTATCATCCGTTCTACTGCTTATGTATCCCGGATTCACCCCCAACGTCCCTATCTCAGGATTTTCTATGCAGTCCGCAATCTCTTCAATATCGCATTCCTTAAATTCATCCGTCGCAAACTTTAATATCCAGGCAAGAATACTCTTATTTGCCAAAATATTTCTTACATTTGCATCATACTTTACCTTATCGCTTGCAATCACTAACGCATCGGCGATGGAATTATTAGTATCGTTCCTCACTCACATTTCTCCCTTCACTATTTAATTGTTCTATTGACCGTTAATCAGTGGAATTAAAGTATAGAGTCTCTGAATCATGCCTGCGCGAAGAGTGTATAAGGCAATAATGACACTTCATTTCGGATAAAACCTTTAGAATTATAGATTTCATTCAATATACTTTAAGATACCATATCATAAATTATAATTTTTGTCAACTAATTGCATAGCGAAGAAACATATTTTTTCAGTAAGGATAAAACGCCGCATCCCCCGCAAAATTAGGTATATTGTAAAGCACGAGAACCTCGGTGATATTATTCTCACTGATATATTCCGAAACCGATTTCCTGTAGAAACGCATATCGAGCAAATGCGTCTGCTCATATTCATCAATCACGAACTGTGCGAAGCAGTTGGCGTATGAATCCTTGATAATAAGAAGTCTCCCCTCACCATCGCCATCTATGACCGTCGTCGCCTGATTGGAATTAAAGAACACAGCATACTGGTCTTTGCCGTCAAGATATTTTCTCTCATATATCGAGTCGGTGACATAGCTCCCGTTATTGTAGCTTACGTTGTGATTTTCCTTTCTGTAGCATGCGGTTATATAATCATACGAGGCAAGCGGGTAATTTACCTTGGAATAGTTCGTTCCCCTGAAATTTTCACTCAACACCTCCTTATCCCACAGCCACAATGGCTCTGCGCTCTCCCCCTTCGCGCGCTTCCACTCGCTGTAACAATAATATGCCCCGAGGCTTGTGTAATGATGGTCGGTTTTATAATAAATGTACTCGTTTTTGTGCTGTGACAAAATATCACTGACATCGACCACGTCAAGATTTCTGCTCTTCACATGCTCGAGCATTTCCCTCTGACTGATATGCGGCGCAAACTGCGGCAGCTTGTCATCAAGTATCTCAACCGCCGTAGGAACAAGCATAACCTTCACGGCAATTCCCTTTTTCTCCATGTTTCCAGAAAAGCTTTCAAGCACGGAAACATTTTTCTCAAATTGCGCTCTGTCGTACCCGTCAAAGCTACTGATAAGGTATCCGTTTTTTCCAAAATACACACCGTTGCATTCCCTCATTCCGATTCCCAGCTCCGCGAACGTCTTTACCGAAATCCAGCCGTTCCTTCCCGGGAACTGGTCTGCAAGATACTTTTCAAGCTTATCCGAAAATTCCCCTGACAAAAAGCTTTCCGCAGAAAACCTCGGGCTCTTTGCAAGCGTCCTCTTCTCGCTCCCCGAATAATATTTATCGGGCACGGCTATATGCAGCATCACACCTGCAAGCAGCAATATGCCAAAATAAACCGATAACACTTTATTTTTCACACTTTATCTCCTTTTTTATAATTTCATTGACATCTATATAACGATTGACGCAAAAAAAATGTCGGAAAACTTTTAATTTTTTTCCGACATTTTAATATATCTTTTTTGATTCTGTTATTTTATTCTGTCCGTGAGCCCGAGTGCTATATCCTTTACGGCATCCTTATCGGCACCGTCCATGTTTGCAAGATAATAATTCACCCTTCCGTCAGACCAGTGTACCTTGGTATAATTCTTAATTCCGTCCGATACCACATACAGACATGCACTGCTCTTGGCATCAATAATCTCCGCCGATATTCCCTCCCCGCATATTCCCGTAAAATCTCCGCTCTGATATGAGGCTCGAAGCAGATATTCATGTCCGTCAAGCTCAAAGCTTATATTGGCAATCTCTCCGTCTATTATCGAATAATTTATATTTTCAGCGTTCTCCGGTGCATCCGCATCAATTCCAAGCTCCAAAAAGGCTTCTGGACCATCGACATCACTAAAAGGATTTCCGCCCATCACAATCTCATCGTCAAAGCTCTTCTCTGTCGTGACATTGATATTCCCCGTGTTCCCTGAATGAGCATTATCTTTATTAATACTGTACACCGCACCTGCAATCACAACACACAGACAGGCTGCAACAGGAAGAGCATACCTTAATGCCATATCCTTCCACGCCCCACGATTCTGCCTTTTTTCCGCCTTTTTCAGTATGTTGTCAAACATCCTCTCTCTGCCGCCGTGTCCGCCTCCTCTATGGGTGCCGTCTTTTTATGCCACCATGACTTTAACTTATCCTTGCAGAGATTCATGGCTGTTACGGTGAGCCATGCCTTCTCATGATTCTCATCGTTAAAGGTATAATCTCCCACAAGAACCTTTACGAATGTATCCTCCGTCATGTCCTCAGCCTCAAAGCTGTTCTGCATATAGGTGTAGCATACACGATATACAAGCTTGTAATTGCGATTGTAGAAAGCTTCAAATTCTCTGCCCGTGCGCTGCAAAGACTCTGACATTGCTTTTTCCTCATTTCCGAACGAATTATTGCTTTTTATCGTCCTCGTATACATATATAACGATTGAAAGAGGTATTTTGTCGTGGTAAATTTTAATAAAAAGACCATTTTGTTCCTTACATTCTCTTAATTCTCTCCAGTGCCTCCACAGTATTCTCATAGGAGCCAAACGCAGTCAATCTGAAATAACCCTCTCCGCTAGGTCCGAAGCCTGAGCCCGGTGTACCGACGATGTTGACATTCTCAAGAAGATAATCAAAGAAATCCCATGAGCTCATGTTATCAGGTGTCTTAAGCCAGATATAAGGTGCATTCACACCGCCGAATACCGTGTAGCCTGCTGCTGCAAGACCTTCCTTTATGGTCCTGGCATTCTTCATATAATAAGCAACCTGCTCCTTTAACTCTGCCTTTCCCTCAGCCGAGTATACTGCCTCGCCAGCTCTCTGGACAATATAAGGTGCCCCGTTGTACTTGGTTCCGTGTCTTCTTGCCCAGAGGGAATGAAGCATGACATCACCACACTTTATGTCCTTAGGGATAACGGTAAAGCCGAGACGCACTCCTGTAAAGCCGGCGTTCTTTGAGAAGCTTCTAAGCTCTATCGCACAGCTTCGCGCACCCTCGCACTCATAGATTGTATGAGGAACATCATCCTCGGAAATATATGCCTCATAAGCAGCATCGTAGATAATAAGCGCACCGACCTTGTTGGCATAATCAACCCACACCTGAAGCTGTTCCTTGGTGAGGGTGGTTCCTGTAGGATTGTTCGGGTAGCACAGATAGATTACATCCGGTGTCTCCTTAGGAAGCTCCGGCACAAAATTGTTCTCGGCGTTACATGGCATGTAGATGACATCGCTCCAGGTCTGTGCGGCGGCATCATAGGTGCCCGTCCTTCCCGCCATGACATTAGAGTCAACATATACCGGGTATACAGGGTCACATACCGCAATCTTGTTGTCAAGACTTAATATCTCCTGAATGTTTGCGCTGTCGCTCTTTGCTCCGTCGCTTACAAATATCTCGTCGGCAGCTATATCGCAGCCCCTTGATTTATAATCATTTTCCGCAATCGCATTTCTTAAGAACTCATATCCTAAATCCGGAGCATAGCCTCTGAAGGTCTTAGCGTCAGCCATCTCGTCAACCGCTCCGTGAAGTGCCTTTATGATTGCAGGTGCAAGCGGCTGAGTCACATCACCTATACCGAGACGGATTATTTTTTTATCAGGGTGTTCATCGGAATACGCCTTTACCTTCTTTCCTATCGTCGAAAAAAGATAGCTTCCCGGTAATTTAAGATAATTGTCATTGAGCTTAAACATGTTGTGTCCTCCTAGAATTATATTTGTAATTTTACCTCATTGTGTGATGAATATTTTTATGATGTTGGGGGCAAAACATGTGCTATAAGCTTAGCGTGTATAACGTATTATATTTATGCATATCACGACTTTTTGGAGAAGCTTAGATGTTCTTAGAACTCTGCTAAGTCCCCAGCCAAAAGCAGCACGGATGCTGCTTTAGAAGCAATGCATACAGGGATGTATGCTTTGCTTCGGTGGCGAATGTATAGAATACCTTGCTCGGAGTTCTTAGAACATCTTGCTTCGGACAACGGAGCTGATATGCATAAATATAATACGTTATACACTCGCACATTAAATTAGCATATTTTGACCTCAACATCTTTTTATAAAAGACTTATAAGCGGATAATCCCCGGTAAATACCGTCACGGCAGGACCCGTCATATATACTACATTGTCCTTCTCATCCCACTCGATGAATAAGTCTCCACCGAGAAGATGCACCGTAACCCTTCTGTCGCACAGACCGTTTAACATGGTTGCAACGGCAGACGCACAGGCACCTGTTCCGCACGCAAGCGTCTCACCGGTTCCTCTCTCCCACACGCGCATATAGATGTTCTTTCTGTCGGCAACGCGGATGAACTCTGTGTTCGTGCGCTCCTGAAATGCAGGATGGCTCTCAAAGAGCGGTCCTATTTTCTCTATATCTACTGCCTTTTCATCGTCGACATATGTTATTACATGCGGATTTCCCATGGAAACACAGCTCACCCTGTACTCTTTTCCGTCGACGGTGAGCGCAGCGTCAAGAACAGCCGGAACCTTATCGGGAACCGGTTTTTCATATCCCTCATGCAGCGGTGCCGCAAGGTCACTTCCGTCAGCCTCTATCTTTCTTGTCGCCTCAAGCGTTGTCGGGACAAGTGCCGGCTCAAAAATAGGAGCGCCCATGTTCACACGGACCTCTCCCACCTGTCCGCCCAACAATCTAAGATTAAGATACTTGATTCCCGCCGCCGTCTCAATCGACACATCAAGCTTGTCCGTGAGCCCGAAATCGTACACATATTTTCCCACACAGCGTATTCCGTTGCCGCACATCGCACTTCTCGAGCCGTCGGCATTATACATTTCCATATAAAAATCCGCTGCATTTGACGGCTTTATAAGGATAAGTCCGTCGGAGCCAATCCCGTAATGTCTGTCGCTCACCGCTCTTGCTATGTCGGCAGGTGCCGCAAGCTCCTCCTTGGTGCAGTCAACATACACATAATCATTTCCAAGTCCCTGCATTTTTGTAAACTTCATACTATCACACTAATCTCCATTTCATCTCATTTGATATATCTTTTACACTCGATAACAATCAATCTTCTATACATATAATCTCAGTACCATCTGCGCCGACTCGACAAGCTTCGTCCCGCTGTCCATCGCACATTTCTGGATATATCTGTGCGCCTCGTCCTCCGTCATATGGTTTCGCTCTATCAGAACCGCCTTAGCCTCATCTATGAGCTTGCGCTCCTCGGTGTTTCTGACAGCCGGCTGCACCTTCTGTCTTTTTCTGCGCCTGTACTGTGCATCGAACATCATGTGTATGGTGTTCACGAAATCCACCGTCTTTACCGGCATTGATATACTCACTATATCGCTCGGACACTGGGAGAGCAGCCTTTCGGAAGCGAGTAACAGAAGTTCAAACTGCGGCGGAAGGCTCTCCTTGAGCTCAAGATACAGCATATCCGGCAGCTTATAGCCCGATATCACTATACCCCCGCTCAGTGAATGTGCATGTTCAAGGGCAAACGCCCCCGTCGAGCAGACCACATCAACGCGAAAGCCGTTCTTCACAAGAAGTCCCTTGAGCCCCTTTCCGTCCTCAATCTTAGGAAACACAACTATTATGTTTTCCATACAAACCCTCTCGACATTAATATTTATAAAGATACTGCTTTATTTCCCAGTCAGTAACCTGTGTGGAGTAGTCCTTCCACTCCTTCTTTATGTTGTCAAGATAGACTCTGGTTATGTGCGATCCAAGTGTATTTTTAAGATACTCATCATTTGCGAGTTCAATTCCCGCCTCCATAAGATTTTCAGGGAGGCTGTCTATTCCTGCTTCACTCCGCTCACTGTCCGTCATATCATAGATATTTCTGTTGACTGCCTGTGGAATGGCAAGCTTTCTTCTGATGCCGTCAAGTCCTGCTGCCAGACATACCGCCAGCACCAGATACGGGTTCGCTGTCGGGTCAGGACTTCTAAGCTCCGCCCTAGTTCCCTCCCCCTCCGATGCAGGTATGCGTATAAGAGGACTTCTGTTGGTTGCCGACCAAGCAATGTAAACCGGAGCTTCATATCCCGGAACAAGTCTTTTGTACGAGTTGATAAGCGGATTTGCGATGGCTGTTATGCCCTTCACATGCCCCAAAATTCCTGCTATGAACTGATAAGCCGTCTCGCTGAGCCCCAGCTTATCCTCAGGGTCGCAGAACGCATTCTTCCCGTCCTTCGACAGTGACATGTTTATATGCATTCCCGAACCGTTCACTCCGTACTTAGGCTTCGGCATGAAGGTCGCGTACATTCCATGTCTCTTCGCGATGGTCTTTACCACGAGCTTGAAGGTCATAATGTCATCGGCGACCTTAAGCCCCTCGTCATACTTGAAATCTATCTCATGCTGTGCCGGAGCAGCCTCATGGTGAGATGCCTCTATCACAAAACCCATGTCCTCAAGTGTGAGCACCATGTCGCGCCTTGCATTCTCACCGTAATCGTTAGGTCCAAGGTCAAAATATCCCGCCTGCTCATCAGAGTCGGTCGTAGGCCTGCCAGATTCATCCGAGGCAAAAAGGAAAAACTCACACTCAGGTCCGACGTTGAAGGTATAGCCCATATCGGCTGCTTCCTTTAAAACTCTCTTTAAAATATACCTCGGGTCGCCCTCAAAAGGTGTGCCGTCCGGCTTATACACATCGCAGATAAGCCTTGCCACCTTGCCCTGCTGCGGCCTCCAGGGAAAAATCGTAAAGCTGTCAAGGTCCGGGTACAGATACATATCCGACTCCTCTATCCTCACAAAACCATCTATAGAAGCTCCGTCGAACATAATCTTATTGTCCAACGCCCTCTTCAACTGACTCGACGTAATCGCCACATTTTTCAGTATGCCAAATGCATCTGTAAACTGCAAACGAACAAACTCAACATCTTCCTCAGCTACAAGTCTTAATATATCCTCTTTGCTGTATCTGCTCATTTCTGAACCTCCATAACAATAATACTTTAACTATCAGCCATTATATCAAACAGCTTGCGGGTTTTCAATGTTTTGTTGCTTCTGTATGCTATCGCTTTACTATATTAAGCTGCAGGCTTAAATATTTCAATTATTTTTATCAAATCAGATATATCGGACTAAATTTATTAAGTCCTTATATTCTTACAGACACCTTGATTCTTCTTGTCATAAGTTTCCGGCTGCATCATCACATTGTGGAGCACCAGGGTCAAATTTTGATTGACTGAAATGCTTCCTTAATGTATAAAATACTATATGACTACATGGTGTTTTCCGCGCGGTATATCATCACAATAGTTCCGCCGGCTGAACTATTACTATTTATGTCGCCGCTTGGCGGCGGAATGGAGATTTTTATGCAACATTTTAATATGAAAAAAAAGACACTCTCACCTCGCGTTCAGGCACTCTTACTCTGCCTGTGCATAAACCTCTCAGGTATTCTTGGGCTTTCCGGCTGTGCAGACAGTGCCTCATCAGGTATCAACGGCACAATATACCTTGAGACTTCTTCCACTCAGGCATCTGACGTACAAAACCCGTCCGGCACAGCAGGAAATGTCAATAGTCAAGGTGACAGCCAGAATACAGCACAGAGAAGCACCGATGAAAACAACAGCGCCACAACGGAGACTGAGACAACAGAAGTCTCAACGGAGGCTGCTGCCACCGTCGCTCCTGTAAGCGTCAACCTCATAGCAGTGGGCGACATGCTCCTTCACGGCGGCATACATAACAGCTCATTACAGCCCGACGGAAGCTACAATTACGCACATGTATTTGAACACACGAAGGACAGAATAGCTGCGGCTGATATCGCAGTTGCCAATCAGGAAGTAATACTCGGTGGTGTTGAGCTCGGCGTGAGCAGCTACCCTACCTTCAATTCACCCCAGGCCTTCGGCGATGCGCTCGTGGACACAGGCTTTGACGTGATTCTGCATGCCAGCAATCACACGATGGATAAGGACACTGCCGGAGTGCTGAACACAATACACTTCTGGAAGGAAAAGCACCCGGATACAACCTTTCTCGGAATTAATGAGAACGAGGAGGAGCGCGATACAATAAGAATAGTTGAGAAGGACGGCATAAAAATCGCCATGCTCAACTACACCTACGGACTCAACGGCTTCTCACTCCCTGCCGACAAGCCTTATCTTGTTAATCTTATGGACGATGCCCACAAGACTGAGATAGCACAGGACATGAAAAAAGCCCGCGAACAGGCTGACTTTGTCATCGTGTATCCTCACTGGGGCACTGAGTACATGCTTGAAGCCACCGATGAGCAGAAGCAGTGGGCACAGTTCTTCGCCGACAACGGCGCCGACCTTATCATCGGAACACACCCCCATGTCGTCGAACCTGTTGAATGGATAACCGCCGACGACGGCAGACAGACGCTTGTATACTACTCTCTCGGCAACTACATATCGATACAGTACTACAACTATTCAATGCTCGGAGGCTTCGCTGAGGTCACAATCACGAAGGACTCAACCGGCACTTACATATCCGACTATGATATAGATTTTCTTGTGACACATTACACGGCAGGACGCACGGAAATGACAACCTATTTTCTTAGCGACTACACGGATGAGCTTGCCGGCCGCCACGCAATTCTAACGGAGCCTTACGCCGGACAGTACGCCGAAGGCTACAGAAATGTCAACCAGTGGTATCCTTTCACAGTCGAGGGGCTATGGAACCTTGCAAGACAGATATGCCCGCAGTTTGTGAAATAGATATAATTTTAACAGGCTTCTTGCAAATATTCAGCCAATTTGTTATTCTTAGAGAGCAAGTTTTATACAATTATGATGTGATGTTGAGGTCAAAAGGACTTCTGACCTTTTGACCCTGATATCATGATGTTATCGTAATACAAATAATTAATTTGGGAGGTATTTATGTTATCACAGGATTTAGTAAAAGCGGCTTTACAAAAAGCCCTCTCCACCGGTGCCGACTATGCCGAGGTCTTTGCAGAGCATACAGACAGCAAGACAATAAGCATGGTCTCATCCAAGGTAGATAAGATTGAGGACGCCGTGATAAGCGGTGTCGGAATAAGAATATTCAAGGGATTAAGATGTGTGTCGGGAAGTACCTCTTCCCTGCTTCCGGAGGCGGTATTAGCCTGTGCGGAAAGGGTTGCGGGTGTACTTAATGATACCCCTACGATTTCCAATGTAAATCTCACCGAGAGAATATTCGGAGATATCCACCCTATCAAGGTTGTGCCGATGTCCGCTGCCAACTCCACCAAGATTGATTATCTCAGGGAGGCATACAATGCCGCAAAGGAGTATAACGAGGGAATTTCCCAGGTTACAGGCTCCTTCCTCGATGTCGACCACAAGATTCTCATAGCCAACAGCGAAGGACTTTTTGCTCAGGACAGACAGATTCGTTCAAGAATAAGAATACAGGCTGTCGCAAGCAAGGCAGGCGAGAACCAGACCGGTTCCTGCAGTCCGGGAGGAAGGGTCGGAATGGAGCTTTTTGACCTCTACAATCCTAAGGAGGTCGGCATAGAGGCAGCGCGCGAAGCCATGGTTATGATAAATGCCGGTTACATAAATGCAGGAAATATGCCTGTTGCCATTGAGAACGGCTTCGGCGGAGTTATCTTCCACGAGGCATGCGGTCACTCCCTTGAGGCATCGAGTGTCGCCTACGGCAATTCGCAGTTTGCAGGAAAGCTCGGAACACAGATTGCCTCGACTAAGGTGACCGCCATCGACGACGGCACAATTCCAAACGCATGGGGTTCAATAAATATTGATGATGAGGGCACACCTTCAAGGAGAAACGTCCTCATCGAGAACGGCGTATTAAAGTCCTACATGATAGATAAATTTAACGGCAGACGTATGGGAATGGAGTCGACTGGAAACAGCCGCCGACAGAGCTATGCCTTCACACCTACCTCAAGAATGACCAACACCTACATTGCTCCGGGCAATGACAGTGACGAGGATATCATAAGCTCCATCGAATATGGTCTGTATGCTGCCAAGATGGGCGGTGGCTCGGTAAATCCTGTGACGGGACAGTTCAACTTCGCCGTCAGTGAGGGCTATGTCATCAGAAACGGTAAAATCTGTGAGCCTGTAAGAGGCGCAAGTCTCATTGGAAAAGGCTCAGATATCATTATGAATATAGACATGGTTGGCAGAAACCTTCTCCACGGTCAGGGTATGTGCGGTTCGTCCTCAGGAAGCATTCCTACCAATGTCGGACAACCGTTAATCAGGGTATCATCTATAACCGTCGGTGGACGTTAAGAGATTAGTGTCGCCGTAGGGCGGCGGAATGGAGATTAGAATGAACTATCAGGAATTTAAGAATGCGGTCTTAGCCGCAGCCAAGGAGAATAATCTTAAGGATTATGAGCTCTACTATACAGAATCCTCCGGTACAAGCGTTGAAGCTTACCAGAGTGAAATCAACACCTTCACCTCGGAAAGTTCTCTGGGTGTATGTTTTAAATGTATCATAAATGGCAAAACAGGTTATGCCTCTACTGAGAATTTAACAGCCGATGATGCTCTTTCACTTATAAAGCGCGCCACGGAAAATGCTCTCTCCATTGAGAGCGATGAGCCTTCGTTCATACATAAGGCAGGTGACAATTATCTGTCCTATGAAGCACCTGCAGACTTAGAGCCAGGCTCATCTGAGCTTGCGGATTTCACGCTCAGGCTTCAGTCCGAGGTATATAAGGCCGATAAGCGCGTTGTGGACGGAACGATGTCCGCCTCAGGTTATGAGAGCAGCAGGTACGCTCTGTGCAATTCAAACGGTCTCGACCTTGAGGACACAGCCGCCTTCTCATACAGCTATGCTGCTGCGCTTGTATCCGATGGCGAGAGCAAATATGACGGCAGCGGCATCGCTTCAGGCAGTCTTGAAGGCTTCGATGCGGCAAAAATAGCGGCAGAGGCAGTTGACGATGCAGTATCCACAATAGGCTACACCTCCGTCCCGAGCGGAAAGTACACTGTCGTATTCTCGAGCAAGGTTATGGCAGCACTGCTCTCAACCTACTCATCCGTATTCTGTGCTGACACGGCGCAGAAGGGCTTATCCCTCTTAGCAGGAAAGGAGAACACCAAGGTTGCCGCCGACCTTCTCACCTTGACCGATGACCCTCTCTACAAAGACGCTCTCGTCAAGAGAACCTTCGATGCTGAGGGTGCTGCAACCTACCCTAAGAACGTGATTGAGAACGGTGAACTCACCACACTTTTATACAATCTTGCAACAGCCGCAAAGGCAGGTGTAAAGACCACCGGAAACGCCTCAAAGGCTTCCTACGCTTCACCTGTATCCATCCACCCTTACAGCTTCTACATCAATCCTGTAAAGGGCTCCCTTGAGGATCTGCTCGGTGCCGCAGGTGATGGCATATATGTAACCTCCGTTGAAGGACTGCACGCAGGCGCAAATGCCATAACAGGAGATTTCTCACTCTCCTCGGGCGGCTTTAAGATTGAAAACGGCAAAAAAGGCAGACCGGTAAAGGGCTTCACAATATCCGGAAACTTCTTCTCACTCTTAAAGGATATATCCTTAATCGGTGAGGATTTAAAATTCAATCCTTTCGCACTCGGCGCATCGCGCTGCGGTTCACCGTCGGTTCTCGTGGAGGGAATAACCATTGCGGGAAAATAAGCAGCAACTTATTTTAAATACAGTATAATACACAACACAAAAAGAGCCGGCAATGTACACAGATACATTTCCGGCTCTATAAAATAAACAAACCTTGTTAGTGACATCATTTCACCCAATCAATCTCGCATACACAAACCGGCACGCCTCATCTTCCGAGTCAAATAACTCATTCGTTGTCTTGACACCTCTCTCTAAGTAATAAACAGACCATTTACCCCGTATTTTTTCCAAACACAAACGTTCATCATTTCTTCCTTTTCCTGTAAGATTGTATTTATAATCAGGAACTCCGGCTTCTTTTAGCTTTTTTTCTAAGGTCTCTCTGGTCATTTATGCTTTTCCTCCAAATGTATTACACTTCCTCAATAACGCAGGTATGTCTCTTACTGCCCTTCCCGTCTGCATCGTAATTAATTTCCACTAACAATATTCTGTCACTGTAGCCCGTCAATGCTCCATGGTAGCGGTTTTCCTTAATCTGATTTATCGCGGTGTCCGCTGATTTATTATACTTTAATTCCACCACCATGGCAGGTCTGCTTCCTGCATTCGCTCTAGGAATAAATACAAAATCAGCAAAGCCCTTGCCTGCCGGCATCTCACGAATGATATTGTAAAATGCAGGTGCCGTAAAATATGCCATCGTGAGGACACAGCTAAGTGAGTTCTCATCATTATACTTAAGTACTGACGTATAGGTATCATGTGCGAGTTCGATAAGCTCAGCAACTCTTTCTTCATTTTTCTCTATAGTCTCGTCTAACAGTTCATCACATATAGAAATTGCTCTTGCAATCTCTTTCCATTCTCCAGTCTGAAGTGCCGATTCAAATGCTGTTGCCACCTCATAATTTGGAACAAATGCTTTCTTAATGTCTGCATCATATCCAAGATAGCCAAGATGAATAAGAGCTGTCAAAGCATCATCTTTAGATGCAATAGTTAAAAAATCATTTTTAAAGCTGTTAGTATTCACGCGTACCTTTTCTCCTGACAGCATTTTCATGACATCATCCTTAAGTCCTGCATAATTCATTGTAATGAATGTATTGATAGAGGAAAATGAAGATGTATTCTTCCAATATGAATCAAATCTATGCCTATCCATAGCCATAGACACTGAATTAGGATTATACATATGCACTCCATCTATCAAATATCCATTGTACCATACCTTAGCAGAATCATAGTCCATATCATACTGTCTGCACAAATCCTTGACTTCCTCCTCTGTAAATCCATAAAACTCCGTAATCGGATAGGAAGCTGTCATCGTATATTCCCTAAAGTTATTAAGTGCCGACTCATCCTTTATCTTCTTTATTGGCAGTATTCCCGTGATATATGCCAATGCCAGAAAAGATTTCGACTCCTCTGATTTAAATAATGAATGTAAAAACTGCAAATATTTATGGACCAGCTCTTCATCACCGCTGTTTCTGATTATACAGTCCCATTCATCTATGATAATTACAAATGGAATCCCTGTTTTTTGATAAATCCGCATCAGATTATAGCCGAAGCTGTCCTCATAATTGAGTTCGTCCCCAAATACAACCCTAAAATCTTTATATACATACTCGACAATCTTTTCAACAATATTGTCCTTGTAAGAATCCCAAAACGAAGCAACATCCAAGTGTATTACATTATACTTATTCATATGCTTCTTATAATCTGCATCTGCGGCAAGCCTGGTATCTTCAAAAAGCTTGGTAGAATCGCATCCCCTGCTGTAATAAGCATCAATCATTCCTGCAGCATGTGATTTACCGAAGCGTCTTGCGTGGCTCAGAGCAATGCACTTGTCCTCTGTATATAACCTCTTATTGAGAAATTCCAATAACCGCGTCTTATCCACATAAATCATGCTGTTTCTGGCTTGTACAAAACTCATGTTGCCCGGATTAAAATATATTCCCATTTATAATTCGCCCCTTTCCATTCTGCAGAAACTCCCGACATATTCTATCAACACCTATTATATGATGTTGAGGTCAAAAGGTATTTTGACCTCAATGATATCGAATTGCTTCGCACTGCGTGCTCCCACAAT